>JAFZOU010000051.1 GCA_017550525.1 Bacteroidales bacterium
CACCTCTTCTGTGATGTCCGGATCCACATACGGGTTCTCAAAGAGGCCGGTCCTGAACATATTCATAAGGAGCCTGACGGCAGATTTTTCAAAGCGTTCGCGGGCCGATTCTTCGCCGTATGCATCGGCCCATAACTTATAGGCGTCAAGGACGGGGCCCATCTTATTGTTTCCGCCAAACTGGTCTACGCCGGCCTTCAGGATGGCAAAGTGACGCTCCGCTTCCGATGCCGTCTCATAGCCCCAGCACTTGCCAAGCGCCCATTCAACTCGCTCGTGGTTGTGGGTGACCGCCCAGTCCGTGCAGACTACGCCGTCATAGCCGTATTTGTGGCGGAGGAGGGTATCCACAATCCATGCGCTGTATCCGTTTCCTACATTGTTGCCGGAAGGGTCCTGCCCGTATGAGACGGTGTAATAGGGCATTACGGCCGATGCCACCTCTGTTCCGCGGCGCAGCTTGAAAGCGCCGTCAAGGAACGGCTTCAGAAGCGTTTCAAAGCCGTTTCCGGGGTATACGGAATACTTCCCGAAGGAGTAGTGAGCGTCACGGCCGCCTTCCCCGCTGCCGCCGCCGGGCCAGTGCTTCACCATAGCGTTCACGCTCTCCTTGCCCCAGCCGCTCCTGCCGGTAGTCTGGAAGCCGTCAATGTAGGCGCGCACCATATCGGCAGCAAGGACGGGGCTTTCCCCAAATGTGCCGTAGGTGCGGAACCAGCGGGGCTCCGTGCCAAGGTCGGCCTGGGGAGACAGGGCCGTTGCAATGCCAAGGGCGCGGTATTCCTTAGATGCGATGCGCCCGAATTCCTCCACCAGCGAAGGGTCAAAAGTGGCGGCAAGGCCAAGCTGGCAGGGCCAGAGGGAAATCTGCCCGCCGGAGCCTGCGTTGAATTCCGCCTTCGCCTCGGCCTCGTTGCGAGGGTCGGAACTGATGTTTACGGGAATGCCAAAGTCTATTCCCTCGCAGAAAGCCTGGAGGTTGTTGTTCCATTCGGCGCCTATCCTTGGACTTTCGAGGCGTACTACAAGGACCGCACGGAGGTTGTCATTTTTCAGGAACGCCTTCTGGTTGTCATTGATAGCGGAGTGGGGGAGACCGCTCTTTGCAAGGGTGGTTCCATTATAGAGGGAAGACCAGTAGCCTTCAGGGTCTGTGGGCACGGCCTGGTGCTCGCTGTAGAGCATAAGGCCTGCAATCTGCTCCTTACTCAGTTTTCGGGCAAGGTCCCGGGCCCTTTCCGTGTAGTCCAGTCGCCAGTCCTCATAGGGGTCCAAAACGCCGTTACGGTTGAGGTCCTTGAATAGGTGGCGCCCTTCATTAATAAGGGTTACCCCCGAAGCCGGGCTGTAGCCAAGTTCAGGCCCGCCTGGCTGCCTTACAAGAGTGTACTGCTCCTTTTGAATGAACTCTGTCTTCCCGCAGGCCAGCATCATCAGAGATGCGGCAATCAACAGTCCTTTTTTCATACCGTATGCTCCTCCATCACGGCTTTTGGCGTTTTATTGTATTTTTTCTTGAAACACTTGCTGAAGTACTTTGCGTCGCTGAAGCCCACGGAATAGGCTATGTCGGACACCCTGATATTGCCCTTTTCCTCGCTCAGCAGTTTGTAGGCCAGCGTAAGGCGGGCGTTAAGTATGAATGCGGAAGGGGTGAATCCCGTGAGGTTCTTAAGTTTTTCAGTGAGAACGGTCCTGGAAACGGTCATCTCCCTCACAAAGTCCGTCTGAGAGAACTCAGAATCGGCAATATGGTCGTTTACAACGTCTATGGCCTTCTGGAGGAATTTCTTATCCACGGAGGTGTAGTCTATGTCCGCAACCTCAAAGACAAGCTGCTTACGGAACGCTTCTCCCTTCTTTTCCTGTTTTCCCATAAGATTAAGTATCATTGCAGTTAATAC
>JAFZOU010000052.1 GCA_017550525.1 Bacteroidales bacterium
CATCAAGGAAGACCCTGCAAAGCCCATCGATACAGATGAACTTGAGCTTGAACTCATTGACTTCGGCGCTGAGGAAGTATTCAAGCAGGAAGTAGAGGACCAGGACGAAAACGTGCACGTGGAAATCTCCATTTACGGAGACTACACCGCTTACGGCCAAATCCAGAAGTACATTGAGGAAAAGGGTTATGAGCTGGTTTCCGGCGGCTTTGAACAGATCCCCAACGTGGATCTCAAGGAAGTTACTCCGGAGCAGCGTGCTACCCTTGACAAACTCACCGGCCTCCTTGAGGACGATGAAGACGTCACCAACGTTTACACCACCCTTGCACCTGAGGCTGAGTAATATTTTACGGATAATTCCCGTATTGGGGATGCTGGCGTTATCATCTTGCGCCAGCATTCCTGTTATTAATAAATCCAGTGAACTGTATCTTGCCGGCCCGGCCATAAGGGATTATCAGCCAGAGGGTTTAGTTGAAGAGGTGCAGTATGAGTGCAGCGTTACCGGTCCCACCCACAGGAGGATGATAGTGTATCTTCCAAAGGATTATTACACTTCCGGAGAAAGGTATCCTGTCCTGTATCTCCTTCACGGCGCGCGCGGTTATGAGACTTCCTGGATAAGGTTCGGGGAGGTTTACCAGAGCACGGACAGCCTGTGGCGTGAAGGGAAGGCGGAACACTGCATAATTGTGATGCCAAACATCAACCAGTACAACGACGACGAAGATTACGCCGGCGGTCGTGCAAAAAACGCCTTTGAATCCATATGGGAGGTTGACGGCAAGGCCGAATGGTCCTTTGTACATGATGTTGTGATGCTCACCGACAGCCTTTACCGAACAATCCCCGATAAAGACCACAGGGCTATTGCCGGTCTTTCTATAGGCGGATACCAAAGCGTAGGTTTCGGGGCCAATCATCCGGATATCTTTGGTTATATTGGGGCATTGTCGCCATATTTCTGGGCTTCCGGGCAAAAACACGCTTACAACAAGGCATTCTACGGAGGTCTCAAGCAAAAAATTAAAAATGAGTTTGGGAGTGAACCGCCGTCAGGCTACTACCTCTATGCAGGAAAATGGGACCTTACCCGCCCGTCCACGCTCAGATTCCATAAATGGCTCAACCGCAAAGGCTACGCCCACAGTTACACAAAGTATCCCGGTTCCCATGACTGGCCTGACGGCTGGACCCAGGAATTCAAGGATATGTTCCAGAAACTTTTCAAATGAGAATCCGCCATATCATATTGTCACTGGCAATCACCTTTGTCGGCATCACGGCAGGAGCCCAGCAGCTCCCCAATATGGGTTTTGACCAGTGGTCAAAGAAAAACGGATGCTGGAACCCCTGCCCCAAGGACAGCCAAACCATAACCTGGGACACCGCAAATCATGGTCTCAGCATCTTCGGCATCAACGGAGCCACCCCGGAATATGAGCACGTAGCCGTTTCCGGGCCAGGAAAAGCCGCAGTGAAGGTGGAGACTAAACAGACTCTTGGAATCCTTGTTGCCGGAACCATCTATACGGGTAAATTCCTTAAGATAGTTAAAATGTCCGGCGCAAAGATCCAGATGGGCGTTCCTTTCACCGGCCGTCCAAAGAGCCTTTCCGGATACATTCATTATATTCCTGGCAGGATTGATGTAGCTTCCAAGAGTATGCAGCGCTACATCGGCACAATGGATAACGCCAAAATCGAGATATCCCTCAGGGAAGGCAAGGACCTTGAGATCGTAGACTCCACTGATGAGAAGTTCAAGACAGAGCAGGGTGCGAATTACCCCGGCACTGTAGGTCATGGAGTGATGTTTTTTAAGGAGGACACCGGCGGGTACATCCGCTTTGAGATTCCTATTGAATACCTTAATGACCACACACCATCCAACATCGTCATCTCTGCATCCTCCAGCCGTTATGCACAGCAGTATACAGGCAGCACCGGAAGCGTGATGTACCTGGACGAGCTTAAACTGAACTATTGAAAATGAAAATCCTATTTGTCGTAAATAACTACTACGCCACCGGAAACGGGCTTTCAGCATCGGCCCGGCGCACAGTAGAATACCTTAAGAAAGCCGGGCAGGATGTCAGGGTCCTTTCCGGCCCCAATCATAACCCGGACGGTCCCCAGCCTGATTATCTCCTTGAGGACTACAAATTCCCCCTTGTGGATTTCCTCATAACCGGCAACGGCTATCATTTTGCCCAGAGTAACCTTCCCCTCATGGAAGAAGCCGCCAAATGGGCCGATGTAATCCATCTTGAGGAGCCTTTCGTGATCCAGGACAGGATGATAAAGATCTGCGAGAGACTTGGTAAGCCCATCACAGGCACATACCACCTGCACCCGGAGAACATCACCATGGCATATGGCCCCGCCCTTCGCTGGAAGGGCCTCAACCGCCGTATCCTGAGAAGCTGGAGAGACCTCACCTTCAACCACTGCAGTTATGTGCAGTGTCCCACCCAGAACGTCCAGGACCGCCTGAGGCGCTATCATTTCACAAGCCAGCTCCTCCATATCTCCAACGGTATCATCCCGGACAAATGCATCCGTCCGCTCACTCCCCCGGAAGATTACCTTGACCCTTCAAGGCCCTTCAAGGTTGTTTGTATCGGCCGCCTTTCCATAGAAAAGGACCAGTACACGCTGCTGGAAGCCATGAAATACTCCAAGTATGCAAAGCGCATCCAGCTTCAGTTTGCAGGAACCGGCCTTAAGGAAGAAGACATCAAGAAAAAAGCCCACAAGCTATATGAAGACGGCATAGTTGGATATGATCCCCAGTTCTACTTCCTTGACCGTGATGGTCTCAGGAATCTTGCCGCCAATTCCGACATGTGCATCCACTGCGCATTCATAGAGGTAGAAGGCCTCTCCATCATGGAGGCCATCCAGCAGGCCGCAATGCCCATCATAGCGGAAGGTCCGGTAACCGGAACCTCCCAGTTTGTGGTTTCAAGGAAGAACCTCTTCCCAGCCAAGAATCCGGAAGCCCTTGCCCACCGCATAGATTATTGGCTGGACAGGCCCCAGGAGCGCTGGGAATCCGGTTTTGCCCACGCGGCACGCCTTGACAAATTCAGCATGGAGAAGACCATCAAAAGGCTCACCGCAATGTTTGAGAAGGCTATAGAGGAAAACAAAGGTAAATAATGCTTGCATTTCGCTACATATTAACCTCGCTTGGGAGCAAACTGAAGGAATCCCTTCTGTCTGTCCTCCCTGTAAGCGTTCTTGTAGTGGCGCTCTCACTCACCCCCTGGGTTGACATTCCCCTGAAGGAGCTCAATGTATTCGTGATCGGAGCCCTCATGCTCATACTTGGAATCGGCCTTTTTAATCTTGGGGCCGATATGGCCATGACCCCCATGGGCCAGTACATCGGCGAAGGCCTCACCAAGTCAAAGAGGATGGGCATCCTCATAGGCGTTGCATTTGTGATGGGTGCCCTCATCACAATAGCGGAACCTGACCTTGCGGTGCTTGCAGAGCAGGTTAGCTCCATTATGAACGGCACAATCCTTATAGCCACCGTGGGCGTAGGAGTTGGCCTTATGCTTATGCTGGGAGTAATCAAGATAATCTTCCACGGAGACCTCACAAGCCTTCTCCTTTATGGCTACATGGCCCTTTTCTGCCTGGCGGCAGTGCTCATAGACCAGGGCCGCGGTTCCATGCTGTCCCTGTCCTTCGACTCCGGCGGCGTAACCACCGGCCCCATCACGGTTCCCTTCCTTATGGCCATAGGTGTGGGTATTGCAATGACTATAGGCGGCCGCGGCGCATCTGAAAACAGCTTCGGCCTTATAGCACTTTGTTCCATCGGCCCTATCATAGCGGTTCTGGCCCTGTCCATGTTCTCTGAAGGGAGCCTGTCTTTCGCCATCCCGGATTACTCCATGGAAGGAATCCTTGATAACGGAGTACTGGGCCTTTTCAAGGAGAAGATGTGGAGCGTAGCGGTGTCGCTGTTCCTGGTGGTGTTCGTGTTCATCATCATCCAGGCCGCTATCCTGAAACTCCCCTGGAGCAAGCTCTTCCAGATCCTTATGGGCATAACATACACGTTTATCGGCCTTGTGCTCTTCCTATCGGCCGTAGAACTTGCCTTCATGCCCATAGGATTCAAACTTGGCACCCAGCTCGCCGCACATAATCACTGGATAATGATTGGCTTCGCCTTTGTCCTTGGTAATGTGGTGGTGCTGGCAGAACCTGCCGTGCAGGTGCTCAACAAGCAGGTGGAGGAAATCACCGGCGGGGAGGTCTCGAAGAGGCAGATGATGATGGCCCTTTCAATTGGCGTGGGCGTTTCTATCGGCCTTTCCCTTCTCAGGGTCCATTACGGTTTTTCCCTTCTGTACTACCTTGTACCGGGATATCTACTGTCCCTGGGTCTCTCATTCATGGTGCCCAAGCTCTATACCGCCATTGCATTTGACTCCGGCGGCGTAGCCAGCGGTCCCCTCACCTCCAGCTTCATCCTCCCCATGGTCATAGGCGCCTGCGTATCCATGCAGGGAGCCCCGGCGGTGCTGGATTTTGCGTTTGGCGTGGTGGCAATGGTGGCCATGACCCCGCTCATCACCATCCAGTCCCTGGGATTCAAGTCCGTTCTTAGCGTACAGTACCGTAAGACCATAAGGATGCGCCGTATCCTTAAGGCCGATGAAGACCAGATTATATACTTTGAATAACTGCCTATGGAAGAGAACAAACACAATATAGCGCCGGTAAAGCTTGAGATGCTCATGGCTATCGTGCACAACGAGAAAGCCAAGTACTACTCAAGCCTCATCCAGGCCCATCAGGCAAACCTTCAGTTCACAATGCCCGCAAAGGGCACATCACACCTCATTCTGCAGTACCTTGGCCTGGAAGAGAAACCCAAATCCCTTATCATAGCCATAGTACGCTCCGACGAAGCATCCGGCATAATCTCAGAACTGGAGGAAAACTTCAAGAAAGGCAAAACCTACAAGGGAATTGCATTCACAGTACGCCTTACCAGCGTAATTGGCACAATGGTATACGGCTTTTTGGCAAATGAAAAATCTACAGTAAAGGAGGAAGCATAATATGGAAGGAAATGGAAAGTTTGAACTGATTGTATGCATAGTCAATGCAGGATTCTCCCAGAACGTAATGGCGGCAGCACGCAAAGCCGGCGCCAGGGGCGGATCCATCCTCCGCGGCCGCGGCTCCGCAAACCCTGAATCCGAAGAATTCTTCAACATCACCATCCAGCCGGATAAGGAAGTGATCCTCATCCTTGCAAGCGAAGACTCCAAGGATGCTATCCTGAAGGCCATCTATAAAGACAGCGGTCTCACCACTGACGCCAACGGAATTGCGTTCACGCTTCCGGTAGAACGTACAACGTTCACAATGCCAAAAGAGTTGGACGAAGCATAAAAGTGACGGTGATGTGACAGATAAAGTCACATCACCGTCAAAAAAGCCATAAAAATGCGGGTGGTGTGCCAGAAAAAGTCACACCACCTGCATTATTTTATATGAATATGTACTTGCAGATAAACAGCGCCGCAAGGATCCACATGGTGATGGAGATTTCCTTGAACTTGCCTGCTACAACGTGGCAGAGGACATAGGAGATGACGCCGATGAGGATACCGTCACTGATGCTGTATGCAAGGGGCATCATGATGATGGTAAGGAAGGCGGGGATTGCCCTGCAGTAGTCTTCCCAGTGGATGCTCTTGAGTGGAGACATCATCATAACACCTACTACTATGAGAGCCGGAGCCGTTGCTGCACCGGGGATGGCCAGGAACAGAGGGCTGAAGAACAGTGCCAGGACAAAGCAGATTGCTGTTGAGAAGGCGGTAAGGCCGGTACGGCCGCCCTCACCTACTCCGGATGCGCTCTCCACATAAGTGGTGGTGGTGGAAGTACCAAGGCAGGCGCCGCAGACGGTAGCGATTGAATCGGCCAGGAACATCTTCTCCATACCGGGAATGTCGTCCTTGCGGTTGCCTTCCGGGATGAGGTCTGTTCCCTGATGAACGCCGATGATGGTTCCCATTGTGTCGAACATGTCGATGAACAGGAAGGTGAAAACTACCACCAGCATATCCAGGGTGAGGATGTTGTGCCACTCGAACTTGAAGGCGATGGGCTCCACGCTTGCGGGCAGGGAAACCACGCCGCTGAGTTTGGTGATTGCTTCACCCGTTGCAGGATCCTTGATGATAAGGCCAAGTGCAGTGGTTGCAAGGATACCCCAGAGGATGCCTCCGCGGATCTTTGCCATCACAAGGCCGGCGGTGATGAACAGGCCGATCATGCCAAGGAGAGCCTTACCCTCTGTAATGTGGCCCAGGCCAACCAGAGTTGCATCGTTGTTCACGATGATACCGGCGTTCTGCATGCCGATGAAGGCGATGAAAAGGCCGATACCGGCGCCGATTGCTTTCTTCAGGGTTCCGGGGATAGCATTAAGCAGCCAGCTGCGGACCTTGGTAAGGGTAAGGATGATGAAAAGGAGACCTTCAATAAGGACTGCGGTGAGTGCGAACTGCCAGCTGTAACCCATTCCAAGGCATACTGTGTACACGAAGAAGGCGTTGAG
Organism: Bacteroidales bacterium; assembly: GCA_017550525.1. Taxonomy (GTDB): domain Bacteria; phylum Bacteroidota; class Bacteroidia; order Bacteroidales; family UBA932; genus Cryptobacteroides. The sequence continues at coordinate 6,608 of JAFZOU010000052.1, forward strand.
GCCCATACCGGGAGCAAGGGCGAAAGGCTTCTTGGCGTAGAGTGCCATGACAAGGGTACCGATGATGGCTGCAACAGCGGTAGCGGTGAATACGCTGCCTGCGGGCATTCCGGGAAGGGCGCTGAAGATTCCGGGGTTCACGGCCAGGATATAGGCCATGGTGAGGAAGGTGGTGATACCCGCAAGGATTTCTGTCCTTACGTTGTTCTTTTTGCTGTCAAAGCCGAAGAGCTTCTCGAATGCAGGTTTCATGGGGCTTTCCTCCTATATTAGAATACCCACTTGATACCGGCGCAGGGACGTGCCTTGAACCCGGCGGAAGTACCGAAGTCGTAGCTGAGTTCCACCTCACCGCCGATATTCAGATTGGGAACGCCGAAGTGCTGGCCAACATTGTACCAGATCTGAGGCTCGGAGATGAAGACAAAAGGACGGTCCTCCCACTGAGGAAGTCCAAGCGCATCAAAGCCTGTGATGACGCTGTGGCTCTCGAACCAGAAATCGGCAAAACCGCTGAAACGGAGACCGGTTACGCCAAAGAGATCCTGCATACCCCATACGAAGGTGAACTGAAGGGGAACAAGGCTCATGCGGGGATTTCCACTCAGATCATTGCCCTGATAGTGGATGTACTTGCCCAGGAGTTTGAAATTAAACGTGTTCTTGAAGTCGCTGCTGTGCAGGAAGTAATCGATACCACCAAGGAAAGCGTTGTTGATGGTGTAACCATTATACACACCTCCGTTGTATTCTACCTGGAGACTGAAGTCGCCAAGGACGGGAACGTTCTGCCAGAAATTGAGGCAACGGGCAATTTCCAGATATGTGCCGCTGGGGGCATATACCTGATTCTGGTCGTTTTTGCTGCCGAAGTCATGGTCCATGAAGAAGAAGGTGTTACCCCAGTTGTCGGTGTAAAAACCTTCCAAGGTAGTAGTAACGTGCTGACGATCCGGAGCGAAATCGTAAAACACCTGGAGATTGGTCTGCGCCTTGGCAACCTGGCCAAGTGCAAGAGTTGCTACAGCAACTGCAAGAATAGTTTTTTTAGACATAAATAAAGCGTAGTTTATGAATGTTATGTATGTTAAAAAATTTACACCCGACCTTGCAGGCCGGGTGTTATGCTACTTGCGCAGTGAGGGGTTGATCTCAAAATCCACCGCCTTGTCACCGTTTGGATTTGCCCCAAACTCGTAGTCCTTTCCGGGCAGGATGGCATTGAGGATCACGCCCACCAGGGCAGCCACGGCAAGGCCGCTGAGCTTGGTGAAGCCAAGGTCTATGGCATCACCGGCGCCGTACTTGATGCCGATTGCAAGCACCAGGATGAGGGCAGCCACAAGGACGTTACGGCTCTTGGTGAAGTCTACCTGATTCTCAACGATATTGCGTACACCCACAGCGGAAATCATACCATAGAGCACCAGGGACACGCCACCGATTGTGGAAGCGGGCATGCATGCGATGAGGGCGCTGAACTTGGGGCAGAAGCTGAGGATGATGGCAAATACTGCAGCAATGCGGATAACCTTGGGGTCATAGACCTTGGTAAGGTTGAGAACACCGGTATTCTCACCGTAAGTGGTGTTTGCGGGAGCGCCAAAAAGGGAAGCAAGCATAGTTGCAAGGCCGTCTCCCATGAGGGTACGGTGCAGGCCCGGATCCTCAAGGTAGTTGATACCAGTTGTTGAGGAGATGGCGCACATGTCTCCGATATGCTCCATCATAGTTGCAAGGGAAATAGGGACAATAGCAATGATTGCGCTCACGATAAGGCCCCAGCTGGGATTCTGGAATACGTGGAAGGCGGTGTTCTCCCACTGGAAAGGAGCGCCGAACCAGGCGGCATCCTTCACGGCGGAGAAATCGCACTGGCCAAAGCATGCGGCAACAAGGTATGAGCCCAGCACGCCCAGGAGGATAGGGATGATCCTTATCATGCCCTTACCCCAGATATTGCACACAACGATGATGGCAATTGCAAGGAGGGCGATCCACCAGTTGGAATTGCAGTTCTGGATTGCGCTGCCGCTCAGGGTAAGGCCGATAGCGATGATGATGGGACCTGTCACGATGGGCGGGAAGAAACGCATCACCTTCTTTGCACCGAAAGCGGAGATAAGGCCGGCCAGCACAAAATAAATAATGCCTGCAGAGAATACTCCGATGCAGGCATAAGGTAAAGATTCAGCGGCCGAGAGGCCCTCCTGTGCTCCCATTGAGACTACTGCAGCGTAGCCACCAAGGAAAGCGAAGGACGATCCCAGAAACGCCGGCACCCGCATTTTGGTAAGAAGGTGGAAGATGAGGGTACCAAGTCCTGCGAACAGCAGGGTGGCACTCATGGAAAGACCCGTGATGACGGGAACCAGAACCGTGGCTCCGAACATGGCGAACATGTGCTGGAGACCGAGGGTTAGCATCTTGCCCCTACCGAGAGTACGGGCGTCGTAGATGGCTTGCTGAGAATTTGTCATAAATATAATAAGGTTTGTGTAATGATTTCCTTACCCCTCAGGCCTATTATGACCAGACAAAGATAGATATTAAAAATTTTTAAAACAACGGGGGACTCACAATTTCCCGCAAAAAGTTATCAACATCACTTATCAACAGGCCAAAAAAAAGGGAATCCTAAGCGATTCCCTTTCCATGACAGTTCTTATATTTTAGGCCGCTGCCGCAGGG
>JAFZOU010000053.1 GCA_017550525.1 Bacteroidales bacterium
ATGTAAGTGCCGGCGCAGAAGGCCTGAGGGTTGAGGAGAGCGGGCGCCTGTATGAGTTCCCGGCCCTTCCCTGCATAGTCAGGAACGTCACCGGAGGCGGGGATGCCCTCCTTGCGGGAATTGTGCACGCCGGGCCCGGAGCGTCCGTGGAGGAATCGGCCCGATGGGGCCTTGAATGCGCCCGATGTGCTGTTGAGAGCCCCGATGCCGTGAGTAATGAAATTAAAAGTATCACTATATGAACAAGTACCTGGACCTGTCCCCGGAAGTAGCCGAGGCCCTTGCCGCGGGGAAGCCCGTAGTGGCGCTGGAATCAACCATCATATCACACGGGATGCCCTATCCCCAGAATGTTGAGACTGCCCTGATGGTGGAGAAGACCATACATGAAAACGGGGCCGTCCCTGCCACAATCGCGGTCATCGGCGGCCGCCTCAAGGCAGGGCTCACCCCCGCTGAAATAGAGTATCTTGGGAAGAAAGGCCGCGCCGTCACCAAAGCCTCCCGCCGGGACCTCCCCGTCCTTGTGGCAAGGGGAGAGGACGGCGCCACCACAGTCACCACCACTATGATAATCGCGCATCTTGCCGGGATAAAGGTCTTCGCAACTGGCGGAATAGGCGGCGTGCACAGGGGCGCCGAGACCACAATGGATATATCGGCCGATCTTGAAGAACTGGCCATGACCCCCGTCATGGTCATCTGCGCCGGAGCCAAGAGCATCCTGGACCTTGGCCTCACCCTGGAGTATCTGGAAACCAAGGGTGTCCCCGTCATCGGCTACGGCACGGATGAACTCCCCGCATTCTACACCCGTAAAAGCGGCTTCAAGGTGGACTACAGGATAGATACGCCGGAGGAACTGGCCGCTGCCTTCCGTGCCAAGATGGAAATGGGTCTCAGAGGCGGTATGCTGGTGACAAACCCTATCCCAGAAGAGTACTCTATGGACCCGGACCGCATCAATGCCGCCATAGACCAGGCCATAGCAGAGTGCAGGGAAAAAGGAATCAAAGGTAAGGACACAACCCCTTTCCTTCTTGCCCGCATAAAAGACATCACCGGCGGAGACTCCCTGGATTCCAACATCCAGCTGGTCCTTAACAATGCCCGCCTTGCCGCCCGCACTGCCGCCCTGCTTTAGGGCTGGCGGGTACTGACGGAGTACACTTTGGGCATAAAATGCACACGTACAGTACCGGAAGGTACTCACCAGGAGCATAATCGGCATTAAACGTACGTGGCCAGTACCAATAGCTGGGGGAAGGCTGTAACGGGGAATTTTTGTATCTTTGTACCCTATGGCAGACAATTACTTGGAAAAAAGGGAACAGGAGATACGGGAGGGAAGGCCCAAGGCAGTTAGGCCGCACCCCTCGCTGGATTCTCTCCTTAAGAAGAACCGCAGTTACCGCGGATATGACGCTTCAAGGCCGATAACCCGCGAGGACCTCTTGAGGCTCCTTGAAGTGACCCGCTGGGTTGGTTCCGGGATGAACGCCCAGCCGCTCCGCTACCGCCTTGTGTGCGGTGAGGAGGCTGCCAGGGTCCACCCCCTTGTGAAACTTGGTGCGGCGCTTCCGGAGGAGCATCTGCCGCATCCGGGGGAGGAGCCATCGGCCTATATTGTGGTGTGCTCAACGGCGCCGGAAGGGAAGGTGGTGGACATTGACCTTGGAATTGCCGCGCAGAGTATCCTTCTGAAGGCGGTCGAGGCTGGCCTCGGAGGCATCTTTATCCTGAATTTCCGGGCCGACGACCTCCAGAAGACGTTGGATCTTCCGCTGAAGCCAATCGCTGTTATCGGCCTTGGAAAGCCTTCTGAGAGCATTTTCTTCGCAGACGCAAAGCCCGGAGACTCCCTTGACTATTACCGCAAGGGCGGAGCCCATTTTGTGCCAAAGCTCAAGGTAGAGGACATATTGATTTAATCACTATCTTTGTGCCGTGAAAAAACTGTGGCTCATACTGTCTGTCCTTTTTCTCTGGTGCTGCCAGCCTGAGAGCATCATTCCGCCCAAGCCGGAAGAGCCCAAGAAGGAGGACCCTAAGCCAGACAAGCCGGGCACGCCGGATACACCGGGCACACCTGACAAACCGGATACCCCGGATGAACCGGACGAGCCGGATACCCCGGATGAGCCGGACGAACCCGAAGTCCCCGGGGAAGAGGGAAAGCTAAGCGGCACGGTTATCGGCACATCCCTGAGCGTAAATTATGATACAGGCCAGTCCAGTACAACCGTCAATACCCGTGAAAACGTCTTTGACGGAAACTACGACACCTTCTTTGCCTCTTATGACCGCAGCCGCACCTGGGTGGGTCTTGACCTTGGAACAACGCACGTCATCACAAAGGTAGGGTATTCCCCGCGCGTTTCCCAGGAGGGCCGCGTGGAACTTGCCCTCATTGAAGGTGCCAACCAGCCGGATTTCTCAGACGCCCTTCCCCTTGCAATCATAAAGCAGAAGGGAATAGCGCGCCAGATGTCGTACATTGACATCAACTTCTCCCGCGGAGTAAGGTATGTCCGCTATGTGGGTCCCCATGATGCCCGCTGCAACCTTTCAGAACTGGAATTCTACGGCTGGGAGGGTCACGGAAACGATACCCATTTGTACCAGCTCACCAACCTTCCCACCATAGTAATAAACACCGCCGGAGCAAAGGACATCACCTCCAAGGAAGTGTACATCAAGTCCAACGTGTACATAGTCTCGGAGGCCGGAAAGAGCCTTCTTTCTGCTGCAGAAACTGAAATCAGGGGCCGCGGCAACGCCAGTTGGGATTTCCCCAAGAAGCCTTACAAGATAAAGTTTGCCGATAAACAGAGCCCCCTTGGCGCTCCCGCCAAAGACCGGACGTGGACCCTCATAAACAACTACGGTGACAAAACCCTCATGCGTAACATCCTGGCCTTTGAGGTGAGCCGTAGGGTTGGCATGGCCTACACCCCTTTCTGCACCCCCGTAGACGTTATCCTGAACGGGGAGTACGAGGGCTGCTACCAGCTATGCGACCAGGTTGAGGTGGATGGTCAGAGAGTCCCCGCAAAGGGCGGATACCTTATAGAGATCGACGCGTACAACTATACGGAGGATGTGAATTTCAACTCTTCCAGAGGAATCCCCGTCACTGTCCATTATCCTGATGCCGATAAGATTACATCGGCCCAGAGGACCTTCATCCAGAACTACTTCGGCCAGATGGAATCGGCCCTTTTCGGATCCAATTTCAAGGATGCCACAAACGGCTACAGGAAGTATCTGGACGTTGATTCCTTCCTCAAGAACTTCATTGTGGGAGAGTTCTGCGGCAACACGGACACCTACTGGAGCACATATATGTACAAGGACTCCGGAAGCGGAGTGCTCTTCACCGGCCCCTGCTGGGACTATGACCTTGCGTTTGAGAACGACGGACGCACCTATCCCATCAACAACATTAACGACTACATCTACTGCACCAAGGGCTCCGTTCCCTCGGATGCCGTAAGGAATATGGTAACCCGCATAGTGAAGGAGGATCCTGCGGCTCGCACCCGCCTGAAGGCCATATGGGCTCAGAGCAAGGGCTCCCTCGGGGACCTTAACGCCTACGTAGACAAAACCGCCTCACTCCTTGAGGAATCCCAGCAGCTCAATTTCAAACGCTGGCCCATAATGAACGAGTGGGTGCATCAGAATCCCCGCATCGAGGGCTCCTATTCCGGAGAAGTGAAGCGCGTCAAGGACTACATAACCAACCGCCTCGCAAAGTTTGACCAGCTGGTGAATAAATAAAAAAAAGACCGGCTTTTCAGCTGGTCTTTTTTCCGTGCGGATGATAAGAGTCGAACTTACACGGGCTAATGCCCACCACCCCCTCAAAGTGGCGTGTCTACCATTTCACCACATCCGCAATTATTTGGGACTGCAAAGATAAGTTCTTTTTTTGAATTCCCAACAATTTTTTTCAAAAATTTATATTCCGCGGGAAAATTCGGTGTCCCGGAGATTGCCTTTGAACACCATGGCCCATAGGTCAATGGGCTGCTGGTTCAGGATAACGGTGAGCGTGTAAGAACCCTCAAGGTGGTTCCAACCCACGGTGTTGTCCTGGGTGCACATATACAGAACGGTGTTGTTGGTTGCATATGTGCAGGAGTATCC
>JAFZOU010000054.1 GCA_017550525.1 Bacteroidales bacterium
GAGAGTGATGTTCTTCTGCTTTATGTCGTACTCTGCGGCACGGGCGAAAAAATGGGCCTTTAAACTATCCGTAAGGGCTTCTCCCGTGAAATCAAAATTAACGGAGCGGCCCTCAATCTTATAGTCATAAAGGTATGAACGGCCCACCAGGCGGTTTTCTTCCACGAAGTCGTGCACATTTCTCTCGAAATTATTCTGGGCCACAAGCCTGAAAGCTGTCCAGAGGCTGGGGATGATAACAATTGCCAGCACTATGGACATAATGCGGTTTCTCTTGACGGAAACTTCTGCCGATATTCCGGTAACCGTGCGGAAACGGAGGTATTTCACCATCAGGAAAGTTGCCAGGGCAATGAATACGCTGTTGATGACAAACAGGTACATTGCGCCAAAGAAGAAATGCATGTCAAGGTGCGCCAGGCCGTATCCTGCAGTGCAAAGCGGCGGCATGAGGGCCGTGGCAATTGCTACGCCGGAAAGCACGGTCCCGCGTTCCTTGCGGCTGTTTTCAAGGATGCCGGCAAGGCCGCCGAAAAGGGCTATGAGGACGTCGTAGATGGTGGGGGAGGTGCGGGCCTCAAGCTCCGTGGGATTCACAAGGGACAGCGGGGACAGAAGGAAAAACACCGTTGAAGCCAGAAGGGATATGCCCACCATCACCAGGAGGTTCTTTACGGCCGATTTAAGGAGGTCCGTGTCATTTGTGCCAAGGGCAAGGCCGGTGCCGATGATAGGGCCCATAAGGGGGGACACAAGCATTGCGCCGATGATTACGGCCGTAGAGTTGACATTTAGGCCAACGGAAGCAAGTACAATGGCGAAGGCAAGGATCCAGGCGTTGGGCCCCTTGAACCAGATGGAGGATTTGATTCTCTCTGCTGCGGAATCAGTGTCTATCTGGTCATATATATAAGTGTACTGACGAATTCTCTTTTTTATATCTTCCCACATACGCGTGTAATTTCCCGCAATGTACGCATTTTTTTCGTATCTTTGTATGAGTTAGAATCACATTTTATGAAAGAAATAGCAAGCGGTATCCGCTATATCGGCGTAGATGATCTGGACCTGGACCTTTTTGAGAGTCAGTATGTTATCCCGGAGGGAATGTCTTACAATTCCTACCTTATCCTGGATGATAAGGTGGCAATTTTGGACACAGTTGATGCCCGTAAGGCCGAAGTTTGGCTGGAAGGCCTCGGGGAGGCCCTTCAGGGCAGGAAGCCTGATTACCTCATAGTGAACCATATGGAGCCTGACCACTCCGGGGCTATCGGCCTTCTTACGCAGCGTTATCCGGACATCACAATTGTTGCAACCGCAATGGCAATAAAGTTCCTGGGCCAGTTCAATCCCGGAAAAAGCTTCAAGACTCAGGCAGTGAAGGAAGGGGACACCCTTGACCTTGGCGTGAAATCCCTTCGCTTTTTCACCGCCCCCATGGTGCACTGGCCGGAGGTAATGGTGACCTTTGAGGATACTACAGGCACGCTTTTCAGCGCAGATGCCTTTGGTAAGTTCGGAGCTATCTCCAAGACTGCTTTCTGGGCCGATGAAGACGACTGGGCCTGCGAAGCCCGCCGCTACTATTTCAACATCTGCGGCAAATATGGCCCGCAGGTGTCGGCCCTTCTTAAGAAACTTCCCGCAGTGAAGCTGATTGCTCCGCTCCATGGTCCTCTTATGAGAAATGACCTGACGCAATACCTTAATCTATATAAGATATGGAGTGCCTACGATGTTGAGTCGGAGGGCGTTATGGTGGCCTATGCATCCATCCACGGCGGCACTAAGGCAGTGGCAGAGCATTTTGCACAGCTTCTGAAGGCGCAAGGCTGCCCCAAGGTAGTTCTCACAGACCTCACCCGCGACGACCGAGCTGAGGCCATAGAGGATGCTTTCCGCTACGGAACGCTTGTCATGGCTGCCGCAAGTTATGACGCCGGGCTCTTCACACCCGCGTATGATTTCCTTCACTCGCTCCAGATGAAAGGCTGGCAGAAACGCCGCGTGGGCCTCATAGAAAACGGCACCTGGGCACCCACCGCCGGCCGCGTGATGAAGGAAATGTTCGGTGCAATGAAGGACATCACCCTGGTTGGTGACCTTGTCACCATCAAGAGCGTAATGACTCCGGCCGATGAATCTGCTTTAGAGGCCCTGGCTAAGGCCGTTATTGCTTCTTAATCTATCTCCGGAAGCGGTTTCTTTGGGTTTTTGGGAACGCCAAGCTTTAGGAGCTGATGGGCGCTAACAAGTATGGACTGGCCTGAATCTGAGATTTTGGCCGATACTCTGTCATATTCATCCTGAGCCGCCTTGAGCTTGGCACCCATGGCTGCATGTGCGCTGGCGAAATCGGCCACACGGTCTATCATGGCCTGGGCGGCCTTGATGATCTTCTCCTGGTTGCGGGCCTGCTCGTAGTTGGTCCAGGCAACGCGTATCATCCTGAGGAAGGGCATAAGGGTCTCTTCAGTTGTGAGGAGGACGCCCTGCTGGTAGGCCTCCTGGAAGATGCCGGGAACAAGGGTTTTGGCAAGTTGGAGGGCTCCGTAGTTGGGGATGAACATTATTACGTAGTCAAGGGTTTTGTAGCCGTCCCTGATGTAATCCTGATAACGCTTGGTGGAGAGGCTCTTGATTTGGGCGCGGATGGCCTGGAGATTGCGGCGGGCCGCGTCTTCCTTCAGGGCCGGATCCTGGGCCGAATACCAGTCTGAGAGCGCTTCCATTGAGGTTTTTGCGTCTATGATAACCTCCGTGCGGTCCGGGTAATGGAGGATATAGTCCGGCCTCATGCGCTTGCCGCTGTCCTCGTTGAGGACAATGGACCCCTGCGCGTCACGGAGGGTTTCCTCACGGTCAAAGTCACGGCCTTCCTCCATACCCTCGTTGACAAGGATATTGTAGAGGATCATTTCACCCCATGTACCCGTCATCTTGTTCTGGCCCTTGAGGGCCTGGGCAAGGTTATCGGCCTTGGTGCCAATTGCCTGGGTCTGGTCCTGAAGGTGCTTCACGGCCTGCTCTACGGCGGTTTTGAGGGTTGCGGTGCCCTCACTCTGGGAGCGCTTCTGGGCCTCGAAACTCTCCTGCATCGCCTTCAGATTCTGGCCAAGGGGCCCTGCAAGGGCCTTGAAGGTTTCCTCCGCCTTTTTCTGGAGGGCTTCCTCACGCTGTTTCAGTAGCTGTTCCGTTTCTGCGGTGAGTTGGCTTTTCACAAGTTCCAACTGGCTGTCAAAGGACTCCTGCTGCAGTTCCCTGAGTTTTTCTGCGTTCTCCAGAGCTGCTTTTGCCTGGATAAGGTCATTCTCAAGGACATTGCACGCCTTAACCTCATGGGCGTGCATGATGAGGTATGTGATTACGGCGGTAAGGACTACCGCTGCCAGCGTTATGATAATTATGATTGCCGTTGTATTATCCATGCTCAAATATACGAAAAACTTTTCAGAATGCTGCGGGCGCATACATAACCGGTGCTCCAGGCGGCCTGGAGGTTGAATCCGCCCGTTATTGCGTCTATGTCAAGGACCTCTCCGGCAAAGAAAAGCCCGGGGTACTTCTTGCTCTCAAGGGTGCTTAGGTCTATGTTTGAAAGGCCGATACCACCCGCCGTAACAAACTCCTCCTTGAATTTTCCCTTTCCGGAAACGGGGTAGGAGTCCTGGGTAAGGGCGGCGGTAAGGCGGTTGAGCCCCTTGGATCCAAGTTCCGCCCAGCGTATATCCGGCCTCAGGCCAGCCTTGGAGATGAGATGCTCCCAAAGCCTCTGCTGAAGGAGGGGAGTGTTGGAAATCTGCTTCTGGGGGTTCTCCAAGGCCGATTCTCGGAGCATTTCACGCACCTCATTCTCATTTCTGTCCAGCCAGTTTATGGCCACCGTGGCTTTGTACTGATGCTCTGCAAGGTAACGGGCCGCGTATGATGAGAGTTTCAGCGTTGCCGGGCCGCTGACTCCCCAGTCCGTTATGAGTAGGGGACCTGAGGCCTTGAACGCTGTCCCTGGAATACTTATGGATGCGTCCACCACAAGGCCCATAAGGGTTGTGAGGCTCTTGTCCGGGATATTCAGCGTGAAAAGGGAGGGGACAGGAGGCACTATCTCAAGGTCCAGGCCTTCAAACATTGAGGTCCCTCTGCTCATTCCTCCGGTTGTGACGACAACGTAGTCAAAACTATCTCCGTTTACTTTCAGACCCCCGATCACGTCGGGGGTGACGTCATTGCCGGCTTGACCGGTAATCTCTTTGACTGGAGTACCAACCCGGATATCGGCCCCGTCCATAGCGCGGAGAAGGCAGCGGACAATGTCCATTGCGTCCTGGCTGCATGGGAACCAGCAGTGGTCTTCCTGAAGGGTGCAGGGGACGCCGCGTTCCGTGAACCAGCGGATGGTGTCCTCATTGGAAAATGCCTTCAGGGCACGTTTCATAACGCGTTCCCCGCGGGGGTAGGCATCGGAGAGGGAACGTATGCCCTCAAAGTCATTTGTGAGGTTGCACCTGCCGCCGCCGGTTATTGCAAGCTTTGCCATCGGCCTTGAGCTGGCTTCAAACACCGTTACGGACAAATCCGGAGCGCAACGCCTCAGCTCCGCGGCGCAAAAGCACCCCGCAGCTCCGGCTCCTATGATTGCAACCGTTTTCATTTGATTCTGTATTCCTTCATCCGGCGGGCAAGTTCCCTGTGTCCGGGACAGACGGACTCCAAAAGGGCATGAAACTGAGGGCCGTGGTTAAGGTACTTCAGGTGACAGAGCTCATGGAGCATTACGTAGTCCTGAAGTTCCTGAGGCAGGGTCACAAGCCGTAAATTCAAATTGATATTCTTAAGGGAGGAGCAACTGCCCCAGTTGCTCAGATTGTTCTTTATGAATACCTTGTTGTACTTGAATCCGTGAATTGCGGCAAGCTGTGCAAGACGGGGTGGGAGTTCTTCCTTGGCCTGAGCCCGAAGACGCTCAACCTCAGCATTCACCGGGGCTTTGCGTTTGGGCCTTGCTTTGATGCGGAAAAAAAGACCGGTTATAGGGTTGAAAAAGATCCTCCTACTCATCATCCTCTTCCGGAAGCACTATCTGCTTGTACTGGTTCTTGCGCTTGAGCCAGCGCTCACGTGCATACTGCTGCATATCTGTGATAGTGTCGTTCTCGTCGATGATCTCCATTCCAAGGATGGTTTCCATGATGTCCTCCAGCGTGATGATGCCCTGGAAGCAGCCGTAGTCGTCAATAATGCAGGCAATCTGGTCCTTGGTCTTGAGGAGGCTTTCCCAGATGTCACTCACCGTTGTTTCCTCGTGGAAGGCCGCAATCTTGCGCTTGATGGTTTTAAGGCGCATATCAAACTTGTCCTCTGCAAGATTCTCAAGGGCGTCGTACCTGAGGATATATCCAGTGATGAATTCAGGGGAGTCTGAGTATACGGGGATGCGGGAGTTATGGGAGAGCTCTTCCTGCTTGTAGAACTCCTTGAGAGTCATTGATTCAGGGGCTATGGCGGCCACAACGCGGGGCGTCATGACGTCATAGGCCTTAATGTCGTCAAGCTTTATGATGTTCTGGATGACCTTGTTCTCACTGTTATCCAGGACGCCTTCTTCCTCTCCCATATTTGCCATTGCCGATACTTCCTCCCTGGAAATGCCAAGGTCCGGATCCTCATCTGAAATTGTGTTATGGAGCTTGTCAATGAGCCACACGATGGGGAAGAGGAGATACACCAGGAAGTTCATAACGCGGGAGAGCCAGAGGAGGTCTTTCCAGTGGGATGTGCCTATGGTTTTAGGGACAATCTCTGAGAAGACCAGGATGAGGATGGTCATTATGGCCGATATTATCCCGAACCAGTGGTCTCCGGTGAGGAGGGTGGCCTGGTGGCCCACCGCCGCGGCGCCAAGGGTGTTTGCAATGGTATTGAGGGACAGGATGGCCGACAGGGGGCGGTCAGGGTCCTGCTTGAATTTCATAAAGAGGGCTGCATTCTTGTCTCCTTCGTCTTCCTTCATTGTGATGTAGGAGATAGGAGTGGACATAAGCACGGATTCCAGCAGCGAGCACAGGAACGAAATGCCCATTGTGAGAAGGAGATATAATATCAGTAAGCCCATTTTCAAGTTTTAACTTACAAAAATACGGATTTTTCCGTACATTTGCATAAATATTTTTTAGATTCCCGGTCAAGCCGGGAATGACGCAATAGATATGAAGCAAGAACAGATATTAATAAGGATTTCCGGTAAGGACCGCGTAGGGCTTACCGCGGAGATAATGGCCATCCTGGCAAAGTACGACGCCCAGATCCTGGACCTTGGCCAGGCCGTGATTCACAACACCCTTTCTATGGGTATCCTCATAAGGATAGACGAACCCCACTCCGGCCAGGTGATGAAGGATCTCCTTTTCAAGACCACCGAACTTGGGAATATAAGCATTGGCTTTGCTCCCATCTCCGACGACGACTACGAGGCCTGGGCCGGCCGCCAGGGACGTAACCGCTACATCCTTACCATTATCGGCCGAAGCCTCAGCGCCGCCCAGATTCAGGCTGCAACTGACGTTATAAGCCGTTACGGGCTTAACATAGACGCCATCAAGCGCCTCACGGGCCGTATGAGCATAATGCATCCTGAGCACAACGTACGCGCGTGCGTGGAGTTCTCCGTCCGCGGCTTTTTATCGGCCGATGACAAGAGCGCCATGCAGAAGGACCTTATGACAATGAGCTCCGAGGCGGGGATGGACTTCTCTTTCCAGAAGGACGACATGTACCGCCGTATGCGCCGCCTCATCTGTTTTGATATGGATTCCACCCTCATCCAGGCAGAGTGTATAGATGAACTTGCAAGGCGTCATGGCGTTTATGACAAAGTGGCCGCAATCACTGAGCGCGCAATGCGCGGTGAGATAGATTTCAAGGAGAGTTTCACGGAGAGGGTTGCCCTGCTTAAGGGCCTGGATGTGTCTGTGATGCAGGATATTGCAGAGCATCTTCCCATAACTGAAGGCACAGACCGCCTTATGTCCGTCCTCAAGACCTGCGGCTACAAGATTGCTATCCTCAGCGGCGGTTTCACCTTCTTTGGAGAGTACCTCCAGAGGAAGTACGGCATAGACTACGTTTACGCAAATGAACTTGAGATAGGGGAGGACGGAAAACTCACCGGAAGGTATCTTGGAGAGGTTGTAGACGGCCGCAGGAAGGCCGATCTACTTAAGCTGATCGCCCAGACGGAGCACGTGAACCTTGCCCAGACAATTGCCGTTGGAGACGGCGCCAATGACCTCCCTATGCTCAATGAGGCAGGCCTTGGAATTGCCTTCCACGCAAAGCCGCGCGTGAAGGAAAGCGCCCGCCAGAGCATCAGCACAATAGGCCTGGACGGCGTTCTGTATTTCATCGGATTCAAGGATTCCCACCTTGGAGAACAAGGTAAACTTTAATGGAAAAGCCTGATTTTGCTGAAGTTCTGGAGGTTGCCTCCGAAGCCGGGCACATTCTTCTTGAGAACGGCGCGGAGATTTCCCGCGTAGAGGATATCATGGGAAGGATCGCCACGCATTTTGGCGTGAGCTCCAGCAATTTCTTCGTGCTCTCCAACGGCATTTTCACAACAGGTCAGGCAGAGAAAGTTTCCAAATCCGGCGGCCAGGCTTCCACTTATGCAAACGTTGCGTTCATCCCCATCAGGAGCGTCCAGCTTTGCAAGGTGACTGCCGTGAACCGGCTGAGCTATGATATATCGGCCGGAAAATGCACTCTTCAAGAGGCTAAGGAAAGGATTGCCCGTATCAAGAATATGCCCGCAAAGCCCTTCTGGGAGCAGTTTGTGGCTACAACCTTCAGCGCAGCGGGCTTTTCTGCAGTGTTTGGTGGCGGTTTCCTGGACTGCACTGCGGCAGGTATTGCCGGGGCCATCCTTTTTCTCTTCATGTCCTTTGTGAGTTCCAGGTACCTCTCAAAGATTGTTGGCGGAATCTGCAACGCCCTTCTTGTGACTCTGGTCTCCATCCTTTGCTGGAGAGCGGGTATCGGCATATGCCTCAGCAATATCATCATAGGCGCAGTGATGCCGCTTATTCCCGGGGTGCCTTTCACTAACGGCGTGCGGGACCTGGCAAATTCAGACTACCTTGCGGGCATAACCCGAATGACGGACGCTATGCTGGGCTTTTTCTGCATAGCCATGGGCGTTGCGGCAGCCTTCCTTCTGGACGGAGCCGTCTTTGGCGGTATGCTTAAACTTACCGGTTATGAGCCTAATCCTCAGACTCAGAGTTATCTGGCGCAGGCAATTGCCTCATTCATTGGAACCGTTGGTTTTGCTGTGCTTTACGGAATAGACAGGCCGCAGTATCTTACGGCAGGCGCCATTGGCGTAATTGGCTGGCTCACGTATCTTGTGGCATTCAGGATACTTGGCGTGGGAGCCCCTGTTTCCGCTATGTTTGCGGCTCTTATGGTGTCCCTGCTGTCACGTTTCAGCGCGGTTCCTACCCGCTGCCCGGCCCAGATATTCATCATTTGCGGTATCTTTACCCTGGTTCCCGGCGCCGGCATTTTCTGGTTCTCATATTATCTCACATCCGGGGACCTCCTTCTGGCTGTCGGAAGCGGCTTTATGGCCATAAAAGTAGCAGTTTCAATAGTCCTTGGGATCATCCTTGCCATGGAAATTCCACAGCGGCTTTTCTCACATCACACTCATAAGGTACACTGACGATGGTCCTCCTTCTTGGCGCGACCGGCCTTCTGGGCCGAAACGTCCTCCAGGTGCTTCTGGAGAGGGGAATTGCTGTACGCGCGCTGGTTCGTTCCGCGCTTGATGTGCCCGGGGTGGAAGTCGTGAAGGGGAGCATCCTCTCCCGGGATGACCTTCTGAAGGCGGCGGGTGGCTGTGATGCCATAATCAACTGCGCCGGGACAACCGATATGAAACTCCCGTCTCTGGAGGATTTCCTTCCCGTGAACAGGGACCTTCCGGCAATGCTGTGTGATGTGGCAACACTATCCGGAGTCAAGGTTCTTGTGCATACCAGCACGGCAAATACCATTGTTACAGGTACATCAGAGCGGCCTTCTGATGAATCGGCCCCCTTTGGCCCCCCTTATGACAAGTCTCTTTATGCCATAAGCAAGAAGGCAGGGGAGGACGTGCTCCTTGCTTATGCCTCTGAGCACCCTTCACTGCGCATAGTCATTGTGAATCCCGGCTTTATGCTGGGGGCGTATGACTCAAAGCCTTCATCCGGCCGGATGGTGCTTCTTGGATGGAAAAAGCCCCTTGTTTTTGTTACCCGCGGCGCAAAGTCCATACTTCACGTGAGGGATGCAGCTACAGCTATTGTCAATGCCCTGGACCGCGGTGAGGGCAGGTACCTTCTCACCGGTGAATGCATCTCCCTGAAGGAGTTCTTCCGCATTCAGGCTGGTGTTGGAGGGTATCGGCAACTTTGTATCGCCCTTCCGGACTGGGTGGCCGATGTCCTTGGCTGGATAGGCGCCGCCCTTAAGTTCCTTGGAATAAGGACTGATATCTATCCTCACAACGTCCGTCAACTGGTGTATAGGGAGTGGTATGACTGCTCCCGCGCCCGCCGTGAACTGGGATATACGCTAACTCCTGTAGAGTCGGCCATCCGTGACTTCATAGAGTGGCGTGGAGTTAAGTGATTGCCCTTTTTTTACTATCTTTGCATAAATTTTTCAGATATGGATAACAACCAACCCAAACCCCAGAATCAGCTTAGCATAGAGCTTAATCCCCAGACCACAAAGGTGTCATATTCAAACCTTGCAATCATATCCCATTCACGCAGTGAGTTTGTCCTGGATTTTGCAACCACTCTTCCCGGCCTTCCCAAAGCCATGGTGAGTGACCGCATCATCATGACTCCGGAGCACGCAAAACGTCTTATGAACGCCCTCTTTGACAATGTCTCAAAGTATGAGGCCCAGTTTGGCGTGATTGATCTTGGCGGCAAGGGCCCCCAGCAGGGCGGCGGCACCTTCAATCTGGCCGATTTCGGTCCCTTCGGCGGCGGCAAGAACTAGTATGGATTTATCAAATATCAAGGCATTTGCCTTTGACATAGACGGGGTGGCCACTGACGGCGGCGTGTTCTGCTTCAGTGACGGTGACCTTCTTCGCACCTACGACGCAAAGGACGGCTTTGCCATAAGGATGGCCGTAATGAACGGCTATCCCGTTGCGGTTATTACCGGCGGCAGTTCCGAGAGCATCCGTAAACGTATGATTACAAGCGGAGTAAAGCCGGAAGACGTATTCCTTCACTGCCGTGACAAGAGGGAGCAGTTTGGGCAGTTTGCTCAGCGTTATGGCCTGGACCCTTCGGAGATTATGTACTTTGGAGACGATGTCCCGGATATAGACTGTATGCAGTTGAGCGGCTGCGGAGTATGCCCTTCGGATGCCGTGGATGAGGTTAAGGCCGTTGCCGATTACATTACCTCACGTCCCGGCGGCAGGGGATGCCTCAGGGAGGCCATTGAAAGGACTCTCAGGGAGCAGGGCAAATGGGAGTTCAACGCCCGAACTTACAAGAAACTGTTCTAGGAAATGGACCTTCACGGCAAGCGTATAATCCTTGGAAGCGGCTCCCCCAGAAGGCGGGAGCTGCTTAAGGGTTTAGACATTGATTTTACGGTAGATACAGGAAATAACTTCAAGGAATACTTTAGGCCTGATACCCCCGCCGAGGAAGTGCCCGTCCTGATGTCTGAAGGGAAGTCTGCGGGGTTCCATCGGCCCCTTGAGGATGATGAAATCCTCATCACCGCCGACACCATGGTTATCCTACCTCCGGAGGGCGGCCGTCCCGGGGAAATTCTTGGTAAACCTAAGGATGCAGCGGATGCCGCCCGTATGCTCCGTGACCTTTCCGGCCGGAAGCACCACGTAACCACCGCCGTCACCATCCGCTCCAATGCCCTGAAGGACACCTTCACGGCCACAACGGAGGTCTGGTTCAAGCCTCTTTCAGAAGAAGAAATCTCCTATTACATAGAAACTTACAAACCATTTGACAAAGCCGGGGCCTACGCCATCCAGGAGTGGATCGGCCACATTGGCATCACCCGCATAGAGGGCTCCTATTTCAACGTAGTGGGCTTCCCGGTCCAGAGGGTCTGGGAGCATCTGCAGGCGTTTTTGTAAGCATGGGCTAGTTTACCCCATCTCCCTATAGTCCTCTTCCATATCCCAGTCCCGTTCCTGCTCCACGCCCTCGGCCTCAGGGATGTCGAACTCCTGGACAGGGGAGAGCAGCTCCGATGATGTCATCTCTTCTACAATCTCCTGAAGATGCGAAGGGAGTTCAGGGAAGAAATCATATCCCGTCATATGCTCCAGCCGGTTGACACTCATTGAGTAGCGGTAGATGCTGATGCCCTTGACAACTCCCCCTTCCGGGATGAGGAAGCTGATGGATTTCCAGCCAAGACTCTTGGTTGATTTCCTGCAAAGCGCCACGTAAGTACCCCTCCATAAAGGCCCGAAAACGACAGAGAGTCTGCCCTTGGGACTCTCCGAGAGCCACTGCAGACAGATTTCCGCGACCTCTCCTGGGACACCTGCCGGAATCATACTCCCCGGTCTAAGCTCACACATATTCCAGTTGGGTGTGGCTTTTACATCCTCCCTTCCTGTCCATATCGGGATGTCATATCTGATGAGCCTGTCAATGCCGCCGTCGGCCCTTCGTGGAAGACCAAGGGAGGGGAGATACCGCCGCGCTCCTTTGGCTTCTATCCTCGAGGCCTTCAGAGTCTCCTGAGCCTGCGAGGGAGAGGCCGACAGCAGAGCTGTCAGCAGCAGGAGTGAAAGGATATGTAACCTCTTGACAGACATTGAGGTTACAAAAATATAAAATAATAAGGAATAATCCTTCTTTGCGTTTTGGGTTTTAAGCGGCGGCTGCAGAGAGTATGATGATGTGTCAAAGATAGATAACTCTTCCACTTGTAATCCACGGAAAAAATCGCTATTTTTGTAGGATAAATGAGATGCCCGATCAGGTCGGGCATGACGTAGGGAAGGGAGCCGGGAAAGAAAGAAGAGAAACCAGAAAACAAGATATGAAAGAACTTGCCGCAAAGTACAGCGCAGCACAGGTGGAGGACAAGTGGTATGCCTATTGGCTGGACCATAAGTTCTTCCACAGTGAACCTAATGAAAAACAGCCTTATACCATAGTGATTCCGCCGCCCAACGTGACGGGAATCCTCCATATGGGCCACGTGCTCAACAATACTCTCAACGACGTCCTTATCCGCAAAGCCCGTATGGACGGCAAGAACGCCTGCTGGGTGCCGGGAACGGACCATGCCTCAATTGCCACAGAATCAAAGGTTGTGGCAAAACTTAAGGCAATGGGTATCAATAAGGAGGACATCGGCCGTGAGGAGTTCCTCAGGCACGCCTGGGAGTGGAAGGAGGAGCACGGAGGAATCATCCTCCAGCAGCTTCGTAAGCTTGGCTGCTCCTGCGACTGGGACCGCACCCGCTTCACCATGGAGCCCGCCCTTAGCGAGGCCGTTATCAATACCTTCGTGTATTTCTACAATAAGGGCTGGATCTACAAGGGCGTAAGAATGGTCAACTGGGACCCCGAGGCTCTTACCGCCGTCTCTGACGACGAAGTAATCCACAAGGACACCAAGAGCCATTTCTATCACCTGAGGTACTTTATCTCAGACGGAAACGGAAATCCCACTGACAAGTTCCTCATCATAGCCACAACGCGTCCTGAGACCATTATGGCCGATGCAGCCATATGCGTGAACCCCAAGGACGAGCGTCATTTCTGGCTCAAGGGGAAGAAGGTTCTCATCCCTCTTATCAACCGTGAGATCCCCGTCATTGAGGACGATTACGTGGAGATGGACTTTGGAACCGGTTGCCTGAAGGTTACCCCGGCCCATGATGTCCATGACTACGAGATAGGCCTGAGGCATAACCTCCCCGTGCTGGAAATCATAGACGACCACGGAAAACTCAACGAGAAAGCCCAGATCCTTGTGGGCGAGGACCGTTTTGTTGCCCGTAAGAAGATAGTGAAGATGCTGGAAGAGGCCGGAAACCTTGTGAAGGTTGAGGATTACACCAGCCCCGTGGGATATTCAGAGCGCACGGACGCCGTCATTGAACCCAAGCTCAGCGCGCAGTGGTTCCTCAGGATGGAGGATCTTGCAAAGACCGCCCTTGAAACCGTTGAGAGCGGCCGTACCAAGTTCACCCCTGAGAAATATGTGAATACCTACCGTCACTGGATGGAGAACGCCCGTGACTGGTGCATCTCCCGTCAGCTGTGGTGGGGACAGCGCATTCCCGCATACTATCTGCCGGATGGCTCATACGTGGTTGAAGCTACCCCTGAGGCAGCCCTGAAGGCCGCTCAGGCAAAGAACCCCGCCCTTACTATGGCAGACCTTAAGCAGGACGAGGACGTGCTTGACACCTGGTTCAGTTCCTGGCTCTGGCCCATCTCGGTATTTGACCCTGAAAAGCCCGGCCATCCGGACCATAAACCCAACAAGGACCTTGCATACTACTATCCCACCAACGACCTTGTGACAGGCCCGGACATTATCTTCTTCTGGGTGGCCCGCATGATCATGGCAGGTGAGGAGTTCATGGGAAGGGAGCCCTTCTCCAACGTGTACTTCACGGGTATCGTGAGGGATAAGATCGGCCGTAAGATGTCAAAGACCCTTGGCAACAGCCCCAACCCTCTTGACCTAATTGAGAAATACGGGGCCGATGCAGTGAGAATAGGCATGCTCCTTTGCTCCAGCGCCGGCAACGACATCTTCTACGACGAAGCCCAGATCCAGCAGGGCGCCGCATTCTGCAACAAGATATGGAACAGTTACCGTCTTGTGAAAGGCTGGGAGGTGGATGCCTCCGAAGCCCAGGGAGCATCGGCCCGCCTTGCGGTAGAATGGTTTGCCGCAAAACTCTCCGACACAATTGCAGCCGTAGAGGACCATTACTCCAAATTCCGCATCTCGGATGCCCTGATGACCATTTACAAGTTATTCTGGGACGACTACTGCTCCTGGTATCTTGAGGCAATCAAGCCCGCATACGGAAAGCCCATTGACCCTGAAACCAAGAAGGCCACCCTTGAGTTCTTTGAGGCCCTCCTGAAGCTCATCCATCCCGTCATGCCCTTCATCACGGAGGAACTGTGGCAGGACATTGCAGAGCGTAAGGAAGGGGAGACCATCATGTATGCTCCCACTCCCAAGGCTGCCGCATTCAGCTCCGCAGTCCTTGAGAACTTTGCCCTTGCCCAGGAGGCAGTGAATGGCGTCCGTGGCGTACGCAGCCAGCGTAACATTGCCCCCAAGGAGGTCATGAAGCTCCATATCAAGGGCGCCGGATTCCCTCAGGAGGTCATTCCTGTAGTGGAGAAACTTGCAAACGCAGAAGTGTCTGTGGTAGACGCATTTACGTCCCAGGGCATTGGCTTTATGGTACGCACCATAGAGATGCAGGTGGAGATGGAAGGTCTCATTAACGTTGAGGAGGAACTGGACAAGGCCCAGAAGGAACTGGAACACCAGGAAAAGTTCCTTGCAGGCGTACGCGCAAAGCTTTCCAACGAGCGTTTTGTGAATAACGCCCCTGCGGCCGTGGTTGAGGTTGAGAGAAAGAAGGAGGCCGATTCCCTTTCAAAG
This sequence comes from Bacteroidales bacterium, assembly GCA_017550525.1. Lineage (GTDB taxonomy): Bacteria > Bacteroidota > Bacteroidia > Bacteroidales > UBA932 > Cryptobacteroides. Next base: position 14,710 of record JAFZOU010000054.1, read on the forward strand.
ATTGAAAGCCTCAAGGCAAAGATTGAGGCCCTCAAAAACAACTAGAAGGTATGGCCGTTTTCAAGACTACATTCCCCGTAAGGTACTATGAGACAGACCAGATGGCCGTTGTCCATCACTCCAACTATATCCGCTACTTTGAACTGGCGCGCGACGAGATGATGGTCCAGCTGGGTTTTCCCATTGAGAAGTGCGAGGCAGAACTTGGCGTTCTTGTTCCCATAGTATCTGTAGAATGCCATTTCAGGCATCCTGCAAGGATGGGGGACATCCTTACTGCATCGGCCGAGGTAAATAAAGTTCCTATGGCCAAGATGCGCATCCACCAGGAAGTTGTGAATCAGGACGGCGTGCTGTGCGCGGAAGGAGAGGTGGTCCTTGGCTTCCTGGACAGGAAGACTTTCACCCCGGTGAGATGCCCTGAGGTGATCTGCGACCTTTTTGAAAAATACACTCAAAACAACTAATACTACTATGCTTCCTCTTGTTATAGGTCATTGGGAGATAATAGCCATAGTGCTTGTAATCCTTCTCATTTTTGGCGGAAAGAAGATTCCCGAACTTATGAAGGGCCTTGGAAAAGGCGTAAAGAGCTTCAAGGAAGGGGTGAATGAGGTGGAGAAGGAGATAGACTCTGCTTCCAAGGACAAACCGGAGACCAAGGAATAAAGTGGCCTCCGGGGACAATGAAATGTCCTTCTGGGACCACCTTGAGGCACTGAGAGGCACTATATGGCGCTCGGTGCTTGGTGTTCTGCTGGCTTCTACCGCATTCCTCTGTTTCCCAAAGGCGCTTTTCCGCGCCGTTCTCTGGCCCACTCAGCCGGATTTCCCGCTTTACAGGCTTCCGGGCCTGGACTTCTCTATGGAACTCATAAACATAGAATTGTCGGCCCAGTTCTTCGTGTACCTACGTGTGTCTGTCCTCTGCGGCCTTGTGGTGGCGTTTCCTTTTGTGGTGTGGGAGATATGGAAGTTTGTGGCTCCTGCCCTGTATGAGAATGAAAAAAAGGCTGTGAGAAGGGCTTTCTCCCTGTCATCGGCCCTATTCTACCTTGGAGTGGCGGTGGGATACTTTGTGGTGCTCCCGGTGTGCCTTGTGTTCTTTGTGAACTTCTCCGTGAGCGATGCAATCGTGAACACCATCTCCCTGAGCTCATACATGTCCCTTTTCACCTCCATGGTGTTCCTCATCGGCATTCTCTTTGAGTTCCCGTCGGTGATCCTGGCCCTTTCTACAATCGGCATTATTAACCGATCGCAGTTAAAGAAATGGCGGAAATATGCATTTGTGGTGGTGCTTATCCTTGCCGCCCTCATCACGCCCAGCGACCCTTTCTCCATGTTTGTGCTGGCCATACCGCTTTACGGCCTCTTTGAACTCTCTGTCCTTCTTTGTAAGAAATGATATCGGTTAATAACGTCACGGTATCCTTCGGGAGTTTCAACCTTCTTGACTGCATAAGCTTTCACATAAGCGAGCAGGACAAGATAGGTCTTGTGGGTAAGAACGGGGCGGGGAAGAGCACCCTTATGAAACTGATTACGGGGGAGCAGTCTCCTACCTCCGGAAGCATTGAGAAGCCTTCCGGGATCAATATAGGCTATCTTCCCCAGATAATGGAGCATCACAAGGGGCGCAGCGTGATTGAGGAGGTTATGACGGTATTTGACCACCTTCACGCAATGGAGGAGGAACTGGCCGATATCACTGAGAAGCTTGGGGAGAGGACGGATTATGAATCGGCCTCATACGCGGCCCTTATTACCCGCCTTAATGAACTCAACGACCGCCTGGCCCTGGAGACCGGCGAATCCCCTCTGGTACAGGCTCAAAAGGTGCTTTACGGCCTTGGATTCAAGGATGAGGAGCTTGACCGCAATACGGAAACTTTCAGTCAGGGCTGGAATATGCGTATTGAACTTGCCAAAATCCTTCTTTCCAAGCCCGATGTCCTTCTTCTGGACGAGCCCACCAACCACCTTGACATAGAATCCATAGAGTGGTTTGAAGACTATCTGAAGGCCTTCCACGGCTCTCTTATGATGGTTTCCCATGACAGAAAGTTCCTGGATAACGTAACTACCCGCACTGTGGAGATACTTCTTGGGCATATTCACGACTATAAGGTGCCGTACAGCCAGTATGTCACGCTTCGCGCGGAGAGGATCGCCCAGCAGACTGCCGCCTATGAGAACCAGCAGCGCATGATAGAGAAGACGGAGGATTTCATAAACCGGTTCCGTTACAAACCCACCAAGAGCAACCAGGTTCAGTCCCGCATAAAGGCCCTTGAGAAACTGGACAGGATAGAGATAGATGAGACGGAAAACGCTTCCATAAACCTTAAGTTCCCGCCTGCCCAGCGCTCCGGAGACGTTGTTTTCAAGGCCACGGGCATCACTGTGGGATACCCTCAGAAGGTTGTTTTCAGGAATGCCGATATTGAAATCAAGAGGGGAGAGAAGGTTGCGTTCATCGGCCGGAACGGAGAAGGCAAGACCACCCTTATGAGGGTGATAATGAAAGAACTCTACCCTCTGGAGGGAGAGGCCAAGACTGGCCATAACGTAAATATTGGCTACTATGCCCAGAATCAGGAGGATATCCTGGACCCGTCGGAGACAGTTTTCGGGACCCTTGACAGGATAGCGGTTGGAGATATAAGAACCCGCCTCAGGGATATTCTGGGGGCGTTTCTCTTCAAGGGAGAGGACATAGATAAGAGGGTGTCCGTGCTAAGCGGCGGGGAGCGGGCAAGGCTTGGAATGGCCAAGCTCATGCTGTCCCCGTACAATGTCCTTGCGCTTGACGAACCCACCAACCATATGGATATCAGGTCAAAAGATATCCTCAAGGAGGCCCTCCGGTCATTTGACGGTACGCTTATTGTTGTATCCCATGACCGTGACTTCCTTGACGGCCTTGTGGACAAACTCTACGAGTTCCGGGACGGAAAGGTAACGGAGCACCTTGGTACGGTGGCCGATTTCCTCCGAAGGCGCAAACTGGAGAGCCTTCAAGAACTTGAAAGAAAGGCCCCTCAGCAGGAAAAAGCTCCTGCCCGGGAGGCGTCGGAAGGGGTGAAGGAATTCCGGAAGATGAAGGCCGTGTCAAAAGAGGAGAGGAAGTTACGTAACAGGATAGATTACCTGGAGAAGCAGATATCGGCCCATGAGGAGAAGATGGCGGAAATAGAGAAAATCCTTGCTAATCCGGGAAATAATGACGATATTTTGGACCTCACAAGGGATTATCTGGAACACAAGAGGACTATGGATGAGCAGACGCTGGAGTGGACATCCCTTATGGAACAAGTAGATAATTAATTAAAGTATTGTAATATGAAAGCACTGATTAACAAGATGTTGGTTCTTGCTATTGCAAGTATCGCTTTACTTTTGACAATGCCCGTTGCACATGCCCAGTATACCTCTCAGCTGGAAGAAAAGACCATTCCTGTAGGAGATTTCTCCGGTATTGAGGTGGCCGATGACTTTGAGGTAACGCTTTCAAGCGGCCCCTGCATTGCCAAGGTAACCGTAGACAAGATGCTGTCTCCTTACGTACAGGTATATGTGCGTGGAAAGGTGCTTCACATTACTTATGACAGCAAGGCCGTTCCCAAGGATGTAAGGCAGCTCTATAAGGGCAGGAATGCACCAAAGCCCGTTTTCAGGGCCAGTATTACCATGCCGGAACTCTCTTCCGTGTCCCTTGGAGGCAATGCCATCCTTAACTGTGGGGATGTCCTTGAGTGCAAGCTCACCACAGATATCGACATCCAGGACAAAGCCCAGCTCAAGAACCTCAATATCAAGGCCGGATCTGTCAATGTGAATATGAAAAAACAGGCCCAGGCGGCCCTTAGCATAGAGGCTGTGAACAAGGCCGAACTAAGGACGGAGGGTAATGCGAACCTTAGGGCCACGGTTGATGCCCATGATATAGTATCCTCTGCGGTGGGTTCATCGGAGATAGCCATCACTTCCAAGGGAGAGACTGCAACCATTTCAGGTGCAGGCAGTTCCAAGAGCGTGGTTACCTTCGAGGGAGAGAAGGCCGTGATCAATCTGGAAGGATCGGCCATCCTTAACCTTTCAGGCAAGGGTGAGGCCCTTTCCGTACGTGGCGGAAAGAACTCCAACCTTGAGGCTGCCGCTTTTGACACCAAGGCAGCAACTGTAGACCTTAACGGTTCTGTCAAAGCCAATGTCACCGTCTCAGAGAACCTGGATGCCAATCTTGTTGGCGGAAGCACGCTATACTACACCGGAGATCCAATCTTCAAAATTGGCAAGATTGTCCGTTCAACCCTTGCTCCTTACGGCTCAAGTTCAAGATAATGATTTACGATTCCCATATGGATACCCCTTCCCAGCTGCTAAGGCTGAGGAATGTGGACATTGATAACAGATACGGCCACGTAGACTTCCCTAAACTCACAAGAGGGGGAGTAGACGGGGCTTTCTTTGCGCTTTATACCCCGCCCAAGATGGCCCCGGATGCAGCAACACGTTATGCGCTGGAGATGCTGTCGGCCACTTATGACGCCGTAGAACGCAATTCAGAGCTTGCGGCAATTACATTCAGCCCGGAGGAGGCCGCCAAGAACCGCAAAGATGGCCTTATATCAATATTTATAGGTATGGAGAACGGATCTCCCATCCAGGAGAATCTGTCTCTTCTAAGGACTTTCTACCGCCTTGGCGTGAGTTATGTCACCCTTACGCATAATGGGGACAATGCCATTGCCGATGCAGCCTCCGAGGGCAAAAAGTGGAACGGGCTCAGCCCCTTTGGCCGGGAAGTCATTGCGGAGATGAACCAGCTGGGAATGATGATTGACCTTTCACATGCCTCGGACAAGACTTTCTGGGACTGCATAGAGGCCTCAAAGGCGCCCATCATAGCATCACATTCCTGCTGCCGCAGCCTTTGCGGCCACAGGCGCAACCTCACGGACGATATGCTCAAGGCACTGGGGGAGAAGGACGGATATGTTGGTATAAATTTCTATCCGGCTTTCCTCAGTGACCGCTTTGGAGCAGAACCGGCAGAGGCCGCCCTTCTTGATGAAGCGGAGAAAACTGACCAGTACTGGCGGCTGTGTCCTTCAGATCCTGAACGCACTGAGGCCTGGCACAAAATACAGGACCGCTTGAAGACAGAGATATGGCGTCCCGGTGTGAAGGAAGTGGTGGACCATATAGATTATGCAGTGAAACTGGCCGGCATAGATCACGTTGGACTTGGCTCCGATTATGACGGAATCTGCGTGGGCCCGGAGTGCCTTGAAGACGTGTCCAAGATGAGGCTGGTAGGTGAGGAAATGCGCCGTCGCGGGTACTCTCAGGAGGACATTGACAAGGTTTCCGGCAAGAATCTTATGAATGTATTCCAAAGAGTTGTAAACTGCTCGGAATTAGAGTATTAGACATAAAAGTAACAAAGATGTTAGTAACTATAACACCTTTGTTACTTTTATTGATTATCAGTGCTATAACCGATTTTCTATGTAAAGCCTCAGGAAGTTGAGTGCAGAGGCCGCGAAGCGTTCAATATTACGCGCGCGGTCATTTTTGTAACCGTACTTTACGGTGCGTGTACCACGCGGTCCGCTCACTCCAATCCACACAGTTCCGCCAGGATTTTTGCCGTCTCCGTCTTTGTCGGCAAGGCCGGTGGTGGCGACGGAATATGTGCTGCCGGTAAGACGCCTCACACCCTCCGCCATAGCAGCTGCAACCTCTGAACTGACCACTCCGTTCTCTGTGATTATATCGGCCGATACCCCGAGGACCTTCTCTTTTACTGAAACGGCATAGGATGTGACTGACCCCAGGAAGTAGGCCGATGATCCGGAAACAGACGTGATAAGATGAGCTATCTCTCCGCCCGTGCAGGACTCTGCTGCGGACACCGTTTCCCCGCGTTCCTTGAGTAGTTTTCCCACGGCCGCTTCAAGGGTTGTGTCCTCCGATGCATATACCAGGGGGCCAAGAAGGCCCTTAAGCGCTTCCAATTGTGCTTCAAGGCTCTTTTCATCACCACCATATGAAGATAACCTGAGCCTTATTCCAGTAAGGGTATTGGGAAGATATGCAAGGTGCATATTGGAGGGAAGGGCATCTTCCCAGGGCGCAATCTTTTCAGAAAGGGCCGATTCCGCCATTCCGTACACCATAATATTACGGTGAATTATTCTGCCTGGCTTGAAATGGGCCAGAATGTCCTCTAAAATGGCCGGAATTGCGCCCACAGCCTCGTGGGGTACTCCGGGAAGGGCATAAAGCGTAGCCTTGTCAAGAAGGCCTCTGAACACCATTATGGGTGCGGTGCCAAGTTTATTCACAATGACCTCTGCCTTTTCCGGCACCTGCGCTTGCGCAAGATTGATAGGAAGCACGTCAAGGCCCCTTCCGCGGAGGATCTTATGAACCATTTCAAGCTGCCCCGGGTCCTCCCGGTAACCGTTACTGCCGGAAAAACGGGCCAGGACGGCCTTTGTAATATCGTCCTTAGTGGGCCCCAGGCCTCCTGTAGTAATGACAATGTCACTGAGGCCGATTTCCCGCCTCAGGGCATCCTCAATGGCATCAGGGGCATCTCCAACAGATACCATGCTCCTGACATGGATTCCGGCCTCTTCAAGGGCACGGGCGATATTGCCTGAATTGGTATCCGTAACCTGGCCGATGAGGATTTCATCGCCAATAGTGCATATACTTGCAGTAAGCATATTATTTGTTCAGTGATTTTAGTATCCTTACGCGCTGGATTTGCCCCAGAGACGTTTCAACGGGGATTCCGCGGCTGCAGAAATCAAGCGCCTCCTGGGGAGAATCCGTGTTGAAGATAAGCGGAAGCCTTCCTTGAGTGGCACTATTCACATATTCAAAGCGTTTAACCCCATGGATGATAACTCCATCAATTCCGGACAGACGGCAATAATCAAGCAGGGGACCTATTTCATCCTTTGTGAGACCGTCCGTTATTCGCACAAGTATGCGAGTGTAGCGCTCATAGCACAGCCTTAGGCTTAGGAGTTCATCAAGAAGTACGGTAATATCCGGAACTTCCTGAGTGCCTTCTTCCCAGCCGGTATCTATGATGAGGAAGTCCACAAAGTCATAGAGAAGGGCAAATGAGCGCTGGGTGTCACGCTTGAGATTGACGGCAAGTACGGTTTCCTTCCTAAGAGACTGCAGGCCGGAGATCCATTCCAGGATTCCGTCCTTTGGTGGAGTAAGGGTAAGAAAACCGGGAGCGGGATGGGGGATTCTGTATGATTTAGAGCTGTTTACACCTTCATAAGCCCCAAGTGGATTCCCAAGTGTAACGCCTGAGAATTCAATTTTGGGGACTTTGTCCAGTTTTTTCTTGAAAAACAGCATCCTTCTCTATAATCTATACGGATGCAAAAATAATAAATTATTCTTCAGGATGGAACTCCTCAAAGGTATTGTCAGAATAAAAAACCAGGATTCTATTCACTTTACGTCCGTTATTAGCAGTTTTTTGGGGGAACAGATCCATCATTATGCTGCCCTCAGCGTCCTCAGAGGCCGCTTCCTTGTACATTTTACCCCTTCCGGTAAGAAGCCATTCAAGATTCAGTGCGGGGTAGTGAAGCATCAGGCTCTCCAGAAAATCGTACCCAGGCTTGTTGCGGCCGGACAGAATATGGGAAACGCTGCCGCGTGCAACGGAGAGAGTGTCCGCAAACTGAGTCTGCGTGAGATTTTCTGCCTGCAAAAACTGTAAAAGACGCCGATTCATATTCCTGAATTTTGTTGTCACAAATATATACACAATATGTGAAACATCCAAATGTGGTTTCTGAGGAACACAAGGGAAAGGGCAGTAGTCTGGACGGAAATATTAACCTAAAATTAGATTGAATTAAATACGTATAAATATCTGATTATATATGAATTAATAAATAGATATATACGCCATTTCAGGGGAATTGGAGGGTTATGTCTTTTGGGACCTTAGTTTTACTAAAGTAATATTAGATATAAATATACATAAAATACTGATTTTCCGTAAGATAATGCAAAATCAAGTTAAAGCGTGGAACACTTTTGCAAGAAAGTATCAGTGTAATTTCAAGATGTTAAACCCGTGACATAATTTTTACAAATGTAGACATATGCGTAATTTACATCGTTTCACATTTGTACATTCGGAGAGCATGGTGAAACTGTTTCTGTCCAGATTTCACAATTTGTGATTAATAGTGTAACTTTGCCGTGAAAAATGAATTCTGATGATACCTGAGATTCATATAGAAGATTACAATTATGGCCTGGATGACTCCAGGATTGCGAAATACCCTCTTCCGGAGCGTGACGCCTCAAAGCTCCTCCATTACAAGAATGGAGAGGTTTCTCATACTGTTTTCCGCAATTTACCAGATCTTCTCCCTGAAGGAGCAATGATGGTATTCAACGAGACCAAGGTTGTACCGGCCCGGCTCCATTTCAGACGTGAAAGCGGTGCGCATATAGAGATCTTCTGCCTGGAACCCATTTCACCGGTTGAATATAACCTGGCCTTTGCTGCTACTTCTGAAACCACATGGAAATGCGTTATCGGCAATGCGAAAAAATGGAAAGAAGATGTCCTGAGGCTGTACAATCCCAATGATGACGCCGTGATCTGCGCCATGGACCTGAGGGCAGAACTTATCGGCAGAGATGGCCAGACAGGGCAGGTGAGATTCACCTGGAAGGACAGTAGCCCGTTCTCAAGGGTACTTGAAGTTGCCGGAACCGTTCCAATTCCACCGTACCTTAACAGGGAATCAGAGGCTATTGATGTGCAGCGGTATCAGACCCTATATGCACGCATCAGGGGCTCCGTAGCAGCACCTACGGCCGGTCTCCACTTTACCGACAGGGTACTTGAGGGAATCAAGGCAAAGGGTATAGATATGGAGAAAGTGTGCCTCCACGTAGGCGCAGGTACTTTCCTTCCGGTCAAGAGTTCCCTGGTTTCAGAGCATCCCATGCACCGTGAACCGTTTGTGGTCACAAGGGATCTTCTTGTGAAGCTCAGGGACAGGAAAGCGCCCCTTATTGCCGTAGGAACTACCTCGGTCAGGACACTTGAATCCCTTTACTATGTAGGCGTAAGCTGCATTGAGGATGGAGAGCCCCGTGACGTAGCCCAGTGGGCTCCGTATGAGAGGGAATACTCCTATTCAACACAGGAAGCCCTTCAGGCCATCATAGACAGGTTGGACAAAACCGGCATGAGGGAGATCAGTGCCGGAACCCGCATAATCATAGTTCCGGGCTTCAAATTCCGCATTGTGGACCTTCTGGTAACAAACTTCCATCAGCCGGAGAGTACACTCATCCTTTTGGTATCGGCCTTTGTAAACGGCAATTGGAGAGCCATTTACAACTATGCCCTGGAAAATGATTTCCGATTTCTCAGCTACGGAGACTCTTCTTTGCTTGAAAGGGCGTAGGTAAATCCAAAAATTTGGCTTATTTTTGTAGGAGAATTGATTTGAGTATGGACCTCACTGAATATATGGACATAGCTCCTTTCAATGACGAGGAAGCATCGGCCGCCCTTACGCGCCTGTCCAATCATCCAAATACCAAATGGATTTCCAAGAGGATATTCCCGGACCAGCCGGACAACCTTCTTGGGGAGATTCTCCGTAACATCCACACAGTGGACGAATTCCAGTCCATAGTCATGTCCAAGGCCATCCAGTGGGTCATAGACCATTCCGTGAAGGAATTCACCTATGACGGCCTTGAGAATCTCACTTCCATTGAGGGGAAGTACCTCGCAATGTCCAATCACAGGGACATTATCCTGGATCCTGCTTTCCTCCAGCTCATTCTCCTAAAGAACGGCCTTCCGGACACCCAGATCTGCGTAGGGGATAACCTCCTCAAGCAAAAGAGCGTGGAACTTCTTATCCGCTCAAATCGTATGATAAAGGTCATCAGGGGAATATCGGCCCGTGAACTTTACCTGTCTTCGCAGCTTCTTTCCAAATACATCCGTGAGGTCATTACATCCGGCACCAGTTCCGTCTGGATTGCCCAGCGTCAGGGCCGCACAAAAGATGGCCTGGATACCACGGAACAGGGGCTTCTGAAGATGTTCGACATGTCCGGAACCAAGGATTTCACGGAAAATTTCAAGGAACTCAATATCATTCCCATAAGCATCTCCTATGAGTATGAGCCCTGTGATATCCTGAAGGCCAGGGAAATCCTCATCTCCCGCACCCAGAAGTACGTGAAATCGGAGACCGAGGACCTTGAGAGCATTATCCAGGGCATCATGCAGCCCAAGGGCAATGTCCACATCCAGTTTGGAAAACCCCTTACGGAGGATGAAATCCGTGAAGCCTCCCTCTGTGACAAGAATGACCGTTATCAGAGCATCCGTCACGCTATGGACGTGAGGATCATAGAAGGTTACAAACTATGGAAGACCAATTATATGGCCTATGACATAGTGAACGGAAGTTCCAAATACTCATCGGAGTACACTGAAGATGAATTGACGGCTTTCAAGGGATACATAGAGGTCCTTCTTGGAAAGGTGGAGCCGGAACTTGACAAAGATGAGCTGAGGGATATCCTCCTTCACATCTACAGCAATCCCGTCCTATCAAATGAAAACCTTACAGATTCACAATAAGCCAGGCCATATAGCCGGCCCAGAGAAGAAGGAACAGCGAACCGTCAAGGCGGTCAATGCTGTTCTTTTTTCCTATGAAGCAGCTTGTAAGAAGTGCCAGTGCGCTCACAAGGAGGATTCCAAGGTCAATATAGGAAATATCGGCAAAACTAAGCGGATTGATAAGGGCCGATCCTCCAAGGATAAGCAGGACGTTGAAGATATTTGAGCCGATGATATTGCCAAGAGCGAGCTGGCCTTTCTTTTTAACTGCCGCAGCAACGCAGGTGGCGAGTTCAGGCATGGATGTGCCGCCCGCAAGGATGGTGATGGCTATGAATTTGTCGCTGACACCCAGCGTGTGGGCAATTGACACGGCGGAATTCACAAACAGCCGGCCGCCGAAGATAAGGGCTGCTATGCCTCCTATAATGAAAAGAAGGGCCAGCCATATACTGAGCTTCTTTGTCTCTGACGTAGAATTATCATCGGGGGAGGAGAACTTGAAACTGCTCCACATATAGCCTGCGAAAAGTGCAAGGAGAATACCTCCGTCAAGACGGGACAGGCCGTCGGTGCCCACTCCAAAGATGGTGTGCTCCAGTCCCAGGAGTATAAGGATTACCACCGTCACTATGTTCATGGGGATGTCCCTGCGCCTGTTTTCCTTAGTTATGGCCATTGGGAGGATGAGGGCGGTGATACCAAGGATGAGGAGGGTGTTGAAGATGTTGGACCCTACCACGTTGCCAAGGGCGATATCGGCATTACCCTGCGCGGCTCCAATGAAACTCACAACCATTTCCGGGGCCGATGTCCCCATGCCAACAATTGTAAGGCCGATTACAAATTCACTGAGGCCGAACCTCCTGGCAACGGCTGAGGCGCCTTCCACAAGGTAATCTGCGCCAAACACCACAAGGGCGAGACCCACAAGGAACAATATGATTTGAAGGATCATTATCTCTTAATTTGCACACAAAATTAGCAATTATATCCTATTTTTACTATTTTTGTTAACTAAAGATGACTGTGAAAAGCCACATATCAGTGTCTTTGCTTGCCATGGCGTTGGTATTATCATGCATTCCCAAGACGCCTGACAGGCCTACTCCGCCTGCTCCCAACCCTCCCGTTCCGGATGATCCGGATCCCATAACTATGATTACTACTCCTGGTGCATACGGGGTGGAGGGCGGAGACGTCATATACGATATTTCCTCAGATCAATTAAGTGTCCTGGAGTATTCCGGCGGATGTTCATACCGCATCTATAATCCGGCAAAGCTTTCCGTGATAAGCGTTTCCGGCCTCCCAAGAGTCCTTGAGGAGGGCCAGAAGGTATCGTTCCTTTACAGGGTTCAGGAACAGGGGCACAGCGTCGTTAGCGTGAGATACAATATGACTGTGCTTCAGCTGAGGGACGGCAAGGCCTGGCTCAAGCAGGATGACAACACATTCTTTGTGATAGCCCTATGATTGCGGCCCTCATACTGTCTGCAGTTCTCAGCACCTGGACGGCCCTGGACACCCTCAGGGTGCCCTGCGTCCTTGTGGAATTCTCCGATGTTAAGTTTGTAAATGGAGGGGAAACCGTAAACTACTTTGACACCATACTTAATGAAGAGGGCTGTTCTGAAGGCCTTGTGAATGGCTCTGTGAGAGATTATTTCCAGGACAACTCACTTGGCGCCTTCACTCCGGTCTTTGACGTATATGGACCTGTCACCCTCTCCAGATATCGTGCATATTACGGCAGGGATGTGATTGTAGATGGAGTAAGGGCTGATTTTGCGGCCGATGAGGCTCTTGCCGAAGCTTGTATGTCATTGGATGATGAAGTGGATTTCTCAAAGTATGACTCCAATGAAGACGGAGTCCTTGATATGATCCTTTTCATATATGCAGGGCCGGACCAGTCCCAGGGTGCTCCTCAGGATGCAATCTGGGCCCATCACTGGGAGATGTCAAAGTCCTCCAATCCCGAACTCCGGGAGGTTATCCTGGATGGAATAATGCTGGACAGCTATTTCTGTGCTTCCGAGCTAAGAGGGAAGGATGGTAGTGACCTTTGTGGAATAGGACTTATATCTCATGAATTCTGCCATGCTCTTGGCCTTCCGGACTTTTATGACCAGGTGTCTTCCGGCAGCGCCAAGGCACAGGATCCAGGAGTATTCTCCCTGATGTGCAGCGGATTTTCCAACAACTTCGGTTTTACCCCGCCTTTCCTTGGCGCAGAAGAAAGGATCATGCTGGGCTGGATGGACAGGGAAAGCCTTCAGGAACTTCAGCCAGGAAGACAGGTGTTATCGGCCATCCATAATAACACGGCCTATATTATTCCAACTGAGACGGAAGGGGAGTACTTCATTCTGGAGTACAGGGATTCCAAGGCCTGGGATGCACCTCTTCCTGAGGGCCTGGTTATCTACCACGTAGACAGGTCGGAAGCTTTTGCTCCAAGGTGGGACAATTGGTTTACCCCAGGATCCGGCATCAATGATGACAGGTCCCATCCGTGTTATTATATCCTCCCTTCATATGATGGCGTAAGGGAGGCCGGAAATATGGTGTTCCCCGGGATTTCGGAGACAACTTCCATTGAACCGGTAGGCTGGGACGGGAACTATGTATCTTGCCAGATTACTAACATAGAGCGAACTTCAGATGGTGTGAGTCTGTATGCGCAGTTTGACTGTGGACCTAATGTAAATGGCTATGTTAGAGATGTATATGGCTATGCAATTGAGGGAGCATCGGTGTCTGTAGGAGAGAAAGAGGGCGTTTCCAGCCCCGACGGCCATTTCTTTGTAGGGCTGGATGAGGGTTTTGAAGAATCGGCCATTCTTAAGATATCGGCCCCCGGATACAGGCCTTTCAGCACCCGGGTGTCATTTGAAAAATCCAGGGTTGTCTCTGTTCCAGTTATACTCAGGAGGGAATCGGAGGGAGATGACAATACCCTTTCAAAGTACAATGCCCAACTGAGCCGCGGTTATTACAATAAGCCCGGTATCGGCGCGGTACGTTTCACTCCCACGGAACTTGCCCCCTATGCCGGCAGCCTTCTCAAGGAGATAGTCTTTTATCCATACCTTCTGAACTCCTTCCAGGGAGAGATATATGTTACCGTGGATATCGGCCGGGAAAGGGTCCTGACTAAACTCCTGGAAACGCCCGTCTATGGCCTCTATTTCAAGAATTCTGTAGATGTGAGTGACGCTGGGATAGTGATTCCGGATGGGGAGGACGTGTATATCGGATATGGCAGCTCAGATAGCTCTGACGGCAGTTTCTTCCTTGGGACAGTCTATCCCGGAGAGGCGCGCAACAGCTACTGGTCTCCATTCCGGGAAGGAAACTCTTCATGGAGTCCAATGTATGTAGAAAGGGCCGATATAACCATGAATCTTATGCTGGAGGCGCAGGTCCAGGAGCAGATAGGTGTCAAGGATCTATCGGACCTTGGCTGTTTCTATATTAACCCCGGAAAAGGATCCTGGCAGGAAGGAGACAGTTTCAGCCTTAGTCTTGTGAGACCTGAAAATGGACCGAAGGTTGATGTCAAGTGGTTCTTTGACGGAAGCGAGGTCCGTGGTAATGTAATCCTCAGGAGCGGCCACCATATCCTTGAGGCCGTGTTGGATTACAATTCAGGTGTAAAGGAAACAATTAGAAAGGAATTCAATATACAATGAAAAAGATATCCTACTTACTGGCCTTGGCTTTCCTCGGCTTGATGACTTACGGCTGTCAGATTGTCATTCCATCTGGACAGACTGAAAAGGAGGAACCTCAGGAGCAGGAAGAGAAACCTGGTTCCCAGACAGATCCAGAAGCGGATCCAGCCCTTAAGGTCACTACCTTTGGGATGTATGCAGTGGATGGGGAAGATTATGTGTACAAAAGAGGGGAATGGCAGATATCCAGAAATTATTCAAGAGATGGCAGGAGTATCACTTTCAACATGGTGGATCCTAAAAACAAGGTGGTTTATTCTCTCTCCGGGATCAAGTCAACGGTCTCGGCGGAAGGGCAGAATATATATGTTACTCTATCTGTAAGGACCCCTGAGGAGGAACTTAAAAAAATTGCCTCAAGCGCAAAGGTGATGAAAGTAAGCGGAGACAGTCTCTGGCTTAAGACCACTGCCGGACCATATTTCCTTGTTAAGATGTAGATGCCATGAAAAGAAGACTTCTTGCGCTTATTGCCTTTGCATTCATAGCTCTTACAGCAAATGCAGTTCCCGCTAAGCCGGGTTTCCGCACCTTTACCCAGCCCGATGGAAAAACTCTGCTTCTTGAGCAGAGAGGAGACGAATGGGGAAGCTGGTTCACGGATAAGTCCGGGGCCAGGTACATCATGGACGGGAAAGGGTATTTCCTCCCCATAACGGAGAGCCAGCTTGGATCTTTGAAGCGTAGGGCGTCTAAAAGACGTGCCAGCGCAAACAGCTTACGATCCAGATCAGTTTTCAAGGACCTGACTCACGGCACCAGGCACATCCTGGTGGTGCTTGTCCAGTTTACGGACGTCAAGTTCAAGACAGACAATCCTCTGGCCAGTTTTGACGCGCTTCTCAATGAGCCGGGTTACAACGGGTATGGAGGTGCCGGCGCAAGCGGATCCGTAAGGGATTTCTATCTGGATAATTCCCATGGTGCCTTTGACCCCACATTTGATGTCTATGGGCCGGTAACGCTTGATAACCCAATCAAGTATTATGGAGAGCAGACATTCAGTTCCGACGGCACAGTTGACGATGAAGACAAACAGCCTGAACTTGCGCTCTATGATGCCTGCCTGAAAATTGACGACTACGTGGATTTCTCCCAGTACGACTCTGACGCTGACAACCTGGTGGACATGATCCTTTTCTACTTTGCAGGCGGTTCTCAGGCCGAAGGCTGGCCGGCCGATTATATCTGGCCTCATTCCTGGTCCATACAGGGATCCACCCAAAAAGATGTGCGTGATCACTTGTTTGACGGTAAAAAACTTGCCAATTACTTCTGCTCTGCAGAACTCAAGGGGGCTCCCAAGTTCAGCAGGATGTGCTCAATAGGTGTTACCTGTCATGAATTCGGTCATTCGCTGGGCCTCCCCGATTTTTATGACGTAGACTATGAGGAGAACGGTTTGAACGAGGGGCTGTACATTTTTTCTACGATGTGCGATGGAGCATATAATGACGACTCCCGTACTCCGCCTTATTTCAACGCTGAAGAAAGGATAATGCTGGGCTGGATGGATGAGAGTGACGTGAAGCCCGTTGCAGCAGGAGATAATGTCCTGGAATTCATAGACGCGAATGTAGCCATGAGATCGGAGGCTACTGCAGAAGGAGAGTATTTCCTGTATGAGAAAAGGGGAGGAAGCGGGAATAAATGGGATTCCTTCCTTCCGGAGGGCCTTGTGGTGTATCATGTGGATAAATCCCCGTCCCATTTGATTGGGGGTGGATATACGGCCGAAGGTATCTGGAGGACAAACAGTATCAACCGTTTTGGAGGTCATCCCTGTTTCACGGTTGTGCCTCCCATGGCTCCGGAGTCTACGGATTACGCCAACGAAAAGGTGGATTATTCAGACCTTGTACTTCCTGGTTTCCACGGGATAGTATCTTTCGCTCCGCCGGCAGACTGGGATGGAAATGAGTCTGAACTGAGTCTGACCAATATCCGTCTTGACGGCAACCAGATCCTTTTCACCGCTCAGTTTGACTCTGCCGGCCGGCTCCTTGAGGGAACCGTAAGAAATACGGCAGGGAACCCTCTGGAGGGGGTAACGGTTGCAATCAATCCTTATGCCGATGCTGCCGTGAGCGGTATGGTAAGGATAAGGAAACTCCTCTCTTCCGGAGCGCAGGAATGCATTACCGGTCCGGATGGCAAGTACTCGTTTGAGATTTCCTCTGATGCGCCTTCGGATTATTCGCTGAGCGCGGCCATGGAGGGTTATGTGGGGCAGTCTGTTACCGTGCGTCTCACAAAGAAGGTGAGCACTGTTGATTTCTCCCTGAGATCTGTGGGAGAGTTCGGAGCCACCGGGGAGTTCCCGTTCTATACGATGAACCCCGAAGACTCGTATGGTGGAGTGGGTGCCCTGAAGGACAAGTCAATGATGGCTGCAGCAAAGTGCACAAGGAATGTCTGGGGCGCATATGAGGGCCTTCTTGTCAAGAAGGTGCAGTTCCCCACATACTTTGGCGCCGAAGCCTATTATTTTATCCTGGATTCCCAGGATGGTATATCTGCCGTAAAATCTCCGGTGATAGATGAGAGGCGAATGGTGTCATTTGATATCTCGGATAAGGGAATCCATATCCCTTCCGGGGATTTCCATATTGGTTATGCCGTGGAGAATGTAGCGGATAATCAGTACAATTGCCTGATGGCTCTGGCACCGGGAGTTGGCTGCTACACATCCTCTCTGACCCTTGACGGACATGGCTCCTGGGATTATCAAAGTGGTTATGATGTCCCTCTTGTCATTACCCTAAGCGACGAATCTTATGTCCTTGGGCTGCCGGATATCGGCTATCCTTACATAGACATCGCAGCCGGTGCTTTCCATTCAGGGGATAAGGTACAGTTTATACTGGCAACTTCGCCTGATTTGTTCATCGCCAGCGTTTCATGGATATTTGACGGAACAAGTGTTCCTGACGGCACCACTGTCGAACTCCAGAAGGGATGGCACACTGCATGTGTCACCATAGAGTACAAAGACGGCCAGAAAGATATTATAGAGAGGGAGATAGAGGTTATCTAAGCTCCAGGGCTACAACGTTCTCCACGTGCATGGTGTGGGGGAACATATCCACGGGCTGCACGGCAGTTATGCGGTATTTCTCAGAGAGAATTGCAAGGTCCCTGGCCTGTGAGGCAGGGTTACAGCTCACATACACCATTCGGCCCGGGGCGGCACCAAGGATTACCTTTGCTACGTCAGGGTGGATACCTGCTCGGGGCGGATCCAGGATTATTACATCCGGCCTTCCGTGTTTAGAGATAAACGCCTCATTCAGAACATCTTTCATATCTCCGGCAAAGAAGCTGCAGTTGGTGATTCCGTTACGTTTGGCGTTGTCCTTTGCGTCTTCAATAGCCTCCGGGACATACTCAATTCCAACTACTTTGGCAGCCTTGCCGCTCACAAACTGGGCAATTGTGCCGGTGCCGGTATAGAGGTCATAGACAACCTCATTACCGGTAAGTGCCGCAAAGTCCCTTGCCACGCTGTAAAGCCTGTAAGCCTGCTGGGAATTTGTCTGATAGAAGGATTTAGGGCCGATTTTAAAGCTAAGTCCTTCCATGGTCTCGTATATGGCATCTTCTCCCTTGTAAAGGATAGGGGACTGGTCTGAAATAGAGTCGTTGAGCTTCTCGTTGACTATGTACCAGAGGCTGGAAATCTGGGGGAAACGGGCACTGAGAGCGTCCAGAAGGGCTTTTATATCCTCTATCCTTGGCTCTGCGAAGCAGAGGATCAGCATGACGTCACCCTTGTCGTTTGTCCTTACGAACATATTGCGGAAAAAGCCCCTGTTTTCCCGGATATTGTAAAACTCATAACCGTGCTCGAGGCAGAATTGCTTCACGAAGAGTCGGATGGCGTTTGAGGGCTCTTTCTGGAGATGGCACTCCTTGATATCCAGCACTTTATCAAAGAATTTACTGACGTGGAAGCCAAGGCCCACGCGTTCATCGGCCGTCAGTGCATCAGGATTCTCTCCGTTAAGGATCCAGCGTGATGCTGAAGCGCTGAATTCCAGCTTGTTACGATAATATCTGGTTTCAGGAGAGGGGAGTGTAGGCCTTATTCCTGGAACATCCAGGTGGCCGATACGGATAAGCTGGTCTTCCACCTGCTGCCGTTTAGCCTGAAGCTGCATAGTGTAAGGCAGTGGCTGCCATCGGCACCCTCCGCACACGCCAAAATGCGGGCAGAATGGCTCCAGACGGTCTTTTGAAGGCTTCACAATGCGTTTTATCCAGCCTTCCATGTAATTTTTCTTCTTTTTGAAGACCTGGATGTCTACAACGTCTCCGGGAACGGCGAAATCTACAAAGACAACTATTCCGTCCACATGGGCAAGAGCCTTGCCCTCGGCCGCCACGGCCTCTATTGTTACGTTCTCCAATAGGAGATCAACTCTTTTTCTTGACATGTCACAAAATTAGTCAAAAAAGAGAGGGGAGACAAATTTATTTCCACAACTTAACATAATATAAATTGTATAACATAGTGCAAAATAACCATTTCTAGCATTTTTACGATTTGCAGCAACGTTTTATGAAAAAAATGCATATATTTGTAGAGTTAGTAAAAATCAACACTACCTATGAAAAAGACTTTTGCCCTTTTCCTTGCACTTACGGCTTTTGCCTTTATCAGCGCCAAAGCCCAGGAAATTGACCCGGTAGAACCGTCCCAGGACTCTGTTATCGTTGCAGAGCCAGCCACCGTCATGGAAGAACCCCTTCCTCTCTACACAGAGGCTCCCAAGGAAGACAAACAGATTTTCAACCACATCGCTGCTGGTATTCCCATTGACTTTCCTATTCTTCCTGACGGAATCGGCATAATTGAAGTTGCAACAACCTGCACTCCTTTCCTTCAGTTCCGTCTGGGATATTCTCTTTCTCTTTTGGATGTAATGCCCGGCTTTACTGTAAATGAACTCTCAGGTATTATTTCACAGTTCTCTCCCGGAACAACTATTCCAAGCACCGTCGAGATCAACGATGGCAAATCAATCAATATCGGAGACAGTAAATTTGACTTTGGAACCAATATCGGCGGCCTGAAATTCCTCATGGATGTTTTCCCTGGCAAAAGAACCGGTTTCCACTTCACATTTGGTGCATTCTTCAATCCTGGTAACCTTGACAATATCTTTGAGATTAATGCAGATTTAGCAACTGCCCTCAAGGATGCCGGCTTCACGCCCGGGAAATACAATGAGGTTTATTTTGGTTTTAATGATGATGATCCCAAATTCCGCATTTCTCCCAACAAAGACGGTAAACTCACCGTGGGTATTAAGGCATGGCCTGTGCGCCCGTATGTAGGAATTGGTTTCGGCCGTGCTGTCAGGCCCGACAAAAGGGTTTGCGTAACATTTGATATGGGTGCATTCTTCTGGGGTACTCCCGTCCTTGTCGGATATGACTATTCCATTGATCCCAATGGTACAGCCGTAGGATTCTCCCCTGAAAGAGTTTCCAAGAGCCAGGACCTTCAGGGATTGGCACAGCCTCTGGAAATCCTTGGCAAGATTCCCGCTTATCCTGTTATGAAGCTTAACATCTTTATTCGTATTATCTAGGCTAAAATATTTAAAATCAAATAATTATGAAAAAATTCTTCATCTATGCAGCTATCGCTGCCCTCGTAATCCCCTTTGTATCTTGCAACAACAAGATTGACTACGGCGGAAATGGCCCTCAGGCTAAGATCGAAAAGGCTAAGAATGCAGATAACGCCAAGAAAATCACCATTCAGCAGGGTACTGCAAAAGACAAAGGTATTAAGGAAATTGAATTCACGGACGGCGGCCTTTATATCGTAACCCGCGAAAAAACTAAGGCCGATGACAATACCGAAGTCATTACCGGTACTTATACTCTGGAGAATCTTGTCTATATTCTCCAGAATTTTGGTTCAGTGTCATTTGATGGCAACGGTAACGTTACTATTGAACTTCAGGGCGGAGAGACCGTAACCGCTACTTATCAGGAAGAGGACAAACTCCCTGAGTCAGATTTCTCCAATAGCATCGCCCATACCTGGAGAATTGACAAAGTTGACATCAGCGTAGTTGCAGATGGCAAGAACATTGGTTTTGTAAAGGATGGCTGCGACCTTGAGCTGATTGGAAAGGATATCGTAGAGCAGGCAAAATCCCTTGGCGCCGATGTCAATGTTAATCTTGATCAGCTCAAAGGATATAATGTCAAGTCCCTCAGCTTCACATCTTCCAATACCTTTATCGTTGAGTTCACAGGTGCTCCTGTATTCAAGGCAAATGTGAGCGGAATCAACCTCAACTCCTATAAGTTCACTTATAAGCTCGAAGCTGGCGTTGACAACGAACTTCTTAATGCAGAGGCAGAATGCGAGTTTGCTCCTCAGACCGAAAAGACCGCATGGCTTACTGTTAAGGTAAATGCCGATGACTTCTCCGGAAGAGTTATCTTCATGATGACTGTAATTGACTAGGGGCCTCTCCCCTATCCTTAAAACCGCGCTCATTTGGGCGCGGTTTTTTTATGTTTCCGTAAAAAATTGCTATATTTGTAATTACGTTTATTAAAGCCTTAACCAATGTCTG
Organism: Bacteroidales bacterium; assembly: GCA_017550525.1. Taxonomy (GTDB): domain Bacteria; phylum Bacteroidota; class Bacteroidia; order Bacteroidales; family UBA932; genus Cryptobacteroides. The sequence continues at coordinate 35,718 of JAFZOU010000054.1, forward strand.
TAATTGTAAAGACAGTAAATACCAAAAAGGAACTGAAAGCCTTTGTGAAGTTCCCGCTTGAACTATACAAAAACTGTCCCTATTATGTTCCAGGGCTGTTTCTTGATGAAATGGCCACTCTGGATCCAGCAAAGAATCCAATGTCCAAGTATGCCAAATTCAGGCTTTTCCTGGCATACAAGGACGGAAAGATAGCCGGCCGTGTGGCAGCTATCATCAATGAGATTGCAAACCGCAACTGGCAGCACCAGGAGGTTCGTTTTGGCTGGATAGACTTCATAGACGATATGGAGGTTTCCAAGGCCCTCATAGATGCAGTATCGGCCTATGGAAAGGAAATGGGCATGACCCAGGTTACCGGCCCCCTTGGCTTCACTGATTTTGACAACGAAGGCTGCGTAGTGGAAGGCTTCGACCAAATTTCCACCTATGCCCTCAGGTTCAACTATGAATACTACGGCCGCCATTTTGAAGCTCTTTCAATGACAAAGGCCAATGACTGGCTGGAGTACAGGATTTACGTGCCTGAGGCCCTTCCTGAAAAGGTAACACGCATAGCAAACCTCATCAGCCAGCGTTATAACCTCAGCGTCAAGAAACTCTCCAAGCGTGACGTTACAAAGGGAGGCTACGGCCAGAAACTCTTTGACCTTGTAAACCGCACATACAACCAATTGTATGATTTCACGGTCCTTCCGGAGGATGTTATGGACAAGTACGTGGACTCATATCTGGGCCTTCTGGACATGGATTATGTCACTGCCATAGAGGATGCAGAAGGTAAGCTTGTAGCCCTTGCCGTTGCTATGCCTTCTATAGCCAAGGCTGTTCATAAGTGCCGCGGTTACCTGTTCCCGTTCGGGTGGTGGCACCTTGTAAAGGCAATGTATCTGAAACACGACCCTGCAATTGAGCTTATGCTCATCGGCGTAGACCCTGAATACCGCAACAGGGGCGTCCATGCAATGCTTTTCAACCAGTTCATAGGGAATCTCATAAAGGGCGGCTTCAAATACGGCGAATCCAACGCTGAGATGGAGACCAACACCTCCGTCCAGAATATCTGGAACGACTACGAGAAAGATTTCGTACGCCGCAGAAGAGTCTTTTCTAAACCAATAGAATAGATAGATGAGTGCATCTTCCGTAATGCTCCCTCCCCTCCCGGAGAGAATGAGACCAAGGACGCTGGATCAGTATGTGGGCCAGCGTCATCTGGTTGGTGAGGGATGCGTGTTAAGGAAGATGATAGAAAGCGGAAATCTCTCCTCTTTCATACTCTGGGGCCCTCCCGGAGTGGGTAAAACAACACTTGCGCATATAATTGCAGAAACCCTGGACAGGGATTTCTATACGTTAAGTGCGGTTACTGCGGGCGTAAAGGACGTGAGGGATATCTTTGAAAAGGCCAGCAAGTCCTCTCTCTTCAACCAGAAAGGCGCTCCAATCCTCTTTATTGATGAGATCCACCGCTTCAACAAAGCCCAGCAGGATGCCCTCCTTGGTGCCGTTGAAACGGGCACCATAGTCCTTATCGGCGCAACTACGGAAAACCCCTCCTTTGAGGTTATCACTCCCCTTTTGTCCCGCTGCCAGGTTTTTGTCCTTAAATCCCTTGAGCAGAATGATTTGCAGGCTCTTCTGGACCGCGCTCTAAGGGAAGATGTCCTCCTGAAGGACAAAAAGATTGAGGTCAGGGAAACCCAGGCTCTCATGCGTTACAGCGGCGGAGACGCCCGCAAGCTCCTTAATGTGCTGGAACTGGTCATAGACGCCCAGCCGGGAAACTCCCCTATCGTCATAGATAATGCTACTGTTACCTCCTCAATCCAGGAGAATATGGCTATCTATGACAAAGACGGGGAGATGCACTATGATATAATATCGGCCTTTATTAAGAGCATAAGGGGCTCGGATCCCAATGCCGCCATTTATTATCTGGCAAGAATGATTGACGGCGGAGAAGACCCTCTTTTCATTGCCCGGAGGCTGTGCCTAAGCGCATCTGAAGATGTGGGGCTGGCAAATCCCAACGCTCTTTTACTTGCCAACGCCTGTTTTGAGGTAGTGTCCAAAATCGGCATGCCGGAAGGAAGGATTCCTTTGGCGGAAACTACCGTCTACCTTGCCTCATCTCCCAAGAGCAACGCCTCGTATATGGCCATAGAAAAGGCCCTGGCCGAGGTTAAGGAGAGCGGCAACCTTCCGGTCCCCCTCCCCATCAGAAACGCTCCTACTCAGCTTATGGAGGAGCTTGGCTACAGTGACGGCTACAAGTACGCCCACGATTATCCGGGCCATTTTGCCGATATGGAATTTATGCCGGAAGCCCTGAAGGGCAAGGTTTTCTACGAGCCCGCCTCCAATAAGCATGAGAACGTTCTCAAAGCCTATCTTGAGGCCTGCTGGCCCAAATACTATCAGAAAGGATAACCTACTC
>JAFZOU010000055.1 GCA_017550525.1 Bacteroidales bacterium
ATCCCAAAGAATGCTGTAAACGATTGTAAGACAGCACATTAAGTACAACCGCATCGGCATTACGGGCTGGGTGGAACAAAAGCAATCCATAGGAGAACGGTCAGATGCGGGCCTCGCGGAAGACCTCCACGATGGAGGGGTAGGTGTTCTTCAGGAACGGAGGGAGGGAGGATTTTGCCACCCAGGCGGCCTTGGTGATATCCTCTTCACGCTGGGGGGTGAGGTTTGTGGGATCCGTGTAAAGCATGTCGTACCACCAGGTGTGCTTCAGGTGCCACAGGCCGTCACGCAGATACACGTGGTCCGTGATGCAGATGAGGCGCCGCAGTTCAAGCTGATCCACGCCGGTTTCTTCCTGGACCTCACGGACGGCGCAAATTTCAATGTCCTCACCTGGTTCCTGATGCCCCTTGGGAAGGTCCCAGAGGCCGTTACGGGATATAAGGAGGAAGTCTCCGCGGCGGTTACTCACAAGCCCACCTGCGGCATTCACTTCCTTGAACTCTGCGCATAGGCGGCGATAGGTCTTTTCCTCATCATCGGCCGGAATGTATATGCGGGAAAGCGTGTCCTGGACCTCGAACATCCTCACAAGATGGTGGATATCCAGTTTCTCCCCAACGTGGAACTCTACGGAGTTAGGATCCGCCAGAGCCTCCTCCTGAGGGGAGCAGATTATAATTGTGCGCTTTCCAAAGTAGATTTTATGCATATTTTGCTATCTTTGCGGAGTTACAAAGATACAAACTTATGACAACAATAGAAAGTAAACACGGCATAGTTTCACGCCAGCCCCATGAACTGTATATGTCTTTCACGGACCTCCAGAACTTCAAGACAATGCTTCCGGAGGACAAGAAGGATATGGTTACGGCCGATTTCGACACCCTCCAGGCCACGGTCCAGGGCTTCAACATTGGCGTGAAGGTACATGAGAGAGTCCCCTACTCCCGCATAGAGTTAGTAGACTACGGCGCACCCTTCGCCTTCCACATAGTCCTTCATTTCGATCCCGCCGCAGAGGACCCCTACAAGACGGATTTCCACATAAAGGTGGAGGCCGATCTTAACCTCATGATGAAGATGATGCTTTCCGGCAAGGTGAAGGAAGCCCTTGACAAGGTTGTAGACGGCCTTGTGGATGCCTCCAATGGCAAAATGCCGGAAGGGTTCGATCCAAAGGAGTGGATGAAGTGACAGAGGAATTCAGGAAATTACTGGCCGATTCTGTGGGCGCAGAGAAGGCGGAGATTGCGCTTAAGGCTCTCTCCGAAGAGCCGTCAGTGTCTATTCGCCTCAACCCCGCCAAGCTCACGGAATGCCCGTTCCCGGACGCTGAAAACGTGCCATGGAGCCCATACGGCTACATTTTGAAGGAGCGCCCGTCATTCACGCTGGACCCCCTTTTCCACGCCGGATGCTACTACGTGCAGGACACCAGCGCAATGTTCCCCGGCCACGTGGCAAGGCGCTTCATGGACCGCCCCGGTATGAGCGTCCTTGACCTCTGCGCCGCTCCGGGAGGCAAATCCACAGACCTTGCCGCATCCCTACGTGAACGCTTCGGAGATAACTTCACCCTCCTTGCAAATGAGGTTGTAC
>JAFZOU010000056.1 GCA_017550525.1 Bacteroidales bacterium
ACCGAAGAGGAGGAGAACGTTGCACAGCAGGGCTACATCGGCAATAAGACCTGCGCCCTGGTAGAAGAATACCATGTAGACGAGCACAAGGCAGAATGCGATGAGGAAGCTGATGAGACCGGCCTTGATGGATGCGCTACCGAGGGAAGGACCTACCACCTGCTCCTGGATGATGGTTGCAGGGGCGGGGAGCTTACCGGATTTGAGCACGTTTGCAAGGTCTTCGGCTTCCTGGACGTCGAAGTTACCGGTAATCTCTGAGGAGCCGCCGGTGATCTCAGTGTTGACGGTAGGATAGGAATATACAAGACCATCCAGGACGATAGCGACCTGCTTGCCGATATTGTCCTTGGTGAGGCGGGCCCAGATGGAGGCGCCTTCTGCGTTCATGGTCATGGACACTGAAGGGGCGCCGTTACCGCCGTTCTGTGCACCGTTGAAGTTAACGCGTGCGTCTGTGACTACGCCGCCGTCAAGGGGTGCCTTGCCGTCACGGGAGGTGGCCTTGATGGCTACCAGTTCATACAGGTTTGCACCCTGGACAAACTCCGTGGGCTTAACGGACCACATACCGCGGAAGCCCTGGGGAAGGACGTCGGAGGCCATTGCCAGGTACTTGTTGACGGTGGTGGTGTCAATGCCTGAAGCGAAACCGAGGCAGGCATTGTTCCAGCCTGAAGGAGAGAATACCTGGAACAGAGGATTGGCAACCACTGTGCTGTCGCTGAGGTTTCCAAGGATCTCTGCCACGCGGGCGTCTACGGCATAGAGGTCTACCTCATTGCCCTGGAAAGTGGGCCAGAACTCAAGGGATGCGGTGCCCTGGAGGAGCTTACGTACACGCTCGGGGTCCTTGACGCCGGGGAGTTCGATGAGGATCTTGCCGGAATTACCAACCTGCTGGATGTTGGGCTGGGTTACGCCAAAACGGTCAATACGGTTACGGAGAACGTTGAAGGAGTTGTCAACTGCGCTCTTTGCCTCTGCGCGGATAACGGAAATTACCTGTGCGTTGGTTGCGTCGTTGGCTACCTTGTCACGGAGCTCGTAGGTGGCGAAGACCTCTGCCAGACGGCGGCCTGGGGCTACCTGCTCCCAAGCCTGCTCGAACAGGCCGATGAAGTCTGCGCTGGAGTTCACGTTATTGGCCTTGGCCTGAGCAAGAGCTGCCACGAAATCAGGGTCTGTGCTGTTTCCGGAAAGAGCCTTCACGAGGTCTTCCAGCTGAACCTGCAGCATGACGTTCATACCGCCCTTGAGGTCCAGACCCAGGTTGATTTCCTTTTCCTTGGTGCTCTTGTAGGTGTAACCGAGGAATACCTTCTCATTGGAGATAGAGTCAATGTAGGCCCTATTCCTGATGTTTGCCACAGAGTCGGCCACGAACTCACGTACCTCTGCGGCGGTGTTGTTTGCTTCAACGAAAAGCTGTGCCTGCTCCTGAGCGTACTTGGCGGCTTTCTTCTCCTGGATGCGTGTTACCACGGTGAAGGAGAGCTGCCAGATGCTGGCAATGGCAAGCATAATCGCTACAAATCTGATCCAACCTTTGCTTTGCATTGTTTTTTGTATTTTTAGTTTAATATTTTGGCATATTTCTTGGCGTCAGTAGACACCACGGCAAAATAGGCTGCAAATTTACGATTTTTTTCTGAATTAACAGCTTTCTCACAACTATTTCTTAATTTTGCAGGCTACATTTGAATGACGTTAAGGAGAATCGGCATATCTGTCCTACTTTTTACCGCAGGCTTTAGCCTGTGGGGGCAAAGCCTTTCCAAGGGCGACAGCCTCATGAGGGAGTGCCGGTTTGAAGCTGCCATGTGGGCGTTTTTGCAGGCCCGCGACGATTCTGGTGTGGACCGCGCCCAATATGCTTTGAATATGGCCGATTTCTGCGCTGAGCCGCACGTTGTGGCAAAGAAACGGTTTTCAAGGAAGGACTTTTTCCTGTACTATCCGCTTAAGCCTCAGGCATGGAGAAACGGCCCTTCGGGGCTTGCCTATGTGCCAGGGGGCTCAAAAGAGGTGTTTTTCAGCGCGCCTGACAAGGCCGGAAGCCCCAGCATATTCACCTCACGTGACCAGGATACTCTCTGGACAGCCCCAAGGATGCTTGGAGAGGCATTCGTGAGCACCGGAAGCGAGGTTTTTCCCATGCTGGGGGCCGACGGAAAGACGCTCTATTTTGCCTCCGACGGGCTTGCCGGTATGGGGGGATTTGACATTTTCTCATCCACTTGGGACGCGGAGACGGGCCGATGGGGAGACCCCGTCAATATGGGTTTTCCGTTCAACTCCCCCGCCGACGACTACCTGATGGCAGATTCCGCCGACGGAGAGTACACGCTCTTTGC
>JAFZOU010000057.1 GCA_017550525.1 Bacteroidales bacterium
GAGGTGATGTCTTTTGCCGGTAAATTCGACGAGGAGCACCCCATCCCGGAGGAAGACCCTTCCTTCTATCGCGTAAGCGTGGAGGGCGCCATCGGCATCTGTCCCGGCGTAGAGTATCTCACCAACTGGATGCTTCTGCCCACCATGGACGAAGAGTCCCTGAAGAAGTTCGAAGCCGACGTGAAGGATCTCCAGGCCAAGGTGGAGGCCAAGGAAAAGGCCAAATTCTGCCCCAACTGCGGCAAACCTTATCGTAACGACACCGTAAAATTCTGCGCCAACTGCGGCACAAAAAGAGAGTAAGAACCTGACATCCATCGTTTTCATTATTAAGCAAATATAAATGGGCAACACGTTTCATCGCTTTCATGCAACAATGACCTCAGCGCTGTTGGAGGCATCCGGGATTTGTATGATATGGCGCCGACCGGACGAAGATATCAAGTATAACGCCTTTCAAATGGGAAAGTATGCTCAAGAGACAGATTCAGAGGATCCCTGCCCGGAGGGCTCGTGTTACGAGGTTAGTGTAGAGGGAGCGATTGGTTTCTGCCCCGGGGCCCAGTTCCTTACCCGCTGGCTCTTCTATCCGGCCATGGACGAGAAGTCCATCTCGGACTTCGTGGATGACCTCTATAGCAAGCTGGACGAGATTAAGGCCGAAGACGAAGCCGCTGCCAAGGCGGAGGCTGAAGCAAAGGCTCCCGATCAGCCAGCAGCAGCCCCGGCAGCCAAGTTCTGCCCCAACTGCGGCACTCCTTACGAGGAGGACGCCAAGTTCTGCATGAAATGCGGTACCCCCAGACAGTAATCGCCTATGAAACTCGGAGCCTTTCTTAAGCAGTACCTGAAGCAAAGCCTTCAAGTATTCAAGCACCCCAAGCAAATGCTTCCCACCATCATCCTCACGGTGGTGTGGATTGCCCTGGGCATTCTTCAAATCAAGCTGAAGGAAAACCTGCCCATGAAGGTGCTCAACTTCCTCACATACGCTCAGGGCGGCCTGTACGGTGGCATTTTCGGTGCCATCGGCGGTATCCTGGGAAAAGTGGTTGTGGCAGCGTTCGTGAACGCGCTCATCGTGCCGTTGTTCACGGGAAAGAAGCCCTTTTCCCAGATGGCAGGCGGCTGGAAGGAATTGCTGCAGAACATCGGCTTCCAGAGCAGATCGGCCGTGGCGCCGCTCCTGAAAGGCTTTGGCGCGGCCCTGCTCATTTATATCCTGTTCAACGCCACCGCCCGCCTCGAGAACAGCATGGCCGGTATTATGGCGGCCGTTTCGCTGGCGCTGGCCATGGGCAAAAAGAGCGGTTTTATGTGGGAGTTGGCCATCAGCTATGCCAACACCGTTTCTAAAGGGAAAAAGCTGAACTATCAGAGCATCCTTCGCGCCCTTACGGGCATGACGCTGGGCTTCGCCCTGGCGGTGGCGCTCACCGCCCTTGCGCCTAACCTGGTGAGCCTGCTGGGTATTGTGGCCCTCATTGTGGGATGGATTATGGGCAAAGGCACCAAGAAGGAAGCGGTTTCCACCATCCTGCTGGTCATTCTCACCCTGCTGCCTGTCCAAGAAGCCAGGGCGCAGGAAGATGTGCCCAAGGCAAACGAAGATGGAGTCTGGGTACTCGCCAATGTGAAAACGACAAGCTTCCCCGTCTCATCGGAAATATGGGGAACGCCATTCAGCGTAAGTAATATCAGCGGA
>JAFZOU010000058.1 GCA_017550525.1 Bacteroidales bacterium
AGGACATCTCAAACAAATTCTGGTTCAAAGGAAATGAAAAAGACTGTATTAGCACTCCTGCTGCTGGTATTGGCAGTGCCGATGACCAGCGCCCAGACCGTAATCCAGTACCGCCGCCCGATGAAAGCCCTCAGCGTTGAAGGCGGAGCGTCCCTGAACATGGTCAATAACTTCAGCGGCCGCGCTGTTGGAGCGTGGCACCCCTTTGGCGGAATCAGTTTTGAGGGGCCGATGAACAAGCACCTCGATATCGGCCTTCATCTCCTTTATCAGCAAAAGAGTTTCACCGGCGTAGCCACGGAAGAGTATCCCACTCCGCCGCCATCCCATAACATACACGCCATCCATTTAGATATGGGCTTCAACTGGTACCCGTTTGTGGCATTCTGGTATGTGGGCGCGTACTTCAATTTTGGTGGCAACTTCCTGGCGCAAAGGATAGAGGCCGATGGCAGCAAGGTACTTGTCCCGGGGGCATCGGAAAAAGCAGGAATGGACGCACTTGGCTTATTCCTCGGCTATGCCCTTGAGACGGGTTTCAGTTTCCATTTCTGGCCCATTGGAGACCGTTTCATCATCTTCGCCCGCTACGAGGGAGACTGGGGTTTCCCCTTTGACAAAGAGTATTGCAACGAGTACGGCCTGAACCGGAAAGCAAGGATAAACAACCTTGCGGTTGGAATCAGAATTCCCATCTCTTTGATCAGGGACTAAAGTTTTTTGCTATCTTTGTGTCCATGCTTGTGGACACCCATACCCATTTCTACGACGACTGGCTGCTCCCGGATGCGGAAGCCGCCGTCCAGAGGGCGCTTGACGCGGGCGTGGGCAAAATGATTCAGGCCGATATCGACTCTCATGAGCGCCCCCGCATGTGGGAAATCGGCCTCAGGCACCCCGGAGTGCTCTTCCAGATGGCCGGATTCTATCCCGGCTCCGTCACCGCGGAAAACCTGCAGTATGAACTGGACCTGGTCCACGGCATAGTGGAGTCCAGGACGGATATCGTAGCCATAGGTGAAATCGGCCTGGATTACCACGAGGGGAAAGAATATGTGAAGGAGCAGAAGGAGGTCCTGAGGCTGCAGCTGGAACTGGCGGCTCAGAGGAACCTTCCCGTGAATATCCATTTAAGGGATGCCTGGGAGGACCTTCTCACAATCTTCAAGGACTGCCGCCACCTGAATCTCAGGGGGAATCTCCACTGCTTCAGCGGCAGTTATGAGGTATATCAGGAAGCCAACAGGTACGGAGACTGGTCCGTGGGAATAGGCGGGGTTATCACCTTCAAGAACTCCAAACTGGCCCAAACCCTGGAGAGGATTCCCCTGCACCATATCCTCCTGGAGACGGACGCCCCCTACCTGGCGCCGGTCCCCCACCGCGGAAAACGCAACGAGAGTTCATTCCTTCCCATAATTGCGGAGAAAGTGGCCCGGGTCAAGGGCCTTTCCACGGAAGAATGCGCCAGGATAACAACTGAAAACGCAGAAAGGCTGTTTAGCATATGAAATCGGCAGTATTAGTCATTTACACAGGCGGAACAATCGGCATGAAGGAGGACCCCCAGGACGGGACTCTCAAGCCCTTTGACTTCTCCCAGATCAAGGAGGAGGTCCGGAACTGAACAAGTTCAACGTGAGGATAGACTCCTACACCTTCTCACCGCTTATAGACTCCTCGGACGTGGAGCCCGCCCTCTGGGTGAACCTTGCGGAGCTCATCCACGAAAGGTATGACGACTACGACGGCTTCGTGGTCCTTCACGGCACGGACACCATGGCATACAGTGCATCGGCCCTGAGTTTCATGCTGGAAGGTCTCTCAAAGCCCGTCATCTTCACCGGGAGCCAGCTTCCTATTGGCGTTCCACGCACGGACGGCAAAGAAAACCTGATATCGGCCGTGGAGATTGCATCGGCAAAGAAGGCCGATGGCAGCGCAGAGGTCCCGGAGGTGGCAATCTTCTTCGACGCAAGGCTCCTTCGCGGCAACCGCTCCACAAAGTACAGCGCAGAGGCCTTCAACGCCTTCGCCTCCCCCAACCTTCCGCCTCTGGCCCAGGCCGGGATCAACATCCGCTACAACTCTGACATCATACGGAAGCCATCGGCCCATACCCTTAAAGTCCAGACTCACCTTGACTGCCGTGTGTCCATCCTGAAGATTCATCCCGGAATCACGCCCGCTGTGGCGCGCCACATATATGAAGATCA
>JAFZOU010000002.1 GCA_017550525.1 Bacteroidales bacterium
ATTTCCAGTACGCTGAGGACCAGAAAACCTATGAGGACAGCCAGGAATTCAAGGAGGCCGATACCTACTTTGCCGCCCGTATGGAGGGCAAGGAAGAGGAAACCGGCCTTATCCCGGACAAGAAGCCTGAAGAAGGCGAGACCGGCCACGAAAAATGGCTCCGCAAGAAGGTTGGGGCAGACGTCATGGCGCGCTGCCACGCCCTTGGCATATCCCCCGCAAGTTATTTTCTGTCGGCCGCATTCCTTACCGTAAGCGCCTTCTCCGGGCAGAAGAAAGTGTTCCTCTGCACCGTTGCCAACGGCCGCACGGATATGCGCGCATCGGACACCTTCGGCATGTTTGTAAATACCATGCCGCTGGTGGGAGAGATCGGCACCCAGAGGGCCGATGACTTCCTGAAGGAAACCGACGCCGGCTTTTCTGCCACCCTCTCATATCAGAACTATCCCTTTGCCAGGATATCATCGGCCTACGATTTCCATCCGGCAGTGATGCTGGCTTACCAGGTGGGCCTGCTGGAAAAATACAGTGTCAACGGCAAGCCGCTTGAGGACGAACTGATAACTCAGGATACGCCAAAATTCCCCCTGAGCATATTCATAGAGGGCACGGAGGGGGTCCCGGAACTGGCACTTGCCTACGACGACTCCCTGTACTCCGAGCCCCTTGTGCAAAGTTTTGCAGACTCCCTTGAGACTGTTTGCCGCGGCCTCCTGAAAGACTGCCCCGTGACAGAGATTCCGTTTGTGGAGGGAGACCGCCTTAAAGAGCTTGACAGCTTCAATGACTACATTCAGGAAGTAGATCTTAAGGAGACTGTTGTTACCCTTTTCCGCAAGCGGGCAAAGGCCACTCCGGATGCCCCTGCGGTGCTGTTTGAAGGCAAAACTATCAGTTACGGGGAACTTGACCGCTTAACGGATTCCCTGGCCGCAAAGATCATCAGCCTTGGCCTTAAGGATGAGGATGTGGTTTCCGTCCTCATAGGTCGAAACACCTGGATGACAAAGGCTTCCCTTGCCGCAATGAAGGCGGGCTGCGCTTATCAACCACTGGATCCTTCCTACCCGCCGGAGCGCCTAAACTTCATGATAAAGGACTCCTCGGCAAAACTTCTTATTGCCGATAAAGAGCTTCTCCCGCTGGTAGGAGACTACAAGGGGCCCGTCCTTACCACCGCGGAACTTGAGAAGCTGCCGGACGCGCCCTGCAAAGCAGCGGGCCCTAAGCCGGAGAGCCTCTATATCCTGCTTTACACATCCGGTTCCACAGGTACGCCCAAGGGCGTTATGCTGGAACAGCGCAACCTTGTGAATTTCTGTGCCTGGTACAATAATTATTTCAACCTCAAGGCCGGAGACCGCGTTGCGGCCTTTGCCAGCTACGGGTTTGACGCAAACATGATGGACCAGTACCCCGCCCTCACCTGCGGCGCTTGTGTGTGCATTATCCCGGAGGCTGTCCGTCATGACCTTGGCGCCCTTGACCGTTTCATCACGGAAAACGGCGTCACGCACAGTTTCATGACCACCCAGGTGGGCGTTATGTACGCAAGGAACTACCCTGAAAACAAGTCCCTGAGGCACCTTTCCGTAGGCGGAGAAAAACTGGTTTCCATGCCGCCGCCCTCCTACGCGTTCTACAACGGTTACGGCCCTACAGAGTGTACCATCTTCTCCACCATTTTCCACGTTTTGGAAAAGGAGGACAACATTCCTATCGGCCATCCGCTCAGTAACGTTCAGCTTTATGTTGCCGATTCCCAGATGCGCCGCCTTCCCGTTGGTGCAGCCGGAGAACTGCTAATAGGCGGCGCCGGAGTGGGCCGTGGATATCTTAACAACCCGGAAAAGACAGCCCAGAGCTTCATAGAAAACCCGTTCCAGCCCGGTGTAAGGCTGTACCGCTCCGGCGACATAGTGCGTTACAGGCCGGATGGAAACATTGAATTCGTGGGCCGCCGCGACGGCCAGGTGAAGATCCGCGGCTTCCGCATAGAACTTAAGGAAGTAGAGGCCGTAATCCGGGAAATCCCGGGCGTGAAAGACGTCACCGTACAGGCGTTTGACGCCCCTTCCGGCGGCAAATTCCTGGCGGCATATATAGTGGCCGATGGAACCTTTGACACCAAGGCTGCGGCAGACTATATCCGTGAGCGCAAACCTCCGTACATGGTCCCCGCTTCATGGATGCAGCTTGACAAGATTCCTCTCAACGTAAACCAGAAGGTCGACCGCAAGGCCCTGCCGCCGGCAACGCCAAGCGCCATGGACGACTACGTTGCTCCCGTTGGCGAGACAGAAAAGACCCTGTGCTCCATTTTTGCCGATGTCCTTGGCGTGGAAAAGGTGGGCGCCACAGACTCTTTCTTCGACCTTGGCGGCAGCTCCCTTATGGTCACCAACGTAATGGTGAACGCCGAAAAGAAAGGCCTTCGCTTTGCCTATTCCGACGTTTTCTCCCATCCATCGGCCCGTGCCCTTGCAAAATTCCTGGGCGGAGACGAGACCCCGGCGGGGCAGGACAGCAATATAACGGAATACGACTATTCCGCAATTGACGCCCTCCTGAGGAAGAACAGCCTTGAATCCTTTGTCGCAGGGAAACGAATTACCCTTGGCAAGAATATCCTCCTTACCGGCGCAACCGGATTCCTTGGGATACACGTCCTTAAAGAACTTATTGAAAGCACCGGCCCGGATACCACAATATGGTGTCTCCTGCGCTCTAAAGGAGAAATCACGCCCCAGCGCCGCCTGAGGGAAATGCTGGTCTACTACTTTGAAAAGGACTACCGGAAACTGCTTGGCACCCGCATCCTGGCCGTGGAAGGCGACATAACAAAGCCGGAAAGCCTGAACGCCCTGAAGGATATCGACATGGTGTTTAACTGCGCCGCAAACGTCAAGCACTTCTCAAAGGGAACGGATATAGAGGATATAAACTACGGCGGAGTAAAGAACCTTGTGGCTTTCTGTGAAGGGAGTGGAGCATATCTGGTGCACGTTTCAACTGAAAGCGTGGGCGGCCTTACTCCCGGAAAGGTCCCCGCAACGCTCACGGAGCAGACCCTCTTCTTCGGGCAGCTCACAGACAACCAGTACGTCCATTCAAAGTTCCTGGCCGAGCGCCATATCCTGGAGCATATGGTGGAAGGGACGCTGAAGGCTAAGATCCTCCGCGCCGGCAACCTTAGCCCCCGCGCCCAGGACGGGGAATTCCAGGTGAATATGAACGCCAACGCCTCCATGGGCCGATTAAAGGCCTTCAAGATGCTTGGCGCCTGCCCTTACAGGCTCCTTGAAGAGAACCTGGAGTTCACGCCTATCGATGAAGCGGCCCACGCAATGGTGCTTCTTGCCGGAACGCCCCTTGAAAACTGCGTATTCAACGTTTCCAATGACCATCTCATCCCCATGGAGGACATCCTTTCCCGCCTGAAGATAATAGACGGAAGGCCCCTTGAATATGTGGAAATGCCTGAGTTCCTCAGACTTATGGAAAAAGCCAATGCAGACCCCGTAAAGGCAAGGATACTGGCACCGCTGGTGGCTTACGAGCAGTCTGCCGCAGAGCAGGAAGGTGTAGAGACAAGGTCCTCCACAACGTTCACTATGCAGGTTCTCCACCGCCTTGGCTTCCGCTGGGACCACACTTCAAGCCTCTACCTTGATATGATATTTGAAATGCTGCGTACCCTCCAGTATTTTGATTAAGGAGATCCTTCGTCGCTTCTCTCCTCAGGATGACAATTGTCATTCTGAGCGAATAATCCTGTCATTCTGAGCGAAGCGAAGAATCTTTTGTATCTTTGTAAAATATGAGTGAATTCAAGACAAATAAGGCAGTATTTGTAGGCGTCATCCTGGAAAAGGGCGGCGAAAGAAAGGTGAAGGAATACCTGGACGAGTTAGCGTTCCTGGCGGAAACCGCCGGAGCTATCCCGGACAAGATGTTCACCCAGAGGCTGGATAGGCCGGACAAGGCAACTTATATCGGCCCTGGAAAACTGGAGGAGATAAAGGAGTACTGCCTGGATAATGAGATAGAGTACGTCATCTTTGACGACGAACTCACCGGTATGCAGCAGCGTAACATTGAGAAGATAATCGCTTGCTCCGATGTCATAGACCGTACCAGCCTTATCCTTGAAATCTTTGCCCAGAGGGCCAAGACCTCCTACGCCAAGATGCAGGTGGAACTGGCCCATTACAACTATATGCTTCCCCGCCTTGCGGGCATGTGGACCCACCTTGAGCGCCAGAGGGGCGGTATGGGAACCCGCGGCGGTATGGGTGAAACCCAGATAGAGATAGACCGCCGTATTGTAAAGCAGCGTATCTCCAAACTCAAGGAAGACCTGAAGAAAGTGGACAGGCAAATGGCCACGCAAAGGGGTAACAGAGGCTCTCTGGTACGTTTAGCCCTTGTGGGGTATACCAATGTAGGGAAAAGTACCCTGATGAATCTACTAGCCAAATCTGACGTGTTTGCGGAGAATAAGCTTTTTGCCACCCTGGACACAACCGTAAGGAAGGTTGTGATAGAGAACGTTCCCTTCCTCCTGAGTGACACCGTAGGGTTCATCCGTAAGCTCCCCACCCAGCGTGTGGAGGCCTTCAAGAGCACCCTGGATGAGGTAAGGGAGGCCGATGTCCTTGTACACGTGGTGGATATCTCCCACCCTGACTTTGAGGAGCAGATGGAGGTTGTGGAAAAGACCCTCCAGGATATCGGCGCCTCAAACAAGCCATGCTACGTTGTATTCAACAAGGTGGACGCCTACACCTATGAGCCCTATGACGAATTCTCCCTGGAGCCCAAGCAGCCCGCAAACCGCACCCTTGAAGAACTCAAGCACAGCTGGATTGCAGAGGAAAAAACTCCATGTATCTTCATATCGGCCAAGGAGAAGATAGGCATAGAAAAACTCCGCAACGACCTTTATAAAATCGTTGCGGAGATTCATGCAGGAAGATATCCTTTCAATAACTTCCTTTGGTAATAAAAAAGAGACCGGCTCGGTTGGGCCGGTCTCTTTCTTATAGCTCGTCAAAAATTATTTTGACATCGGGGTAAACACCTGATTGTTAACTGATTTTGCAGTGTGTTTCTCAACTTTAGGATTTGCCCTGAATAGGTTCTTTACCCGTGCAGGAGCGGAAAGAGGAACATCTACAATATCGGGATCTACCAACAGGATATAATTCATGCAGGTAAACCAACCAGCGCAATTACCGCCTTTATATCCTGCAAACCAAATTTGAGTAAAGTTAACAGAATCTTCGGCGGAGACAAGTGCGATGATTCCGTCTGCAACATATGCTCCACACATTACATAATCATCAGTGGCTATAACTTCTGAGTCATCTGAAGCATATGTAGGAATGATGTCATAACCAGAAACCTGACCGACAACCTCGTTCTCAAGTGTATACAGAGTACCTTTATAGTATTCCATATAAAGGTCGTCAGAGAAACCATAATAATCTCCGCCACCATATGAGAAGCCGTGAGCAAGGATTCTATCAGAATCATCAGCTATGTCTTCAGCCTCTTCAAAAGTAATATATGAATAAGCCTCGCGGTCAACGGGACCATGCTCGTCATCGGTTGCGAATGCTACCCACGTCTTACCAAGAAGATCTGCCTTGCTAATTCCATCTACAAAGTCAGAAGAAGAGTATTCAAGCTGTAAAGGACTAAGGTTTCCATATACAAAACCTTCGCTCTGAACAAACTTTACTTCAGCGCCCTCCTCAGAGATAGGAACAGCAACCACTGAATATTTTCCGGGTTCGGATCCTTCAGGAATGGGAACCTTGACAACACCGGGAGCAGAGACTACGATAACGTTTTCGTCTTCTTTCTCAATAAGCTCGAATGCAGGTGAAGGATCATCTGCTCCGGGGATGACAGCAAGTGCCACCTCTGTTACATCGGCACCATCAAAGGCGAGATTGACCATTGCGGCGTCAGGAGTTCCTGTCTTGGAGATCACACCTTCAAAAGTGAAGCTTATGGAATAATCGGCAACAACGACACCGGGGAATGTGATGGTAATCATATCATCAACCTGGGTCTTGTTGAATCCGCCAAGTCCATCAATGTAATAGTACGGTGCCCACTGGATCTGTGCAGGAAGACCATTCTCCTGATAGCTAAGAACCTTATTGAAGGTCCATTTGTCTTCCGTACGCAGACTGCTGAATGCAGCAGGGTGGTCAATTTCCATAGCTCCTTCGTTACTTCCGTCGTTGTAGTAATAACCTACAAGGTCGTAATTGAAGTATACTAGATCGTCCATTGACACTGTAACGCCGGCAAATTCCTGACCCTTCTTCAGAAGACGGAAATCAAAGAATTCTGCGGGTTCGCCGCCAAGCTTGATATAACCGTTGGTGGTGCACTCAGGGGCGTTTCCATAAGGATCAACCAGCCTGAAAGCGTCAGGATCAAGGTCGCTCTGGAGAATCTCTACGGGAAGAGCGGTCTCCCAACCCCAGAACTTGTCAATGAAAGTTCCTTTACCAAGGCTGGTCCAAGGCTCAGGAAGATTGATTTCAATATGGAGCGCAGATGCGCCATAAGGGGTGGTCTCCTCCTGGATAGCAAGGTCAAGGCCGTACAGGTCTCCGTAATTGTACTTTGACATGTCAATAGGTAAAGATACCTTGCTTTCCTTCTCACCGGCCTTGAACTCAGCGGTAACATTGGATTTACCCTCTGCAAAAACGGTCTTGGATGTATCAGTGACAGCAATCTTTGCCGTTGAGGCGGCATCCTTTGCCATACGGCTGATTGTAATATCAAGGGCAGTAAGGTCTGCGGACAGCTTATAGCTCTTCTCCACAGATGAAGGGAAGAAATACTGAGCTCCTGAAACAGGTTCTGCCGGCTGATATGTATCGGCCTCTTTCTTCTGGCAGGAAATAGCCAGAAGTGCTGCAGCCGCTACGAATAAATATATAAAGTTCTTTCTCATAATCATCATCTAAATTAATTAAAACGATGTCGCAATAGGAGAATCTCCAGTCGGAGGAATAGGTTCAGGATTGTTAGTGCAGGCTGAGTTATAGTTGGTCTCGGTCTGAACAATGCAGGAATTCATCCATGTAGGAGTTGTATCCATGTTCCAACGATACTCGGCGGCATGGTTGGTTCCGGCATAATTGCGGATGATACCCTTCTGCAGACGCTTGATGTCGAAGGTAGCAAAACCTTCTCCCCAGAATTCCACACGACGCTGCCACCAAATCTCATTGATGAATGCTGATGTGGTCTTGTTGCCATAGGCCTCATTGTGAGTACCATAGACATAGGAGGCATCACGAGTCTTGGCGAAAGTGGTCAGGAGGGCAATACCATCGGCCTCTTTCAGACGGCCTGCGGCCTCTGCCTCGATGAGATACATTTCCTCAACGCGCATCAGAGGAACAGCTACTACAAAGCCGATGTACTGGTTGTCACGTCCGGCATCTCCACCGGCGGTACGGAACTTAAGTTCAAGGCCACCTACTTTGTTGTAGTCTTCTGTGACGGTACCTGTGTTCAAAATCCAGTCACCATGTCCAGCTGCAGAATAGGGATTCAGCGCAGCAATCTTGGCGTCGTCATCCGGAAGGTCGTCAATGGCAAAGTCCACATAGCACTTCTTACGGAAGTCGGTTGCAGGGATGGTCTCATACAGGTGACGGTCAATCAGGAACGGCTGTCCATAGTTGGCAGCATATCCGCAACCGGAAACAGTAGGATTGATTTCGATGCACATCATTGAGCCCCAGCTGGAGTCTGCATCGTTGATCAGAATCACGGGGTCATCGGACTTATATGTCAGACCGAACATCCAGGAACTGTTAGGTGTGTTGAAACCAGTGTCGGGGTTGGTATAGGCGTCTTCATCCATGATGGTGTATCCGGCTTGAGCCTTCTTGGCGTAAGTAACGGCATTTTCCCATGCACCAGTCTCAAGATAAGCACGGGCCTTAAGGCCGAACACAACAGACTGGTCCATCACATAAACACCGGTACGTGCATAACCATCCAGCAACTCCTCAGCTTTATCAAGGTCTGAGAGTATGAACTCCCACATCTTTTCATTGGTAGCACGGGGATTGTTTGTAAGGGTAGAAACATCGGATGTCTCGTTCACAATAGGAACAGTCACCGCATTCTTGTCCACAGTATAGGGCTTGGGAGCGAACATACGGGCAAGATCCATGTAAAACATGGCGCGCATGGCATAGGCTTGTCCTGCACCAGGTTTCTTGCTGTCTTCGGGCTCTGGGCCGGCAAGATTGATCACATCATTACAACCCTTAATCCAACCATAGTAATATGTCCATGGTACCTGTGAAATAGCGGTAGTGGGGCCTAAAGTGCGGATAGAATACCAGTAGGTATACCAGTTCTGATAAGGATATACAATATCCTGACCCATAAGGTCACGCTGCAGGAAGAAGGCAGGATAACCAAAGTCAAAAGGATATTTATTGTCTGCTCCTCCATATGTGAAATCACCGGCAAGGGTAGAAGTAAGGGCATCTACAAAAAGATTGAATGAACCAGGTGCATTGGATACCTGATCATTAGTAGCATAAGAGGTCTGAGGGGTGAATTCCTTGATGCAAGCGGTAAAAGCCAATAATGCGATTACGGATGCCAGACTTATTTTAACAATATTTTTCATATTCATCTCCTCCTTTTAGAATGTGACCTGGATACCACCTGAAATGGTACGGACAGGTGAATAAACGTTCATAGAAGAAGTCTCTTCGAAAGAGTAGCGGGGATCCAGACCCTGACGGGCGCTGATGAATCCGAGGTTTTCTCCGAGCACATAGAAACGAATCTTGCTGATGTACTTATCCATGTGGAAAATCTTCTTCAATGGAAGGTTGTAACCAACAGCAAAGGACTGGAAGTTCAGGTAGCTGGCGTTAGTGAGCCAACGGTCGCCGTAAGAAGAATAACGGTCACCATACTGCCAACGAGGGAGGTTGCTTTCCTTATTGGTTGCACTCCAGGAGTTCACCCAGTCTTTATGGAAAGTTGAACCGGCACCCTGAGCATTCTGAACAGGGCTCATCAAATTAGAATAACGGTTATCGTATATCTTACCGCCAAGCTGATAGTCGAATGTTACGGAAAGGTCAAAGTCACCAATCTGGAGTGAGGTACCAAAACCACCGTAGAACTTAGGCAAGTTAGTACCAGTGGCATAACGTGAAGCCTCACCAATGAGGGTGGTAGTGCCGTCTTTGGATTTAGCAGCTACAGAAACATTATTGGTAATAGCATCTCCATTATCATCCTTCAAACCACCTTTAGGACTCAAGTTCTTATCATAGTAGTAAAGGGCTTCACCTTTCTCATTGACTCCTGCATAAGCATAAGTCATGAAGTTATTGAGTTCACCTCCAACTTCGTACCAGTAAGGAGCCTCATAATAACCGCCGTTGTCGCGGATCTTAGCCTCAGGCAATGAGAGAATCTTACCCTTGTTGGTAGAGATATTCATATTCACATCCCACTGGACAAGGCGTGTCTTCACAGGAGTGACACTCAGGTTGAGTTCCAAACCATAGTTAGCAATATCACCTACGTTACCATAGTAACCACGGGAACCTGCACTCTCAGGGATGGAAATCCAGAACAGCTGATTGGTTGTCTTCTTATAATAAGCGTCCAAACCACCGGCAATTCTGCCATTAAAGAAGCTGAATTCAAGACCGACATTGGAGTTAGTTGTGGTTTCCCAGGTAATTTCAGGGTTACCCATAAGACGGTATGAAGGAACCATGCTCTTCTTGTCGGAACTGGCGGTCAGGTTGTAGGTATCGGTATAGCCGAATGCGGCTGTATTATCGTTACCCTGCTGGCCGATTGAAGCCTTCAGCTTCAGAAGGTCAATCCAGGTAGCGTTCTGCATGAACAGTTCCTTGGAAATGACGTAAGCAGCACCTACAGACCAGAAATTACCCCAGCGGTGCTTGGGAGCAAAGTAAGAAGAAGCATCACGACGGAAGGAGGCGGAGAGGTAGAAAGTGTTGTTGTCATCCACCTGGGCACTCACAAAATAACCTTCCACATTATAATTAGTGGAGTATGAATTGGAAGTAACCTGTTTGTTGGCAAATGCAGCAATCTCAAGAACCTCAGGAGAGAACGCACCCTGGGCCGTAGCTGAAAGCAGGGAAGAATTAGTCCTGTAATACTCGTGACCAGCCATCACATTCACATTGATGGGACCAAAGGAATTATTATAGGTGAGGGTCTGGATATTGTTTGTTCTAAGACTACTGGTGTTTGACTTATAAAGTTCACCATTAGGACCAACCTTAGGACCATACAGACCGTTGTCATAGCTGGTACCTGCTGTATTTCCCCAGATAATAGTGGAGGAAATATTAGCATGGAGGTGATCAGTGAAATCAATATTGGCAGAGAGATTACCATTTAGCTGATTACCCTTTGTAAATACCGTGTTGTAACGGTTGCTACCAAGCGGGTTACCAGTCTGCAGGAAAGCACGGCCAACACCATAGTTAGTAGCAGCTACACCATAGTCATACTGAGGATTACCATTTGAATCAGTCCTGATGATAGGATTGCCGTTTTCATCCAGTACGCGCACGTAAATAGGATAAATAGGAGCTATCATTGAGGTGTAGTACATCAGGTTGGTAGAACCAAGCTCACTCTCAGACATGTTGGGGTTTGAAGTAGTGGTAGAATTGGTATAACCAATGTTACCGGCAATTTTCAACCACTTCTTAGCCTGATAATCGGCCTTTAAACGGGCAGAAATACGCTCGTAACCGGAGTACTCGATGATACCGTCTTCATTAAGGTAGTTCACGCTTGCATAATAGCTGGCGCGCTTGTTACCACCATTCACACTCACATTGTATTCCTGACGAAGGGCATTCTTATAAGCCACATCACGCCAGTTGTCGTTGGTCATATAATAAGTCTCACCATTGTAGACATATGAACGACCAAGTGTAGCATTAGGATTAAGCTTTCCATTCAGACCAATAAGGTTCTGGCCCTCGGGTACAGTATAAATATTATACCCAAGGTCTGAAATCATCTTTGCATTGGCACTGAGGTTAGCTGTAGAGGCATCCTGACCGGCGCTCAGATAATAGTTATTGAGCTGGTCGTAATAAGCCTCATAATATTCACGGGGATCCGTAATAGTGTTGTAATCCTGGATAGCACGTGAGCTGACACCAACCTTAGCATCCAATGTCACAACAGCCTCGCTGGAGCGGGCGCGCTTGGTGGTAATAAGAATAACACCTGAAGCACCACGGGCACCATAGAGGGCGGCCGATGCAGCATCCTTCAGGACGGTGATGGACTCAATGTCGCTCTGGGGAATGTTGGAAAGGCTGGCCGGATACGGGGAACCATCAACAATGATAAGAGGTTCAGTGTTGGAGTAGAGGGAAGAGAGACCACGGATGTTCATGACACCACTTGAGGCACCAGGAGCACCGCTTGCACCTTTCATCTGGAGACCAGGCACATTACCTACGAGTGCATTTGCAACGTTAGTTGTCTGACGCTTTGCGAGTTCGTCGGACTTCATGACGGTTGCAGAACCTGTAAATGCTTCCTTTGTGGTGGTACCGAAGGCAACCACAATGGTTTCATCTAGCAGCTGGGAGTCTTCCTCAAGAATAATCTGGATATTCTTGCGTCCATTAACTTCCACTGCCTGAGTGAGATAACCAAGACTGCTCACAACGATAGTTCCATTTGAGGGAACACTCAGCTTAAAGCTACCGTCAGCATCAGTCAAGGCATAGACTGTGGTGGATCCCTGGAGAATAACGTTTGCTCCAACAACGGGATCACCGACTCCGTCCACAACGCTACCGGACACATTGATATTCTGTGCCGATGCTGCGAATGAGAACAGCGTCAATACCATAGCCGTGAAAAAAATACGGATTTTTTTCATAAGCATTAGAGATTAGTTAAACATAAATATTGATACAAACTTGAATTTGCACCTAAATACACTACCCGTTACCTATATATAATAGGAAACATGGCTGCAAAGAAAGAAAAAAAAATTAATAATTACAAGTTCTGGTTTTTACTCCTAACTTACAGATTATTAGTAATAAAAGTTTTTATTAAGTTTAAAATCGGTTATATAAAACAAAAATACTTATAATTTAAAATAAATCAAAGAAAAAATTCAATAATTTATAAGTTAATTTTTTTTCGAGTTATTTTAAACAATTAGGGCGATTTCAAATTGAAACCGCCCTAACTTTGTAGTAATTAATACCTTATTCACTAAAACGGGCTTTCAAGTATTCCCTGTTAAGACGGGCTATGTGATCAATGGTAACATGCTTGGGACATTCCATTTCACATGCACGGGTGTTTGTACAGTTACCAAAGCCTAGTTCATCCATCTTGGCAACCATTGCGCGGGCACGGCGCGCAGCTTCAGGCTTACCCTGAGGCAGGAGAGCCAGAGAACTGACGCGTGCTGCCACAAACAGCATTGCAGAGCCGTTCTTACAGGTTGCAACACAAGCTCCACATCCTACGCATGCCGCAGCATCCATTGAGAGTTCTGCGTCATCGTGAGGAATAAGGAGGGTATTACCGTCCTGTGCACTTCCGGTGCGTACGGTGATAAAACCACCGGCCTGTAGAATCTTGTCAAATGCACCGCGGTCCACCACAAGGTCCTTGATTACAGGAAATGCGCCGCTGCGCCAGGGTTCAACGGTAATGGTTGCACCGGGTTTAAAATGACGCATGAAAAGCTGGCAGGTAGTAACTTGGTCGTCCGGACCATGTGCACGGCCGTCAATATACAGGGAGCAGGCTCCGCAGATACCTTCACGGCAGTCGTGGTCAAAAGCAATGGGGTCAATACCCTTGCGGATAAGCTGATCATTCAGGATATCAAGCATTTCAAGGAAGGAAGCATCTTCCTCCACATCCGTAACGTGGTAGGTCTCAAAATGGCCTTTTGCCTTGGCGTTTCTCTGACGCCATACTTTCACATTATATTCCATACCTCAGATTAGTCTTTATAGTTACGGGTTGCTATCTTGATATTCTCATACTTAAGCTCTTCCTTATGAAGCTGGGGCTCCTTACCTTCACCCTTATACTCCCAGGCGCCAACATACATGAAGTTTTCGTCGTCACGCTTAGTTTCACCGTCCTCGGTCTGCATCTCCTCGCGGAAATGACCGCCACAGGATTCCTTCCTGTGAAGGGCGTCACGGGCCATAAGTTCACCAATATCAAAGAAGTCTACAAGGCGGAGAGCCTTCTCAAGTTCCTGATTAAATTCCTCATTACAGCCGGGTACGCGGACTGATTTCCAGAACTCTTCACGGAGTTTGCCGATTTCCTCAATACCCTTCTTGAGACCTTCCTCATTACGGGCCATACCTACATACTCCCACATGATGTGACCCAGTTTCTTATGGAGGCTATCCACTGTTTCAGTGCCCTTGACTGCAAAGAGCTTTGCAATACGCTCCTTGACGGCCTTTTCAGCGGTGTCAAACTCAGGGGCGTTAATATCGGTCTTAGGCTCTGCAAACTTATGTGAAAGGTAATCGCCGATAGTGTAAGGCAGGATAAAATATCCATCGGCCAGACCCTGCATGAGGGCACTTGCACCAAGACGGTTTCCGCCGTGATCGGAGAAGTTAGCTTCGCCGATTGCATAAAGGCCAGGGATAGTGGTCTGGAGGTCATAGTCTACCCAGAGGCCGCCCATTGTGTAGTGGATGGCAGGGTAAATCATCATGGGCTCTTCCCAAGGAGAAGAGGAAGTAATCTTCTCATACATCTGGAAGAGGTTACCATAACGCTCCTCTACCCTCTGGTGACCAAGACGCTTGATAGCATCGGCAAAATCAAGGAACACGGCAAGGCCGGTCTCATTTACGCCGAAACCTGCATCGCAGCGCTCCTTTGCTGCACGTGATGCAACGTCACGGGGAACAAGGTTACCGAAGGCTGGATATCTGCGCTCAAGATAGTAGTCGCGGTCCTCTTCAGGAATCTGGGAGGCCTTGATTTCATGCTTACGGAGCTTCATTACATCCTCCATCTTCTTGGGAACCCAGATACGGCCATCATTACGCAGGGACTCACTCATGAGGGTGAGCTTGCACTGCTGGTCACCGTGAACGGGAATACAGGTGGGATGGATCTGGGCAAAACAGGGATTTGCAAAGAAAGCGCCCTTGCGGTATGCCTGCATAGCGGCCGATCCATTGGAGTTCATTGCATTGGTGGAAAGGAAATAGGTGTTTCCGTAACCGCCGGTAGCAAGCACAACGGCGTGTGCACCAAAGCGCTCAATCTCACCGGTAACAAGGTTACGGGCAATTATACCCTTGGCTTCACCATTGATAATAACCAGATCCAGCATCTCATGACGGGGATAGCTCTTTACGGTACCAGCTGCAATTTCCTTATTGAGGGATGCATAGGCACCAAGGAGGAGCTGCTGACCGGTTTGTCCCCTGGCATAGAAAGTACGGCTTACCTGGACACCGCCGAAAGAACGGTTTGCAAGATATCCGCCATATTCACGTGCAAAAGGAACGCCCTGGGCAACGCACTGGTCAATGATGGAGGCACTTACCTCTGCCAGACGATAAACATTGGCTTCACGGCTGCGGTAGTCACCACCCTTGATGGTGTCATAGAACAGACGGTAGATGGAGTCGTTGTCGTTCTGGTAGTTCTTAGCAGCGTTAATACCACCCTGAGCAGCAATGGAGTGAGCACGCCTGGGGGAGTCACTGATACAGAAAATCTTGACGTTGTATCCCAGCTCACCAAGAGATGCAGCTGCGGATGCTCCGCCAAGACCGGTACCTACAACAATCACTTCCAGTTTCCTCTTGTTGTTGGGAGAAACTATCCGGATTTCCGCTTTACGCTTGGACCATTTGTCCTTTAGCGGTCCTTCCGGAATCTTGGAAATTAATTTAGGATCTGCCATATAATTAAATAATTGTGTTTCTAGAATGCAATTATACGCATTTTTCGTGAATAAATTGTCACTTTTTAGAACAAAGTGTTGTCGTCGGGGGTGTATTTGCGCTGATTGAGGTATTCAGTCATCCCCATGTGCTCGTAAGCCATCTCAGTGGCAACGCGGCCGCGGGGGGTGCGGATGATGAAGCCTTCCTTGATGAGAAAAGGTTCATATACCTCTTCAATGGTACCTGGATCCTCACTGGCCGATGTAGCAAGAGTGCCGATACCGACAGGTCCTCCCTTGAAATTCTGGATGAGGGTACGGAGAATCTTGTTGTCAATGGCATCCAGACCCCTCTTGTCAATCTTGAGCTTATTAAGTGCAAAGCGCGTTATATCAAGATTGATTCTGCCGTCACCAAGTACCTGGGCAAAGTCACGGACGCGCCTAAGGAGTGAATTGGCAATACGTGCCGTACCACGGCTTCTAAGGGCAATCTCATATGCCGCATCGGCATCAATATCCAGGGAAAGGATACGTGCGCTCCTAAGAACTATATTCTTAAGATCCGACGTGTCATAATACTCAAGGGCGCAGGTTATTCCAAAACGGGCACGAAGCGGAGCCGTTAGAAGACCGCTGCGGGTAGTAGCACCTACTAACGTGAAAGGATTAAGTGATATTCTGACAGACCGTGCTCCAGGGCCCTTGTCAATCATGATGTCAATCACATAATCCTCCATGGCGGAATATAGATATTCCTCCACCTCAGGAGATAGTCTGTGAATCTCATCGATAAAAAGGACGTCGCCCTGCTCCAGGGAAGTGAGAAGGCCGGCAAGGTCTCCTGGCTTATCCAGTACAGGACCGGAAGTAACCTTCATATTAACCCCCATCTCATTTGCTATGATATGGGCAAGAGTAGTCTTTCCAAGGCCGGGAGGCCCATGAAAAAGCACGTGATCAAGGGCTTCTCCACGCATTTTTGCCGCCTTAATATATATGTCCAGATTGGACACTATTTCCTTCTGGCCGGTAAAATCACTCAGCCCCTGCGGCCTTATAATTCCGTCAAATTCACTATCTTTGTGGTCGATTGCACTGTGCGGGTCAAATTCACTCATTGCTCCTGAGGGTTCAATTCAAATACAAATATAGTTTTTATTTTTTTATAACTGATGTTTTTTATATAGCTGTGGATAAGTTGATAACTATATAAAACCATTTAAAAATCAATTATTTACAATAAAATTAAACTGTTGAAAACTATTTGATAGGTTGTTGAAAGATTGTTTAAAAATTTTCCGCCTTGCGGCTCTTTCACTTATCAACAGGTTATAAACAGGGTTATCAACAGTTTTTCAACAGGTAAAAGGGGCAGATGTTAATAAGTAAAAAATCCACGGCTCAGCTTCAGGAAAAACTCTTAAAGAGTAAGGAAATATTCTGCTCCGGACTGTTTCTTTCTGCCAGATGGGTTGTTCTGTCAAAGGCAGCTCAGAACAATATAAACCTAATAGTCCTTCCAACTATTGAGTTGGCCGAATATTGCAGTGCAGACCTCTATAACCTTACGGAAGGAGACTGTGTTTTCTTCCTCCCTGTCTCAGGAAAGAATATAGAGAGAAGTAATTATAAATCTTCCCTTGGTGTCCAGAGAACAGCAGCTATTGGCAAAATCCTTGATATAAAGGCCGATGAACAGGTTTTCATAGTAACTTATCCCGAAGCCCTGGAAGAACTCATCCCTTCGGAAAAAACCCTTGTATCGGCCCATCTGGAGATAAAACCCGGAGACAGGCTTCCTTATGAAAAACTAAGGGAAATCCTTACGGAAAAGGGCTTTGAGAAAGTTGATTTTGTGTCAGCGCCGGGTCAATACGCCATAAGGGGCGCCGTCATAGATATCTTCTCCTATTCGCTGGATAAACCCTACAGAATCAGTTACTTCGGAAATGAAGTAGAGAAAATCCATACCTTCGACTGCAATACCCAGCTTTCAATCGGCAATATTGACAAGGCCGATATCTACTCAAACATCGCCGCCGGCGGTGAAGAGGGTGGAGACTCAATCATCGGCCTTCTTCCTGAAGATACCACCGTATGGCTGGATTCTTCAGATATGTACAATAACCGGGATTTTCTGAAGGATTTTCTGAAATTCCGTCACGTTTACCTAGACGTTCCGCTTAAAAAACAGGGCGTCAGTACCGTAGAATTCAATATTGCGCCTCAGCCGGTATTCAACAAGAACTTTGAACTCCTCATAAACGACATCCAGTCAAGGCTGGAATCAGGCTTCAAGGTATATATAATAGGAGAGAAGGAAGCCCAGCTGGAAAGGCTTAAATCTATCATGGTCCAGGAAGAGAAGATAGCCCTTCCTGAATTCATAAAGGGAAAGAATCTCCATTCCGGATTCATAGACCAGCAGGATAAGATATGCCTTTACACTGATCATGAGATATTTGACAGATTCCACCGCGTCCGTATTCGCCGCACAGTTGAAAAGAGCGAACAACTTACCCTCAATGACCTCAGTTCCTTCAATATAGGAGACTATATAGTCCATATAGACCACGGCGTAGGAGTATTCGGCGGTCTTGTCAAGATGAAGGACGACTACGGAAGGGTGAAAGAGGTTGTGAAACTGATGTACGGAGGTTCAGACGTAGTTTTTGTATCAGTTCATTCCTTAAATAAGATATCCCGCTTCCGCTCAAAAGAGGGTGAGCCTCCAAGGATAAACAAACTTGGTTCAAAGACCTGGATAAACCTCAAGATATCGGCAAAATCCAAGATGAAGGATATTGCCAAGGAACTTATCCAGCTATATGCCGCCCGCCGCTCCCAGAAGGGCTTTGCCTTCAGTGCCGATACCTACCTCCAGGAAGAACTGGAATCGTCCTTCATGTATGAGGATACCCCGGATCAGGAGAAGGCTACAAAGGCGGTAAAAAGGGATATGGAGGACAGCTGCCCCATGGACCGTCTGGTATGCGGAGATGTAGGCTTTGGAAAGACGGAAATAGCCATAAGGGCTGCTTTCAAGGCCGTTACTGACTCAAAACAGGTAGCTGTGCTGGTTCCTACAACCATCCTTTCCTTGCAGCACTTTGAAACCTTCAAGGCACGCCTCCAAAACCTTCCCTGCACTGTGGAATATGTTAGCCGCCTTAGGAGTGCTAAGCAGATAACGGATATAAAGAGACGCCTTAAATCCGGCGCAATAGACATTCTTATCGGCACTCATAAGATTCTTGGAAACGGCTTTGAATTCAAGGATCTGGGACTACTTATAATTGATGAGGAGCAGAAGTTTGGTGTATCGGCCAAGGAGAAACTCCGCCAGATGAAAACAACCGTAGACACCCTTACGCTTACGGCTACCCCTATTCCGAGGACCCTTCAATTTTCCCTTCTTGACGCCCGTGACCTTTCAATCATCCAGACCCCGCCGCCAAACCGCATCCCTATCCAGACTGAGATTATCCTCTTTAACCAGGATGAGATTAAGAGCATAATAAATTATGAACTGAACCGCGGCGGCCAGATATTCTTCCTTCACAACAAGGTAGAGGAACTGCCTTCCGTTGAGGAAATCCTCCACCGCCTGGTACCTGACATGAAGATATGCGTGGCGCACGGCCAGATGGAATCCCGTGACCTTGAAGACCGAATGCTGGCCTTCATGAGGGGAGACTATGACCTTCTTCTCTGCACCACCATCATTGAAAACGGCCTGGATATACCTAACGCCAATACTATAATTATTAACCAGGCTCAGAATATCGGCCTCAGTGACCTCCATCAGTTAAGGGGCAGGGTTGGCAGGTCCAACAAGAAGGCCTTCTGCTACCTCATAGTGCCTCCGCTAATCACAATAACGGACGAAGCCCGCCGCAGGCTCAAAGCAATTGAGGAGTTCTCAGACCTTGGCAGCGGCTTCAACATTGCCATGCAGGACCTTGATATCCGCGGCGCCGGCAATCTCCTTGGCGCAGAGCAGAGCGGTTTCATTGCCGATATGGGCTATGAGACATATCAGAAGATCCTCTCTGAGGCTATGGATGAAATAGGCATAGAGACCGGAGTAACCCACAGGAGCACCGATGAAAAGTTTGTTGACGACTGCACCATAGAAACGGACCGCCCGGCCTTCATTCCTGACAATTACATAGATATTACGGCAGAGAAAATACGTATCTACAAGGTGCTGGATTCCCTTACCGAGGACCGGGAGATAGACCGCGTTGCAAGCCAGATTGAAGACAGGTTCGGCCCTCTTCAGGAAGAGGTTAAAAACCTTGTCAATGTGGTTAAGATAAGGAATCTTGGCGCGCAGCTTGGATTTGAGAAGATAATAGTGAAGAACGGTATGCAGATCATGTTCTTCATCAACAATCCAATATCGCCGTACTACAAGTCAAAGGTGTTTGAAAGGGCTATGGCCGCGGTCAATATTTATTCGGCCGATTTCAAACTCAATCAGGACGGCGGAAAGCTCAGAACCGTTTCACGCGGTGTAGATTCGCTTGATAAGGCCCTTGATATTTTGAAAAAACTGCAATAATTGTTAATTTTGCAGGCTATGTCTAATCTGCTCATAGAAATAGGAAACACTGCGCTGAAGGCTTCCTGGTCGGACAGGATGACCCTTGGAAAGACCTTCCGCTACCAGGGAGAGAAGTATATGGACTTCATACTCTCCCTCACGGCGCGTGAAAAACCCGCCGTAATGGTGGTGTGCAGCGCTTTTTCCCTTTCAGAGCAGGAGGTTGAGTGCCTGAATGCTGAATGCGGTAAACTCCTTATCCTGGACCGTAACCACAGGGACCTTCTCCTCAGGAACGGTCTTCCTTCATACCTTTCCTATGACAGGGCCGCCTCCGTAGCGGCAGCCAGATACCTTTTCAAGGGCCGTGGTTGCACCATTGTGGATTTCGGCACCACCCTCACCATAGATTTCATCTCCCAGGACGGCACCTATTCCGGAGGAAACATCTCCCTTGGCTGCCGTACCCGCTTCAAGGCTCTCCAGAGGTATTCCAGGTCACTTCCCCTTGTGGAAATCCCTGAAAATCCGGATACAATCGGCCAGAGCGAGGTATCTTCAATAGAGAGCGGAGTGGTTTCAGGCATCCTTTTTGAAATTGAGGGCTACCTGAATCTCCATCCGGACCATATTGTAGTTTTTACCGGAGGTGACGCTAATTATTTTGCCAAACGCCTGAAAAGTTCCATCTTTGTAATTTGCAATCTGGTCCTCATGGGTTTGGCCCTAATGGCAGACGAATATGCTCAGAGTTAAAAGAATATTGGCAGCAGCGGCCCTTATGCTCTCCTGTGTCTTTGCAAAGGCGCAGACAGAAGGCACGTACAGCGGCTTCTCGCCTTATTCCGTATATGGCGTAGGTAACCTCCATACTCCCGGTACCGCCTGGAACCGCGGTATGGGCGGAGTGGGAATAGCTGCCCGCAACAACAGGTTTGTGAATATCATGAATCCTGCCTCCGTAACGGCAAGGGATACCCTCTCTTTTATGGCCGATTTCGGCCTAAACGGCAGGATCTCCCTTTTCTCAGAAGGAGACAAGAGGGCTCTCAATACCACCTTCAACATAGACGATTTCACCATTTCCTTCCCTATGTGGAACCACACGGCGTTCATGGTTGGTATTACACCCCTGTCCGACGTAGGTTACAAGATTGCCTATTCAGAACTTTCAAAGGATAACCTCACCACCGGCCGCCAGAGTTTCTCATCCGTTGGTAATGGTGGTGTATATCAGATATTTGCAGCAGCCGGCGGCACCCTTTGGAACCGCCTATCCCTCGGCGCCCAGGTAAACTACAGTTTCGGCAACATCAACAAGAAGGCTGCAATGAGCTATGAAGATGAGGCAGCCCGTTCCTGGACCACAGGAGACTCCCTTCAGGTGAATAATGTCACGGCAAAGGTCGGCCTTCAATATGAGCAGCCCATTGGCCGCGGCTCAAGTTTTATCCTTGGAGCCACATACAAAATATCAACCGGTTTCAGCGGATACCACATCCATTATGAGCAGATGGGCGTCTACCGTAACCATCAGGTAGACAACCTTTCAAACTCGGGTCTCAGGATGGGAGATGAGCTGGGCGTTGGAATAAGCTACAGGAAAGGGGACAATCTCCTTATAGAATTTGACTACACCAGGGCCGATTGGAGCCGCTCGGGCTTTGATTCTGCCGCCGGATTCTCAAATAACGGCGTTGTGGGCTTTGCTTCTTCCGTTGGCCAGAGTTTCCGCCTTGGAGCTGAGTTAACCCCTAACAGAAATGATATCCGTTACTTCCTGAAACGCTGTACATACCGCGCCGGAGCATACTACGACAGCTCTTACTACACGGTAGACGGGGCCCATGTAGATGCCGTTGGAATCACCCTTGGAATGACCATTCCGGTGTTCCGCTGGTACAACGGATTATCAATTGGCCTGGATTTTGGAAGAAGAGGACTCCAGACCTCCCAGGTAAAGGAAACTTACTTTGGTTTCAACGTTGGGATGAACATATTTGACATTTGGTTCAAGAAGCCGCATTACGAATAATTTGACAAAAACAAAAAAACAGGATACTATGAAAAGATTAGCTATCATCACCGCTTCCCTCCTGACAGTTTTATCAGGATGGAACATGAGCGCCCAGACCACCTCAAAGTATGGTCACGGCGAAGACAGCCTCAACTGCCTCAAGTACCTTTCGTTCTACACGGAGCGTTTCAAGAAGGACGAGAAAGACCCTATGGCACTTTCAAACTGGCGTCAGGCCTACAAGTACTGCCCTGCCACCGCTTCTGAGAACATCTTCGTGAACGGTACCAAGATGATGACAAACCTGTACCGCAGCACCAAGAACGCAAAGGAGCGTGCCGCCATCGCAGACACCATCCTTATGCTTCAGGACCAGCGTCTTGCCGCTTATCCCAAGAAGAAGAGCACTATCCTCAATAATAAGGGTCAGTACATCATCAACTACAAGAGCGCAGACGTACAGTATATGTATGAGAACCTCTCGGGTATCATGAATGAGCTTGGAAAGGACACCAAGAGCAACATCCTGAGCGCCCTCATGCAGTCTGCGGTTGCTCAGTACAGGGAGGAGAAATTATCGGCCGATGATATCATCGCCCTGTATGAGAACGTGAGCGGTATCCTTGAGCAGGCCCAGCCCCGCAACGAGAAAGAGACTGCCGCACTGGCAGAGGACAAGGAGAAGATCGAGTCCATCTTTGCAGCCAGCAAGGTTGCTTCCTGCGAGAACCTCATAGCTATCTTCACCCCCCGTTTCGAGTCAGATCCTGAGAACCTCGCTCTTGTGACCAAGATAGTCCAGCTCATGAACGGCGCCGACGATTGCGCTTCCAATGACCTGTACCTCAAGGCTGCAACCGCAAAGTACAAACTGGATCCTTCACACGGCAGCGCATTCGGCCTGTACCGTCTCAACGCCGCCCGTGGAAATGTTGCCGATGCCGGTAAGTATCTCCAGGAGGCAATCGAGTCACCTGAGTCAGATGATGCCACCGATGCCCAGTACTGGTACGAGATGGCAACCTTCAGCTACAAGAACGGTATGCGCGCAAGGGCTTATGATGCAGCCCGCAAGGCAGTTGACCTTGACTACGGTTATGCCGGTAAGGCCTATATGATCATGGGTAACCTCTGGTCATCGGCCTCCTGCGACGACGTAGTTAACAAATATGCACGTTACTGGGCCGCAACGGACTGCTACCAGAAGGCACGCAGCGCAGATGCCTCCCTCGCAGATGACGCCTCCGCTTCAATATCGGCAGTGGCCCGTTACTATCCTGAGGCTGCAGAGGCCTTCATGTACGACCTAACCAAGGGACAGAGCTACACCGTCAGCTGCGGCGGAATGGTTGCAACCACTACAGTACGCGTGCAGTAAGCAGTGAGAGCACCCCGCATATTTAACGCGATTGCAAGCACCCTGGTGCTTGCTTTCGTCGTTTATTCGTGCAAGAGCAATCTGGCCGAAGCCCAGAAGCTGGACCTCTCCGTCACCCCTATCCAGGTGGTAGACACCATGCTTCTGATAAACTCTGACAACGGCCGGCTGAAGATGAGGGTAGAATCCACCAGGATGGAAGTATATGAGTACGATACACTGTCCTACAACTACTTTCCGCTTGGAATCAACGTCTTCGGCTACAATGAGGATGATGGACTTCTTGAGACCACAATTGTGGCCGATGAAGCCCGTCACAATAAGTATGCGCACGGCGGAGACGATATATGGTCGGCATACGGCAACGTGGTTGTGACCAATATCCTCAAGCGGGAGAAGATAGAGACAGACACCCTGTACTGGGATGCAAAGAACAAGGAAATATGGACAGACTGCTATGTGAGGCTGTCCTCGGATGATGGCGTGATGCAGGGTTACGGCATGCGTTCAGATGAGATGGCGCGTAATTCCATCCTCCTTCATCCCTTCGACAATACCTTCTTCGTGAACTCGGATTCCACTAAAGTTGTGATAGATACGGTTAATTTTATCGGCCCCCTGTTAAAAAAATAGTGGTATTTCCACGGAAAAATGCTATCTTTGCAGCCCTTATACTGATTATAATTAAAAAAACACATAAAAATGGCAGCACTTGAGACCATTAGAACTAAGTTTGGCATTGGAGCATCGCTCATCATTGCCTTCGGTCTTTTACTCTTCCTTGTGAACCCCTCCGACATTATCCAGACCATTCAGTCTGCATCCACAAAGTATG
This sequence comes from Bacteroidales bacterium, assembly GCA_017550525.1. Classification (GTDB taxonomy): domain Bacteria; phylum Bacteroidota; class Bacteroidia; order Bacteroidales; family UBA932; genus Cryptobacteroides. The sequence continues at coordinate 23,781 of JAFZOU010000002.1, forward strand.
ATGTCGGTAAGATTAACGGCAAACGCATCACCTATACTGACTTCGAGCAGGAGGTGAAGCAGAACGGTCAGGTAATGGAAATGCTTTCCGGCCAGTCCGCTTCCAGCGAGCAGGCCCAGAAGCAGGTACGTGAAATGACCTGGCAGCAGCTTGTAGAGCGTTACCAGATTATCCCCACCATCCAGAACGCAGGCATCCGCGTTGGACAGCAGGAGGAAATAGATATGTTTGTAGGTGATAACCTCTCTCCTATCGTGGCTTCTTCCGGTATGTTCATGGATGAGAACGGTGAGTTCTCACCCGCACGCGTCCGCGATTTCATGGAGCAGACCTCCGAGGACTACAATGGTCTTCTGGTTCGTAACTACATCCAGAACGCCGTCCGTACCAACCGTTATACGGAGAAGTACAACTCTCTTTTCCTCGCGTCTTCCTACATGAACGGCCTTGAGGTGAAAAACGCTGTTGCAGAGGGTAACACCGCAGCAACCGTGAGCTTTGTAATGGAGCCCAACACCTATTTCCCTCAGGATTCCACAATTGTGGTTTCAGACTCTGAGATCAAGGCTTTCTACAAGGACCGCAAGGAAAACTACAAGCGCAAGGCCGCCCGCGACATTGAATACGCAGTGTTCGAGGTCACTCCTTCAGCTTCCGACATAGAGGCTCAGAACGACGAATTCGTGAAGCTCTATGATGAGTTTGCAACCACGGAGAACATGCGTGCTTTCCTTCAGCGCAACTCTGACCGCCAGTGGGAAGACCGCTGGTACAAGGAGGGAGACCTTCGTACCGTAAACCGTGACGTTGAGGCTTTTGTAAGCGCCAATAAGAGTGGTGTGTCTCCTATTTACCAGAGTGGAAGCAGCTTCTATGCAGCCCGCATCATGGCAACCGGCAATGTTCCGGATTCCGTGTATGTGCGCCACATCATGTTCCAGGGAGCAGACGCCCGCCATCTGGCCGACAGCCTTCTTCCTCTTGTGAATAAGAACAACTTCTCCACAATGGCAACCCTCTACTCCGCCGACAAAGGCAATGCCTATGACGGAGAGCAGGGTAACCTTGGTTGGATGACCCAGAATGCCGTTATCCCCGGCTTCGAGCCCGTCCTTTCCGCCCAGATCGGCAAACCTATGATCCTGAACACCCAGTACGGCGTTCATATCGTAGAGGCCGTGAAGGCTACAAAGCCCGTGGCAAAGAAGAAGGTTGCCGTGTTTGAGAAGGCAACCCTTCCAAGCAAGGAAACCTATGCAGCCGTATACAACAAGGCCAACCTCCTTGCTGTACGCGCAGCAGGCAAGTACAGCGGTTACAAGGCTGCCTGTGATTCCACCGGCACCTATTCCCGCAGTATGAAGATCAACGAGGGAACAGACACCTACGGTTCCATCGGCCTTGCAAAGGAAATCACCCGTTGGGCATTTGACAACAAGCCCGGCAAGGCTTCCGGCATCATCACCGTTGACAACAATTACTTCTTTGTAGTTGCCGTCAAGGAAGCTTACGCAGAGGGTTATACTCCCGTTGCAGAGGTTTCAGATGCTATCCGCAATGAAATCTACCGTGAGAAGTACTCTGCAAAGCACGCAGAGGATGTGGCCGCCAAGATTGCCGGCCTTACATCCCTGGATGCCATCGCAGAGGTTCTTGGAACCACAGTTTCCACCCTTTCAGACGTAACCTTCTCCACCAACTCTGCTCCTACCACAGAGCCCGCATTCGTGGGTGCCGTGGCGGCCGCCAAGGAAGGTGAGATCACCGGTCCTGTAGCAGGTGTCCTTGGTTCCTATGTGTTCCAGGTCAACGGCCGTGACGCTGCATCCTTCTTCACCGAGGAAGACGCAAAGGCAGCCCAGGCACGTATAGACTCCTATCACAGCCAGATGCTCATGCCCCTTATGGCAGAGAAGGGCGTTGATGACAACCGTGCCCGTTTCTATTAATAGGTAGAGTATGTCACTCAAATGTGGAATAGTAGGCTTGCCTAATGTGGGCAAGTCTACTCTTTTTAACTGCGTGAGCTCCTCAAAGGCTCAGAGCGCAAACTATCCTTTCTGCACAATAGACCCTAATGTTGGCTCTACAAATGTGCCGGACAAACGCCTGGAGGTCCTTACGGAGATCTGCCAGCCCAAGCGCACGGTGCCCGCTACCGTTGAGATTGTGGACATCGCAGGCCTTGTAAAGGGCGCATCCAAGGGCGAGGGCCTTGGCAACCAGTTCCTTGCAAATATCCGTGAAACAGATGCTATCCTTCATGTGCTCCGCTGCTTCGATGACGGGAATATAGCTCATGTGGACGGTTCCGTGGATCCTGTCCGCGACAAGGAAGTTGTGGATACGGAGCTCCAGATCAAGGACCTTGAGACTGTTGAGAACCGTATCAAGAAGGTGGAGAAGATGGCAACTACAGGTGGAGACAAGGAGGCTAAAAAGCTTCTTGGGCTCCTCCTTAGGTATCGTGAAGCTCTCCTGAAAGGCCTTTCCTGCCGCACTGTTGCGCTTGAGAATGCAGAAGAGGAGCAGATGTCGCACGACCTTTTCCTCATCACCAACAAGCCCGTAATGTACGTGTGCAATGTGGACGAGGCATCGGCCGTATCCGGAAATGCCTATGTAGACGCCGTGCGTGCTGCAGTGGCTTCGGAGAACGCGGAGGTTCTGGTCATTGCCGCCAAGACTGAAGCCGAGATAGCGGAGATTGAAGAGTACGATGACCGCCAGATGTTCCTGGAGGAGCTCGGCCTTGAAGAATCCGGTGTTGTGCGCCTTATCCAGGGCGCCTATAAGCTCCTTGGTCTCAGGACCTTCTTTACCGCCGGGGCCGATGAATGCCGCGCCTGGACCATCAAGGCCGGTGACAAAGCTCCCCGTGCCGCCGGTGTCATCCACACGGACTTCGAGCGCGGTTTCATCCGCGCAGAGGTGATCAAGTACGAGGACTTTGTGCAGTACCGCACGGAAGCCGCGGTCCGTGCCGCCGGCAAAATGGGCATCGAGGGTAAGGAATACGTTGTCCAGGACGGCGACATAATGCACTTCCTCTTCAACGTATAACCCCTCCATTATTGTTCTCCCCTTGTGGTGTTGGTTAACCACTTGGTTTACAATGCTTTATAGAAGTTTCTACCAGAAGAAATTCTGGTAGAAACTTTTGTAATACTCTGAACATTAGCTACTTAAGTTCCACCCGTAACCACACAGGGCAGTGGTCCGAAACACCTCCAAGGTATCTGGGGCCGGAGTAGGTGCGCAGCGGCTTGGTTCCTGTAGCCGCTTTGTCCGGAGTTTGCAGAAATGGGATATATAAGATCTCCATATCAGCATTTTTTATGGCGGGGGACGTAAAGAACATATCTATCAGTTCCCATTTACCGTCATATTTAATGGTTCCTTCTCCCTTTTTATAGAACTCTTCCGCCTTGTTCCACAAGGCTGGTTCCACATTGTGATATACTGGGTTTGCCGGGGTGTCGTTGAAATCTCCCATAGCTATAATCTTCTTGGTTCCAAGCGTTTGCAGCGAATCGGCAAGTTGTTTTAAACGTTCCACGGCAATGTTCCTCCGCGCCTCAGATGCCGCCGCTCCGCCAAATTTTGACGGGTGGTGATTCACTAGGAACGCTACAGTGTCTCCTTGTTGCGTTGTGAAACTTGCAATCAAGATATCTCTGGTGGCCATTATGGTGGAATCGGCATTAAAAAGATGCGCGGGGTGCGATTCTATCGGCTTAAGGCGCCGGTACAGCAGCGCAACATCAATCCCGCGGCGGTCCGGCGAGTCATAGTGGATAATCCTGTAATCCAGTTTTCTAAGGATGGTGGCCTGGATCAGCCGCCTTAGGACAAAGGCATTTTCAATTTCCGCAAGGCCGATAACATCCGGCACCGCGCCAGCTTTAGCCGATGACCATAGGATACCCTTAGCCACGGCGTTACACTTGGCGTAGAAGCGCTTCCTAGTCCAGTGGCGTGAGCCGCGGGGAGAGAAATCGGCATCAGAAACACTTGTGGAGTCGTTTCTGTAATCAAAGAAGTTCTCGAGGTTCCAGAACATTACGTTGAGGGTGTCTGTGTGGCAGGCAAGCAGGAAGAGTGCTAATAACAGTGTTTTCATGGTGCAAAGGTAAGGAAGGCCACGGATAAGGGTGGGGGCTAAGTTGTTGATAATCAGTTTATTATACGGGTTTCTACCAGAATTATTTCTGGGAGAAACTTCTGTAAACGGTTGAAAGCAAGATAATTAGGTTCCACCACAAGGGGAGAACAATAAGGGTGGGGGAAAAGGAAAAAATGATTATATTTGTATGATACATGGAATTAACACTAAAACAAACTATATGAAATCCAGAATTCAGGAAAAGTACAAGGCTCTCTTCGGTGAAGAGGCTCCCGTCTATGCATCTGCAGGCAGAATCAACCTTATTGGTGAGCACACTGACTATAACGGTGGTTATGTGTTCCCCGGCGCCATCAATTTTGGCATCATGGCTGCTATCAAGCCCAACGGAACAGACAAAGTGAAGGTATTCTCCCTTGACTTTGACCAGATGTCGGAATTTGGCCTTAAGGAAGAGGACAAACCCAAGGAAGCCTGGGCGTGCTACGTATTTGGCGTATGCCGTGAAACCCTCAAGCGTGGCGGCAAGGTAGAAGGCTTCAACGCCGTATTTGCAGGTGATGTTCCCCTTGGCGCCGGCCTCAGTTCATCAGCCGCCCTCGAAAGCACATTCGCATATGCCCTCAACGATATCTGGGACAACAAGATTGAGAAGTTTGAGCTGGCAAAGATAGGCCAGAGCACAGAGCACAATTACTGCGGCGTGAAGTGCGGTATCATGGATCAGTTTGCCTCCATCTTCGGTAAGGAGGGCGCCCTTATCCGCCTCAACTGCAAAACCGGTGAGTACAAGTACTTCCCGTTCCACCCCAAGGGCTACAAGCTGGTCCTCATTGACTCCTGCGTAAAGCATGAGCTTGCTTCCAGCGCCTACAACAAGCGCCGTGAAAGTTGCGAAAAAGCTGCTGCAGAGATCAAGAAACTGCACCCGGAGGTAGACTTCCTCTCAGACGCAAAACGCCTTTGGCTGGATGAGGTCCGTGACAAGATCTCTCAAGAAGATTTCCTCCGCGCAGAATACGTTATTGGGGAGGTCCAGAGGGTTCTGGATGTGTGCGACGCCCTTGAAAGGGACGACTACGAGACCGTTGGTGAGATGATGTACCAGACCCACTTCGGCCTCAGCAAGCTCTATGAGGTGTCCTGCGAGGAACTTGACTTCCTCAATAAGCTTGCCCGCAAGATGGAGGTTACAGGATCCCGCGTTATGGGCGGCGGCTTTGGCGGTTGCACCATCAACCTGGTGAAGGATGAGCTCTATGACGGCTTCATCAAGGCTGCCAAGGAGCAGTTCGCTGCAAAATTCGGCCACGCACCAAAGATTTACGAGGTAGTTATCTCAGATGGCGCTCGCAAACTGCAGTAATTGCGGGAAGAGCACGGAGGTATCCATCCCCCGCAGCATCAACACCGCCCTTGACCCGGAACTCAAAAGCCGGGTCAGGGACGGTTCCCTTTTTATCTGGGAGTGCCCGTACTGCGGAAGGCGCAGCGTGGCGGTCTCGGAAACCCTTTACCATGACCCTTCCGCCAAACTTATGCTGTGGCTTCTTCCCGGCATGGCGGAGCCATCATCAGAGGCCCAGGAGGCCGTAAAAGGCCTTGAGGGCTACACCCTCCGCATTGTCCGTGAGGTAGGGGAACTCATAGAGAAGATAAATATTGCCGATGCCGGCCTGGAAGATACCACCGTTGAGATGTGCAAGTGGGTTACCAGGAGGGAATTATCGGCCAAAAATCCTGCCGCGGCAGACGCCCGCCTCAAGTTCCTTCGCCTGGAGGGCGCAGACAATGACCTTGTGTTTGCATTCCCGCTGGATGGCAACATGCAACTTGTTAACGTGGGATTCAATGTCTATGAAGATGCCCGCGGAATTATCTCCAGAAACCCGGCCGTAAGGCCCTCAGAAAGCTTTTCTGAGGTTAATCAAGGATGGCTGGAAAGATTTTTTCGGTAGGACAGTCCTTTAGGATAACCCTTTTGTCCGCATCCAGAAGATAGACGGACGGGACGGCGCGTACATTGTATAGTTTATCTCCCCGGATATCAAAAGTGGGGTCATACCCGTTAATCCAGTTTTTGGGGTATGAGGCCGATTTTGACTTCCAAAGGTCTATATCCTCGTCAATATAGATATCAACTACTTTAAGTGCCCCGCTCACAATGAGACTCTGAAGTTGAGGAACGCTTTCAAGCGTTTCCACAATCTCCTTACATGCCTGGCAATCGGGGTTTCCGAATATCAGGAGCAGCTTTTCAGCCTTGATTGAATGCAGCGTACGGCGTTTTCCGGCTGTATCTATGAAGGGAAAATCAGTAGCGACAGTACCTGTCTGATTCAGGGAACAGTTACGTGCGTCCCAGGCATAACGGGCGCGGAAATCGGGATCTATCAGCGGACTCTCCGCAAGCTTTTTGACAAAAGGAAGATAGAGGTCTTCACTGCGCACCGGAGAGTTGGGGTCATAGAGGTACTGCGTGGTAAGAGCCGTCAATTGAGGTAGCATATTGCTTTCAGGGAAAGCCAGCTGGAAGGCCTCCAGTTTGTTGTAGAAGGCTTCTACAACGCTTTGGCCGCTTGCAAGTGGCAGCTCCTGAAGAAGGGTTGTGAACACGCCCATCTGTGGCTCAATGTCTTTGAGGAGAACACCGTTTACAGTTAGGGAATCGCACTTGTAAAGCATTCCGGAATCTGTAAACTTATCCCACATGTGGGCTGCAAGCCATTCTATACGTTCTCCAGGCTCAGTAATCATTACCGGCACTTCCACAAGGGGGAAGTCCCGGCTTACCGGCGCAGGAGCCTTGCTCTTTTTCCCTTCTCCGCAGCCAAAGAGCATTATGACTGCCAAAAAGCCTGAAACAAATCTTCTCATAGGGCAAAATTACGCAAAAAAAACCTATTTTTGTACTATGAGACGTAAACTCGTCATATTGGCGCTTCTGTTGTGGGCCATAATACCGGCCCGCGCACAGTTTGTCCTTACCGGAGATGACCCGGGGTATCTTCGCTGGTACTCAATAGACACACCTTATTATAAGATAATATATCCTGAAGGGGCCGATTCCCTAGCCTTGAATTATGGCACTCTTCTGGAGAAATTCCGCCCCGCAATAGGCCTCAGCCTTGGTTTTGTGCCTGGAGAAGGGCAGCTCAGGATGCCGGTTGTGCTCCATACGCATAATCCCGTTTCCAACGGTTCCGTTGCCTGGGCGCCAAGGAGGATGGACCTTTTCACCCTGCCGGAGGCTTATGGCTCCGATCCCACACCGTGGGACATCCAGCTGGTAGCCCATGAACCCCGCCACCAGGCGCAGCTGGAGCTTGACCGCCACGGTTTTATAAGGTTCTTTTCCTATATCGTAGGTCAAGTTTGGACTCCCGCATTGTTCCAGTTATACCTTTCCCGCAGCCTTGCGGAAGGAGATGCCGTAACGGTAGAAACCGGCCTTACGGCGGGTTCCAGGGCACGTACGGCCGATTTCCTGAACTATTACCAGGTATCTCTGGATGCCGGTGAGTACAGAAACTGGTACCGCTGGCGCTACGGGTCATACAAGCGTTTTACACCGGATCTTTATAAACTTGGATATATCACTGTAGCAGGCTCTCGTGCGCTGTACCATGATCCCCTCATCCTGTCAAACGCCCTGGATAACAGCCGTAAGAACCGCTTTATGCTTGGAACTCTTAACCTCCAGAGAGTGGTTCAGGACCGCAGCGGGCTTAAGTTCAAGAATGCGTTTCCAAAGATTCTGGATTATTTCAATAGTACATGGGTGGCCAGTGCTGCAGAGAGGGCTCCGTTCACGCCTTCTCATCAGATATCGGCCCCGGAAGAATTTCCGGTGGATTACAGCGCTGTCGCAGAGCTTGACGGCCACGTCTATCTCAAGCGTTCCGGTTATCTCAGGCCCACGGAACTTGGAGAATGGGCAGATGGTAAATTCCTGCCAATCAGGCCTTTTGCATCAAATTCATCATCCTTGTTTGTAGACGGGGTCAACGGGCGCATTTATTGGTCGGAAACTATCTATCACCCTCGTTGGAGCCTGGACGGAAGGTCAATCATAAGGTATTATTCGCCTTCTACGGGAAAGGTGACAGACCTTACAACCGGTGGACGCAGGTTTAATCCTCAGCCTTCTCCGGATGGCACCAGGGTTGCCGTGGTTGAGTATCCGCTTAACGGAGGCTCCTCTGTTGAGGTTCTGGATGCCGATGATGGCCATGTCATATCCAGGTTCATCGCCCCGGACGGAATCCAGGCCTCAGAGCTTGCCTGGATAGGAGAAACCATCTATGTGTCAGGCGTTTCTGAAGGCGGATACGGGATTTATAAAATTGGCCCAGACGGCTCTTTTAGCCTGGAACTGGAGCCGTCTATCCAGAAACTTGTGAACCTTTACGGCGGAGACGGCCGCCTGCAATGGGTGTCGGACCTTGACGGGGCAAACGCCCTTTACAGCTATGATCCCGCCACAAAGGAGCTTACCCAGCTCACGTCCACGCGCTTTGGCTCCACGGATTTCTGCTTTGCCGGAGATACGCTCTACAGTATCTCGCAAACTCTTGAGGGTCAGATGCTTTTCTCTACGCCCGCAGATTCTCTCCTTTCCAGAAAGGCCGATTTCTCCAAGGCGCACGTCTATCCCATAGAGGACCGGATCACCCGTCAGGAAGCGTCGTTCAGAAAGCCCGTGGTTGAAGATGTGGAAATATCGGCCCCAAAAAGATACAGGAAACTTCCGCATCTTATGCGTTTCCACTCATGGGCGCCCATTTTCTTCGACTATGACAGCATTGAGTCATTCTCCATGGACTATATCTGGAATCCGGCCGCCCCGGGCCTTACCGGCTATTTCCAGAACACGCTTGGCACCATGTCCGGAATGCTTGGTTTTGCAGTTCGTCCGGATCCCTACAAGATGGAAACCTGGCGCCCGTCGCTACACGCAAAGTTCACATATTCAGGTCTCTACCCGGTAATTGAAGGCTCCTTTGATTTTGGAGATACAATGGCCGATCTTGTAGTGAAGGCAAAGATCAAAGACAGCCAGGAAATTTCCTATGCCCTTGCCGATGGCACCCGTAGCAATCTGCAGGTAAGCGGAACCTTGAGGGCCTATATCCCATGGGGTTTTGCCAAGGGCGGCGTATCCTGGGGCTTTATTCCTCAGGTGAGTTACGGTATCTCCAACAGTCTTTTTGATAACGCTACCCGCGGCCTCACAGTAACGGAAAAGGACCCCGAGACCGGAGAGATCAAGGCTTATGAATGGGACGAGGGCCACATTCCGGCGTATGTTCCCATGCAGAGACTGGTGATATCGGCCAGAGGATATGTGATGCGGTCCAGGGCCCGTTCTCAGGTGTATCCCCGCTGGGGAGTTGGCCTGGAAGCTGGCTTCAGCATGCGTCCGTCCATGACAGGGACATTTAACCCCAATGCATACGTGTATGCCTATGGGTATCTCCCTGGCATCTGGCGTACCCAGGGGCTAAGGCTTACAGGAACCTTCCAGCACGGAATCAGTTTCAGCGATGACGTATTCCAACTTGGAGAACTGGCGGCGAACACCCTTCCTAAAGGCTTTTCATCTGCCGCCGGGCTGCAGGCCGGACGCCGCTATCCATGGCAGCTGAATGCATCGGCCTCCTATGCCATCCCTGTGTACGTTGGAGACATTTCGCTTCCGCCGGTGCTCTACATCCGCAATTTCCTGATTGTCCCTAACTTTGATTTCACGCTCCTCCCCGGCAACGACAACCTTTGGAGCGTGGGGGCTGATATAACCGCAGAAATGGGCAAATTCATCCTGCCCTTCGACGGCTCCCTTGGCGTTTCCGTCTCCTATCTTGGCGGCAACGCATTCGAAACCGTGGGCCAGCGTGACCGCTGGTCCGTGGGACTGATTTTCAGTTACGATTTCTAACTAGTCAAACGCCCAGATGATGGCTTCTTCCAGGACTTCGCCGGGCCTCAGGACGGTTGAAGGGAATCCGGGCTGGTTGGGAGAATCCGGGCAGTGCTGGCACTCTATTGCTACAGCGTCGTAGTCGTGGTATTCCTGGCCCAGACGGCCTTTGGGGCAGCCATTGAGCCAGTTGCCGGTATAGACCTGAACGGCGGGCTGGGTAGTAAGGACCTCCAGATGGCGGCCGCTCTTTGCGCCCCAAAGCTCTGCTGCCGTGGTTAACTGGCCGGGCATTGCACCGTCAATGAGATAGCAGTTGTCGTAGCCCTTGCCGTACTTGAGCGCAGGGAAATCGGCCTCAATATCCTGGCCGATTTTCTTTGCCTCAACAAAGTCCATAGGGGTTCCGGCTACGTCTTCAGGCTCTCCAAGCGGAATGAGGGTATTATCCGTAGGAAGCCACTGCGAGGCATTCAGCTCAAGTTTGTGATCCAGAACAGAGCCCTCTCCGTCAAGGTTGAAATAGACATGGTTGGTAAGATTCACCACAGTGGGTTTATCTGTTTCTGCGGTAAGGACCAGTTTAAGGGAATTATCCTCTCCCCAGGTGTAGTGGGCCACCACCTTGAGGTTACCCGGGAAGCCGGCCTCTCCGTCCTCTGCAAAATACATGAACTCTACGGCGTTATCCACTATGCGGCTTTCCCAAACCTGGTTCTGGAAGCCCTTGGGGTCTCCGTGGAGGTGGTTGGGGCCATTGTTTATAGGAAGGGTGTACTCCACGCCGTCAAGGGTGAACTTGCCCTTTGCAATGCGGTTTGCATAACGGCCGGGGATTTTTCCCGCGCAGGGGCCATCGGCCATATAATCCATAGCGTTGGCGTATCCAAGCACAACCTCACCAAGCTTGCCGGCTTTGTCCGGAACCATGATTGAAGTGATGGCTGCGCCAAGGCTGGAGAGCTGCACAGATGCTCCTGAAGAGTTTTTGAGGGTGTAACGGAAGATTTCCTTACCCTCCGGGGTCTTGCCCCAAAGTTCTTTAGTGATATTCATTTTTTTGTGGTAAACGGCAAATTCAAACTTGAAGCCGGTTTCGGGGTCTGTATGTGTTTCCGACGTGCTTTCCCTCTCCCATATATCCGGGCTGATGACGGGAAAGAAAACATCGGCATCCTTTACCTCCGTGTGGACGTGAGTAATATAAAGGAGGTCCATCTCAGGCATAGCCATCTTGTAGACGGAAGCGCCGCCGATGATAAAGCATTTGTCCTTTCCTGCGGCCTCCGCCTCACGATAGGCCTCTTCAAAAGAGTACACGCAAGTGACCTCCGGGATAGGGTCTCCGCCAAGGTTGAGCACAATGTTCTTACGCCCCGGAAGAGGACGGCCGATAGAAAAGTACGTACTGCGGCCCATAATCACGGGGTATCCGCGGGTGGTGTTCTTGAAATACTGAAGGTCTTCCGAGATATGCCAGGGAAGCTGGTTCTTTACGCCGATACCATAGTTGTCCGCTATGGCAACAATAAGACATTTTTTCATATCAGACAGCTACGGGTGCTTTTATTGCTGGCCAGGGATCATAGCCTTCCAGCGTGAAATCCTCATACTTGAAGTCAAAGATGGATTTCACCGCGGGATTCAGTTTCATGGTGGGGAGCTTACGGGGCTCACGTGAAAGCTGAAGGGCAACCTGGTCGAAGTGGTTCTTGTAGATGTGGGTATCTCCTGTTGTATGGATAAACTCCCCGGGCTCCAGGCCGCAGACCTGAGCTATCATCATAGTGAGGAGAGCGTAAGAAGCAATATTGAACGGTACACCCAGGAATACATCTGCGCTTCTCTGGTACAGCTGGCATGAGAGTTTTCCGTTTGCAACATAGAATTGGAACAGGCAGTGGCACGGAGGAAGGGCCATTTGGTCCACTTCTGCGGGATTCCAGGCGGTTACCAGCATTCTCCTGGAGTTTGGATTGTGTTGTATCAGGTTGATTACCTCTGATAATTGGTCAATTGCCCTACCGTTGGGACAAGACCAAGAGCGCCATTGGTGGCCATAGACGGGACCCAAATTCCCGTGTTCATCGGCCCATTCGTCCCAAATGGTAACGCCATTCTCCCGTAAATAGCCAATATTAGTATCTCCGGATATGAACCAGAGTAGCTCGTGGATGATACTTTTGAGGTGAACCTTCTTAGTGGTTAACAGCGGGAAGCCGTCCTGGAGGTTGAAGCGCATCTGATACCCGAACACGCTCTGCGTTCCGGTGCCGGTACGGTCTTCTTTCATTACGCCGTTTTCCCTTATGTGGCGGAGTAGGTCTAGATACTGTTGCATAATTCACAAATTTACAAAATAATTCAATATCTTTGCAATTGGTTATGAAGAAGCGTGAACAATTTACCGGCAGGTTAGCGGTAGTGCTAGCCATGGCGGGATCGGCCATCGGCCTTGGTAATATCTGGAGATTCCCCTATCTGGTGGGCCAAAACGGAGGTGCGGCCTTTATCTTGGTATACATTATGGCTTGTGCGCTACTGGCTATTCCTGTTTTCCTGTCGGAATGCGTTATAGGCAGGCGGAGCGGTAGCAGTACCTTTGGCGCTATGCGTAAACTTGCCCCCGGGAGCAATTACCGTTGGGCCGGGCTTGTGACCGTTATTACGCCTGTTCTTCTCCTGAGTTTTTACAGTGTTGTGGGTGGCTGGTCCGTGGATTATCTGCTGAAAGCATGCATGCTCAGGTTCACCGAGGATTCCACCGGTGTGTTCGAGAACCTTCTTTCTTCTACCTGGGAGCCCATTTTCATGCATACAGCGTTTATGGTGGGAACAGCCATCGTAATTCTTCTTGGAGTTAAGAAGGGTATCGAGAGGTTCACAAAGGTGACAATGCCGCTTCTCTTTGTCCTTATTATAATAATAGTGGTGTTCGGCCTTACACTTCCCGGTGCAGGAAAGGGCGTAGAATACCTTGTGAAGCCGGATTTCTCAAAGATTACCCCTTCAGTCATAACCTCTGCCATGGGACAGGCGTTCTTCTCCATGTCCCTTGGCGTAGGCACCATACTTACTTATGCGTCTTACGTGTCAAGGGAAGAGAATTTGATGGTATCGGCTGGCGGAACGGCCGTTTTTGACCTCCTGTTTGCGCTTCTTGCCGGTTTTGCAGTGATGCCGGCCGTGTTTGCGGCTGGAATTCAGCCCGGCCAGGGCCCCGGCCTTCTCTTTGACACCTTGCCGTATATCTTCTCACAGATGACTCCCTGGGTAGGTGCCGTCATTTCCATCCTGTTCTTCCTCTCCGTGCTTGTGGCGGCGCTCACCTCATCAATATCACTTCTGGAAGTGGGCGTTGCGTATCTTGTAGAAGAAAAGGGTATCAGCCGCACAAGGGCAACCATCGGCCTTGGGGCGCTAGTTTGGGCAATTGGCGTTGCCTGCTCGCTCTCCGGTGGCTTCTTTGACTTCCTTGATCACCTGTGCTCAGACTGGCTCATGCCGTTTGGAGGCCTTCTGTTTGCAATGTTCGTGGGTTGGAAAATGTCAAAGGCCGATGTTCGGGATGAGCTCACCAACTGCGGCACCCGCAACCGCGTTCTCTTTAATGTGGTGTACTTCCTTATCCGCTACATTGCCCCTATCGGCATCCTTGGAATATTCTTGACTATCCTTCTGGGTTAAATAATTAATGGGTAGCTCTCTACCTAAAAACAGCGGTTTTACGGTTCCTGGCTGCCCGGGGACGTCACGGTTTCCGTAATTTTTTGTAATTTTGTAATCCTATGGCAAAGATTGCAGAAGATACTCCAATGCTGAAGCATTACTTCGAGGTGAAATCCCAGCACCCGGAGGCCATCCTGCTGTACAGGGTGGGAGATTTCTTTGAGTGCTATTCAGACGATGCAATCACTGCTGTAAAGGTTCTGGGGCTTGTTCAGACCAAGAAATCCAACGGAGAAAAAGGCCCCGTGGCCATGGCCGGTTTCCCGCATCATGCGTTGGAAAACTACCTCACAAAACTGGTTCGAGCCGGTTATAAAGTGGCCGTCTGTGACCAGCTGGAGGACCCCAAATTTGCCAAGAAACTTGTAAAGCGCGGCATTACGGAAATTGTTACTCCGGGTATTTCCTTCGGGGAGAATATGCTGGATGTGAAGGAAAACAATTTCCTGTGCGGCCTTACCGTTGAAAAGCACCTGTGCGGTGCCGCATTCCTGGATGTCTCCACCGGTCAGTTCCAGGTGGCGCAGGGAACACTGGATTACATAGGAACCCTTCTTGGTTCAATGAAGCCCCGTGAACTTGTGGTCCAGAGGGGCTATGAGAAGGGGCTTAAGGAGCGTTTTGGAGATTTTTACACCACGTCAATAGACGAGTGGGCATTTGTGTATGACGCCGCCGTGGAACGCCTCAAGCGCCAGCTTGGCGTAGAAAGCCTCAAGGGCTTTGCCATTGATCCTTATCCGCTTGGCGTATGCAGCGCAGGTGCCCTGCTTGTATATCTGGAGCAGACCCAGCACACTGGCCTTAAGAATATCTGCTCAATAGGCAGGATTGATGAAGGCCGATTCGTGTGGATGGATAAGTTCACTCTAAGGAACCTGGAAGTGTTCCAGAGTGCAGCAGGAGCCAGTGGCGTGCCGCTTGTGGAACCTCTTGATAAGTGTTCCACGCCCATGGGCGCCCGTATGCTAAGGAACTGGCTGGCAATGCCCATAATGGACATCAAGGAACTCAATGCCCGCTATGATATTGTGGAACACTTTGTGGGCGCTCCGGAACTTCTGGAGGCAACCCAGGAAGACCTTGGAAAGCTTGGTGACATAGAGCGTATCCTCGGCCGCATTGCTTCCGGAAAGGCCATGCCCCGCGAGGTAATGCAGCTAGGAAGGGCCCTGGCGTTATCGGCCCCCATCAGAGAGAGACTGGCCGATGGTCCAGAATCCCTTACAAAACTCCTCAAAGGGATGAAGAACTGCGCCGCCCTGGTGAAGGAAATCCAGCGCGTAATGGACCCGGAACCTGCAATTCAGATTGGTAAGGGCCCCGTTATCGGCCCCGGAGTGGATGCGGAACTTGATGAACTGAGGAGCCTTAGCGCCGGAGGCAAGGATTACCTTCTTCAGATGCAGCAGAGGGAGGCCGAAAGAACAGGCATAAGCTCCCTTAAAATAGCCTACAACAACGTTTTTGGCTATTATATAGAAGTGCGTAACGCGTATAAGGACCAGGTCCCGCCGGAGTGGATCCGTAAGCAGACTCTGGTAAATGCGGAGCGTTATATAACCGAGGAACTCAAGGAATACGAGGAAAAGATTCTTACCGCAGAAGATAAGATCCTGGCAATAGAACAGAGCCTGTTCACAAAGCTCATTGTAGATATCCAGAAGTTCATTCCGGACATCCAGACAAACAGCCACATCCTTGCCAAACTGGATGTTCTGGCGGGTTTTGCGGAACAGGCCGTCCAGATGAATTACTGCCGCCCGGAAATGAACGACTCAAAGGTCCTGGATATACGTCAAGGCAGGCACCCGGTCATTGAAACCCTCATGCCCGCCGGAGAGGAATATGTTCCCAATGACGTATATCTGGATGCCGATTCCCAGCAGATTATAATCCTCACGGGCCCCAACATGGCCGGTAAGAGCGCCCTCCTGCGCCAGACCGCCCTCATCGTGCTTATGGCCCAGTGTGGTTCGTTTGTCCCGGCAGCCGAGGCCCACATTGGCTATTTTGACAAGATTTTCACCCGCGTAGGCGCTTCTGACAACATTTCCCGCGGAGAATCCACCTTTATGGTAGAGATGCTGGAAACGGCAATGATCCTGAACAACCTCAGTGCAAGGTCCCTGATTCTTCTTGATGAAATCGGCCGAGGAACATCTACCTACGACGGTATGTCAATTGCCCGCGGAATAGTGGAATTCATCCACGAATACGGCAAGGGCGCCAAAACCCTTTTTGCCACCCATTATCATGAACTCAATGACCTGGAAGGCATCTTCCCCCGCGTGAAGAACTTCCACGTTGCCGTGAAGGAAGTGGGCAAGGAGGTTATTTTCCTCCGTAAGCTCCGTGAAGGCGGCACGGCCCACAGTTTTGGTATCCACGTTGCCCGTATGGCCGGCATGCCGCAGCAGGTCCTGGAAAGCGCTGAGCGCACACTGAAGGCCCTTGAAAACAGCCAGGCTCTGGAAAAAATAGGGGCCCTCACGCCCGTGAAGCCCCATAACGTGAAGGAAGGCCGCGTAGAGAGGGACGGCTCCATCCAGCTTTCTATGTTCCAGCTGGACGATCCCCTTCTGGAATCCCTCCGTGACCGTCTCAATTCCGTAGACCTCAACAACCTCACCCCGCTTCAGGCCTTCGATCTCCTGAGGGCAATGAAGGAGGAACTGGGAATCTGATGCGCCGCGTACTTGTAATATCGTATTATTGGCCGCCGTCCGGCGGGTCAGGCGTTCAGCGTTGGGTGAAGTTTGTGAAGTACCTGCCCACTGAGGGCTGGGAACCGGTGGTGTTTGCGCCTCGCAATGCCGATTACCCGGCGCTTGACCCAAGCCTCGGAAAGGAAGTGCCGGCCGATATTGAGGTTATCCGCGGAAAAATCTGGGAACCCTACGCCGCCTATCGCAAACTCACGGGCGCAAAAAGCACGGAAGTAACGGAGATCTCCAGTGGCAAAAAGACCTTCAAGCAGCGCCTGAGCCTTTGGATAAGGGCAAATCTCTTTGTTCCGGACCCCCGTGTGGGCTGGGTGAAGCCAAGCGTGAAAACGCTCAAGGAATACCTTCAGGGGCATCCTGTGGATGCAATTGTAACCACGGGGCCGCCTCATTCCGTGCACCTTATCGGCCAGAAACTCCATAAGAAAACGGGGATTCCCTGGATTCCGGATTTCCGTGATCCCTGGAGCCGGATGTATTACCTTAGGTATCTCCCCATGACCGCAGCCACCTGGCGGAAGCTCCGTGCCCAGGAGCAGTCAGTTCTGGATGATTGCACCACCGTTCTCACCTGCACTCCGCTGGTTCAGGAAGAGTTTGAGGCCCAGACCAAAACGCCCGTGGCAATGATAACCAACGGCTACGATGAAGAGGATTTCATGGGTCCCGCTCCCAAGGCCGATGAACATTTCAACATAACCCACACCGGTCTTTTTGCGGCCGATGGCAACCCGCTCACTCTCTGGAAAGTACTGGAGAAAATGGCGGCTTCCGTGCCGGGCTTCCGTGAAGACCTCCGCATCCGCCTTGTGGGAAAAGTGGACATGGAGGTATTGGAAGCCATAAAAGCAGCCGGTCTGGAGGATAATTTAGTGGCACTTGGCCCCACAGACCACGCCACGGCAGTGAGGGAGCAGCGGTCTGCCAGCCTTCTCATCCTGCCACTCCGGAATGACCCCCTGTACAGGCCCATCCTTCCCGGAAAACTTTTCGAGTACCTGGCTTCGCGCCGTCCCATCCTTGGAATAGGCCAGGAAGACGGCGCAATGGCCCGCGTAATTGGTGACGCAAAGGCCGGCATTACGGCCGATTGGAATGAGTCCGCCGCAATGAGAGCCTTCATCGCCAATGCCTGGCAACAGCATTGCGATGGCGGTGTTCCTGAGACAAAGGGCAATATCGGCCAATATTCCCGCCGCGCTACAACCCATCAGCTTGCGGCCCTCCTGAATAAAGTAACTTCCTCCTGTCATCCTGAGCGTAGCGAAGGATCTCAAAACAATATTGAATGAAACCCATACTGAAGAAGATTGCCGCAGCCGTTGGCGTTGTGGTGCTTTTCCTTGTGCTGAGCTACGGCTTTGTGCCAAAAGTACTTGAAGGAAAGATAGTTAACCAGAGCGATATCTCCGGGTATATCGGCATGTCCCATGAGATGACTCAGTGGAACAAGGCCCACCCCGACGACCCTGCGTATTGGTCCGATTCAATGTTTGGCGGCATGCCCACTACGGCCATTGCCGCGCCCACAAAGGGAGACTGCACTCAGTGGATTTACAAACTCCTAATGCTTGGGAAGCGCCCCGCCACATACCTCTTTGTGACGCTTCTGGGCGCGTTTTTACTGTTTCTGGCACTTGGCGTAAGCTGGCCAGTGGCCATTGGCGGCGCCATAGCCGTGGCCTTCTGCAGTTACAATTTCCAGATTATCCAGGTGGGGCACAACACCAAGATGCAGGCTATAGCCTTCATGCCCTGGGTCCTTGCTGCGCTTGTGTACACCTATAGGGATGCCCGATCGGGGTCGGGCATGACGTCCCCCGTCATTCCCGGCTTGACCGGGAATCTCCTGCGGCCCCTCCTTGGTGCCACGCTCTTCGGCCTGGCCCTCAGCATGCAGATTAAGGCAAACCACCAGCAAATCACCTACTACCTTGCCATAATGGTGCTGCTTTACGCTGTGGCGGAATTCATCCACACCATAAAGAGCAAGGAGTGGAAGCGGTTTTGGATAGCATCGGCCCTCCTTCTTGTGCTTGGCGGGGCGGGAATCGCAACCAATGTGAATAAGCTCCTGCCGCTGGCAAAATATACCCCCAACACCATGAGGGGCGGATCTGAGCTATCCAAGGAAGGCGCCAACTCCAAGGGCCTGGACCTTGATTACGCAACGGCCTGGAGTTACGGCTGGGAAGAGCTTCCCAACATGCTCATCCCCAATTTCAACGGCGGTTCTTCCTCCGGTGCCGTGAATCCGGATAAGTCCGAGACCATCCAGCTTCTTAAAAAATACGGTCAGAAGAACCTCCGTGAAACCGCAAAGGCGCTGCCTCTCTACTGGGGCCCCCAGCCTTTTACCGCAGGCCCTATGTACATGGGTGCAATAGCTATCTTCCTCTTTGTTCTGGGCCTTGGCCTTTATAAAGGCAGGGAAAAATGGTGGCTCCTTGCGGCAACCATAATAGCCATCCTGATGGCCGTGGGCAGCCATTTCATGGCGTTTACCGAGTTCTGCTTCAAGTATTTGCCGCTTTACAACAAGTTCCGGACGGTCTCTATGGCGCTGGTTGTCCTTCAGGTGTCCCTGCCGGTTCTTGGCTTCCTTACGCTGGACCGTATAATCCGTGAGGAATATAGTAAAAAAGAACTATTTAAGGCCAGCTGGATAGCCCTGGCGGTCACTGGCGGCTTCTGCTTCCTGTGCTGGTTGGCGCCGGGCATGTTCGGCAGTTTCTCCGGAGCCTCCGACGAATCCATGCAGGATATTCTAGTAGACGCGCTGATTAAAGACCGCATAGCCCTCTTCCGGGCCGATGCCATCCGCTCGCTCCTCCTCATCCTTGCATCATTTGCCCTTCTTTTCTGGGCATTCAACCCCAAGGGCCAGACAGAGCACGCCAAGGCCTTTGCCGGTTATGGCCGTAAATGGGTGGCAGCCGTGTGCATCTGCCTGTTTGCTGCATTGGATCTTTTTGCCGCCGGAAAGCGCTACCTCAATGCCGATGATTTTGTGACCCCCAAGGACTTCAACAAGCCTTTTGCTGAGCGTCCTGTGGACAAGATCATACTTGAGGATACGGACCCTCAATACCGCGTCCTGGATATCACAGTCAACGTTTTCAACAGTTCCGTGCCCAGTTACAGGCATAAAAACGTGGGCGGCTATTCCCCGGCAAAGCTGCAGCGCTACCAGGATCTCATAGACCATTATCTCACGGGAGAGATCAACGGCATCTACAAGGCTCTTGGGGACGCCGAAACCCTTGATGACGTTGCCGCGTATATGGCCGATAACACCCCCGTCCTCAACGCCCTCAACACGCGTTACCTCATTGTGGACAGTAAATATCCGCCCGTAGAGAACTACGCCGCCTTAGGGCCCGCGTGGTTTGTGGAGAGCGTTGTTCCCGCCGAAACTCCCGACGAGGAGATTGCCCTTATCGGCAAGGTGGACCTCCGGACGCAGGCTGTTGTAGACGCCCGGTCGGTGCCCTCCGCCCCTTCCGTCATTCCCGGCCTGACCGGGAATCTGGAAATGACCTCCTACACCCCCAATGAGGTCCGTTACAGCTACTCCACCCCTCAGGACCGCGTGGCCGTTTTCAGCGAAGTCTACTACCCCAATGGCTGGACCGCCACCGTAGACGGAGAGCCCCTGGACATCTTCCGGGCCGATTGGACCCTTCGCGGCGCCCTCCTTCCTGCCGGAGACCATGAGGTGGTGATGCGCTTCGCTCCTCAGAGCTATAAGACAGGCGCAACGGTATCACTCATTGCGTCCCTGCTGCTTCTGCTTCTGTTGGCCTTGGCCGTGGTACTGAGTACGTGCGTTTTACCCAGAAAATGCACACGATGAGTACCAGATAGTACTGTGCACGTGCATTTAACCCCCAAAGTGAACGCGGTGAGTACCAAGACACCCAACCTGAAGCCATATCTTGAGCCCGGAAGGCTGGAAGCCGGCTGCGACGAAGCCGGCCGCGGCCCCCTGGCCGGGCCCGTTTATGCTGCTGCAGTAATACTGCCGCCGGATTTCTTCCATCCGCTCCTCAACGACTCCAAACAGATGACGGAAAAAGCCCGTGAAGAGCTTCGTCCCATCATTGAGAAAGAGGCTGTCGCATGGGCCGTTGAGGCTGTATCGGCCCGGGAAATAGATGAGCTCAACATCCTCTGGGCATCCGTTACAGGTATGCAGAGGGCAGTGACAAGGCTAAATCCAAAGCCGGAATTCCTCCTTATTGACGGAAATAAATTCCGCCCTTTCCAGGGCTACGGCTTCAAGGATTTCCAGACCGTGGTTCACGGAGACGCCACCTACGCCAGCATTGCAGCAGCCTCCGTCCTTGCCAAAACCTACCGTGACGATTTTATGAGAAAAATAGCCCAGGAATATCCCCAGTACGGTTGGGACCGCAATATGGGCTATCCCACGGCAGAGCATATAGAAGCAATCCGGCGCCACGGCTATACGCCATGGCACCGGAAAAGCTTTCACGTAAAGGAGCTGGAGCCGTCTCTCTTTTAGATCCTGAAAGAAAGGCCGGCAGAGATGATTCCAGGGCCCTGGAATCCCTTGGGGAAGGCGTAGCGGGCTACAAATCCAATTGAGTCGTACCAGATCATAGCCTTCACGTCCAGATGGAAATAACCGCCGCCGCGGTTGATGCGGAGGTTCTCCGTGTGGCGGATATTGTCCGACACCCACTCGTTCTTATAGGTATCCCATCCAAAACCGGGGCTTGCGATGAGAGCGGCAGACCACTTGGAGTCTCCGAATTTCTGGATATAGCCAACTGGGAAAGTGTAGGCTATATTGGTATAGTTGTTCTTGCTTTCCACAACCGAAGGCCTGACTTCAATTTCGTTGTTGATGACGGCAAAACTGTACCCGGGCTTCAGGAAGCCAAAATCGAAGGACATTTCCAGAAGGCCAAGCGTGAACCGGCCGTTTTTCCAGGGGTTGAAACCAATGTGGAGGGCAGAGAAATTAAGTCCCCAGCCATTATGATTAACGCCCTCGGGGGCACCAAGGAAATAGTTGTAGGTGAAGTTGGTGTACACGAACGAAGACAGGAAATCGTCTTCCCGGCTCTCAATCTGATCTTCCCAGTCGTCCAGGATTTTGGATTCCTGTGCAAAGGCGCCAAAGCAAAGGCCGAGGGCCGCCAGAATGGCAAAAACTTTCTTCATGGGTTATTTTGCGTAAGTAATCTCGTTGATGATATTGGTGGCACCGCCGTACTTCTCCACAAGCCACAGAACGTAGCGGATATCCACGCAGATGCAGCGCTGCAGGGCGGGCTCAAACATAACGTCGGAGCTCATGCTCTCCCAGTTTCCGTCAAATGCAAGGCCGATAAGATTGCCCTTTGCATCCAGTACCGGAGAACCGGAATTACCGCCGGTTATGTCGTTGTTGGTGAGGAAGCAGGTGCGGAGAGTGCCGTCCTTGGCTGCCCACCTGCCATAATCCTTTGCAAGGAGGAGGGACTTGATGCCTGCAGGAAGGATGAATTCAGGATCATCCGGGTTTTCCTTCTCCAGTAGGCCCTGGGCGGTTGTGTAGTACTCATACTTGAGCGCGTCCTTGGGGCTGTAGGGCAGCACGTGGCCGTAGGTAAGGCGCATTGTGGAGTTGGCGTCCGGGTACATAGCCTTTCCTTTCTGCCACTCCATAAGGGCAGCAGCAAAGTTCTTGCGGGCCTTGTCATAGGAGGAATTGGGCATGCCGTAAACGGTCATATATTTACCCATGAGGGCTTCCATAGTTGCCTGTGCAAGTTCCATTGCGGGGTCCTGCATAGCATCATCTATACTTGAGGAAAGGGCCTTTTCCTCTGAGGTGAAAAGGCTGGAGGCAAACAGATTCTCCACGTATGCGGGAATGTCCAGAGAGGCAAAATCCCTGTCTCCAATCTTTAGGTAATCCTCCGGAGCGGCAGTTTTGCGATAGTGCTCCAGAAGGGCCACGGCGGTCTTTTTGTCAATGCTTACAACGTAATCCCGATAATATTCCTTAAGGGTTTCACGTGCGTCTTCAAGGGCCTCGGTGCTATCTTTTCCGTCCCTCAGTTCGCGGTGGAAAAGACCGGGCAGGGCGTTTGCAAACTGCACAAGCTCAATCTGGTAAGGGCCTTCTACAATACGGTTTACGGCGGCCGAAGCCTCAGCGGTGTTCTCCACGTGCTTTGCAATATCGGCAACGGGATCTCCGTATTTTTCCTTGCGGGCGGGATCGGCCTCAATCCAGGCCTTCAAGGCCGCTTCCTTAGCCTCTTCACGGCCGATAATGTCAAGGTTCTTGAATGCCAGTTCCTCGCCCTGCCACTTCTTCCAGCCGTTGGCGCTGCCGGCGTATTTGTCGGCATACTTGAGCTGGACGGATTTATCGGCAATCATTTCTTCCCACATGATGTTCTGGCGGATGGTGCGGGCATCTATGCGGATACGGTTGGTGGCGATCATGTCCTGGAGCTGCGCGGCCGTCTGGAAACGCTGGGTGCGGCCGGGATAGCCCATGACCATGGTGTAATCTCCTTCCTTGACGCCCTTCAGGGATACCTTCAGGCTCTTTGCGGGCTTATAAGGGACGTTGTCGTCGTCGTATTCTGCAGGCATGTTGTCTTTATCGGCATACACGCGGAACATGGAGAAGTCGCAGGTGTGACGGGGCCACATCCAGTTGTCGGTCTCTCCGCCGAATTTACCCATGGATGCCGGGGGTGCGCCCACAAAGCGGACATCCTTGTATGTGCGGTAGATAATAAGGTAATGGACGTTGTCGTTGTAGAAGCCTGTTACAACGGCCTTGCAGCCGGGATTGGCTTCTTCAGCGGCCTTCTCAAGGGCATCGGCCGATATTGTCTCTTCCTCGATTACCTTGGTCACGTCTTCCATGGAAACCAGGAAGGTGACGGTAAGGCCCGGGCAGGGGATCTCCTCATCCAGGGACTTGGCCCAGTAGCCGTCCATGAGATAGTTGTGCTCATCCGTGGACAGGCCCTGGATGCTGCTGTAACCGCAGTGGTGATTGGTGACAAGAAGGCCTTGGTCAGAGATCATCTCTCCGGTGCAGCCGCCTCCAAAATGCACAATTGCATCCTTGAGGGAGGTCTTGTTGATAGAGTAAATCTGCTCCGGGGTAAGTTTGCAACCTGCCGCGCGGAGGTCTTTTCCGTTAAGTTGTTTGAGGAGCGGGAGAAGCCACATTCCTTCATCGGCCACCGCAGAAATGCTTACGGCAAGGGCCGCGACAATAGTAAGAATACGTTTCATCTGCAACTAATTATTTTCACAAATTTAGTGTTTTTTGCGTACTTTTGTGGAAATAATGGAGAAAATGGATAAAAATCAGATACTTTCCTGGCTAGGAGAGGTTACTCACCCCGCAAAAGGAGATGCCCCCCTTGCCGCACTTGGGATGATTGAGGACGTGAAAGTTACGGATGGAAGCATCCATGTCATCCTGGCTTTCCCTAAGCGCCCGGACCCCCTTAAGAACTACCTTGTTGGCGCCGTTCAGTCCTGCCTCTACAGGCACGCTCCCGGCGGCACTTCCATAGAAGTTGACACCGTTGTGAAAGAGCCCGCAAAACCCGCCAAGAAGGGCATAGAGTTCAATCTGGAGCAGCTCAGGGAGGTACGCCATATCATCGGCATAGCATCCGGAAAGGGCGGCGTCGGGAAAAGCACCGTTGCGGTGAATCTTGCCGTCGCCCTTGCCCGCCTTGGCTACAGGGTTGGCCTTGCCGATGCCGATGTCTACGGCCCCTCCATCCCCACCATGACCGGAACGGAGGACGTAGAGATAGAGATGTACGGCAACGACGCAGAAGACACCCTCTTTGTCCCCGTGGAAAAATACGGCGTCAAGTGGCTCTCCGTTGGTCACGTCTCAAATGCCGGGCAGGCGCTTATCTGGCGCGGCCCCATGGCTTCAACCGCCCTCAAGCAGATCATCCTCCAAACCCTCTGGGGCCCCCTGGACTTCCTTCTCATAGACATGCCCCCGGGAACCGGAGACATCCATATCACGCTCATCGGGGACGTCCCCGTGGAAGGCGCCGTCATCGTCACAACGCCCCAGACCGTTGCCCTCTCCGATGTCCTCCGCGGCGTGAACATGTTCCGTAACCCCCAGGTCCAGAAGCCCGTTTTCGGCCTTGTGGAAAACATGTCCTGGTTCACCCCGCTGGAGCATCCGGAAGAGAAGTATTTCATCTTCGGCAAGGGTGGCGGTGAAAAGATGGCCCAGGACCTTGACATCCCGTTCCTTGGCCAGATTCCACTAGTCCAGTCTATCCGAGAGGACGCAGACTCTGGCACCCCCGCAGCCCTTGAGGACCGCCCGGACTCTGAGGCCTTCATGAACCTTGCCCGCAAGCTCGCCGCCGCGGTGTAATCGGCCCCGTGGAGATAATACGCTGACATACAGTAATTTACGCAAAAACGTCTGCCCGAATCCGGGTAGACGTTTTTCAATAACACGCTGAAAATCAGCGCTTTGGCTCCACGGGAGATTAGTCCTCCTCCTGCTCCTGAGCAGCGTATTCGGCCAGAAGTTTGGTCTGAACGTCTGCGGGAACCTGAACGTACTCTGCGAACTTCATGGAGAAGGTTGCGGAGCCGCCGGTGAGTGAGCTCAGGATGGTGGAGTAGCGGTAGAGCTCTGCAAGGGGAACACGGGCGTGAAGCACGGTGAAGCCCTTATCCATATCCTGGTTCATGATCATGCCACGACGGGTATTGAGGTCACTCATGCAAGGACCCACGTACTCGTTGGGAGTGATGATGTCTACATTGTAGATAGGCTCAAGGATCTTGGGACCAGCATTGCGGAAGGCCTCCTTGAAGGCGTTACGGCCGGCGATGATGAAGGCGATTTCCTTGGAGTCCACGGGGTGCATCTTACCGTCATATACATAGACGCGGATGTCACGGGCGTAGGAACCGGTGAGAGGGCCTTCCTCCATCTTTGACTTGATACCCTTAAGAATAGCAGGCATGAAGGAAAGATCGATGGAACCACCAACGACGCAGTTGTAGAATTCAAGCTTACCACCCCACTCAAGGTCTGTGATATCCTGGCTCTTGAAGTTGAAAACGGTGTCCTTACCGTCAATCTTGAAGTTCTTGGGGGCTTCCTGACCTTCTACGTAAGGGCAGACCAGCAGGTGAACCTCACCGAACTGACCGGCGCCGCCGGACTGCTTCTTGTGACGGTACTGTGCTGTTGCAATCTTGGTGATGGTCTCACGATAGGGAACCTTGGGAGCGTAGAGCTCGATGTTCTGCTTGAACTCGTTGGTTACTCTCCACTTAACGTAGTTGATGTGCTGTTCACCCATACCGGTGAGGATGGTCTGACGCAGTTCCTTGGAGTATTCTACGCCGATGGTAGGATCCTGGGCTGCAATCTTGTTGAGAGCGTCACCAACCTTAGCTTCGTCGTTCTTATCCACAGCCTTCACTGCGCAGCGGTACTTGGCATCAGGGAATACCATGTGCTTGATAGCCTCTACGCCGTTCTGGGCAAGGGTAACGTCTGTCTTACCGGCCTTGAGCTTCATGACGCAGCCGATATCACCGGCAGCAATTGAGGAAACCTTTTCCTTCTTTGCACCTGCAACAGCATAGATGGCGCTGAGGCGCTCACCGTTGCCGGTTTCAGGGTTCACAAGGTCTGCGCCCTCATTGAGGGTACCGCTCATCACCTTGAAGTAGGAAACCTCACCAAGGTGCTGCTCTACGCTGGTCTTGAAGATAAACAGGGCCACGGGACCTGCGGGGTCACACTTGATGGTGCCACCGTCAATTGTGGGCTCCTCACGGCCTTCCGGTGAAGGAACTACATTCACGATGAATTCCATCAGGCGCTTGGTGCCGATATTATCCTTGGCTGCGGTGCAGAAGACGGGGATGGTCTCACCCTTCTTCAGGCCTTCACGGAGACCCTCACGGATTTCGTCGGTGGTGAGCTCCATGGTCTCGAAGAACTTCTCCATGAGTTCATCGGAGCCTTCAGCTGCCTTTTCCATGAGTTCTGCGCGGAGTTCTTCGGCCTCATCTGCGTATGCGGCGGGGATGTCAAGCTCCTGACCCTTTTTGTCGTAGAACTTCATGGTGATAACATCCACAAAGCCTTCCAGGCCAAGACCGGGGTTCACGGGGAACTGGCAGATGGCGGCCTTCTTGCCGAACTCCTCTGCGATAGCGGCGCGAACGCCGTCCCAGTTTGCCTTATCATGGTCCAGCTGATTTACGGCGATGATCATGGGAACGCCGTACTGGTCTGCGTAACGGGCGAAGAGGGTGGTACCCACCTCGATGCCTGCAGAACCGTTCATAACCATCACGGCAGCGTCTACCACCTTGAAGGCAGAGAGGGCTCCACCGGAGAAATCATCGGAACCGGGGGCGTCAATGAAGTTGATCTTGCAGCCGCCGAACTCTGCGTACAGAGGGGTGGCGTTGATGGACTTCTGGTTGGTCTGCTCGAACTCAGTGTTGTCCGATACGGTGTTCTTTTCCTCTACGGAACCGCGGCGGTCAATAACTTTGCCTTCAAAAAGCATAGCCTCTGAGAGGGTGGTCTTACCGCTGCGGGGTGCGCCAATCAAGACGACGTTGCGGATGTTTTTAGTTGTGTAAGCTTTCATTGTTATGTATTATGTTTTTGCGTTTTTCAGACGTAGTCTGCAAATATAGTCATTTTTCGCGCAAATACAATATTTTTCCCTGGGCGGCTCGTCTTCTTTGGTCTGCAGTGGCATTTTGGCCGATAAATCCCCCAAAAAACGAAAAAATGCAAAAAAAATTAAAATATCGCTTGCGATATAAAATAATTGTCGTATATTTGCATCGTGAACGATATAATTATCCGTTCACCCAACAGGACAGTTAAACATAAATACCTTATAATTATGAACAAAGATCTTTCACTCCAACTCCTCCAGGCCTATGCCACAGGCCTCAACGCCCAGTCCTTCCAGCACAAGGTCCAGAGCCAGGTGTTCGCTTCCCAGGGTTTCAATAAGCTTGCAGAGAAGTACGCAGAGCACAGCAAGGAAGAAGCCGGTTGGGTAGAGAAATTCATCGGCCGCATCCTTGATCTCGGTGGCCAGGCCAAAGTGGAGGCCGCTCCCGCCCAGACCATCTACAAAGATGCAGTTGAATTCCTTAAGGCCGATCTTGAAGTCTCCGTAAGGGAAGTCCCCAATCTTGGAAAGGCCACCCTTGCAGTAGCAGAGGACCTCACCACCTATGACCTTCTCAAGGCCTACTACCAGGACGAGGAAGAAGATATGTACTGGATGCAGGAACAGCTTGACCTCATCGAGATGATCGGCAAGCAGAACTGGCTTATCCAGCAGCTTTAATAAGATATGAAGCATTTACTTATGGCGGCCCTCCTTGGCATTGTGTCCATCGCGGCCTCCTGCAAATCAGATAAAGATATGGCAAAGATATACGACTTCAAAACTACCGGCAACAAAGGCGCAGAGGTAGATTTCTCACAGTTTGAAGGAAAGGTCCTTCTCATTGTCAACACCGCTTCAAAGTGCGGCTTTACCCCTCAGTATGACGGCCTGGAGGCCCTTTACCAGAAGTATAAGGACCAGGGTCTTGTGGTCATCGGCTTCCCCTGCGACCAATTCGCCGGCCAGGAACCCGGTTCAAACGAGCAAATTGAAGAGTTCTGCCGCCTCAACCACGGCGTAACCTTCCCCCTGATGGCAAAGACCGACGTAAACGGTGACAATGCAGAGCCCATCTTCGAGTTCCTGAAGGAGAAAGCTCCCAAGGAAGAATACAAGGGTCTCAAGGCAAAGGCCACCCAGACTATGCTCAAGGGCATCAGCAAGAGCTATAAGAAGGAGAGCGACATCCTCTGGAACTTCACCAAGTTCCTGGTAGCCCGTGACGGCGTAACCGTAAAGCGTTTCGCTCCGGTTGCAGAGCCCAAGGATTTTGAAAAGGACATTGAGGCCTTCCTGTAATGAAGGAGCAGCTTAAACTGGAGAATCAGCTTTGTTTCCGCCTTTACACGGCTTCAAGGCTCATAACTCAGGCCTATCATCCGTACCTGACAAAGATAGGCCTGACTTATCCCCAGTATCTTGTAATGATGGTTCTGTGGGAGCAGGATGGCCAGCCGGTGAACGACATAGCAAGGCGCCTTTACCTTGAAACCAACACCGTCACTCCCCTCCTCAAGCGTATGGAGGCCGAAGACTTCATTACGCGTAAAAAAGGCAAGGATGACGGCCGAAAGGTAATAGTGAGCCTCACCCCAAAAGGGAAAGCCCTTGAGGAGCAGGCATCCTGCATTCCCTTTGAAATGAGCGGGGCGGTTGCCTGCCGCTCAATCACGGAGGAAACCGCCCCGGAACTCTACCGGACCATGGATGACCTCATAGAGACCCTCAGCCGTTCATTGCTTCCATAAGCTTGGCCTTGATCTCAGGGAGCGTCATCCTGTAAGCGTTGTCGGAGTTGAATTCTCCCTGGGGAGGGTCATCGTGATCCCTCACGGCGGGAATCCTGAAAAAGCCGCCCATATCCTGGGCCTTTGCGCCTTCCTCCTTTGTGAGGAGCGTTTCATAAAGCTTTTCCCCGGGACGCGGGCCTATTACCGTCACTCCGCTTCCGCCTTCCAGTTCGCACAGGGCCTGAGCCTGAAGGCCGATAGTACACGCCGGAGACTTCTTCACAAGGATGTCTCCGGTTTTTCCGTTCTCGAAGGCGTAGAGAACAAGGTCCAGCGCTTCCTCGATGGTCATAATGAAGCGTGTCATATCCGGATTGGTCACCGTGACGGGCTTTCCTTCGGCCACCTGGCGCTTCCAGAGCGGCACCACGGACCCTTGGGAGCAAAGCACGTTTCCAAAGCGGGTGCACACTATGCGGGTACCTTTATCGGCCAGGGAAACCGCAATCTTTTCTCCAATAGCCTTGGTGTTTCCCATCACGTTGACGGGATAGGCGGCCTTGTCCGTGGAGAGATACACCACGGCCTCAACGCCCGCCTCCACGGCGGCTTTAAGCAGACTTGCCGTTCCAAGGATATTGGTTTCCACAGCCCCCATGGGGTCTTTTTCACAGCCCGGGATATCCTTCATGGCCGCGGCGTGGAAGATGAAATCCACCCCGGCCACCGCCTCACGGCAGATATCGGCCTTCAGGATATCTCCGGCAATGAATTTGATGCGGCTCTCCGATGGGTAAACCTCCCGGAGGGCATCCTGCTTTGCCTTGTCCCGGGAGAGGATCCTTACCTCTCCGGCGCCGTAGGAGAGCATCCTCCTAAGCGCGGCAGACCCGAAACTTCCGGTTCCGCCTGTTATCAAAATGGTTTTTCCGTTAAAAACTGACATCTTCAAAATAGTGTGATCTGTAAGCGATTCCCGATCTTGAAATCACCTTCAGCGGGTTGCCCTCAAGGTCTGTAAAGGCGCATTTGCGTGCAAGGGTACTGGCAAACAGAAGCGTCTTTCCGTCAGGCAGCAGTTCCACGTTGCTGCGGTCTCTGCTACTGTACTCCGTGGCCACGGGAACGTCCATCTCCAGAGTTGCGGTACTTCCGGCAACCTTGTAAATCTGGGCCCTGGAATTGGGGTTATCCCCTGCGCCGTTGTTGTATACAAGTACCCTGTCCGGTGCCAGAGGAACGGCCGAATGGAGGCCTCCAATGGGCCAGGAGCCGCAAAACGCCAAATTTCCGTGCTCCCCAAAGCGCCAAAGGACATCGCCGGTATTTCCGTCTATCTTCCAAAGCTCGTTATACCTGTTGAGGGTGATGTAGAAATTGCCATCGGCATCCCAGTTCACGGAATTCCCGTGCACAAGATCATAGCTGAAGTCGGTAATGTTGAGCCAGGTATCCGTTGCGGGATCCAGTTCCGAGAAAATGTCCCATTCCTTCAGAACCTTACCGGTCCTGTCCGTAATTGTGAATCCGTCTCCCCACAGTCCGTCTTTCACCACGGCGTTGAAGAAGATGAGATTTCCGTCCGGCATAATCTTTATGTCGTGGTGGGGATAGGGGACATTATCCTCCGACGCCGTCCATTCTATGACGCGCTCCCCGTCCAGGTTCACTACCAGGATCTTGTCACAGAGACGCTGGAACTCCCTGCTGTTCACCCCTTCCCTGAAGCCCGTGAGAACGGCGAATTCCTTCCTGGAAGGGTCATAGTAGACGTGCCTTACAGCCTGGTCGAAGACCTCGTACCACACCACTTTACCGTCCATATCGCAGAAGGTAAGGTATCCGGGACTTGTGGCCTGCCACTGGAGAAGAAAGCCTTCAGTGGGGCCTCCATTGTCAATCAGGACATTGTACACCGGCACTTCGGGAGGAATAGTTCCGGTAGTGAAGGAAAGTTCCTCGGAACCAAGCACTCCGTTAATTTCCACCTTTGCGCGGTACTCCGTTTCGGGATAGAGGATTTTGAGAATGCGCCTTGCCTTTCCGGCCGATGCCTGGTAAAGGTCTGTCTGACGGGCCTTTTCAATTCCTTCGGAGGCTTTCCAGTACATAATCCGGTATTGGCAGTCCTTCTCAAAGACAATGTCCACGGCAGCCCTCAAGGGGTTTTCTGTCATAGACACGCTTACAGATGCGGCAAAGTCTGAGAAAACCTCAGACCTGCCGCAAGAGACAAGCGCACAAAGCGCCGTGATAACGAGGAGGAGTTTATTCCTCATAGATTACCTGTACGGATTTGACCCAGAAGCAGTTAGCTTCATTGTTGGTGGCTTCCCACTTAATTTCAAGAAGGCCGCCGACGGGATCCGGAGCAGTGAAAGTGAAAGGAGTCATCTCGGGCTCTATTGAGTAGGTGGCGCCTATCTTGACTCCGCCCACGAAGACGGAAAGATCGGCCCTGGCCTTATCCTGGTCTGTCAGGACTGCATCTGTGGATTCGTCTCTGGGTGCGAACCTGGCTGTGTTCACGGTTACGGATGCAATCTTCTTGTTAGCAAAGCTCTCGCTCCACATGCGGGCGCTGCGGGCATTCTGGCCGGCAACCCAAGCGCGGCCAAGTGTGAGGCCGGCGTTCTTATTCATTAGATAGAACGGGACATCTGCATCAATGCTGACTTCCCAGGTAATGCCCTGGTCCACAAGCGGCTGGACTTCCTCGGCGCCATCTGCTGTTACGCCAAAGTCTCCGTCCTTGAAACTGTGCACATAGGTCTCCTTGCCCTTTGGCGTAAGGTAGATACCAAGCACGGACGGACCTTCTTCACCCTGGTAAGGATATTCAAGGAGCATCTCGTTCTCGTTCACATTCACAATGAGGTACTCTCCGCCAATACCGGTAGCATCAGCCAGCATGAGAGGGAAGGCGTTGCCGTCGAACTTGAGGTAGCTTGAGCCGTCCTTCTTAACGATGGTCCACCTCTCGTTTCCGGTCATCTGGACGGTCTGGGTTTCATAAGTAGTGTTGTTGTAGGTGTCGTTATTGGGGCCAAGGTTCATCTCCACGGTACCGTTGGACTTGAAGGTGATGTTGTCGCCGTCGGTCTGGGCAGGGTTGGGGAAGCCGCGTTCCACATTGACCCAGGGGTATGAACCAACGGTACCGTCTGCTGCACGGGAGCCGTACTTAAGGAGCAGCCAGGTGCCAAGGAGGCCCTTTTCCTCTGCCGTCATAGCGCGTGTGAGATTGGGAAGCTCGTAGACGGAACCTGCCGCAAGGGTTGTTCCCTTGGCCGATACTTCCATCTCGTCTGAGCCCACGGTGTAGGTAACAGTAATCTTGCCCACAGTGCCGGGGATGACGGCCACATAGTAGGTGCCGCCGCTCTTGAAACCGCCCTCAGATGCGGAAACCTTCACCTCGGATGCGGTGGAGCCGGCTGCAAGGACGGGTTTACCGCCGCAGTCGATGCTCACGGTACCGGAAAGGGCGCCTTCAGAAGTCTTGATCTTTACGGAAGATACGTTCACGGCATCATTGTCAAGGGTGAACTTAAGGATTGCAGCAAGGGGAGAGAGGGCAATCTTGTCACCATCGCTCTTACCTGCGGCAACAACCTGGAGGTCTACTCCGCCGGCGCTTGAAGTCTGCTCCTTGGCAATGGTGGTCTGGATTACAGTACCGTTCAGGGATGCCGATGCATCATAGGGATAGAGGGCATAGTAGGTATCGGCCTGGGCTGCGCTGCCAAGGATTTCTGCCGATGCGCCGCTGCCCTGGGCGCGGAACATCTGGTTGCCTTTTCCGTCAAAGATGCTCACTTTGTCGGCCTTGGTCCAGGAAAGTGCAAGTCCGTCCTCTCCAAGTGTAACCTTTGTAAGGGGGGCAAGTGTTGCGGTAAAGGTTTTGTCGCCACCGGTGGGGGTGTTGTCATTGCCATTTCCGCCGTTTTCCGGCTTCTGGCAGGCTGCTACAACTGCAACTGCGGCTGCAAGCCAAAGTAATGTGCGTTTCATTCTGTGTCTATGGTTTTAATGGTTATTGTTTTGCGGGTTCTTCTACGGTTACCCAGTCAAACAGGGCCGTGTGGTCCCTTGTTGGCATATGGTCCCCAAGGAAGGTAAGGTTTTCAACGCTGCAGGCTACAAGGAATCTGGAATATCCGGACGGGCCGAAACTTAGCTGAAGCTCCTTAACGGGGACTTCGTCAATTATCCAGGTGGCCTTGTACAGGCCGCGTTCATTCACGTCCATCTTGATGGCGCATACGTGCCAGCCGGGCTTGATGGGGACGTAAGTTGAGTTGTGGGGGTTCTGTTGGTTTGTGAGGCAGGCCACAAGCTCGTCATCGGCCGCATTGCAGCTCTGGCGGGCATAAGCCTTTCCGTAGCCTATCTCAAAGTCTAGTTCGTGATCGTCATTCTGGTAGATGAAGGCGCCTACGCTAACCTGTGCGCCAACCTCGATCTCTGGGACGTGCAGCCTCCATGTATAAGTTCCCTGCCCAAACCTGTCGTTGCTCTGGAGCTTGTTGCGGTCCATGGTATTACCCTTTGTGGTAATGGAGAGCATGCCGCCGCTTATGGAGTAGTAAGGGGCTCCCTGTTCCGGATTATGGGTGTAGTAGTACCAGCCGTCAATGCTGTCAAAGTCCCAGCGGGTAACCTTTACGTCTCCGGTTGGATTGTCAATGGGAGGGTCTACGACGGGCTCCTCCGGCTCTTTATCGGCCTCGGGACCGGTGAAGGACACCCAGTCAAAGAGGGCGGAGTTGTCATATTCCGGGGTGTGGTCTCCCATAAAGAGGAGATTCTCCACGCTGCAGTAGATCTTGAATTTGGTCTCAGGGCCGAACATCAGGGCCTGGGTCTGTTTCACTTCCCCGTCAATTATCCAGCGGGCGGTGTATTTTCCGTCCTTTTCCAGGAGGCTGATGGAGAATTCATGCCAGCCGGGATTGATGGGGGTGTACTCTGAGATGAATGGGAAGCCCTGATTGGTCATACAGGCAACCATCTGGCCGGCTTCGGCGCCGCATTTTGCCCTTGCATCGGCCTTTCCGTATCCTATCTCGAAGTCAATCTCGTGGGCGTCGTCAAGGTAGATGAACCCGGCAATGCTGGCCTGCTCTCCGGCGGCAATGGCGGGAACCTGGATCTTCCAGGTGTAGAGGCCTTCGCCAAAGTTACCCCTGAGGGTCCTGAGCTTGGAGCGGTCATGTGTACCGGCCCTTGTCCAGAGCTTCAGCATTCCGTCCTTGACGCTCCACTGGGGTGTGGGGGCATCGTCCTGATGGAAGTACTCCCAGCCATCGGCATTGTCAAAATTCCAGGTGACAGATGTCCAGCTGTCTTTTACCAAAGCGGGGCCTTCTCCGCCCTGTTCCGGCCCGCCCTTTGACTGGCAGGAGCAGGACATTATGACCGCGGCCGACAGTATAAATAAGATTCTTTTCATCCTTTATTCTGTTTTCAGTATTCTGGCGTCCTTGAGTTCCGGGTTGAGGGTTACCTCACGGTAAGGGACGGGCATATAGCGGCGGATATCGTCGTCGGTGAGGGTTGCGACATCAGGATATGCGGCCCAGGAAGAGTCGTAGTATCCGGCAGGCTGACCCTCGTTGGCTGCCTTGTAGGAGTAGCGCTGCTTGATGGTGTTGATGTACTTAGTCATCCTGTCTTTCCACAGGCCCATGCGGATGAGATCCGGGCGGCGCTGGCATTCCATATTCAGTTCAAAGAGGCGTTCGTCGCAGATTGCGCTGCGGAGATCGTCCTTGCTGGCGTAATTTGCCAGGGAAAGCCCGTGGGCGTTGTCCTGGAAAGCGCGGTCACGCACCCTGTTGATGAGGTCTATGGCCTCCTGGGTGGGGCCGTTAAGCTCGTTGAGGATCTCCGCCTTGCAAAGGATTATGTCTGAAAGACGCATCAGGGGCAGGTTGTTGGGGGTGTCGTAGATATACTTCCAGGTGTTGAGGAACTTGTACTTCTGGGTGTATGTCTCTGCCAGTTCATTCATAAGGACGTAAGTCTTGCCGGCAATTGTGTGATTCTTGTTCACGGCGCCGGTCTCGGTAACGTCGGAGGGAGCGCGGAAGTAGGTCTCGTCAGGGGCGTAGACATCCTCGTACTCCGTGACCTGAAGCACTGTGAGGCGTTCATCGGCAGGGTCAAACTGCCAGGTCATCTCAAGGGGCTGGTACATATTGCCCCATCCCATATCGTACTCCCAGCCGGTGAACTGGAGACCCAGGTCCCAAGAGCCGGAAGGAAGGGTTCCGCTGGCGCGGATGGCAAAGATCAGTTCATTGTTGTAGATGGCGGCCTCGTTGGTGGGATCGAACACGTTCCACACGGTGGGCTGGAGGGAATATACGGTGCCTTCAAGCGCAAGCACCTTGTTCACTTCAGTGAGGGCGTCATTCCACAGGTTAGTGGCGTTTTCCCCGTTTTGGCGTGCACGGCCGGCCTGGCGCATATAAAGGCGGGCAAGATAGCCGTGGGCGGCGCCGTAAGTGGGACGGCCGGCGTCAAGGTTGGACTTGTAAGACTTGGGAAGGTAGTCGCAGGCATTGAAAAGGTCGTTCTCAATGACGGTCTCTATCTTTGAAAGAGGAGCAACGGGCTTACGGGCCGTAGGGTCTTCCTTGCTGGAAGTAGTGAGGGGCACCTGGTAGAATACGTCCGTGAGGTTGTAGTAGGCAAAAGCCCTCAGGAAGTAGGCCTCTCCCAGCATCTGCTCTTTTGAAAAACCTTCTCCAAAGTAGTTGTCGGGCATCTGGGGCACCTGGTCTATCACAATGTTTGCGCGCGCCACCATCTCAAAGAAGCCGTTCCACGCCACAAGCGTACGATTGTCGTTGAAGATGGCAACGTCGTTCATCGTTTCGTAGTAACTGGCACCTTTGTAACCGCCGTCAGTGGAGATGTCGTTGATGTAGAACATGGGCTCCCTGTACGTAAGGTGGAGGGAGGAATAGATGCTGTTCACGGCCGCCTGTGCGTTTTCCGCCGTGGTGAAGGCGTTTTCGTCCGTAAGGTTGGAGTAAACCACCTCCTTGAGCTGTTTCTGGCAGGAAACAGCGGCAAGGACAACAAGAGATATAAATATGACTTTTTTCATAACTGCTCTCATTTTAGAAGGTTACTTTTACACCTGCGTTAACCTGCCTGTAGGCCGGGTAAGTGTTGAAATCCAGGCCCTGGGTAACGGCGCTGGCGCCGTTTGTGGAAACTTCCGGGTCAAAGCCGGAGTACTTGGTAAGAGTGAGGAGGCGGTTGGCGCCCACAAACACGCGTGCGCCCTTGATGAAGTTCACTCCCCAGTCCTTGAGAGGAAGGGTATAGCCAATCTCGATGTTACTGAGGCGGAGGTAACTTGCATCCTCAACATAATGTGAGTTCACAAAGTTGCCGTACTGGGGGCCGCCCTCACGTTGCCACGTTCCCGCTATCATTGTGGTTGAAGGGTTGGAGCGCGTCCAGCGGTCTGCGCAGGTCTTGAGGCGGTTGTTGTCTTCCAGAAGGAGACGGGAGATGTTCAGCATAGATCCGCCTATTGCGGCATCGAAGAACAGCGTGAAGTCAAAGTTCTTCCAGCGGATGGTGTTACCCCAGCCGAAAACGAGGTTGGGTTCACCGTGGCCAAGGGAATGGCGGTCTTCGTCGGTAATGACTCCGTCTTTGTTGAGGTCTACGAATTTAGGGTCTCCGGGCTGGGACTTTGGCTGAGGGGCGTAGGTTTCACCGTCCTGGATGATACCGGCCCACTCATAACCGAAGATGGTGGAAAGGGGCTCCTCTTCCTTCACCATGGCATACTGCACGTAGTCGTAACTTCCGTGAGGACGTACGGTGTAGTAGGTGGGAGTCTCAATGGAAACCACCGTATTGCGGTTGTGGGAAAGGTTGAGGGTTGTCTGCCAGGAGAAGTCCCTGGTGTCAAACACGTGGTACTTTGCAAAGAACTCAACGCCGCGGTTGCGGATGGAGCCATTGTTGCCTTTCTGGGTCTGGAGACCAACAGTGGTCATGGAGATGTTAACGTCGGAAAGGAGGTCCGTGGTGAGTTTGTCGTACCAGTCAAAGTTGATTTCTAGCTTGTTGTCAAGCAGGGCTGCATCAAGGCCGAAGTCCAGCTGGGAAGTGGTTTCCCACCGGAGAAGGATATTGCCGGCATTGTTGGGGAACATACCCTTCACAATGCTGTTACCGCCAAGGTAGATGTCCTGGAAAGCGTAGGTCCTGAGAGATTTATATGTGCCGATACCATCGTTACCGGTGCGGCCGTAACTTGCGCGCAGCTTGATGGAGTTGAACAGGGGCTTTGTGAACTCCATGAAGGGTTCGTCGCCTATCTGCCAGGCAAAGGAGCCTGCGGGGAAGACACCCCACTTGCTGCCTTCACCAAAGTTGGAAGCGCCGTCAAAACGCACGCTGGCGTTGAAGATGTATTTGTCAAGGAGCACGTATTCCGCGCGGCCGAAGAAGGAGATGTTGGTTTTCTCGCTCTTTGCGGTGCTTATCCAGTCAATCTGGTTTGCAGCACCCATATTATTATATGAGAACACGTCCGTTGTGAAGTCGTGGGCACCCATACCGGTGTAGTTGTACGTGTTCTTCATCCAGCTGGCGCCGCCTATCACCTTTACGTCGTGGACACCGAACTTCTTGTGGAAGGTGAGAAGGCCCTCAAGCTGCTGATAGTGGGAATCTTCAAGTTCCTGGGTTGCCTGGCCGTTGTAGGATGCGCCCACGGAGGTGTTGCGGTCAAAGTAACTCTGGTATTTGTCGTTCTCACGGCTGGTGGAATACTGCACGCGTGCCTTCAGGAACGGGAAGGGATCTGCCTCCGCATACAGCGTTACGTAATTGTTGTTCACGCTCACATTGTAATCCTGATACAGGGTTTCGTAGTAAACCTTTTCCACACGGGAGTCACGGCCGAAGACGTCCTTCCCTTCAACCGTGTTGAGAGGATTTGCCAGGAACATCCAGTAGATGACGTTACTGGTGGAACTTGCCGTACCCGTGCTGAAATACGTACGGTTTGTGGCGGCAAGATATGCGTTTACACCAAGCCTCAGCCACTTTGTCGGGGTGAAATCGGCATTCACGCGTGCACTGGTGCGGGCAAAATCTGAATTGAGCACAAGGCCCTTGTCCGTCACGTTCACAAAGCTTGCCGCGGCCCTGACTTTGTCGTTGCCGCCCGTCACGTTCACGGCGTGGGTCTGGGTGAGGGCGGTGCGGGTCATCTGCTTGATCCAGTCCGTGCCCGCGCCCTTGAAGGCCTGCTGCTCCTCAGTGTAGGGAGGGTCACCGGCGCTGCCGTTTTCACGCCACACGTTCATGTCAAAGTTTATCTTGTCCTCCGCGTTCATCATCTTCCAGGGGTTGCGGAGGATTTTGGCCGATATATTATAGGAATAATCCACGGAGAACCTTCCTGCTGCACCCTGCCTGGTGGTGATGAGGATGACGCCGTTAGCGCCGCGGGCACCATAGATTGCGGTTGCCGCAGCGTCCTTGAGGATCTCTATGCTCTCGATATCCTCCGGGCTCACCTGGTTTCCAACATTACTCTGGATTCCGTCAACCACGTACAGAGGGTCATTGCTGGCCGATATTGAAGATGAACCGCGCACGCGTATGTTGATGCCGCCGCCGGGCTCGAAGGAAGTCTGCCTTACAGCAACGCCCGCCGCGCGGCCCCTGAGGAGGTCTGCGGTGTTGGTGATGACGCCGGCCTTCACTTCATCCGCTTTGATGGAGGAGACGCTTCCCGCGAGGTCACGCTTACGGGTTACGCCGTAGCCCACCACCACAACGTCTTCCAGAATCTCTGCGTCCGTTTCCATATGGACGGCCATGGAGGTTCCGGAAACCGTGACAGTTTGGGTTTTCATGCCAAGGCAGGAAATCTCAAGGGTCTGGCCCTTGGAAGCCTTGATTTCAAACAGACCGTTGTTGTCAGAAGTGACACCGGTGCTTGTTCCCTGGATCAGGACAAAGGCACCCGCAACAGGGGCTCCGTTTTCGTCCTGGATCACTCCTTTTACAGTTTGCTGGGCAAACGCCTGGAGGGGTAAAACCACTGCCAGGAGGAGCAGAAAGACTTTATTAATTAGATGGCGCATATGTTATTGGTTATCATCTTTTTGCAAATTTGGACAATTTAAAGCATTGCCAATAATGTTTTTTACTTAAAAAAGTATAATTTTGTCTAAAATTGAACTTTATGGGCGTCCAGCGTTTATTAAAAATTTTTACTTTCTGCGTTTTTCTGGCATCCTGTCCAGCATTGGCGCAAAGCTATTTCTGCAAGCATGTAGACATCCGTGACGGACTGTCACAACCAAGCGTAACCGCCATCCTTTCCGACAGCCAGGGCGCCGTGTGGATAGGAACCAGATTCGGCCTTAACAAGTACCGCAGCGGCAGCATTTCTGTGTTTGGCGCAGGAGAGGCGGGCTCCGGGCTGGAGGGAAGCTATGTACACAGTCTTTTCCTTGATGCGGAAAAGCGGCTCTGGATAGGAACGGAGGCCGGGCTCTTTGTGAGGGATGAAGACTGGGATCACTTTACCTGCATAGAGGGTGGTACCATTGTCCGCAGCGCTACTGAAACATCCCAGGGAATACTCTTTGGCGGCACCGGAGGAGTCCACTTCTTATATCGGCCAGGAGAGGAATTCATACGTGATTACGTGTCAATAGAGAACGCTTTCATAGTGAAGATAATCCCAGTGGACCAGGACCGTTTCCTTCTTGTAGACCGCGGCCTGGGACTGATGGAGATGTCCCTTTCCGGAAGAAGCGTCAGGAAAATTGCCATTCCGTCCCTTGAGTACGCAATCATAATGGACGCCTGCATTTTTGACGGAGCCCTGTACCTTTCCGTCTATAACAAGGGGCTTTGCTGCGTGGACCTTGAGTCTATGACGGTGACGCGCATATACAACACGGCAAACTCCTCCCTTACCTTTGATATTGTCCTCTCCCTTCTGGAAAACGACGGGAAACTCTGGATAGGAACAGATGGCGGCGGAATATGTATCCTAGACCGCGGGGAAATGACTGTTCTGGCCGATGTAAGCGGCGCGGGGGGAGAGCTGGAGGAAGCAAAATCATTCACTTCGCTCTATACGGACAGCCGTGGTGCAATCTGGGCCGGAACGGTAAGGAACGGGGCATTCTCCCTGAAGACTACGGATATCAGGGTGTATACAACAAGTTCCCCGGGCAGGCAGGTGAACCTTTCAAACAATGTTGTCATAAGCCTCTGGAAGAGTTCTGACGGCATTTTGTGGATAGGAACGGACGGTGGCGGAGTAAACCGGTACAACCCTCTGACCGGAGAGCTTGGCTCTTTCCCCGGATGTGACGGTCTCAAGATCCATTCCCTGACGGAACTTGATTCGCGTACTCTCCTCCTCTCTGTATACAGCCAGGGGCTGGAAACCTTTGACAAGGCAACCGGCCGCAGGCGTCCCTTCCTTATTGTAAATGCCGATGTAAACCAGCAGGAGTGCGGAAGCGGCGGCTCCCCGAAGCTCTACCGTACTTCCGGTGGAGACATCCTCATACTAGCTATCAGGACTTTCCTGTACTCTCCCTCAAAAGGTACGTTCTTGCGGCTTAATGTGGGCCGCGAATACCTGGATGTGAGTGAACTTACCCTCTTTGCGGAAGATTCGCGAGGGTTCCTGTATGCCTTTTCCCACAACGGTCTGTTCAAGATAGACCTTACGCACCTTACTATAGACCGTATCCTTGAGTCCGTGCCCGGTGAAACCCTTTCATCGGCCGCCCTTTCTCCGGATGGCAGAATCTGGGTGGGAACAAGCCGCGGCCTTAAGTATCTGGATCCAGGAGAAACGTCCCTTACCGAATTTCCCTCCAACCAGTTTACGCGTGTCACCCAGCTCAAGAGCTGGCGTGATTCACGGCTTTGGATTGCCGCAGACAATATGCTTTTCAGCATGGACCGCAGCTCACGGGTTGAGATCCTGGACGAGAGCGACGGCTTTCCCGCCAACGAAATCCTTACGGAAACCATCTCCAACACAGATGCCGATGATGAAATATTCCTTGGCGGCACGGACGGCCTTGTTGTCATTCAAGACCGGAGCGACACAAGAGACGGGGCGCGTCAGGAAATGCTGGAACTCTATGAGGTCACATGTTCAGGCCGCCGTCTTGAATGCAGCACCGGAGATGTGGTAAGGGTTCCCTGGAACTATGGCACGCTTCAGGTTCAGGCTAACCTCAGGGGGATAGACCCCTTCCAGAAGGTACTGTTCAGGTTTGAAGTGACCGGCGGAGCTCAGGACTTTGTTACGGAGACATACCAGGATGTCCTGCCGCTTTCCGGTCTCAAGGAGGGGACATATGTCATAAACGCTTCCTATGTGATGAAGGACGGCTCCTGGAGCACTCCCGTCATGCTTCTGAGGATAGATGTCACCCCGCCCTGGTTCCGTTCCTGGTGGTTCTACACCATTATTCTGGTGATGGTGACACTCCTTGTCACTTATGCCGTTTATCTCTATAATGAGCGCACTCAGCAGAACCTGGCCCATACGCTGTCAAGGTGGGTAGAGACATCCGTTGAGGGTGGCGGGACTCCACGGAAATCGGCCCTGGGACAGGAAGAGCGGGACCTTCTTGGCCGGCTCAACCGTTATGTTGAGGAGCATATGTCGGACAACAACCTCAATGTTGCTCAGATAGCAAGAGAGGCTGCTATGAGCAGGGCGTCCCTATACAGCAAGGTAAAGGCCATTACTGGGATGGGTGTGGCGCAGTATGTGGAGGACCTCAGGATAAGGCGGGCCTGCCACCTTCTTAAGGAAACCCGCAAAAGCGTTGCGGAGATATCGGAAGAGGTGGGTTTCTCAACGCCCAATTACTTCAGCATGCGTTTCAAGCAGACGGTTGGAATCTCTCCCCTGACTTTCCGAAAGAACGCTCAGGATTCAGTGTAGTTATTGCATTTTTTGAGGGTTGTGGTACTCATCACGTACATTTATAGATAAAAATGCACGTGCCCTGTACCGTTTGGTACCAGACACGTGCGTTTTTGCCTGTTTTTGCACGCGGCGAGTACCGCGCGCTATGCCTGCTACAGATTCTCTGCGGCCTCCACAGCCTTGAAGTAGCGGTAGGAAGATACCTTTACCTCAGAGATTGAGTTTTCGTCGCACACGATTGTGCCGGCGGGATGGTTCTGCAGGCCGCTGAGTGTGCAGTAGTGGCTCATAGGGCCCTCGATGGCATCCTTAAGGGCGCGTGCCTTCTTGGAACCGAAGGCCAGGATCACAACCTCCTTGGAGCTGAGCACGGTGGCTACGCCAACGGTGAGAGCCTGTGCAGGAACCTTGGTGGGGTCACCATCAAAGAAACGGGCATTGACCTCACGGGTGTCCTGGGTGAGGGTAACTACTCGGGTGCGGCTGGAAAGAGAGGAGAAGGGCTCATTGAATGCAATGTGACCGTCTTCACCTACACCGCCAAGGAACAGGTCAAAACCGCCTGCGTCCACAATGGCTTTCTCATATGCTGCGCACTCTGCCTCTACGTCAGGGGCGTTTCCGTTTAGGATGTGGATATTCTCCGGCTTCTCATCTATCTGGTCAAAGAGGTACTTGTGCATGAAGCTGTGGTAGCTTTCCGGGTGCTCCACGGGAAGTCCCACATACTCATCCATATTGAAGGAGATAACGTTCTTGAAACTGAGTTCACCGGCCTTGACCATGCGGATAAGCTCTGCATAAGTCTCAATGGGGGTGGAACCTGTGCAAAGGCCGATAACAAACGGCTTGTCCGTAACGGCAGCCTTTTCCTTGATGCGGGCGGCAATGTAGTGAGCGGCCCAAAGAGAACCCTCGGCGGAGTTCTTGCGGATAATAACTTTCATACTTTAAAATGTTTTAAGTAAAAAATTAAACCGGAATTCCATACAACGGCGGCAGGAATTCCGGAATGCAAAGTTATTAAAAAATCAGATACATTTAGCAAAGTTTGAGGAAAACTTCAATTGCCTGATATTCTGCCATGCCAAGTTTGTCATAGAGCATGGCGGTGTTCTGGGTGCGTTCCTCCGCCCTCTGCCAGAACTCACGGGGATCTTCACCGGGGAACGGAACGATGTCCTTCTGGGAAAGGTGGCGGAAGATGGCGTGACGCTTCTTCACAACTTCATCCGGGCTAAGCGGAACAGCCATGTCCACGCGGCCAAGCTCCCACTCCATCCATGCGCCACGATACAGCCAGATGTGGGTTTCCTCCAGCCACTTGTTGCCTTCTTCCTTAAGCTGGTCAACGGCCTCAAGGGCGGCTTCCGTGCAAACGCGGTGCGTTCCGTGAGGATCGGCCAGGTCTCCGGCCATGAAGATCATGTG
Organism: Bacteroidales bacterium; assembly: GCA_017550525.1. Taxonomy (GTDB): domain Bacteria; phylum Bacteroidota; class Bacteroidia; order Bacteroidales; family UBA932; genus Cryptobacteroides. Next base: position 67,116 of record JAFZOU010000002.1, read on the forward strand.
AGGCTTGAGGTCTGTGATGAGTTTCTTGATAATGTCTACATCGGCCTGTGAACGGGGATTCTTCTTGATGCCGCCGCTCTCGTAGAACGGGAGATTTAGGAAGTGGACGTTGGTGTTGTCGTTGAGGCCGAATGAACGCACGGCGCCGCGGGCTTCGGAGCGGCGGATTGCGCCCTTCATCTCAAGCAGCGCCCTGGGCTCCGGCTCACCGGGAACCTTGCTGTCAACAATGGCCTTGACCTCTGCGAATTTATCGGCAAAACCAAGCTGATAGGCGCAGTCCATATGCTGGAGCACTACGTCGTCGTGCACGGCAACGTTGCCGGAGGTCTCATACGCCACATGGACGTCGTGGCCCTGGGAGGCCAGGCGGATGAAGGTGCCGCCCATGGAAATTACGTCGTCGTCCGGGTGGGGGCTGAAGATAAGGACCGTCTTGGGATAAGGTTTGGCCGATACCGGACGGGTGCTGTCATCGGCATTGGGCTTACCGCCGGGCCATCCGGTGATGGTGTGCTGTAGGTCGTTGAAGACGTTGATATTGATCTTGTCATACGGGCCGAACTTCTCCAGGAGCTGGTCAAGGTTGTTGTTGAGGTAATCCTTCTCCGTAAGCTTCAGGATGGGCTTTCCGGTTTCCTGGCACAGCCACACGACGGCCTTTCTGATGAACTTGGGGGTCCAGTCGCAGGGGCCTACCAGCCATGGAGCTTCCACGCGGGTAAGGAGGCTGCCGGCAGTTTCATCCACGTACATTGAAATGTATTCGTGGGCCTGCAGGAGGGACGCGGGGCAGTCCGGTGTCATGGGCCCTTCCGCGATAGCTTTCACAACCTTTGCCTTGTCTTCGCCCCATGCCATGAGGATTATCTTCTTGGAGGTAAGCATGGTGCCGATACCAAGAGTGATGGCTTTGTCGGGGGTGGCCGATATGTCATGGTTGAAATTACGGGCCTGGCGCTTACGGGAGCTGTAGGATAGGCGCACGGTACGGGTGCGGGACTTGATGTTTGAACCGGCCTCGTTGAAACCAACCTGGCCTTGTTCGCCTACGCCTATTACCAGAAGGTCAAGGTCACGGGCAAGAGCGTCGAATTTCTTGCAGTAATCGCTTACCTCTTCCTGCGGAACGGTGCCGTCAGGGATGTGGACGTTTTCCTTTAGGATGTCCACCTTGTCAAGGAGGGCCTCATGGATACGGTAGTTACGGCTTTGAATCTCATCTCCTGATGTTGGATAGTATTCATCGATTGTGACTACCTCCACGTTCTTGAAGGAGATTTTCCCTGCCTGATAGCGGCGGGACAGCTCATTGTACAGGGATGTGGGGGTGGAGCCTGTAGTAAGACCCAGCCTGAACAGGCCGTCCTTCTTGTTTTTGATGGCTTCTTCTATGACGTCTGCTACCGCGTAAGATGCCGGGCGTGAATCCTGATAAACCTTGGTCCAGATTTTCTCATAGGTGTGCAGGATTCCCTGCGGGAGGTTCTTCTCAATGAGACCGCCCTCGTAAGGTAAAGTGAAATGCTTGCTCATATATGTTTTTAGGTTATAACCTTGATTATTTCACCTCGTTCTCTTTCGAATCACAAATTTATCGAATTCCGTGAAAAATTGCAAGAATCAGGTCGTATGTTCTATTTCAAAAAGTTTCGCTAATTTTGTACAGATAAAACAAAGAATATGCGTAAACTCTTCCTGTGCCTTCTTGCGGCCGTGGCGGTGATATCGGCCTGCAAACCCAAGAACTATACGGTCATCATCTCCCTTGACGGAAGCCGATGGGATTATCCGGATTATTATGAGATGCCCTTTTTTGACTCCCTTGCCACAGTGGGCGTAAAGGCCAGGATGGAACCTTCCTTCCCTTCCTCAACCTTCCCCAACCATTATACCATGGCAACGGGCCTGGTGCCGGACCACCACGGGCTGGTGAACAACAGCTTCTGGAATCCGGACACCCAGCACGGATATGCCATAAAGGATGCGGAGGCAAGGTTTGATCCCCGTTATTATCTTGGAGAGCCCATATGGATCACGGCTCAGCGCCAGGGCGTGAAGTGCGGCGTTGTGTACTGGGTTGGTTCAGATATTCCCATCAAAGGAGAATACCCCACATATTACAGGCACTGGGATGAAAAACCCCACTGGACCTTCTCACAGAGGTGCGACGAAATTGTTCGCCTGATGAGTCTCCCGGAGGCAGAGCGCCCGCGCCTTGTGATGGGTTACTTTGATGAACCTGATCACCAGGGACACGTCTACGGGCCTTTCTCCCCGGAAACCAAGGATATGGCAGAGCAGATGGATAGCCTCATGCATTCCCTGTATCTTCGCCTTAAGTCCCTCCCGCACGGAGACCGCATCAACTTCATCCTTGCCGGAGACCACGGCATGACGGAGATTTCCCCGGAGCGTTTTGTGGCGTGGTGGGACGTGATGCCTGAAGAGTGGGTAGAACGCTGTGTGGGCTCCATTCCCACAAGCATCTGGGCAAAGGAAGGTTATGCCGATAGCCTCTACAACCGCCTGAAAGACATCCCGCACCTCAATGTGTGGAAGCACGGCGAGGTTCCGGAATACCTCAATTACGGCACATCAAACCGCCTTGGAGACATAATCGTGAGCCCGGACCTTGGCTGGCAGTTCAACTTTGCGCCTTCCCGCAACCAGGGCACCCACGGCTTTGATCCCAGGGAAACGGACATGATGGTTGCATTCCGCGCAGTGGGCCCGGATTTCAAGGAGGCCTATGAGGCCCCCTTCACGGAGGGAGAGCAGAGCGCCTTCCACAACACAGACCTCTATCCCATGCTGTGCAAGCTCCTTGGAGTGAAGCCCGCACCTGTAGACGGTTCCCTTGAACGCATAGAAAAGATCCTGAAATGAAAAAGCGTATCGTGGTCCTTACCGGCGCCGGAGTAAGCGCCGAAAGCGGTTTTGCCACCTTCCGTGATACCGGTGGCCTTTGGGAACAGTATAACGTTGAGGACGTTGCCTCCCATGACGGCTGGCTCCGTAATCCGGGCCTTGTGCTGGACTTCTACAACGCCCGCCGCGCGCAGTTAAAGGATGCAAAGCCCAATGCAGCCCACCTTGCCATAGCAGGTTTGGAGAAGGATTATGACGTGGATGTAATTACCCAGAACGTTGATAATCTCCATGAAAGGGCAGGCTCTACGCGTGTCCTCCACCTTCACGGGGAACTCACCAAGGTGCGTCCGGAAAAGGGCCTCTATGACATCTCTTTCCAGGAAGACGAGGTAATAGACGTGGGGTATGGAGAGGTAAAACTCGGGGATCTTGCCCCCAACGGCCGCCAGTTAAGGCCGCACATCGTTTTCTTCGGGGAATCCGTTCCGGCCATAGAAAAGGCCATAGACATGGTTTCCAGGGCCGATATCCTCCTCATCGTGGGCACCTCACTGCAGGTATATCCCGCCGCGGGGCTATACAGGTACGCACCGGCATCGGCCCCTATCTATATAATAGATCCGGCCGATGTATCAGTGTACGACCGCCGCATCACCCATATCAAGGCTGTTGCGACGGCCGGCATGCAAAAGTTCCTGGAACTGCTATAGGGCTTCGGAGAAAAACTTGAGGTGATAGGGCAGAAGCCACACCCAATAGGTCCAGTTGTGCTTTCCCGGGGAGTACAACGAGATATGGGGAATTCCAAGTTCCGTGCACCGCTGCTCAAATTCCTTTGAAGGAACCATGAATTTATCTTCCGTACCGCAGGAGATCAGGATAATCTTCTGCGGTGCTGCGTCTCCTATCCTTTCAAGGCGGTTTATGGCAGATTCGGCCGCACACACCGGGTCATATATGGATTCTACGCCAAGGATTCCGGGGATTATCTCCTTTGATGTTCCGGAGTGGTGAAGCACCAGCACGCCGCTCATGGATCCGGCGCCGCGGAAGCGCTCGGGGTGGTCCAGGAATATGTTCATTGCCCCGTGACCGCCCATGGAAAGGCCGTCTATGAAGGTTTTATCGGCCTTTAATCCATAGCGTTTATCCAATTCCGGCCAGCACTCCTCCCAGAAGAAAGTGCGCCACTGCATGTTGGCGGGATTGGCGTCGTTGAAGTACCAGCTCTTGTAGAAACCGTCAGGGCAGATGATGCGGAAGCCGCTGCTCTCTGCTGCCGCCTGAAGGTCTGTGTGGCGGCTCCAGTCGGAATATTTTCCGCTAAAGCCGTGAAGGAGGAACAGCGTGGGCAGATCCTTCTCTGCCGATGGCGAAAACACCAGCACGGAGTCCGTGCAGTGAAGGTTTGGGGAGTCGAACACAATAAGCTCCTGCGCCCCTAAAAGAGGCGCAGTAAGAGCTAAAAGTAGAAGTGTAATGAAGCGTCTCATGGGCGCCGGGGGCTATTTCTTCTCGCAGGAAATGCCTTTCCAGACCAGTGCGCTCAGTGCACCGCCAACAAGAGGAGCGCAGATGAATACCCAAACATCCTTGAGGGCCTGTCCGCCGGCAAAGATTGCGGGGCCGATAGAACGTGCGGGGTTCACGGAAGTGCCGGTGAGGTTGATGCACACAAGGTGGATGAGGATGAGGCTGAGGCCGATAGCAAGACCTGCGAAGTTGCCTGCGCCGGTCTTGGAATCAGTTGTTCCAAGGACTACCAGCACAAACAGGAAGGTTGCGATAACCTCTACAAGGCATGCACCCCATACGCCGCCGGCATTGGCTACGCCGTTGGAGCCAAGAGCGCCGGTAAGATCAGGAGCGGCAACTGTTTTGGCAACAAGGAGGAGGGCAGCACCGGCGATGATGCCGCCGATGATCTGGCCGCACCAGTAGCCACAGGCCTCTTTCCAGCTCATACGACCGCTGAGGGCAACGCCCAGGGTGATTGCAGGGTTGATGTGGCAACCGCTGATTCCACCGATTGTGTAGGCCATTGCAACAACTGCAAGACCGAAGGCGATAGCTGTTCCAACTACTCCGGCAGGAGTGGTGCAGCCCAGGAACATTGCTGTTCCGCAGCCAAGGAAAGTAAGGACAAATGTGCCCAGGCATTCTGCGATGTACTTTTTCATATTGATAAGGTTTTAGTGTTGTTTATCTTTCCAAATGTACAAAAAAATGCTTAACGTTGAACATAAAAACTTATCTTTGTGTACAAAACATATTGTCATGAAGAAGGTTATTTACTGGATTATCGGCATAATTGCCGCTCTCTGCATCGCCGTCGCCTGCATCTGGGGCGGGGAAATCAAAACCATCGGTTCCGTCCAGTCCGTTGGAGGAAACAAGTATCTTTACAAGATGGAGTACAAGGCCGCTTATGACCTTGACGACGTAATTTCCAAGGACATTGACGCCAACGCAGAGTTGCTGGATTATGTTATCGGCCGTATTGGAAAGGGCCTTCCGCTCAAGATAAAGAGCGCCCAGGTGGCCGATGAAAACGGTGAGATGAAAACCATGAATTGCACGTCTTTCCAGGCCCATCAGGCGGGTTCCGACGGCTTCTGGTATGGCCGAAACTACGATTTCTTCAAGAATCCCACCATGGTCACGGTGTCCCGTCCCAAGAATGGTTATGCATCCATCGCCGTGAGCGATATGTCGCACTTCGGGTATTCGCTGGAGAAACTGCCATCGGCCTTTATGAGCAAGCTCAGCTGCCTGGCGTCCGTTTACGCGCCCGTTGACGGCATCAACGAGAAAGGCCTTTGCACCTCCATCATGGCGCTTCCAAAGCAGGCCGCCCAGCAGGATACCCCCAGGCACGATGTGGGCACAACCATCATCATGCGCCTGTGGCTGGACCGCTGCGCCACCGTGCAGGAGGCCCTTGACCTTGCCGCCACGCTGGATATCCACCACGACGCAACCGTGGGCTCTGGCTACCACTATATGATTGCCGATGCCTCCGGGGACTGCGCCGTGCTGGAGTTCGACCGCGAGGACGGATGGAAATCAATGATTGTCCGCAAGGAGGCCGATGAAAACTACATGCTGGTGACAAACCATCTGCTCTCAGAGAAATACTACACCACCGTCCCCAGCGAATACGTTGGCAATCCCCACAGCAAGAGCTGGTGGAGGTATGAGACTGCCGATAACTACCTGGATGAGCACGACGGCGTCCTCACCCTGGCCGAGGCCCAGGAGTGCCTGTCCGAGGTACACTGGAAGGACCTTGTGTGGGATAACGGCATGGTTGAGGACACCCAGTACAGCAACGTCTACGACCAATCCTCCATCTGCCTCTACCTCCGCAACTGGAACGACTACGACACAACCGTGAAGTTTGAACTGTAGGGCTCACTCTATTGTAATGCCGATGCGGTGGGGGTTAACAGCTTGAGATTGAGGCGTTTACTGGGTCCTTTGGGATTACCGGTAATCCCAAACACCTGTGTAAGTTACAGTGTATCAATTGCTTGGCCTCCACCCGTTTGGGGCCGGGAGGCGCGGTCAGGGGTACCTGGAGCACGGAACGGCGGGGGACGCTGATCCGGAAAAGGGCTTTGCCGGGCTAATGAGCCCTTTTCCCTCCGATCAAGGCGCTTTCCCTTCGCAGGTGCACGCTCCCGGCCCTTCGGGGCAAGGTTTTCCCAAAAGCCCGGCATCCCCTTCGGTGACCAGCCCTTTCCCGGGCGCCCCTTATCCGCCTTATCCTATCGCTCCCGGCACCCCTGCCGCCCCTTCCGGCATATGAGTTTCCGGAGAAGCAACAAAAAAGCGACAACCCTTACCGGGTTGCCGCAAATAATAAAAGGAATAATCAACAACTAGTTCTTAGTGTAAATTAAATCCCGATTCAACGTGAAGACCCACCAATTGGTATTACCATTGGATCTATCCGGAACATACCAATCTGTATTTGAGCTATTTTGCATTTCGATATATAAGCCCCACCCATAATAACTTGAGGGCCACTCATAATAGTAGAACTTGGTACTAAGTTTGGTCATCGGGGTGAATGATTTGGGATCATTATATTGGTCTCTGATATTTGCTCCTGCATCATTAGCCCAACTTCCATTATTAACCCTTAAATATGTTCTATAACTAGTCTTTAGACCGCCGCCTCCGGGGATGGTGAAATCAATATTTCTATATAAATACACGCATTCTGTCTGAGTTTTATCTGTCTCATTTGAGTAGAATTGAACGCCAATACCATTGCCTTCAGATGTCCATGTTTCTACATCGCCGTCCAAAAGAACATAATAAACATTTGTATTGCGTAAGAATAATCTATGAGGATAGGTCCCACCTGTAGTAATATCTACATTATTACCGGTGTTGTCTGTTTGCCAAATGTGAACCTTAGGAGAGGCCCATCCCGCTTCGTTTGTAAAGGTCAGTAGTTTGCCTAGTGTTATAGGAGAGATAGGATAATAGTTGCGGGCAGCATATGCTTTACTGGCACGGGCCTTGGTGTAGAAAACATTACTATTATCGTCCTCAAGTTTTGCTGTCAAGACATATGTGCCAGCAGGAATAGGAACGACAGCGTTAATAACGCCAGCAGAAGGCGTTACAGAAACTGTGATATCTTTGTTTGTTCCATAATTAAGAATAAGCTTTGTGGTAAATGATGGAACATTATTCAGCGTTATGTTGATGAGGCATCCAAGATGAGCAAACGGAATATTGCCGTCAGCACTCACGGTACCACTCATCGGAAAGCCTTTTGCAGCGTCGCTAAGATTGTCAAAACTAGTAGGAAACGTATAGGTCGGCGACCCTGCGGAAACAGTTGCGATGCTGGCAGGATAATATGCCGTCTGTCCGTTAAATGAAGCCCCTGGTTTGGCTTCGCAGCTGAAATTACCATTACTATCCGTACTTGTGAAGGTCACAAATTCGCTATGAGTAGCATCCCAGACAGCAATTTGATCTGTGCCGGCGGCGCCCCAGGAGAACTTGCCGGACTCATTAATAGAAGCTTTAGTCTGGTCTTCAAAATAGGCGTGGAACGTGTAGGACACAAGACCGTTTTCGTTGATAACCTCATTGTCACGGGTATTATTAAAGTCGGTCTCTTTGGCACAAGCCATCAATGCTGTAGCAGCAATAAGTGTGTAAAACAGTTTTTTCATATCTAAACCTCCTACCATGCTTCTGTTCCACTTACAATCATATCCTTGGCGTCATCGCTTGGCGAAGTTGTTGCCATTAATGTTAAAAAAGACACATCCAGAATTCTCTGTTCTGTGCCCAGCGCAATAACCTCAATACGAGGTTCTTGATAAGTTTTCTTCATATGATAATCTTTAGTTATTAGTCAATTTTCCGCGGTCCCTATGTGCAAGATAAGTGAGCCAAGCCGCAAAGATAGTATTTTTAACAATATAAAAGACAAATCCCCCTGATAATTCGACGAATAGCCATCCTAAAAGGATGACTAGACGCGAAATGGCCCTATCGGGCATTATCTTTATAGCTATCTTATTGACATTGGCTAATCTTATGGAGTTATATCCAATAATTCCTTGCCGATGGTATGAAGGGTTGAATAGATTTCGGCCAAACGATTCTTGGACGGCTTTTTTACCCCGCAGATGTATTGAGCAAACAGGCTTTGGGATATCCCTAGGCGGCGAGCAACTGCAGATGCGTTAAGTTCCGGATGAGACATAAATATGCGATACAGTTCCGTTTTGGGCTTGGACTGAAAAAAACCTTCATAACTAAGGTCTTCATCAATATCTGGCCAATGAATACCATATTCATCCGCTTGGTAATTGGCGCGCTGCGCTTTTGTGGCATGCCGAAGCCTAGGATAATCCTCAAACTTCTCGCAGGCCTCCTGCCCATCGGCGGTCCTGATCCATACAGCATCTTCCGCCAGCCATATTTTGGCAATGGTCATCTTTTACTTTGTCTCGTTAAAATACTTGTTCCAATGTTCAGCTATCACTTCCTGATTCTCTTCTATGATTGATTCTATCAGTTTTAACTCGGCCGGCTTGAATCCATTATTGAAAACCAATTTAACAGGTGCTATTGAATACTTGGCATTTGAACCAGCTTTCTCAACGTGGATATGAATTGGTTCGTGTTCATTTGAATAAAACTTGAATATAAAGCCGAATAATCTAAATATTGTTGGCATATGGTTTCTCCTTGCAAATTTAGGTAATGATTTTATTACTTCAAAATTAAAAGAAAGATTTCATAAGAGGTAATCAAGGAGGCTCAACAACGTTAGGATGACAAAACTGAAAGAACAGGGTTAACATGGTGATTAGACTTGTTAACCCCAAATATATTACAAAAGAATCCGGAAAGCCACAATCACAAAAAACATTTCAAAACATTTTTACGTTTCAACGGATTAGGGACAAAAATGCGTATATTTGCTCAAACGTTACTAAAATGAAAAAACTTTTACTTATTGTGTGCGGCCTGATTGCCGGTATCGGCCTGATGGCGCAGAATGACAGGGCCGATAGTATCGTCGGCACATACGCCGGCGGCAGTGGCAAGGACGCCTTCAAGGTGAAAATCACAAAGCTCCAGGACGGCACCTACAAGGGCCAGGTGTGCTGGGTGGCGGAACTCTACGACGCCAACGGCGTAATGGACGTGGACGACAAAAACCCCGACAAAAGCCTCAGAAACACCCCGGCCGATAAAATCGTGCTCTTCACCGGCCTCAAGTACAACGCCAAGAAACAGCAGTGGGACGGCACCAAGATCTATGATCCCAACCGTGGAATAAAGGTAAGTATGACCGCAACCTTCGATAGCCCTAAAGTCCTCAAAATCCGTGGCTCCGTGCTTGGAATTGGTGAAACGGAGGTTTGGAAGCGTGTAGAGTAATATGAGAAGACTGATTTCACTTCTGCCATTCTTTGGCTGCATTGCCTGCGCCGGGGGAAATTACACCAACCTGACAACAGAGGAGTTCGCCGGCGCCGTGAAGCAAATGGCCGTTGTTGACGTCCGCACCCCGGAGGAATACGCCGCAGGGCACCTTAGGGATGCCTCAAACATCAACTGGTTTGACTCTGACTTCATGGACCAGATAGCCAAAACCTATCCCAAGGGCACTTCCCTGGCGGTTTACTGCCGGAGCGGAAAGCGAAGCGCAGCCGCGGCGGCAAAGCTCTCCAAGGCGGGCTACAAGGTGGCAAACATGCTTGGCGGATATCTTGCATGGACTCAGGAAAACAGGCCTGTGACCACCTACGCCGTGGAAACGTTCATCACGCCCGCCGGCACCTCGGTCGCAATTACCCTCATAAAACACGGCACCCTGGCCCTCTCCTACAAAGGCCTCACCTTCCACATTGACCCCGTGAGCGGCTACGGAAAGCCAACGGATTACGCAAAGGAGTTCAGTAAGGCCGATGCAATCCTTGTCACCCACGAGCACGGAGACCACTTTGACAGGGAGGCCATAGCCGCGCTGTCCGTGGATAATACCGTCATCATCACCAACGCCCGCTGTGCCGATATGCTTGGCCGCGGGACAGCCCTCTCAAACGGAGATTCGGCGGAACTTCCCGGCGGCATAAAACTGGACGCCGTGCCAGCCTACAACTATACCGAAGGCCGCACGATGTTCCACCCAAAAGGCCGCGACAACGGCTTTGTGCTCACGATAGACGGCTTCCGCATCTACATAGCCGGAGACACTGAGGACATCCCGGAAATGGCTGCCTTGAAGGACATTGACGTTGCATTCCTTCCCGTAAACCAGCCCTACACCATGACAGTGGAGCAGTGCGTGAATGCGGCTAAGGTTATCGGCCCTAAGGTCCTTATCCCATATCACTTCTCTCAGACGGATCTTTCCGGCCTGCCGGCACTTCTTCCCGGCATTGACGTGCGACTGAGGGATATGCAGTGATGACAATCCGCAGCGCGCATACCCCGGACCTTCCGGCCATAATGACCGTCCTGGAGGCGGCCAAGGGCATTATGCGCGCAAGCGGCAATGCCGGCCAGTGGGTGAACGGCTATCCGTCCCGTGAGGTTGTTGAGGCCGATATTTCCTCCGGCCACGGCTTTGTGGTTGAGGAGGGCCACCGGATTGTTGGCTATTTTGCCTATATCCCTTCGCCGGAACCCACCTACAGCTATATTGAAGGAGGGGTTTGGCTTGATGACACCCTTCCGTACCACGTTGTACACAGGATTGGAAGCGTTCCTGAGGTTCACGGCGTTTTCCGCGCCATAATGGACTGGTGTTTTGAGAGGGAACGCAACATCCGCATAGATACCCACCGTGACAACCACATCATGCAGCACTGCATTCAGCGCTACGGCTTCACCTACTGCGGAATTATTTATCTGGCCGATGGCGCCCCCCGCCTTGCCTATCAGAAACTGTTATGACAAAACTCATTGTATTTGACTTTGACGGCACGCTTGGGGACACCCTGGAACTTATCCTGAAGTGTAACCATGAGACCAGACGGCGGATGGGCGCCCCGGTAATTCCGGACAGCGCCATTATCAGCACTATCGGCATACCTCTTTGGGACGGCATCAAAGAAATGAATCCCGGCATAAGTGAGGCCGATATCCCCGCGTGGATGAAAATGTACCGGGAGGTATTTGACGGGTTAAAGCACCAGATTGTGCCCGTCCTTTTTCCGGGCGTAAAGGAAACCCTTGCCGGACTGCACAATCAGGGCATTATCCTTACGGTGGCATCTTCCCGTGGCCGGGAATCCCTGAACGACTTCCTGAAGGCAATGGGCATTGCCCCGTACTTTGATTATGTCCTTGGCGCAGAGGATGTTGTGAACGCAAAGCCAAAGCCGGAGCCTGTGCTCAAGACATTGAAGCGCTTCGGGGTTATCGGCCCAGAATGCCTTGTTGTTGGGGATATGCCCGTAGACATCCAGATGGGCCTTGGCGCCGGAGCTGTTACCTGTGGCGTCACTTTTGGTAATTCCTCCCGCGAAGCCTTGGAAGCCGCCGGCGCGAACTACGTGATAGACAGTTTTGACAAGTTATTATCCATAATATGAAAAAAGTCCTTGCAATAATCCTTGCCGCGGCAATGTGCCTTAGCCTTTCCGCCCAGCCTAAACGCCTCACGGTCAAAGAGTTCCTGAGGGTTTCACCTAAAGACACCGCTTCATATATTGTGAGCGGCGTTGTGAGTAAGATCCGAAGCTCCTCCAGTGGCAGTTTCTATCTCACAGACCGCACGGGCACCATGCTGGTGTACGGACTTATGGATCCCAAGGAGCCCAGAGCCAGTTTCTCCATGTTGAACATAATGAAAGGGGACACCCTCACCGTTCAGGGCCGATTCCTCCTCTACGCCGGTCAGACCAAGGAGATGAAGGACGCCCTTCTCCTTTCCATGGCCGATGGTCCGGAGCACGGAAAAACCTTTCTGGAGCGCCTTGACAGGCAGCCTTCCTTCCGGGGAAAAGAGGGCCAGGAAGGCGCTCAGGCCTTTGGTAAGTGGGTTTCGGACCACGTTCAGCGCCCCGCTGGAGAAAAGGGAACGGTTGTGGTAGGATACGCTATCGGCCGCAAGGGCAAGATTCAGGAGGTTCAGGTGCTCTCCGGAGCTTCTCCCGTCCTCAACGATGAAGTGGTGCGCGTGGTAAAATCGGCCCCCAAATGGAAACCCGGCGTGTACGACGGCAATCCCATCCGCCTCACCGGAAATGTGAAAATTGTCTTCACCGGCGAGTAAAGTTCCCCTGCCCTACAGGCTATTCTGATGCAGGGTGGTGTCTTTTACCCCCTTGCACGGAGGTGGGGTAAACGACAAAATCGGCCTTCTACGGTCCAAACTGCGGTTTAACTTTCGGAAGAGGTCTCTATTCTCAAAAAATTTGCGTACCTTTGCTGTTGACTTCACACCTCCGCGGCCACTGGTTTCAGTGGGGATAATCTCGCTCTGGTTTCCGTTTTCGGATATTGAAGCTGAAGTTTGTTCTAAACGAGACACTTCATCAAGTCTTCTATTGACTGCATGAAGTGTCTCGTTCTTTTGGCTTGTTGTCTCCATATTCTTTTACATTCGGGGACAACAAATCTATAAAAACAATCTTCAAAAATACGTCTTCAACTATGCCGATTACGTAAAAAAGCGTATATTTGTCTTAATAAGAATTCACCTTTCTTGAGAACAAACAGACATATCGTCCTGACAGCTATCCTTTTGTTGGCCTTTTCCATCGCAGGATGCCATAAAACCGGCGACAGCCCTGAGGCGGCGCGACTGATGGGCATCCTGAACGAGGAAATGTTCAAGGACCCCGAACATGCACTGGCCAGACTGGACAGCGCTGAGCAGGCAGGCGTCTTTTCTGCATCGGAAGCGAATCTCACCCGTTTCGGTATCCTGTGGAACAGCGGGAAGAAGCGGTTGGCCACCTTTTACGGAGAGCAGGCCATGGCAGACCCGGGGTTGAAACGCGAGGGCGAATCCTATAACTCCGCCATTCTCCTGATGGTGAAATGGTACTCGGAAAACGGGGAGTACGGGAAAGCAGCCGGAATGGCCGATGAAATTCTATCAGACATCGGTGATGACAGCAGTTCTATGGCCTTGACGATGCGTAGCAGCGCTATGACGCGCAAGGCGGAATGCGAACTACATACGGGGCATCCGGACCAGGCCGAACGGCTATATCGGGAAAGCATCGAAATCCTGATGGATGGAATGACGCATCCAAAGGATTACTGGGAGATAGACCCTCTGTTTTACGGCATTCTGGAATTAACCGACTTCTATCTTGAACATGGGCAGGCGGATAAGGCGCTGTCGCTGGTGCCGATGGGTGATGAGGCACTGTCGCGGCTGGAAAGTTGCCCCGACGTGCCGGACTATGTCCTTCGGTTCCGCAGGAACAATATAACCATCAGCCAGGCAATGGTCTATGCCGCGGCGGGGCAGAGTGACAAAGCCGAGGCACTGTATCGGCAACACAGCACAAGCGACGGTCTGTCCCCCACAGACATATGCGTGGACGGCCGATACCTTGCGATGACAGGTCGATACGACGAGGCCATCCGCCTCTTCCGCCTGTCCGACTCCCTCTACTGCGCCAAGGGTGGCCCCATCACCATCGCCTATATCAATTCCAGGATGATGCTTCAGTATGATGCCCTGCAAAAGGCCGGGCGCAATCCTGAAGCTCTGGCCATGGGAAACCGCATCCGTGAACTGACCGACTCTATCCGTGTCCAGGAACGCCTGGCCGACATACAGCAGCAACAGGTAATCCGTCAGAAGGAGGAAGAAATAATCAACCGTCGCCAGTCTCTTCTGATTCTTCGGATTGTCCTGATAGCAGCCCTAATCGTCTGTCTGACAGTTGCCTATATGCTCTGGCGGTCACGTCTGTATAATAAAGAGTTGACGGCAAAGAACAGGAAGCTATATGAAGAAATAGAAGGACGCCGCCTTGAGCAGCAGCAGGAGATAGTGCAGTTGAGAGCGGCCCCAGTGGAGCAACTTACCGCGGAACAGCAGCTATACCGCCGCCTGTGCGCGCTCATGGACGAAAAGAAACCATATACAGACGAATCACTGAACCGGGAATCGCTGGCCCAGCTGCTCGGCACCAATGAAAAGTATGTGGAACAAGCAATACGCCAGTATTCGAAAGGCGAGACCGTAGGAGATTTCATCAATCGTTACCGTCTGGAAAATGTCGCCCTTTTGCTGAAAACCACTGACACTCCCATCTCCCTCATAGGCGAATTGTCCGGCATTCCAAGCCGCGCCACGCTGGCCAGGCTATTCCGTAATGCCTATGGGATGACCCCCACCGAGTACCGGAAAATATAGTATTTCCGGATTTGATACAAATTATTCCGCCAGTGAGACATCTTTCTTGTTGGCGGTTTATATCATTGCAACTACGCTGAAATGAAAGAAACAAGCATAATATGAAGAAGAATCTGATGACGATTGCAGCCGTCTTTTGCTGCACCCTTATTGTGGTTGTCTCCTGTCAGAAGGAGCCCGCTGATTCTGCACCCTCGGCAGAAGATACGCTTCCGTTTCCCCTTGACGGGGATAAAGATTCGGCAACCGATCCCGGAGACGATTTCTGGCAGTATTGCAACGGGGCATGGTATGCCCAGGCGCCCACCCCGCCTGTGGGAGGTGCCGTAGGAGGAATGTACGACCAAGCCATCTCAATCAACGAAATGGTACAGACCATTTCCAATGAGGATCCTTCGCTTAAACGCTACTTTAAGCTGAGCGACGAGCTGTACGCCCACTCTGATGAAGCGACAGCCTATCTGATGGCGTTAATGGCCAAGTATCCCAAGCCTGCAACGCGTGAGGACTGCCTGCGTATGTTCGGCCAGATGATTATGGATGGCATTACGCCCATTGGAGTTACACTCGTCAATGATTTCAAAGACGGAAAACTGATAGGACTTCTGGGCATGCCCAACATCCCTGTTTATCAATACGCTTTTTCCGAAATACCTGATGCTTTGAAAGCGGATTTGAGGCTGATTGCGGAAGGAATGGGCATGAATGCCGAAAACCTCTATTACAACGATCATTCGGTTATGGTTGCGAGCACCCTGGCAGGCATGTCAGTAGATGCTCTGTACAGTTTTACGCAGAGTGCATGGAAACCGCTTTATCCTTATGTCAGCGCGGAATTGAATGCCAGTCTGGGAGCCGGCGCATTGTCTGAGGAACAAGTAAGTCAGAATGCGCGTACCAACCTGAATTATTTAATCTCCAACAGGTTGGCCGTCAAATATATAACCCCGGAGCTAAAACAGCGTTTCCAGGATATCATGGAGCGGCTGCGGGATGCATACCGTGTCCGTATCCAAAATCTTCAGTGGATGAGTGAGACAACCAAGGCCAGCGCATTGGAAAAGCTGGAGAAAATGTCCTTCTGCGTGGGCTCCCCGGACAACTGGGATGAGGACTGCCTGCCGGACCTGAGCCAGTGCAATTCCCTTCTGGAAGCCGTTCATAAGCTGATGGTTGCCAAAACGTTGCTCTACAAACATCTCATAGGGACCAGCGACGGCTTCAGCAACAATATCACAGGAACGGGTTACTCGGCAACCGGCGAAATGATGGTGACCGACCTCACGATGGTGAATTCCTACTATAAGCGGGAATATAACGCCGTTGTGATTTTGCCTGCGTTGATGCTTCCGCCGATAATAAGGACGGATTATTCCGAGGCCTACCTGTATGGCGTGACCGTTCCTGTGGCACATGAGATCACCCACGCGTTTGACTCCGAGGGCTCCAAGTATGATGCCATTGGCCGGGTGCGGAACTGGTGGACCGTCGCCGACAAAATGGCTTTTGAAGATGAACAGGCAAAGCTTATCAAGTGCTACAGCACTCTGGAATATGATCCGGCGGGCCATCCGGGGCAGTACTCTGACGGTGCGGCAACCCTTGCCGAAAACATTGCCGACCTTGGAGGTTTCCTCATAGCTCGTGATGCCTATATCAAACGCCTCCAGGAGCAGGGATTCACCGGTGAGAACTACAAAGCGCAGCTCCGCAAATTCCACGAAGCATTTGCCCACATCTACTGTATGAAGTACAGTCCTGAGAAACTGGCATCCATTATCTCTGGGGATAATCATTCCCACTGTCGCCTGCGTGTGAACGGCGTGGTGATGAACACGGACATGTGGTATGACCTGTACGATGTAGACCGGAACAACGCACTCTTCCTCCCGGTAGAGCGAAGGGCGTATATCTGGTAGAATCAGTCGTTGTAGATAACTTTCTCTATCTTGTAACGGGTAGTGAGGGTGGCGGTGTCACCGCCCGAGGCACAAGAAAGACTCTGTAAGCTCATTATTTTCAATTGCTTGCAGAGTCTTTCTTTTTATTCACCCATTTGGCCAATTATAATTTGAAAGCCAAATCACAAAAAACAAAATGAAAAAAATTTACGTTTTTGGGGATTTGGGACGAAAGTCCGTATATAGGGACGAAAAAAGAAAGAGATGGAAAAATTTCTTTTTCAACAAAAATTACTATTTTTGCTGTTACAATAACAAAACCAGTATTGTAGACATATTATTAATAGCGTTTGCTATTTATTCGGTTACCCAGAATCTAGCCAATTCAAGAGTATAAGACGAATAAGTTTGCAAATGTCTGCGCCTTCGGCGTGGACTAAACTTATTCTTATACAGGCTGGCTAGAGCCTAGGGTAACAATAAGGGCGGTTCACGCCTTTTTGTTGCCCTGCTTTAGTTTAGCCTAGTATCGAACATCTAGCTGCGCGCAATGGCATAGCTAGATGGCCTCTCAAATCAAGTCCAAGGAGAGGGTGTCGGCTCACGGCGAGGTATTCACGAATCCTCGCGAAGTGAACGCGATGCTCGACCTTGTGAAGGCAGAGACGGAGCGTATAGATTCCCGTTTCTTGGAACCTGCATGCGGCGACGGTAACTTCCTCATAGAAATTCTACGGCGCAAACTCACCATCTGCGAGACCCGCGTCAAAGCAAAGCAATATACCCAGCTCCAGTATGAGCACGATGCCATTTGGGCCATATCCAGCATCTACGGCATCGAACTCTTGGCCGACAATGCCGCCGCCTGCCGGGAACGCCTTCTGAACTACTTCACGGAGCAATACAAGGGCCTCTTCAAGTCAAAATGCAAGGACAACTGCATAGAGGCGGCCCGCTACATTCTATCCAAGAATATCATCCACGGCGATGCCCTCACTTATAAACGTGTGGATAAACCCAATGAATGGATACACATAAGCGAGTGGGGTTTCATCGGCTCTGACAAGGTCAACCGCCGGGACTACGAATTCTCATATCTCGTTGGAGAATACGAAAGCGACGGGCTTTTCTCCGACCTCCCGGCTGAAACCTATGCGCCCGTCCATTTCCTCAAGATAAATGCTGCTGCCTATGGTGAACAGTAATTACAATCCGGACGTACTAAACTGCATTGCCAATCTAAGCAACGACGAAGTTTTCACCCCGCCGGAACTGGCCAACCGAGTCCTGGACTTACTGCCGCAGGACCTTTTTAAGAGTCCAGACACCAAGTTCCTCGATCCATTCTCAAAAAGCGGCGTCTTCCTTCGTGAAATTGTCAAGCGGCTCGACCGTGGTCTGGAATCCCAGATGCCTGACCGGCAACTCCGTATCGACCATATCCTGCACAACCAGGTCTTCGGCATCGCCATCACGGAGTTGACCTCATACTTATCACGTCGCTCCGTTTACTGTAGCAAGCACGCCAACGGTAAATACAGCGTCTCCAGATTCAATACAGAGAGCGGCAACATTCTATACGCCAACCGCTCCCATACCTGGGAAAATGGCAAGTGCAAATACTGCGGCGCATCCCAGGCGGTCTATGACCGAGGCTCAGAGGCAGAGCAATATGCCTATATGTTCATCCATACAGACAATCCCAAGCAATTCTTTGGTAATATGAAGTTTGATGTAATCGTCGGTAATCCGCCGTATCAGATGGAAGATGGAGGGCATGGGGCAAGTGCCATTCCTATTTATCAATTATTTGTTCAACAAGCCAAGAAACTTAAGCCGAGATACTTAACAATGATTATTCCGGCAAGATGGTATGCGGGAGGTAGAGGCCTTGACGACTTCCGAGGTGAAATGTTGAATGATCGGCACTTGACGCATATAGTAGATTATTTTAATTCAGAAGAGTGCTTCCCTGGAATTGATTTATCAGGTGGAGTATGTTATTTCCTTTGGGAAAGAGACCGAATGAACGAGTGCCAAGTAACATCAATACTGAACGGGAAAGCATCGACACTCCAGCGTCCCCTTTTGGAAAAGGGGAATACCACCTTTGTCCGTTTCAATTACGCCATCGATATCCTGAATAAAATAAAGAAGAAAAAGGAGCAATCTTTTATGGATATTGTCAGTGCCAATGACCCCTTTGGCTATGATGTGCGTGTGGAAAACAGTATGCGGCGAGTCAAGCCAACAATTGTAGATAAACCATCAAATGATAGTGTAATAATTCATTATTGGGGGCCCAAAGGAAAGAGTGTTGGTTACACAAAACGTTCTTCGGTAAGGCGAGGCCACGAAAAAATCGACAGAATCAAAGTGTTCATTTCTCGCTCATATGGCGAAAGGGGAGATTTCCCGTATTTGGTGATAGGAAAGCCCTTTATTGGGGACCCCGGAACTGTATGTACTGAGACATATGTGACGGTGGGTCTTTACGATAGTCTTGATCATGCCAACAATGTCATCTCATATATGAGAACTCGTTTTTTTCGTTTTTTGGTTATGCTCAAAAAGAACACACAGAGCGCAACTCAAACGGTATATCAGTTCGTCCCAATGCAAGATTTTTCTCACCCTTGGACCGATGAGGAACTCTATAAAAAATATGGTTTTAACGAAGAGGATATCGCATTCATTGAATCAATGATTCGTCCTATGGAATAATCATATGGCATCACAAGACCTACTCCGGAATAAAGTCGCCGAGACCCCGACCATCTACGCCTATGAGCACATAGGCTACCCGGCCCACACGGGATGGCTGAAGGTTGGCTATACTACGCGCGATGTTGAGACCCGTGTGCGGGAGCAGAACCTTACCGGTAACATACAATACCGGATTGTTCTCAAGCGCCCTGCTATGCGGAAGGACGGCTCATCCTTCACCGATAAGTTAGTTCACCGCATCCTTCGCAAAGACCACATCCGCAATCCGGAGGGCGAATGGTTTGTATGCGACATCAAGAAAGTTGAGCAGGCTATCGCTACCGCTGTCGCAGGGAAAGACAAGATGATTGACCGCATCTATGATTTCCCGATGCGTCCAGAGCAGGAGCGTGCCGTTGCCAAGACTTCAGCCTACTTTGATTCTTTTAAGAAAGACCCCACCAACCGTGGTCTCACGCCGCACTTCCTATGGAATGCCAAGATGCGCTTCGGCAAGACCTTCACTACCTATCAGCTTGCTCTCAAGATGGGGTGGAAGAAGGTGCTGGTCTTGACCTTCAAGCCGGCGGTAAAGACTGCCTGGGAAGAAGATCTCCTCACCCATAAAGACTTCGAGGGTTGGCAGTTCTGCCAAAAGCAGGAAGACCGCGAGTTCAACTATGTTAATGAGCGCAAGCCATTCGTCTGCTTCGCTTCATTCCAGGATGTACTGGGCAAGAATGATGCTGGCGGTATTAAGGCCACTAACAAGTGGATTCAGACTGTAAACTGGGACTGCATCGTCCTGGACGAATACCACTACGGGGCCTGGGGTAAGAACGCCAAGAACTTCTACGACAAGAAAGACCCGGCACTGAAACGTGCCGAGGAAGTCGGTGAAATCATCACGGAGGATGCCGATAATGTCCGTGAATTGGAGGCCCGCGAGATGTACGATGAGGGCTTGATGCCTCTACGTACTGGCGCTTATCTCTATCTGTCGGGGACGCCATTCCGAGCCATCTCAACCGGTGAATTCATCGAGGAGCAGATATACAACTGGACATACTCCGATGAGCAGGCTGCAAAGGAAGCATGGCAAGGGCCGAAGAACCCTTACGCCCAGCTTCCTAAGATGGTGATGCTCACATACCAGTTACCGGACAGCATCCGTGAGATTGCCGCCCAGGGAGAGTTCGACGAATTCGACCTGAACGAATTCTTCCGGGCCGAGGATGACTATTTCCTGCACGAGGAATACGTCCAGAAATGGCTGGACCTAATCCGTGGCGCTTACACCGAGAACATCGTTACGGAACTCAAATTGGGCACAGAAAAGCCGCCTATGCCGTTCTCTGATGCCCGTCTGCTCAGTTACCTGCAGCACACCTATTGGTTCCTCCCGTCTGTTGCCGCTTGTCGGGCTATGGCTAAATTGCTAAAGAAGCGCTGCAACCGCTTCTACGATGAGTATAATGTCATTGTCGCTGCCGGCAATGAGGCCGGTATGGGTGCCCAGGCCGTAGAGCCAGTGTATAATGCAATGGAAGACCCGCAGCAGACCAAGACAATCACGCTCTCCTGCGGCAAACTCTCCACTGGCGTCACCGTGAAGCCTTGGACCGGCATTCTGATGCTGCGCAACACCACCTCTCCGGAGACTTATTTCCAAGCAGCATTTCGCGTCCAGTCTCCCTGGACCACAAAGGATGAATGGGGCGAGGAACTGATTCTCAAGCCATTCTGCTACGTGTTTGATTTCGCCCCTAATCGGGCACTCCGTCAGGTAGAAGAATACAGTTGCCAACTCAATGTCCACGAGAGCAACCCTGAGAAGAAGGTGGAGCAGTTCATTAAGTTCCTGCCCATCCTGGCCTTTGACGGTTCTTCCATGAAGGAGATTGACGCTGCCGGCGTGCTTGATATGGCGATGAGCGGCACCACCGCCACGCTCCTTGCCCGTCGCTGGGAGAGCGCCGTGCTGGTCAATGTGGATAATGCCACTCTCCAGCGCCTGATGAATAATCCAGAGGCTATGAAGGCCCTGATGAACATCGAGGGCTTCCGCAACCTGAATTCCGACATCGAGACCATCATCAACAAGTCCGAACACGTCAAGAACACAAAGAAAGAGAAAGGCGACAATCTTACCCCGAAACAGAAAAAGGAACTCACCGAGGAGGAGAAAGAATACAAGAGCAAACGCAAAGAGATCCAAGAGAAACTTATCAAGTTCGCCACCCGTATTCCGGTATTTATGTACCTCACGGACTTCCGCGAATACTGCCTGAAGGATGTTATTGAGCAGCTGGAGCCGGAACTATTCCGAAAAGTCACTGGCCTCACCCTCAAGGATTTCAGCCTGCTGGTTAGCCTTGGCGTATTCAACAGCGAGTTGATGAATGACGCTGTGTATAAGTTCAAGCGCTACGAAGACTCCTCCCTGGAATATACCGGCATTGACAAGCACACGGGCACCGTTGTTGGCCTCTGGGATACGGTTATTGATAAATCTAAACTGGTTGAACAGACTCAGGAAGAGGCCCCCGAACCAATAGAGGAAGCGGTCGAAGAAGAGCAGGAGCCTTGGGCGCATCTGGCAGTTGGCGACCACGTAATCCACAAGAGTCTAGGCCCCGGAAAGGTCATGGCCGTTGATGACAAATACATAATCGTTAAATTTTATGATAGAGAGTCAAAATTTCTCTATCCCGGCGCATTTGAGAAAGGTTATCTGGTAATCTGATTCCCATTGAACGATATGTCTGCCAAGCCTACAGCGCCAGGTCTACCAGGCAGATGGCGGCCATGGCTTCCACGATGACCGGAGTGCGGAGGGCAAAACATACGTCGTGGCGCCCGCCCACTCCGGCTTTTGCTATGCTGGCGGTGGGTTTGAAGGCCACGCGGAACACAACGGGATTGCCGTTTGTGATGCCGCCGTTCACGCCGCCGGCGTGGTTTGTGACAGGAGGTTGAGGCCGATTATGACGCCCGCAGCAGTGGTGCTCCTCGCCTTCCTGGTGCTCACCGTGGCAGCACTCGTGGTCCGGGTCATCCTTATGGCACTTGTGCTCAGGGAAGAGGTCTATGTGCTCCGATCCGCGCATCCTGGCGGCCTCAAAACCGTCCCCGAACTCTATGCCGCGGACACCCGGAATTGCAAACACGGCGTGGGACAAAACGCTCTCCACGCTATCCCAGAAGGGTTCTCCAAGGCCAACGGGAAGGCCGTCCACCACGCATTCAACCACTCCGCCAAGGGAATCGCCATCGGCCGCGGCGGCCTTGAGGGCCTCCGGCCATTTCTCGGCATCCGCGAGCCCGCCGACCTCCTTCAGGGCGGCGTTGAATTTGGCAAAATACATCATCTTTTTGGCAATCACTCCCGCTGCAACTATGCCCAGGGTGAGCCTGCCGCTGAACTGGCCGCCGCCGCGGGGGTCGTTGTAACCGCCGTACTTGAGATTGGCGGTGAAGTCCGCGTGACCGGGCCTGGGGTTCTCACGGAAGGCCTCGTAGTCCTCCGGGCGGGTGTTTTGGTTGCGGAATATAATAGTAAGAGGCGCACCCGTAGTATGGCCCTCATATACGCCTGAGAGGATTTCAGGGGCATCGGCCTCAATGCGGGGAGTAGTGCCAAGCGCGCCGGCCTTCCTTCTGGAAAGGTCCTCCGTGAAATCTTCCTCCTTCAGGGGGATTCCCGGTAAAACTCCGTCTACGGTTACGCCCACAACCGGGCCGTGAGACTCTCCAAAGATGCTTACTCTGAATTTATTGCCAAAAGTATTCATATTTCAAGTGGTTTGAGATTCTTCGACTACGCCCTTCGGGTTTCGCTCAGAATGACAGAGAACATTTCATTGAACTGGGGGAAGGACTTGGACACGCAGTCTACGTCATCTATTTCAACGGGGCTGGAGGCGCCAAGGGAGGCAACGCGGAGTGCCATTACCATACGGTGGTCTCCGTGAGAGCGGAATTTTCCGCCTTTAAGGAGATTCCCGGAGGCAATCCTCTGGGACAGCCCCATACCCGTAATTGTCATCATATCTTCTTCCACCTCTACCTTAACTCCCATAGCCTCAAGCATTTCCACTATTGCGGCGGCGCGGTCCGTCTCCTTGTGGCGAAGCCTTTCCACACCAAGAAGAGTGCTCTCTCCGGGGCAGAAGGCTGCAAGGACCGACACTATAGGGAACAGGTCCGGACAATTGTTAAGGTTGGCCTGGAACGGGCTAAGAGGAGCACGCGCAACGTGAAGGGCTCCGTCTTCCAGCTGGGACATTGATGCTCCGGCTTCCATCAGGATGTCCATAATGGAAATATCGGCCTGCAGGGAAGCGGTGTCAAGCCCCGTCACTTCAATGTCTCCGAAAACGGCTCCCGCAACAAGGAAAGGAGCGGCTCCAGACCAGTCTGCTTCAATGGCAAAAGATGCCGCCTGATATGTCTGAGGGCCTTTTATGCGGAAATTCAGGCCTGTGCAGAGGCTCCAGTCTTGGGTTTCCAGGAAATCGTCCCCGCCCTCCATCTCAGAGCCTATCCTTATGCCGAATTTCTTAAGGACATCAACCGTTATGAAAAGGTACGGAATGCTCTTTGGATTGTGGACGTAAAGGACTGATTTTCCGCCCGCTAGAGGCAGCGCAGCCAGAAGACCGGAGATAAGCTGGCTGCCGCCCCTGCCGGAAACGTCTGCGCGCCCCGGAATAATGGGCCCTGATACGCTCAGGGGCAGATAGCAGTCCGATTTCCTGGCCTCTGTAACAACCTTGTTACTTGAAGGGGTGCTATCACCCTCCGATGTAACAACTTTGTTACCTTCCGGATAAAGGCGCACTCCGTAAGCCGCCATAATGTCGTGAGCCCCCGTCAGAGGCCGTCCTAATAGGGTTTTTTCTCCCGTAACGCGTACAGGGCTTGCCGATAAAACAGACAGCAGCGGCACCATAAGCCTTGTGAGGAGCCCGGACTCTCCGGTGTGGAGTTCCGTAAGTTTCAAAGTGCCCGGTTTTGCCGCAATTCCTTCAATTTCAAGTTCGCTTCCACTAATGCTGACGCGCGCGCCAAGGGCCTTTGCCACGGAAATGGCGCTCTCGTTGTCTCCACAGGGGGAATAACCGCTGAGATGGGACACACCGTCTGCCAGCGCAGCCGCCACAATGGCCCTCTGCGCAAAGCTCTTTGAAGACGGCATAGGAAGGGCCGATGCCTTCACAAAGCGGAAGTCTCCGTAGAGCGCTTCCTTGAGGCTGGACCAGGTCCACTGGCCGGGGGCCGTAGCCTCATTTTCAGAGAGACTGGCGTAAGTAAACGGGGCCCCAAGTTTAAGGGATTCAAGCCTTGAAGAGCGTCCCGCCTCTCCCATACAAAATGCCACAAGTGAGCCCGGCTCAAATCTGTTGTATAAGGCCGATACAACGCTCCAATCACTCTCAGAGGCCGCCATCACGGCCACTTTCACTATCTCTGCACCAAAGGATTTTGCTCTTTCAGCGATGGATTCCAGAACAGGAAGCCCGGGAGTTCCGTCAAAATTGTGGTATGAGCGGATGAGTACGGTGCCCCACTGCTGGCAGGCCTGGCGGATACGCCGGCCAACTGCCGCAGGAGCCTCCATTTCAAGGTCTACGTACTTTGCCCCAGCCTTGATTGCACGCTCCAGAATGTCCGGGGCGCCGGGTTCTTCTGACATACGGCAGGTGGCAATGAGGGGGACGTCGGACTGGGAGAACAGCTGCTCTATGTCTTCGTCGGAAAGAGCGCAGCGGTCCAGGCGGATTTCCGCCATCTCAAGGGAAGGCAGAAGCGCCTGAATCTCAGAGAATTCCTTATTCTGTATACTTACGCAGATCATCTTCTTTCACTGTGGTGATAATTGGCTGGCCAATGCCTTTGAGAAGGATGAACCGGCCGTCTTTCTTGTCCTTTTTCATTGCGGCGGTTAGTTCATCAATGCCGTAAGGGCACGTGGTCTCCAGCCCGACCCTTTGGAAATCCTTCTCCAGGCCCGCTGCAAGGCCTTTTTCTGCAATGCCCAGGCCCTCTGAGAGTTTGGCTGCAAGGATAATTCCCATCCCAACAGCCTCTCCGTGGGCAATTGAGCCGCCGGAGCAGTGCTCAATTGCGTGTCCAAAGGTGTGCCCAAGGTTCAGCACCGCCCTTTCTCCGTGCTCCAGGGGGTCCCGGCAAACTATATCGGCCTTGATTGATGCCGCCCTGAAGATGAGGTCGTTTTTGTCCTGTCCATCCAGATTATTGGCCGAAAATCCGGATGAAACAGCCCGGGCGTAGGCATCGGCGTCCCCGATCAGGAAGGTCTTGAGCATTTCAGCCAGGCCGCAGCGGAGTTCTTTTTCCGGCAGCGTTTCCAGCACGGAAGCGGTCAAAAACGTGAACTCAGGCATGTGGAAGGCCCCCAGCATGTTCTTGTAGCCGTGGAGATTCACCCCGGTTTTGCCGCCGATTGCAGCGTCTACCTGGGCAAGGAGAGTGGTGGGAATGTTGGCATAGCGGATGCCGCGCTTGTACATACTGGCCGCAAAGCCAGCAATGTCCGTAGTGATGCCGCCGCCAATTGCAAGGACCAGCGCGCCGCGGGATAAATCGGCCTCAAGGAACTTTTCAGCGAGCTTTACGGCCGTGTCCATTGTCTTGAGTTCCTCGGAGGTGACAATGCCTGTTATGCCGCGGACCACCCCGGCGGGAAGGGCTCTGGCAACGCTTGCGGCAACATTTGCCACATTTACGTCGTGCACAATGTAGATTTCCTTCTCTCCGGCAAGCCTTGCGGATACATCGACCACCTTCTCTCCGCGTACTATGACAACATCCTTATTCATAACTTACAAATATAGCGAAAAATCGGCAATATCTCCCCTGGCTGCTTTAGGGTCAGGCCGACATAAACACCGAATCCAGGTCTTCCTTAAGGCGGCGGAATCCTGTTTCCATTCTCTGCGACTGAGCGCCGCGGGGTTTTGTTCCGTGCAGGTATGACCAGAGTTGTTTCTGGTTGATACCTGTCATTTTTTCTACTCCTGATAGAGTAAAGATTCCCTGCTCAATATAGTATTTAAGCAAGCTTGGCATATCTACCCTATAAGATATCTCAAAGTCTCCATCAAGAAAAGACGGATACTTGAATCCTTCTGCAATGGCCGTTTCCCTATAGAAAGCCATCTGTTTACGCATATCCTCCTTTGCCGATTCAATGCTGGCTCCAGCTCCTGAAAAAATCTCATTCTTGCAGAAGACGGTATAAGTGCCGTCATTAGCCCTTTCAATAATTGCTTCAATTGTTGTCATACCAAATGCATTTCTTTTCTGATCTTCTTTTCCAGCCCCTTACCTAATTCTTTTCCCTGATGATAAGGAACCGGGTAAGTTCTCTGTCCCTTCTTGTAAATCACGTGACTACCGGCCTGCCTTATGGATATCCATCCATTTCTTACAATTAGCCGATGGAATTCGTCATATTTCATAGGCGCACAAAAATAGTTATTTTTCCATTAAATACAAATACATAGAATAGAAAATTTACCACTCTATGTAACGGAGCCCTGTCTTTTGGTCTCCTTTACAAAGGTTGAAAACTTATGCGCGCTGACCAAATTTTGGCAAGGCTTGCCAAGATTTGGAAATATGAGAAAAAGTGTTATTCGTAAGGGTGCACCTGTAAGTGCACCCCTAAATAGATAAACAACTGTATGTCAGGGACTTTTGGACCAGCGTCCTATTTCAGATACGGATTGTATTTGTCAAACGGCTTGTAGCTCATCCAGTCAATCTCAAGCTCATACTGGTACAGCGGCCTCTCCACGGAATTGGGGTTTGTTTCCACGGGCCAGTTGTTGGTGTGCCAGAAATTGAGCCTGTACTTGCTCTTGAGGCAGGGAACGCCGGTCTTTGAGGGCTGGTCCGGGAACACTTTCTTGCCCTTGTAGTCCCAGAGGATGATCTTCTTACCGGTTTCAGGATGCTCCATCCACCATACCATACGGTCAGGGTACCAGTCCCAGCCGTATACGTAGAAGCGGGCCGATGCATCGTAGTCCGGAATGGCCTCGATGCGTGAAGGCTTGTTCTGGCGGCCCTTGAACGCGGTATTTGGAACGCGCGTAACGCTGCCGTCCCTGTGGCGGACCTCGGAGCGCCAGATGGTCTCAAGGATCTCTCCGGTTGCAAGGTTGATGATGCGACCGACGCGGTTATGGGCGCCGCGCTTACCCGTCCAGGTGCCCACGTAAATGATTCTGGGATCGGCAATAAGCCACTCGATGTCAATCTCACTCTGCCCGAACTCCCTGTCAATGTTGTAGGTGAAATACCCCACCACGGCACCAACGTTTGGCTGAATCTCCCGGGGATCCGGAATCTTGATGCGGGCGCTGTAGCTTCCGTAGAATGTGTAGTCCTTGGAGATGATCTCCGGCCCCCGGCCGGCGCCTGCAGGGTCTGCGGGATCCATGCGGTATAACATTACGGACGTACCTTCCTCGGAGAGTGAAGGAAAACCGGAGAAATAGCGGAGATCCTCTCCGGACGGCCTGTAATTAAAGTCAAAATATTGGGATGAAGACTCATTGAAGTCTTCCTTGAACTCACCGTGGAAACGGGGAGCTTCCTGGCCCGAGGCAGTAAACCATGCCAGCAGGCCAATGCAAAATACAAGACAACGCTTCATTATTCAGAGGGGTTATATTGTATCCAGTCAATTTCAAGTTCGTAGGGGTAATTGGGGGCCTGCCCGTCAGTGTGGTAGTACTTTAAGGCAAGCTTCTGAGGCTTATCGGGCACATTTTCCGTGATTTCTTCAATCACTTTTTTATCGGCCGTGGCCGAAGTTTTAACCCAGTAGCTCAGTTTATCCGCGCTCCAGTCTATACCATAGATATAGAACTTTGAAGCGGCGTTATATCCCCCAACGGTGGGAGAAGAGAGATTAATGCCAAGAGCAAGGCCTTTAGGGCCGAATTCCACGCGCGCGCCAAGCTTTGCCTGCACGGAAGTTACATCCGGAAGGCGCATCCTGACGGCATAGCTGCCGTAGTGGACATAATCCTTTGTGGTTACTGAGGGGCCTTTTCCCGCACTGTCCGTAAGGCTAAGGCGCATCATGAGGATTTTGGTCCCGTTTTCCGTAAGGGAAGGGAACCCAGGGAAGTAACGGAAATCATACCCGTCAGACGTCTTGTCCATCACAAGGTTTTCAAGGGGGGAGTTACTGTCAAAACTCTCCTCAAAGGCCTCCATAAGGGTTACGTCAACGGGCGGATCCTCGGGCTCATCACCGGGCTCATCACCGGGTTCATCACCAGGGTCCTCCGGAGGGTTGTCCTCCGGCTGTTCCGGCTTTGGCTTTTCCTCCTCAGGGAGCGGATATTTTCCTCCGGAGCTGCAGGAAACTCCGGCGAGAAGGGCCATAGACAGCAGTATGACGGCGGTTTTCTTCATTGGCTAGTATTTATTGTCCTCTCTCCACTGGATGTTAAGTGCATCATACGGTTCATACTTCATCCAGTCCACCTCCAGGCAGTAGGGATACTTTGGAGCCTCCGTGGAGCGTGAATTTGTGTCTACCGGCCAGTTGTTTGTGTGCCAGAAGTTCATGAGGTATGTTGTGGGCGGCTGGGGGATTCCGGAGAAGTTGGGCGTGGTTCCCTGATAGTCCCAGAGGATTATCTTCTCCCCGGTATCCGGGTGCTCTATCCACCAGGTAAGCCTGTCCGGGTACCAGTCAAAGCCGTACACATAAAAGCGCTTGGAGGCGTCGTAGCCCTCTATGGCGGTGATAGTTCTGGGCGTAAGGGCTGCGTCGTCGGAGCTGTCAAAGTTGTGGTTCTTGTTACCGTCGTGGTAGGACCTGTAGTTGGTGTACAGGATTTGTCCCTTTGCAAGATTGATGGTTCGGCCAACCCTCTGGAGGTTATTCACATTATTGGGCGCGCTTGTCCAGGTGCCTATGTAAATAAGCGTAGGGTCTGCAATAAGCCACTCGAAGTCAATCTCAGAAAGGCCGAACCCCTGCGTAAAACGATATGTGAAATAACCAACCACAGCTCCCACATTAGGCTGCGCCTTCTTCACGTCAGGGACGCGGAGACGGGCGGAATATGTGCCGAAATGCGTGCGCTTTGAGGAAGAGATTTCCGGGCCTCGGCCTGCTCCTGCAGGGTCTGAGGGCTGGATGCGCTCCAGCATCACGGTTGTACCCGCCTCAGTGAGCGAAGGCACTCCAAAAAACAGCTTTGGGGCACTCCCGCTGCTGAAATACTGAGGCTTTGCGGCGTCAAAATTCTCTGTGAACGCCTGCATGAAACGGCTGTCCGTATCCTGGGCCCATGCCACCGAAACGGATATGAAAAGCGCCAGCGCCGTTGATATGAGGATGGTCGGTTTCATATTCTTCTACAAAGATAATAAAAAAGACAGGGGCGGGGTTCCACCCCTGTCTGAAACTAACGGAGAATTACTCTGCGGGAGCGGGAACAATCTTTACGCTGAGGTCATCGAAGTAGTAGTACCTGCCCGGACCATGGCAACTGCCCCAAACAGAACGGAGGGTAACATAGAAGTAGATGGTTCCGGTCTTCTGTGCCCAGTAGTGAGCCACGGGTTCGCCGCCGTTGCTATATCCAAGGCCAAGCTCTCCATTCTTTGCAATGTAGTCATCGTTAGCACCAAAATCACCGTCAAAAGGAGGAACGGGCTCTGCGCCGGGATTGTCATAAGCTGAATTCCAGTAATTGTACATTTCTACTGTGGCATTCGAGAGGCCATCAGAAGGAATTGTTGCAGGATCATCAACAAAGCCAAACCACAGCAGACCGCAGTCATTGGTGTTTTCGTTCCACTTCATCTGTGCGGAGAGTTCAAGGTAGTCGCCTTCCACAACGTCGATTGCCTGATAGAACCATACATTGTTGGCCTGATCATGATCCTGATTTTCAGAAGATAGACGCAGGCATCCGCCCTTGCCGCCGGCGGGCTTAACCTCGGTGTATCCGAATGTGGGAACCCAGCTGGGTAAACCGGCTATGGGAGCGTAGTCGCCGTCAAGGACCTCGGTGCTCACAACTGTCCAGTACTGAGCGTCATCTTCTTCCATGGAGCCGCCCTTGAGGAGTTCGTTGTATGCAACAACTTCCACTTAGGCCTGATAGGTGTCCATTGCGGAGGCAGAGTTGACTACAACGGCCTTGACGGTGTATTTGCCATACTCGGCATAGGTGTGAGAGGTCTTGAAGTCGGTGCCGGGTTCGGTGGTGGAGCCATCACCGAAGTCCCAGGTAATGTTGGTGGCATTCTGGGAGGAGGTGGCGTCAAAATTGATTACGCGGCCAAACTCACCTGCACGGTCCTTCTTGGCCTCAAAGGTGAAGTAGGCCTTGGGGGCACCTGCAACGTCAATTCTGACTTCCTTGGAAGAGACATCGCCGTCGGCATTTGCGGCTGTGAGCTTAACGGAATAACTGCCGCCGGAAGCGTAGGTGTGTTCCGGAGAAGCTTCCTTTGAAGTCTCGTCATCGCCGAAGTCCCACTTGTAGGCGGTGGCGTTGGTGCTCTTGTTGGTGAAAGTCACCTTCAGTCCGTCCACGGCGTAGTCGAAGTCTGCCTTAGGGGAGGCGGCGGCAGGCGTGTTGTCGTCTGTTTTGCCGTTATCGGCGGGCTTTGTGCAGGCTGCCATTGCTACTGCAAAGACGGCTGCTGCGAGAAAATAAAGAACTTTTTTCATAAAACACATGTGTTAAAAAATGGTTAATATTGGTTTAGGATTATTAATCAAGAGGGAAGAGGGCACGTACGTCGTCCGTCCAGTACTCGCTTCCAAGGTCCAGGATAATTGCCACGGACGTGTTGGAATCGGCCAGGGAATAGTCGGCAGGCCCCTGCAGATTGGAAATGGCAAGGCCAAGGACAAGCTTCTTGTAGCCTTCAGTGTCCTTGAAGGCGGCGCTCTGGGCGGCAAGGGCCTTGAGGTCCACGCTCACCTTTACGGAAGCTCCGCTCTCACCGTCCGGAACCGTGATTGTGCCGGGAATGGTGCAGACAGCGGCAGGCAGAGCCATGCCCTTGACCTCCGTCGCTTTTGCCGCGGTAAGATCGGCCGATATCCCCAGGGATACGCTGTAGCCCTTCTGGACCGCGAAATACCCTGAGCGGATGACTCCTAGCGCGATATCCAGTTTGCCGCTGGCGGCATCATAGGAGCAGGTGTACTTGGAGTTCTGGCCGAACGGTCCCATGGGGATGGGATAGGAGTTGTCTATACCCGTCACCGTGGCCTGCGGTATATACACCTTGGCAAAGCCGTAGTCCTTTTTGGCATCTTCCTTCTGGCATGCGCTCATCAGCGTCACGGCCAGCAGCAGTACGGGAAATATCTTTTTCATACTCTAATTGTATTCAGGGTTCTGGGTAATTGATCCGCCTCCGTTTGCAATCTCCTTGCGGGTGAAGGGGAAGTAGTAGTTGCGCTCATAGAACGTGCGGTATGCTACGGTAGTATAGGTGTACTGGAAGCCTCCAAGGTTGTTTTTCTTGACGGAGGTGCCCTTGATGGCCTTGTTGAGGACCGTCATAGCATCCTTCCAGCGGAGAAGGTCCCAGTAGCGGTGGTCTTCGAAGGCCAGCTCCACGCGACGCTCCTGCTTAACGGCATTACGGAAATCCGTCTTTGAGGCGGCTGTAACTGCAGGGAGTGAAGTGCTGGCGCTCTGACGTACTTCCGTGAGAGCCTGGCGTGCGGTCATTCCGTAACCGGCGGGGTCTGCATCCGGGCCATAGGCCTCGTTCATGGCCTCAGCGTAGTTCAGAAGGACCTCGGCGTAGCGGTAGAGAGGCCAGATATGGTCCGTGCTGCCGCCTTCCACAAGGTTGAGGTTGGGCGCAAGGAACTTCTTGAGGTAGTATCCGGTGGGGCTTGCCCCAGCAACGCGGGAGTCGTAGTTGCCGCCCTTGGACTCGTCAATCACATTGCCGTTCCAGGTGCTGCCGTTAGTGACTATTGTAGCGGCAAGGCGGGGATCCCTGTTGGCATAAGGATCCGGCACCTGAGGGCCGATGTACTCGTACGCGTCCACAAGGTTCTGGGTGGGGCACACGCCGCTGCTTCCGCCGCGGGTTGCAACGGGATAGTTGGCAACCTCCGGAGCGCTGC
Organism: Bacteroidales bacterium; assembly: GCA_017550525.1. GTDB lineage: Bacteria > Bacteroidota > Bacteroidia > Bacteroidales > UBA932 > Cryptobacteroides. The sequence continues at coordinate 99,640 of JAFZOU010000002.1, forward strand.
CGGCCGCCTGGCGGACCAGGAAGATGGACTCTACGTCGGAGGTGGCGTTGTTCTTGATGAAGTAGTTGCCGTAGTCCCTGTTCATGGGCATATGCCAGTCGGGGGTGGTCCTGGCGCCTTCGCCAAAGCCGAAGCCCTTGGCAAAGATGGCCTTACGCATCTGAATGACGTCATTTGCGGCCGATGCTGCCCTTTCCCATTTCTCCACGTCATCCATGGGGTTGTTCCTGGGGCTTGCGGCATACAGGAGCACGCGGGCCTTGACGGCAAGGGCCGCCGTGCGGTCCCATCGGCCTGTCTCGTCACGGAAATTCCAGTTTGTGACGTCTGCGATGGCGTTTTCCGCGGTCTCATCAAGAGCAACCCTCCAGTCAAGGTTGAGCTCGTCCAGGTGGTCGTCGATGAGTTTCACGATATGCTCCACAACCTCGTCGTAGGTGGCCTGGCGGGCAATGCCGGTCTCTGCATCGATGATGGGAACGCCGCCGTACATCTTTATTAGCTCCCCGTAGTAGTAAGCCTCTGCGATGTAGGCCTCGGCCCTCTGCCATCCAAGGTTGATGCAGTCTCGCATATATGCCTTGGGCTGCTCCGTGCTGTAGATGGTGCCGTCTGGGTTATACACCGTGCTGGTGTCCCTGTTCAGTGCCAGGAACTCTTCCCCGTCCTTGGCGTAATCCAGGAAGAAATGCGCCGCGCGGATGCCCTCATAGCAGTTGGTGTACTTGTATGAGAGCGGGTTTAGATCGGCCGATAGAAGGCCCCTGTTGAAGGTCTGGGCTTCCGATGTGGGGGCCGCCTGCTCTGCTTCGTCCGAAGCGCTGGCAAAGAGGTTACCGTCAATCACGTTGAAGCCGTTTCCCATAGGGGTATAATATGCATAGGCAAAGCTTGTCAGGGTGCTGGAACGGGTCTGGAGCCTGTCCATGGTGTCAAACACGTCTATGCGTGTGTCCAGGAATTTGGAGCAGGCGCATAATGAGAGCGCCGCTGCAAGTATGATGTAAATCCTCTTCATATCTTAGAAACTGATTTGAAGTCCCAGGTTAACCGCCTTTGAAGCGGGATATCCGTAACCCACCGTTTCCGGGTCCATGTGATACTTGCTCAGAAGGCTGCTGAGTGTTATGAGGTTGTACCCCGTGAGGCAGACGCGGAAGTTCTTGATAACCTTGCTGTCCACGGGAATGGTGTAACCAAGTTCCACTTCCTGCAGGCGTAGCCATGCGTTGTCCTTGATCCAGAAGGAGCTTGAGCGGTAGTTGTTGTCGTTCTGTCCTGTGGAGAGGCGGGGGTAAGTTGCGGTTTCACGGGTGTCAAGCTTGGCTTCCGGGTAGTGTACCCAGGCACCCTGGGCCCATTCGAAAGCGGTTCCGTAATTGAGGAAAGGCTTCCATTCATCGTAATCAAGAAGGTTTACCGTAGAGCCGGCGCTGCCTGTGATGAGGAAGGAAAGGTCAAATCCCATGAACCTGGCCTCTGCGCCAAGGCTGAGAACAAGTGAAGGATAGGAAGGATTGCCGATTTTCACGATGTCTGTGTCGTCAATGTACTCGTCACCGTCCTGGTTCTTATATTTAAGGTCACCTGGCTGGATGGCGCCGTAAAGCGGAACCGGCTGTCCCATGTTCAGCTCTCCGTCCATGTCAAAGTCCTTTACCTGGTAGAAGCCTATGCTCTCAAGACCCATCCTGGTGCCGTAGGGAAGGCCCGTAACGGCGTTGTAGGGGTACTTGGTTGCAACCTCTCCCATTTCCAGGACCTTGTTCTTTGCATAGAGCACGTTTCCAAAGATGCTCCAGTCCACGGGGCCGCTCTTTGTGGCATACACAAAGGAGGCGTCAACGCCGTGATTGAACATCTTTCCAAGGTTGGTGTAGGCAACCTGGGCGCCGTTATAGTCCATGAGGGTGTTGTCTCTTGTGAGGATACCGGTGCGGTAGTCCACAAAGTAATCGGCATTCACGGTAAGGGCGTTCCAGAGGGTTGTTTCCACGCCGATATTGGCCTTCAGGCTCTTCTCCGCGGTCACATCCGGGTGGCTCAGGAACAGCGGACGGATGCCGCTGGCGCCGCCGCCGAAGTTGGGTCCCATGCCCTGGACGAAGCTTCCTGTCCAGGTGTAGTACTGCTGGTACAGATACCTGCCGCCGGTCTCGAAGCCTTCAATTCCCACGTAGGCCTCGTTGGCTCCGGTAAAGCCGGCCGATGCCCTTACCCGCAGCCTGTTAACCACGGGGCTGCCTTTCAGGAATTCCTCGTTGGAGGCATTCCAGCCAAAGGAAATGGTAGGATAGGGAACAAACTGCTTTCCGGGCGCGAATGCGTCGGAGCCGAATACAGACAGGCCCAGTCCGGCGTCATAGCGGTTGTCATAGGCCCAATCGGCCTTTGCGGTGAAGTTGGCGTAGCGGTATTTCCAATTGTAGAATGCGCTGCCGGTGCCGTTGAAGTCGGAGATGTGGGCGCCAAGCTTTGCCGCTATCTTATGAAGGCCGAACACTCCGTTCCAGCCAAGGATGACGTTACCCTGCATCCAGCGCTCCTTGCCTGAGCTCCAGTATCCGTTGGAGCGGATGTAGGTGGAGACATCGGCCGTCTGGGGAACTCCGCCGTTGTAACGGGCGTAAGTGTTTGTCTTGGCGGTGTTTCCAATGGTCCTTGAATAGAAGGAGAAGCCTTCCTGCAGGTACAGGCCGGGGAGAAGGAAGCCAAAGTCTTCCCTGAACTTGAAGTTGGCCTGCATGAGCTTTGTGCGGCTTGTGGTCCAGCCCTGTCCGGCAAGCGAACCTACCGGGTTGTTGGGATACACCGCCGTACCGGAGTAGTTGGAAATGGGATCCGTGGCGTCCTTGTCAAATATGGGGTAAATATTTGACGGATAACTCATTACGTCATCAACAAGCTGGTACACGCTGTAGTTGGGGCGGTTGCGGTCTTCAAGACGTCCGCCAAGGTCTACGCTCACCGTGAATATGTCGTTGAGCTTCATGTCCAGGTTGGTGCGCACGCCGTATTTCACGAAGGAAACGTTTTTGGTGCGGTCCGTATTCCTGACGTTCAGGAAACCCTGCTGGTTGGCGTAGTCCAGGACAACGCTGTACTTTGCGTTCTGGGAGCCGCCGCGGATGGAGAGACTGCCGTCGGCATAACCGGTGACGGGCTTGAAAACTTCGTCGTACCAGTTCACGTCTACACCCTCTCCGGCCTTGTAGGCGTTCATTGCCTCGAAGTCGTAGTAGGGATCCCACTCACGGCCGTGGTCGTTGCTCCAGGCCTGGTTGTACAGGCGGGCGTAATCGTAGGAGCCAAGAGGCTTTGCCACGTTGATGGGCATCTGGGCGCCGCCGCGAGTCTTGAATGTGATTACCGGAGCGCCTTCAGAGCCGCGTTTGGTGGTGATAGCAAGCACGCCGTTGGCTCCGTTCATACCGTATTCGGCAAGATCGGCCGCATTCTTACATATTACCACAGACTCAATTTCCTCCGGGGAGAGGTAGCTGATGAAGTCCTGCTGGACCTCAAAGCCGTCCACGAATATCTTCAGGGTGTTCACGTCCGTCCCCTGCGCGTAGGAGCCGATGCCGCGGATCATCATCCTGGCCGCTCCTGCACCCGGAGTACCGTCGTTACGGATCACGATGAGTCCCGGATACTTGCCCTCAAGGGCGTCCGTAAAGTTGGCAAGGTCCTGCGAATACCCGCTGAGGGATGCAAGGAGGAGTCCTGCCAGAGCTGCTATTATGGAGTGTCTTTTCATTGCTTCACGGATTTATCTGTTAATAACCGGGGTTCTGGGCAATGATGCCTTTGTTCACCTCATCCTGTCTGAATGGCTCCAGGAACCACTTGGGGTGCCAGTAGCCAGTGTAAGAGTAGGCATCCCAGTAGGAGATGAGGGCTGCCATGGTGTTGGCTCCGTCTGTTGTGAGGAAGGAGATCTCCGTCATGGGGCCGCCAAGGATCTTGGTGCCGATATCCGGGTGCTTCCAGTGTTTTACGTCATAGTAACGCTGGTTTTCCTCGAAGAATTCAAGGGCCCTTTCACGGACTATCAGTTCACGGAGCTTGGCCTGGTCTGTCTCCGTAACGGACGGGAGGCCGGCGCGGTTACGGATTATGTTGAGGTACTTCTGGGCGTTTGTGGCGTCACCTATCTCGTTGTAGCATTCGGCCAGGGACATGTAGTTTTCGGCCAGGCGGAACAACGGGAACTCCAGCCAGCGGCGGGCGCCGGCCTTGTAGTAGAACTTGGTGGGAACGCCGATGGAGCGGCCCTCGGTGGCGCGTGACATACTTGCCGCAATCTCTGCGCTGGAGGTGAGGCTTCCCATATACCAGATACCCTCGTTCCAGTTGGCGTCGCCGTCATTTGATCGGCCGAATTTACCGGGAACGCAGATATCCACCCTGAAGCGGGGCTCTATTTTGTCGATATTGGCTGCGAAGTCGGCGATGGGGCGCGGGGCGTCCTCTCCAACCACAGGCCAGTCTATTTCGTTGCCGTCCTTGTCCCGGTACAGGCGTACAAAGTTGGTGAGAACACCGCGGAGAGAACGCTCACCGGCGTCTACGTAGGCGCTCCAGTTGTATCCCTCCGTCATATTGTTGTACACCTGCTGATCGCTTTCCACCTTGAATGCAAGGAGGGTTTCCGGTCCGTTTAGCTGGGAAACGCCGCGGCCGTAGTCGTCTATGGCCTGTTCAAAGGTGTTGCGGTTGCCTTCTCCGGCCGTGAAAATGAGTTGTTTACCGTTGCTTTTTGCCCAGTTAATCACTGCCAGGTGGGCGTCAATGGCCGTCTGATAGCGGTTGAGGTCCTTTCCGCCCAGCCAGATGAGGGAATCGGCGCTGTAGGCCATTCCAAACTCCTTGGCGTAAGATTGATCGGCGTTGAAGAGCGGACGGGCGGCGAAAGTAAGGACGCGGGCCTTCATTGCAAGGACAGCTCCCTTGGTGATCCTGCCTTCCCACTTGTCTCCGCAGCCGGGCTCGATGTCCGTCCAGGTGTCCGGGAGGCGGGATTCGGCCTCTCCAATCATCTCAAGGGCAAATTCCAGAGTCTTCTGGGCCGATGCGCGGGGGAAGTTTATGTCATCGGTCATCTCGTTGGCCTGACGCACGATGGGAACGCCGCCCCAGCGCTGGAACATGCCCACATATCGGTAGGCGATAAGGGCGTAAGCCTCTCCCTTCATGTACTCCTTCATTTCAGGGGAGATTTCAGGGCAGCTGTCTATGTTTGCTATGATTATCCAGCAGGCCCTGATAACTTCCCAGTTCTCGTTGAAGTTGGCCGGAGCGCCCTGGAACTGCCCGGAGGCATCCAGAACGGTGGTGGGGCCGTTCACCACCAGGTTATAGCCGGCGTGCCAGCTGTAACCGCGGGTGATTTCTCCGGAAAGGGAGGCTAGGGTGCCGTGGTTGATGGCCCAGCCTTCCGGGAGGCCTTCGCGGAGACCGCGGTGATATGCCCTCCAGAGCATTCCCTCTGTGTCTTTGCGGTTGGAGAATACGTCCTCAAGGTAAACGCTTCCGGTTACCTCCGGCATCTCCAGGAACAGGTTGCAGCCGGTAAAACTCATAAGGGCTGCGGCGATGATTGCCACAATACGTATCTTTTTCATATCCCTGTCCGTTTAGAAGTTAATGTTGACGCCAATGTTGGTGGTCCTGGTGAGAGGGAACACGTAGGAGATGTTACCTTCACTGCCGCCAAGGTTGTCCTTGGTTTCGGGGTCAATTCCATACCGGCTCATCTGGTCAAACAGGGTGAGCAGGTTGTTGGCGTTGAGGTATACCCTGAGCATGGAAATCTTTGCTTTCCTCAGGAATGCGGAATTTGCCGGGAAAGTGTATCCAAGCTCCACATTCTTGATTCTCAGGTGGTCTGAAGCGAGTGCCCAGAGCTGGCTCTTGGGACCGAAGTCATAGTGGTCCTGGCTGGCGTCATACACTGCACGGGGGTAGGTGATGGGGGTGCCGGCGGCTACCTTTTCAGGAGTCCATCGGCCCTCATACTGCCACAGGAAGGCGTTACCGGCTCTCTTGAAGAACGGGCTGGTGATACGGGCGATGTAGTATGAACCCATAGCCGTACCTGAAAGCACCACCTTCAGGTCGAAGCCCTTGTAGCTTACGCCTATCTTGCCGCCGAAGTTCATCATAGGCCTGTTGGGGTATCCTATGGGACCCTGGTCCTTGGAATCTATCACGCCGTCACCGTTGAGGTCTACGTACTTGATATCGCCAAGGGTGACCGCACCGGCGCTCTGTGCAAAGTAAGGACGGTTGTTCAGTTCTTCAAGAGTATCGTAGAAGCCGTCCGTCTTGTATCCGTAATACTGGCCGATGGAATGCCCCGTCTGGTTCATCCAGTCGTAGGGGTTGGGGGCCTCGGCCATATATTCTATGGTATTTTTAGCGTAGGTGACGTTTCCTTCAATGTAATAGCGCCAGTCTCCGCGCTTTTCATTCCAGCCAAGAACAAGCTCATAACCGCGGTTTGTGACGCGTCCCACGTTTACGGCTGCGGTGTCCCAGGAAGGAACGCCGAAGGTGATGGGGATAACGCCAAGGGTAGTGAGGATGTCACGCCTGTTCTCATAGAAGAAATCGGCATTGAAATAGAGCCTGTCGCTGAAGAACTTGGTCTCAAGGCCGGCGCTTATCTTCTCTGATTTTTCCCAGGTTACCTGAGGGTTGCCAAGGGCGCCTTCCGCAGAACCGGTGTAGATGGTGTTGTATGAGCCGGTGCTGGTTCCAAACTGGTAGTAGTTACTCTGCAGGGAGCCGGAAGACGTGGTGCTTGTAAGGCTTCCGGGGCCCATATTGATCTGATATGTGCCGGGGAGGTAGAGATAACGCTTGCCGCCAATCTGGTCATTACCCACAAGGCCGTAACTTGCCCTTATCTTGAAGAAGGTAAGCCAGGGGTTCTCCGGGAACCAGGGCTCATTGGTGAGCACGTAACCGGCCGATGCCGCAGGGAAGAAACCGAACCTTCTGTCTGCGGCAAAGTTTTCTGTACCGTTAAGGGCGAAGTTCAGCTCCAGCAGATACCTTGTGTCGTAGTCGTAGGTAAGACGGGCCGATGTACCGATAAGGCCGCTGGGAGTGTTGAAGCTGTCGGAGGGCATGGTGTATTTGGTGGCGCGTCCAAGGAGGAGGCCGCCCACATTGTGCTTTCCGAAGTTACCCTGATAGTTGAGGACTATATCGGCATAGAAGTCACGCATGCCGCCCCAGGAGCCGGAGGAATAGCTGTCCGGGCCCACCGTGCCGCCAAAGAACTCAAGTTCATTGGGGTTGGTGAGGCTGCGGCGTACGCGGTACTGTGGAATAGCGAACGACTGGACCGCCACCTTGCTGTAGTTCTCCTGATAGCGGACGCTGGCCTGGAGGTCAAGTCCCTTGAGGAGCCAGGAGAAGTCATGGCGGAGACGCATGGTCACGTCCACGCGCGTATTTGAAGTGGTACCCACTGAACGGCTGAGGAGGGCGGGCAGCCAGCCGCCGGTCATTTCGTTGTCCGTGCGCTTGTGGAGGCCTTCCTGGACGGAGTTCTGAGGGTAATCGAAGTCCACAATCAGTTTGTCGTCCAGGATCATGCTGCGGTTGGTGAAGGGGTTTCCTTCATAGATAATCTGCATGATTCCGCTGTAACGGCTGTAGAGTGAACCTGTGCCGGGGCCCGTTGTGGAACCGAACTGGCCGCTGGTGTTCACGCTGAGCGTGGTGTTCTTGAAAAGATCCACGTCAATGTTTGCCCTCACGTTGTACCTCTGATAGCGGGAGCCGGTCTTCACGCCAAAGTAGTTGGCGTTCTGCATGATGGACTGCTGGTCGAAGTAGTTGAGGGAAACGTAGTATTTTACCCTTTCAGTACCGCCGGAGACGTTTACGTTGGCGCTCCACTGAGGTGCTATGCGGCTGTATAGTTCCGCATATGCGTCGGATGTTCCGTAATATAGGGCGGGGCTGTCTTTTAACTGCTGTTTCTGTGCTGCAGTAAGCCAGGTCATGGCATCCACCTCTTCCGGAGTGAAGTCCCTGTTGTTCTGGAATTTCCAGAGGTCCTCATCCGTGAAAAGGTAGTTCAGCAGAGGGGTGCTGCCATAGCCTGCAACTTCGTTCTGAATGGCCTCGTTCCTAAATAGGGCATACTCATATGAGGAAAGGCCACGCTGCACGTTGGTTGCTCCGGTAAGGCCGAAGTTTCCTGAGAAACTCACCTTGGGACGTCCCTGCTGGCCGCGGCGGGTGGTGACTATGATGACGCCGTTTGCTGCGCGGATACCGTAGACAGCCGTTGAGGAGGCGTCTTTAAGCACGCTTATTCCCAGAATGTCGTTGGGGTTCATTCCATTGAGGATGCTCATGGCCTGCCTTGTGGGCTGCTCGATGCCGTCGATGACAATAAGAGGAGTGGTGCTACCAGAATAAGAGGAAATACCGCGGATGGCGATATCGGCAGCATCCTGACCGGGTTCTCCGGATACTGTCACGGCGCTGAGGCCGGGCGTTATACCCACCAGGGCCGATGATACATTGGCCACAGGAGCCTGGATAACGTCGTCTCCCGTGACGGCTGTGATTGCGCCGGTCACGTTCACCTTTTTCTGGGTTGCGAAAGCTGTTACCACTGTTTCCTGAAGCATGAGTGCCTCTTCTTCCAAAACAATGCGCAGGGGGGCTCCGGCGCGTGCCTGGAAGCTGTAGTCCGCGTACCCTATCCAGGATACAACCAGCGTGGTTCCAGGGGTGGTCTGAATTTCAAAATTGCCGTCAAGGTCCGTGATCACGCCGTTGGTGGTTCCAACTTCAAGGATGCTGGCCCCAATGGCCGGCTCTCCGGTTTTGTCTGTGACCGTACCTTTAACCACAATTTTACGCCCTCCGGAGTCATTTCCGCCCTGGGCCCAAAGAGCCTGGGAGGCCAGAAATGCCGCGCCTAAAAGGACACAAACTAACAGTTTTTTCATACTGGCTTGATTATTAGTTGGTTCGGTTAATGCAAATTTGGTAAATCGTTTTCTCTACGGTGTGACCATTATTTCCAAAAAATGTTTAAATTTGTACAAACATTTATATGTGTAATGAAAAAGTGTTTGTTTTTGTTTATCCTATTGCTTCAATATTGGAGTTTGTTGGCAGACGGCTTCTATTGCAAGCAGATTGGTATTGAAAATGGGCTTTCGCAGTCTTCCGTTACGGCTGTGGCTTATGACGAGAGGGGGGTTCTGTGGATAGGTACGCGTTTCGGACTCAATGAGTACAGGAACGGGGAGCTGCGCACCGTAATCGGCAGTCAGGATAATTATCAGCAGGGTACCTATATATATATGCTGTACTGTGACAGCCGTGGCACGCTTTGGACGTCTACGGACAAAGGGCTGTTCAGGTATGATCCAGCCGGAGATTCTTTTGTCATGGTGAGTGAGAGTACGGTTACCTGCGCCGTGGATGTTCCGGGAGGTGTTTGGTTCGGCGCGCATTTCGGCCTCAAGTTCTACTCTTTTGATACCGGCACAATAAGCGGTGATGACGGAGACGTATACACGGACTATATCTCATTGTTTTACAGGGAGGGATCCCTTTATTCCCTTGACAGGAAGGAGGGACTGGCGGTACATACCCCTGACGGCCAGGAAGCCGTATATATTCCTCACCTTGAGGGAAACCTCATAATGTCGTCGGCCCTTGACGATGATATCCTTTACATCTCAATCCTCAATTACGGAATATTGGGATATGACCTGAAGGAAAGGCGTGAGTCATTTTCAATCGGCATACAAGACGGCCTTCCAGTAGATCCCCTTCTGGCTCTCATGGTCTTTGACGGAGCCTTGTGGATGGGCTTTGACGGCTCCAGCGTGTGGATAATGGACCTTCAGACTCATGAGATCGTTCCTCTTGACCGGCAGCTTGCGCAGTCTGGCGCGGGAATACCGCTCTCTGTTACCACCCTGTACCAGGATCGGCACAACAATATCTGGGTTGGCTCTGTGCGTGCCGGCCTGGTGGGGCTTAAGCTCTCTCCCATCAAGGCCTTTTCCCTTACCGGAAAGGACCCGGAGGCGGAAAACGTGATAATTGATGTATTGGCTTCGGAGGACGGCTTTGTCTATCTGGGCACAGACGGCAGCGGACTTTGGCGCTACAAGCCGGACTCTGGCCTTTCCTGCCTTGCCGGGAAAGACGGCCTCAAAATTACGGCAATAGAAGATTTTGACAGCGGGCATCTCTGCGTAGCAACCTACAACAGGGGGTATTTTCTGGTAGACAGGAAAACGGCCCGTTTCACACCGTTTGTGATAAAGGACAGGGCTACCAACGCGGAGGAGTGTTTCAACAGTAACTCCCCGTCGCTGTATGCGCTTGAGGATGGCCGTATGCTATTTCTGGCGGTGCACACTTATCTGTACGACCATCACACGCACCGTTTTCTCAGGTTCTCGGACAACACGGAGGGGGAAGGTCTTGAATTGAGGGTGATAGGAGTTTCCGGAAGCGGGACCATATATGCGTTTTCAGATCCTGGGATCTTTACCATAGATACGGAAACAATGGAGCTCAATCTCATCTACCGTGTGGATTCCGTCATAGGAAACATCAACACGGCAGTATATCATGGCGGAATGGTGTGGTTCGGCACAAATTATGGCCTTTATTCTTTCGATCCCCGTAGTTCACAGGTCCAGAAGGTCCAGACCTCCCTTTTCTCCCGCGTGAGCCGTCTGGAGAGTAACGGCGCAGACAACCTTTGGATATCGGCCGACAACACCCTTTTCCTGAGCAGGAACGGCGTCATTGAAATGACCGGGGAGAACCGCGGTGTTCCTGCAAATGAGATGATGGCCGGGACCTGCGCCCCGGATGGTTCCGTGTACCTTGGCGGTAATGCTGGTTTTGTGGAGATAGGTGCAGACTGCTATTTTGGTGAGCCGGAAGACCGTCAGGTAGAGCTCAGGGATCCCGCCAGGGAGTCACTGAAGCTGCCATACAACTATCAGTCGCTGGACCTTTCCATCAATCTTGTGGGATCAGACCCCTTTGAGCGTGTTCTGTACCGCTATATGCTCAGTGGAACTTCTCAGATAACCTCAGATTCCTTCGACCAAACCATTTCCCTTCCTGCGCTTAAGCCTGGCCACTACAGGTTGCGGGTGTCCTATCTCAAGTCTGACGGCACCTGGAGCAGGCCCCAGATCATTTCTACCATCCATATCAAAAGGCCGTGGTATCTGTCTACGCCAATGATCCTTCTGTATCTGGTGATATTCATTGTTCTTGCCATAATTGGAATTGACCGCCTCAGCCGACGCCGTCTCCGCGCCCTTGAGGAGGAACTCAAGGCCAGGGACCACGTTTTCACTTCCAAGGTGGAGGAGTTCATTGAGCATCATATTTCAGAACCGGGTCTCAGCGTGTCGGAGCTTGCAGGACACATGGCCATGAGCCGCGCAACGCTATATTACAAGATGAATTCTTCTTTCGGAAAGGGCGTGGCTGAAGTCATCGAGGAAAAGAGGATGGCCATGGCGGAGGAGCTTCTTTCCACCACATCTTTCTCAATACTGGATATTTCCGAGAAAGTGGGATACTCTTCTCCACGTTATTTTGCCACTCGCTTTAAGCTGCTCCATGACGGTCAGACGCCCCTCAAGTACCGTAAAGCCCACCAGTAAACACCGCATTGTTATGAGAAAGACAGTCTGCATCATAGCCTTATTATTTGGAAGTCTCGCAGCCCCGGGCCAGGTAAAACTGACCAGAGAGAATATAGACGATGTACTTTCTGAGATGACTCTTAAGGAAAAGGCCACCCTTGTTGTTGGGGCCGGCTATAAGAGTATGCTTGCAGGGATTACAGGGGCCGATGTCCGTGTTCCCGGCGCCGCCGGAATGACAAGAGCCATTTCCCGGCTTGGCATTCCCGCCGTCGTCCTCAGTGACGGCCCAGCCGGGGTACGTATAGAACCTGCGAGAAAACGTTCCAAGGCCACTTTTTACTGCACGGGATTCCCTATCGGCTCTCTCCTTTCCAGTACCTGGAATCCGGAAATGGTGGAGCGTGTGGGTGCGGCTATCGGCAATGAAGCCCTTGAATATGGGGTTGATGTCCTTCTGGCTCCGGGAATGAATATCCAGAGGAATCCCCTTTGCGGGAGAAACTTTGAGTATTACTCTGAGGACCCTCTTCTCAGCGGAGTCATTGCGGCTTCTTATGTGAACGGAGTCCAGAGTGAGGGTGTGGGAACCTCTGTAAAGCACTTTGCGGCTAACAATCAGGAGACAAACCGTTTCTGGAACGATTCCAGGGTTGATGAAGAGGTTCTCCGCGGCCTTTATCTCAGGAATTTTGAAATTGCCATCAAGTTGTCCAGGCCTTGGACCGTGATGGCTTCATATAACCGCATCAACGGAATCCATACCCAGCAGGACAAGTGGCTCCTTACGGATGTCCTTCGTGACGAATGGGGCTTTGACGGGCTTGTGATGACGGACTGGACGGGAAAGAGGGATACCCCCGCCCAGATTTCCGCAGGTTGTGACCTTATGGAACCGGGTGAGAAATCTCAGATAAATGAACTTGTGAGAAGCGTAAAACGCGGAGAACTCCCGGAGGAGGCACTTGACATCTGTGTCCGGAGAGTTCTGGAATTGATTGTCAAGACTCCCGTTTTCAATGGTTACACACCGTCCCAGGCGCCGGACCTCAAGTCTCACGCCGCCGTGGCGCAGGAAGCCGCAGAGGATGGAATTGTGCTCCTTGAAAACCGCTCCAGGGCGCTTCCGCTTGAGAGAGGTTCCGTGGTCGCCCTTTTTGGAGTGGGCTCCTACCAACTTCTTCCCGGAGGAACAGGTTCCGGGCACGTCCACAGGCCGTATGTTGTAAACCTGGATGAAGGGATGGCCGGGGAAGGCTTCACTCTATTGCCTACTCTAACGGATTTATATGGCAGGTATATAGATAAGAACAAGCCAAAGAAAACTATGCTTTCCGGGATGCTTGGCTCTGCCGGCGCTCCTGAAATGGAACTTGACAGGAGCATCGTTGAATCCGTTGCAGGGGAAGCGGACTGCGCCATTATCACAATTTCCCGGCAGGCCGGAGAAGGCGGAGACCGTCATCTGGAAGGAGACTTCCTCCTGGAGGAGAAAGAGAAGAGGATGATTGCCGATGTCTGTGAAGTTTTCCACTCCCTTGGAAAGAAGGTGACGGTGGTCCTGAATGTTGGAGGAGTTATTGAAACCGCTTCCTGGAAAGACCTTCCGGATGCCATAGTCCTTGCCTGGCAGCCCGGGCAGGAGGGCGGCCGTGCCGTTGCGCGCATACTTTCCGGCAAGGTATGTCCAAGCGGACGCCTCCCCGTAACCTTCCCTGCAGGCTATTTTGACCTGCCTTCATCGGCCCATTTCCCCTACGAATACTCAGGCCGCAGCTCTATGGCGGGAGGCGGAAATGCCGGAGATGACGTTCCCAACGTGGGATACACGGAATATGCGGAAGGGATGGAGGTTGGATACAGGCACTATGTCCTTTCAGAGTCTCCGGCGCCGTCTTATCCCTTTGGTTATGGACTCTCTTATACTACCTTTGAGACCGGAACTCCTGTCATTGACGGAAATTCGGTCACGGTAACGGTTACAAATACTGGAGCCGTAGCAGGCAAGGAGGTTGTGATAATAATGGATCCGTTCCTCCAGACTTTCGGTAAAACCCGCCTGTTGCTTCCGGGAGAGTCTCAGACTCTTGTCCTGCCGCTGTTCTTCCCGGCCCCGTAAATTGTGAATCCGGGGAAGATTTAACTATATTTGCATATATGATTCATATTATAGCCCTGGCGGTCCTGCCCGCCATCATTTTAATCTACTATACCTATCAGCAGGATAAGCTCCAGAGGGAGCCTGTGAAAAACTTGGTGAAAGCCTTTTTCTACGGCTGGGGCTCCGTGTTTGCCTCACTTCTCATCTCCATGCCGCTGATGAGACTGGGCGCATTTCCGCAGGAGATCACATCTTTCTGGGGAGCCGTCCGCACCGCCTTCCTTGGTGCGGCCATTCCGGAGGAAACCGCAAAACTCTTCTGTCTGTGGCTGTTTCTCAGAAAGTGCCGTGACTTTAACGAGCGAATGGACGGCATAGTCTACGCCGTTTGCGTGGGTATGGGTTTTGCGGCCTTCGAGAACGTAGAGTACCTCTTTGCGTCTGGGTCTGACTGGGTGACAACGGGCATCGGCCGCTCCCTTACCGCCATCCCCGGGCACTTCGGTTTTGCCGTGATTATGGGCTACTACTACTCCCTCAACTGGTTTGACAAATACCGCGCACCGGGAGCCGGCCTCAAGATGTGGCTCTATCCCGTCCTGGCCCACGGAATCTACGATACCATCGCTATGCAATCGGCCGTAACGCCGGAGCTGAGCGGAGCCATTTCAATTGCAATCCTGCTTTTCTGCTTCTGGGGTCTCAAGCTTGCCCGCCGCAAGATGTCCTCCCACCTTTTGGCCGATTCCTACTCCGCCACTGGCATCGATGAGCAGTAATTTTTGCAAATTCAGGATTTTGCAATAACTTTGCAGTCCAATCTGGCGGCCCAGCTGGGCCCATCCCTGCCCGGATGGCGGAATTGGTAGACGCGCTGGACTCAAAATCCTGTGGTAGCAATACCGTGCGGGTTCGATTCCCGCTCTGGGCACTGTAAAACCGCTTTGTAGATATCTACAAGGCGGTTTTCTATTATAAGTGGGACAAATAGTGAGTTGACCTTTCTTTTTTTAGGGATGGGGTTGGGGTGCCTGGGGGACTCCGTTCCGTCGAGCCCGGCGTGACCGGGCATCTCCTCCACTCCGGCCCCTCCCAAGCGCAGGTGCTTCGCACCAGCTTTGGGCCCCTCCCCCTATACTTGTCCGGGGGTGGACAAGCCCCCAGACACCCCAACCCCATCCCTAAAACCTCACGCGCGCCGGTCTCTCCACCTTCAAGTGCAGGTAACGGGATAGAATTTGGCAGGTTACCCGCAAAATCGGCCCTTTTTGCAGGTAACGGGATTTTTTCCGGCACGTTACCCGCACTTCAATTGCCTGATACTAGGACATTATTCCACAGTTTTTTATATATATGCCGAATGATGAAAAAATTGCTGCTGTTTGCCCTGATCATTCTGGTGGGACGCTACAACCTGCTATACCTGCCACCCGAGCGCCGCGCCAAAATCTGGTAACGAAAAAAGAGACCGACCGGTCTCTTTTTTCGTGCCTTTTGAGAACTATCAAGCTCCTGGCCGGAACTGAATTCCCATCATTGTCAGGTCGTCGCTTTGCTGGGCGTCTCCGACAAACATGTGGACGGCTGCGGTCATAGCGTCAATGAGCTGGCGAGGGGCCTGCTCACGGCCGGAAAGGGCGGCTTCGGCTGTTTCCCTGACGCGCTCTATCTTGAAGAGCTCGTGAGAGGAGTTTTCGGCCTCTGTAAGGCCGTCGGTGAACAGGAAGATGGTGGTCCCGGCATAGATATCGGCCTCCTGCAGCGAATAATCCCAAGTGGGATCCACGCCTACGGGGATGTTTGCGTCGCAGGGGAGCGTGCCCACGCCGGCGCCTACCAGAAGGGGTTCGTCGTGGCCGGCGTTGCAATACTGCATATGTCCCGTCTGAAGGTCCAGAACGCCCACGAACAAGGTCACAAACATCAGGGAGTCGTTAATCTCCCCAATGGTTTTATTCAGGCTGGTCATAATACGGTCAGGCAGGGATTCGTGGGCCGATATAGTACGGAACACGGAACGCGTCACCGCCATAAACAGCGATGCCGGAACGCCCTTGCCGGAAACGTCTCCTATGCAGAAAAAGAGCTTGCCGTCACGGAAATAGAAGTCAAACAGGTCTCCGCCCACCTCCTTGGCGGGCACCAGGGATGCGTATATCTGGACGTCCTCGCGTTCGGGGTAGGAGGGGAACATCTTCGGCAGCATTCCCATCTGGATTTCATTGGCAATGTGCAGGTCCCTTTCAATGGAGGCCTTCTGCGCGGTGGTATCCTTCAGCTCGCCGATGTATTTCACCAGTGACTGCTGCATATTGCCGAACGAATGGCTCAGCTGGCCAATCTCGTCTGTGCGCTGGAAGTCCGGGAGCACTGCGTCAAACTGCCCGGAGGCTATTGTCTCGGCTTCATCGGCCAGCCTCCGCAGGGGACTCAGCTCACGAGTTATGATGCGGATGAAGAAATACAGCATAAGGAGCAGGCCCGCCAGAACTATGATCATCACGGTGCGCCTCAGGCGGTCGAATCCTCCAAAGACGTCTCTCTCCGGGCACACGATGGCCATACTGCAGCCGGTCTGGCCCAGTGGTTTGTAGAAGACAAAGGACTTTTCTCCGTTCAGCTGCATCTGCATCATACCCTCTTCTCCCCGCGTCATTGCGTGTCCGAGGGCGGTGAGGGAGGAGTCCGGTTTCTCCATAGTCTGGGTAAAGATGCTTTGCCGGGTGATCTTGGTTGAGTCCGGATGGACGAAGTATGTGCCGCCGCGCCCAATCATAATGCTGTATGAATTGGGATATGGCTTCACTGCCGATATTGTATGCGACAGCCAGTTAAGGGACAGGCTGGTATTAATTACGCCGATAACCTTTCCGTCATTGTCCTTTATGGCCTGGCAATAACTGGTCACCGTCTCAACTGTGTTGGTGGGCACATCCAGGTCCATATAGGGCTCTGTCCAGCAGGGTTTGTCCAGAAGTTTCGGCATCAGGTACCAGTCCATATAGAAGTACTGGTAGCTGTCGGAGCCGCCCTGAATGGTGCGTATTCCATCGGCATCGTGCTTGGAATAGGCAGAGAAATATCGGCCCCTGTCCTTGAAGTAGTAGGGCTCAAAAGCGATGGAGCAGTTGTAGAAGTCCGGATTATTGAGCAGCATTCCGCGGCTGTAAACGAACATGGAGTCGGCTTGCTCCGGATGCCTCAGAACCAGCCATTCTGTCATTTCGGAAGCCACTTCCACCCGGTTCAGGATACTCTCCACCCTCAGGGAAGTCTTGTCCAGGATTTGTGTGGCGCGGCTCACGGCCTCCTGGCGTACAGCCTCGCGAGACTGGTAGAACAGGAAACTGAGTGCTGCTATGAAGATGATGGCGGCGAAGATCACCACCCACAGGCTAACCCGTACAGAGAGCTTGCGGCGTATATAGGAGAGTATTCTATTCATAGCTCAGCTCTTTATACGTTATTTCACGCCCCAGCATATGGTTTTCCACCATAAGGCGGCTGGCGAGCTGCACCATATCAGGGCGCATACGGAACTCACGCTCCCCGGATTCCCGGTCCACCTGCAGGCGCAGAACCTCCTGCAGCATGAGCCGCTGCAGGACAATATTGGTGGCAATGTGCTCCCGGTCCACATACTCCATCACAATTTCCAACGCCTCTTCCGGATGCTCTGCGGCCCATTCCCAGCCTTTCCTGCTGGCCTGCGCGAAACGCTTTGCCAGGTCCTTGTGAGATTCATAGTAATCCCTGCTCATATACACGCCGTCTTCCTGCACATTGTAGCCGTGGTCGCAGAAGCGATATACGTTCTTGTCCGTCATCTGGATACCTGCCTGTACCAGCTGGTAGTACTCGTTGTAGCTCATTGCCAGCGTGGCGTCCAGGGCCCCGGCCACAAACAGGTTGGTGTTCTGGGCAAAACGCACCCATTCATAATCAAGATGATCCTGGATACTCATACATATGGCCAACTGGCCGAATCCAACGCTCCAGATGCCCACACGCGCTCCTTTTTGGGTGAGGGGATCCTTGCCGCGGGCCGACACAATGACCATAGCATTGTTCATGGATGTCTGGAGGATGTTCACAAGGGGAATGCCGCCATCCACTATTTCCATTGCCTGGCATAGCTGCAGCGTGGTGGCCTGGCACTGATTATTGCGAAGGCGGGTCATTGCCGGCTGGGTTGAAGACGGATGCTCTATCCGCACATTAACCCCAGCTTCACGGTAAAAACCTTTTGCCTCGGCCACATAATAGCCGGCAAACTGGGCCTGCGCCGTCCATTGGGGTGTGAATATTATGGTCTCTTCCTGAGCCCGGAGTATGCTGCTGCCCGCTATAAGGAATGCAGCAATCATCAATAGTTTCTTTTGTCTCATTACCGGATATAGATCCTGCGTTAAGCGTTGACTGACATAGATATACGCCCGCAAAGATAATAAAACATTTGCTCTTTTGTGCCCCCGGGTGCGGGTAACGGGGTGTTTTTTGGCAGGTTACCCGCAAAAACGGCGTTTTTGGGAAAAAAGTGTCGCAGGTCCGGCGTTTTTTGCAGACCTGCGACATGATTCGCCCCTCTGGGCACAAAAAGCACTTAGTCTTTGACCGGACGGATGGGAAGTCCGTTCTCACGGTAAAGACCGTAACAGTCGGTATGTCCAAATCGCATGGCATCACCCTGTTTACGCTCATGCCATTCAATAGCATTTTCGCTACCTGAAGGCGTACCGGCAGCAAGCGCCATAGAAGCAGTCCAGCACCAGGGATAGCCAGTTTCCTGAAGATTTTCCCCCACATAGTATCCTGTTTTCGGGAAATCTATGGTATTGCCATTGGGACCGGTGACAGTCACAAGGCCAGGCTTGTTATAACTGAATGTGCATTTTGTGAAAAGTTCCATGGCTTCTTCACGGGTGGGCATACGCCATCCTTTGCCCAGTGTGGCCATGGCAGCATCATCTTCCGGCTGCAGGACGATCAGCTTGTCGGCAGTGCCAGAACTGGCGTGACTGTCATCCGTTGAGTACTTCTTAACCTTGTAGCCATCCTTAAACTTGTACGAGTCGCCGTTGTAAACCTTTTTGGTTTCCGTCTCACCCCAGGCGTAATAATTGCCTGGATCAGAGGCATCCTTTGCGCCCAGGTTGGTCTTTGCCCACCTGACGCTCAGGCCCAGATCAACGGCGTCGGATGCTGCTACGGAAGTCTTTGTCTCCGAAGCCTTGACGCCAGTTTTCTTGTTGGAATTGCCGCCACATGAGACCATCGCAATAGCGGCAACGCACATGAGGAGGAGTGCAATCTTTTTCATGATATTTGTTTTTATATTATTCGGGTTTATCCCATTCAAATGCCTTTACAGAAGTATCCCAGCTCTTGATTTCGAATGTGGCGTTCTTGGACTCCTTATCCTTGTCCAGATAGTTGACGAACTTGTACACAATCTTTGTAGCATCATCAACCCAATAATCGGCCTTGACTACAAAATCATAATCGTAGCGGGTGCATTCAACGCCCAGGATTGTTTCTTTGTCGGATGTCGCCTCACCGTATTTTTTGCAGTTGCCAGCCGGGACACCGGCATCAAACAGGACATGACATTCGGAGTTCTTGGCAAATCCGGCGAAGTTCAGGTAACTCTCATCACCGCTGGTAAGAAGATTGGTCCACTTAACCGTGCTGTCTTCCTGCAAGGCCCCGCCAAAGGCTTTCAATGTTTTGCCGTCTTTGGCAAATTGGC
>JAFZOU010000059.1 GCA_017550525.1 Bacteroidales bacterium
GCCGATGCGGTGGAATCTAAGAGTCTGTATATCAGTCGGTTACACGGTTCTTTGGGAAAAGATTTAATCCCAAAGGATTCCGTAACGCTCTGAGTATCAGCCATATAGCTGCCACCCAATCGGCATTACAAGGGAGGGGACATCATTACAAGGGAGGGCTTATGACATGATTTCCTCTGCGGCGCGGAGGGAGGCGCCGGGACCAGCCAGGGACACGGCACAATTTTTGAGTCCTGGAATGCCCGGAATGAATTGTAAATGGCTCTATATGCTTGTGCTGCTGATGGCAAGTGCCATCGGCCTGAATGCTCAGGAAAAGGTGGACACATCGGCCATAAAGCCAAAGCCTGTTCCGGTGACGGTCTCTCCCATCTTCCAAAACAGTATGGTCCCTTTCTTTCCGGTCCTTTCAACGGAGCATCCGGAAAGCAAAGAAGAACGTGCGGCCAGAATAAATCTGGAGACATACCAGCGTGTAATGGAATCCGTTAATCAGTATCTCGCTCCTTATACTCCTCCTCATCTTTCAAATACCCAGAAGGCGCTACTGTTTGTAGCCGGACTTTTCCTCTCCAGTCCATACAAGTTCCGCCCCGGCACCGTTCCCGTGATGAATGGCTCAAACCCGTATATGTATGCGGTTACGCCGGGGATGGCACCTTATGAGTATCCCTATTCTCCGGAGGCATTCCCGCAATGCATCAGAACCGAACTTGACTTCAGCACGGGGACATACAAACAAGTGATGGTAAAATGGGACGAATTTGAGAAAAACGCCGCCAGAAGTTTCGGCGGACCGTACAGGCTGGACCCTGTTCCAAAGTTCCGCTACAACAATTCAATGGACTATATTATCCCCTGAACCAATTATTTCCCCTGCGGCGCGGGCGGCCTGCTTTTTTGCTTCTTTTTTGTTATCTTTGCAATATGAAAATTCTCCTCTCAAACGATGACGGTTACAAGGCGCGGGGGCTCCACGTCCTGGCCCAGATTATGTCCGGGTTCGGGGATGTGACGGTGGTAGCTCCCAAGTTCCATCAGAGCGCTATGTCCTGCGCTGTGTCGCTGGGCGTTAAGCAACTGGCCTACAAGGACCTCCCGGAGGAGGGCCCCGGCAGGTGGACTTACCTTGACGCCACTCCGGCATCGTGCGTGAAATTCGGTCTGGAATACAAGTATGACCACCGTGACCCGGACCTTGTGGTTACCGGCATTAATCACGGCACAAACGCTTCCACGGCTGCAAATTACAGCGCTACTCTTGGCGCCGCGGAGGAAGCCGCCATAAACGGCATAAAGGCAGTGGGAGTGTCCCTCTGCGATTTCCGTCCGGATGCAGATTTTTCCGCCGTTCAGGCAATGCTTCCGGAGATTATGAGAAAGATCCTTGAGGACTGGCCGGAAAACCGCCCGGGACTTATCTATAACATCAATTTCCCGGCTGTACCGCTGGAAGACATAAAGGGCGTAAAGTATGCCCGCCAGGGTTTGGGCCACTGGGAGAAGGAGTTCGAGGCCTGGGACGAAGGCAGCCTCGGCGCCCTCAACGATTCCTTCCTGTGGCAGCACTACCGTGTTAACCTTGAAGACGGTGAAAAGGCCGTGTTTATGAGAGGAACCTTCATCAACGACGACGAAGATTCAGATACCGCGGACCACCTCCTCCTGGAGCAGGGCTGGGTAACCATAGTTCCCCTAAATGTCTTGATGACAGATATGGTGGAGTATCACAGACGCACAAAATGAAGTATTACATCATAGCGGGAGAGGCATCAGGAGACCTTCATGGGTCAAACCTGATGAAGGGTCTTTATGCAAAGGACCCTAATGCCGATATCCGCTTCTGGGGAGGCGGACTTATGGATGCCGTTTACAAGGAGCACCAGGGCGGTGATGGCCTTGTGAAAGACTACCGTGAAGGCGCAGTCCTTGGCTTTGTGGAGATTCTCCTCAGCGCCCGCTCCCTGATGAAAAAGATTCAGTTCTGCGAGGATGATATATCGGCCTGGAAACCGGACGCTGTAATTCTCATTGATTATCCCGGCTTCAACCTCCGGATTGCAGAATTTGCGCACAAGGCTGGCTTTAAGGTATATTATTATATAGTGCCCAAAGTCTGGGCCTCCCGCGAAGGCCGTATCCGGAAGCTGAAGGAGTACGTAGATAAACTCCTCATAGTCTTTCCCTTTGAGATTCCGTACTTTGAGGGTAAGGGCGTACCCGTCACCTATGTTGGAAATCCGCTCATAGACGCCATAGAGGAAAGCCCTGCAATGAAGGAGTCCAAGGCCTCGTTCCTTGAGCGCACCGGCCTCCCTGACGCTCCCTGGATCACCCTTCTTGCCGGTTCCCGCAGCCACGAGATAAAGGCAATGATGCCGGTGTTCATGCAGCTGGCCGATAAATGGCACGCCTCCCACCCCCATATGCACTTTGTCATTGCCGGGGCGCCTTCCCGCTCGGCCTCGGATTATGATCTTGGCGGCAGGGACTTTGTCCACCTTGTCTTTGGGGAGACTTACGGAGCGCTTAGGCATGCATCGGCCGCGGTCATTAATTCCGGCACGGCATCACTTGAGGCTGCGCTTATCGGCACGCCTCAGGTTGTGGGCTACCGTATGGCCTACGGCACCTACGTTATGCTCAAAGGGATGATCAAGGTGAAGTTCATCTCCCTTGCCAACCTTATCATCGACCGCGCCGCCTTCCGTGAACTCCTGCAGGATTACTTTACGGCCGATAACCTCTACGCGGAACTTGACCGCATCCTCACAGACTCATCCTACAGCGCCCGTATGAAGGCCGATTACACGGAAATCCGCCGTCTCCTTGGCGGTCCCGGCGCCTCCCTCCGCGCCGCAGAGGAAATCATCGGCGAAGTGTCGCAGGTCCCGGAGTAGAGTGTCGCAGGTCTGCATTTTTGCTGTCACCTGCGACGTAAATCGGCTTCATGGGCAAAAAACCGTCGCGGGGCCGGCCGATTTTGCAGACCTGCGACGTTCCAGCGGAGGACCTGCGACACGGCTACTGTAGGTGAGTTCGGAGGCCGCAGGCCGACAAGGGGGTGTTTGAGGGGGCGGAGCCCCTTCAATAAAGTGAAACGGAATTGTACAAAAAAGCAGACTGCCAAGCAGCCTGCTTTTTTGTACTGGGTAGGA
>JAFZOU010000060.1 GCA_017550525.1 Bacteroidales bacterium
AATGTGTACGCCCTCAAACAGGGTGCGGTCCTGGATGATCACATCCTTGGACTTCCGGATGTCCATTATGTCATGGAGACGCTGCTGGAGGAAGTACATTTCCAGGGCGAAGGACCAGCGTTTTATGTCCTTGTAATAGTCTTCCAGATAGGGGTTGTAGGTTACTGACTCGAATTTTGGCGTCCAGCCGTAATGGTGGGCCAAAAGTGTTGTTAGCGTGGTTTTGCCGGCGCCGATATTACCTGCTATACCTATATGCATGGGAAGACGGTCGTTACATTATTACAAAGATGCAAAATCTTTGTTAAATTTGCAATTGAAAATTAGAGGCCGATGCTACACACAAGAATATTTACCTTCAATCCCCTTGAAACAAACTGCGTAGTCCTGTGGCAGGACGGGGAGAAAAACTGCGTCGTCGTGGACCCCGGAATGTCCTCCCCTGAGGGCTGCGGGGAACTGACGGATTTTTTAAAGGCACAGGGAATCACCCCTCAGGCCATCCTCCTTACCCATGGCCATTTTGACCACGTGTGGGGTGTGGAGAAACTATGCGCCGCCTTCCCGGGCCTCAAAGTCTATGAGCACCCGGAAGACAAGGATATAATGGAAAGGATGACTTCAGGCAGGTTTGCCGAGGGCTTCAACTTCCTCCATCACGACTTCCCCACCATTGATGTGGCTGGCGGAGACATCCTCAAAATTGCCGGCATCACCTTCAATGTAATCCACACCCCTGGCCACAGCCCTGGAAGCGTCTGCTACTACATAAAGGAAGATAATCTCCTCCTTTGCGGAGACACCCTTTTTGCGGGGAGTATCGGCCGCACAGACCTTGCCGGCGGGGATTACGACGTCCTCATGGATTCCCTCCTTCACAAGGTGATGGTCCTTCCAGGAGAGACAGATACCATCCCGGGGCACGGGCAGCCCACAACAATCGGCCGGGAAGGAATGACAAATCCCTTCCTGGAGCCTTTCAACGACCCTTTACCTGAAGATAATTAGATAAGGCCTTCCGGAATGGTGAGGGTAATGACCTTCCCTTCCGGATCCATGGAAACTATAAGCTCCTCATGCAGCGGTAATAACACCTCTCCATGGGGAGTATCTACGTATATACAGAGATTGCCGGGGATGTCCTCGTAGCCGGAGACAGTGCCTGCGACGGTACCATCGGCCTTTTTTACGGTCCAGCCGATGAGGTCTTCCTCTTCCTCCTCCTCAAAATAATCGGCATAGACGGAAGCGCCGGCAAGTTCATCAGCGTCCTTCAGATTATGGACACCCGTAATGTGGACTATTGCGCGGTTATTGCCGCGACGCGTAAACGATTCAAAATAAAAGGGAACCGGCAGTCCATCGAATTCGATGAATACCGGTTCCTGAAGGTCAATATCCTCCGGGGAGACGTCAAAGAAACTGAGAAGCAGCCCTCCGTCTGTCCCGTTGGATTTGAGAACCTGCGCAATTTTAAGCATTAAGCCTCTGCTGCGGGTTCCTCTGCGGGTGTAGCCTCTGCGGCGTCCTCTGCAGCCTTTTCAGCGGCAGCGGCCTCAGCGGCGGCCTTCTTTTCGGCGATAGCCTTTGCACGGGCCTCGTTCACCTGAGCCTCAGCGGCCTTTGCAGCCTTTGCGGCAGCAATAGCCTCATTCTTGAGACCGGTCTTCTTGGCGGCAACCTTCTCATCCTTCTGGGCCTTCCAGGCGGCGAATTTTTCGTCGGCCTGAGCCTGGGTGAGAGCACCCTTTGCAACACCCTCACTCAGGTGCTTGCGAAGGAGGACACCCTCATAGGAGAGGATACGGCGGGTAACCAGTGTGGGCTGGGCACCTACCTTGAGCCATGCAAGGGCCTTGTCACCGTCAAGGACGATGGTAGCGGGGTTGGTGTTGGGGTTGTATGAGCCAAGGAGCTCGATGAACTTACCGTCGCGCGGTGCGCGGGAATCTGCCACTACAATGTGGAAGAATGCGAAATTCTTCTTACCGTGGCGCTGGAGTCTGATCTTAACAGCCATTGTGAATCTGTTGATTAAAAAATTAATAATGCGTATTTCCCCCAACTCGTGAGGGACCGCAAAGGTAAGAATAATTTTTGGGCTTTGAAAATATTTTTGGGCCGATGAAACGTTTTCCCTTAACTTTGCATCTAATTACCGTATGAAAAAGATATTGATATTTATGGCTGCCGCCATTCTCACCGCCGGCAGTTTCACCGCAAAAGCCCAGGGAAGGACGGACGTCAACCTCTATATGGGCTTTATGAATGCAGCTTATACTTCCCTTGACCAGGCCGGTGGCAGGTACAGTCACAGGGACCTTTATTCCATATATGAGCCGTATTATACCGTTAATTCCGGCCCGTCTTTTACCCTGGACGTAAACCGCCGTATCCTCCCCTGGCTGGGTGCCGGCCTGCAGGCCAACTACTCGTATATGAGCGGTGAAAAGAAGTATAATATCGGCAATGCCCCAAAGAAGGAATTCAGCCAGACCATGCTGGCTTTCCTCCCGCAGGTGAAGTTCTTCATCCCCAGCCCCAGGCACTTCCGCCTGTACGCAAAGGCTGCCGCAGGCATAAACCTCAACCTTGGAGAGACTATTGTGGGTGAGCCCATCTCCTTTGCCTGGGATATTGTTCCCATAGGCTTTGAATGGGGCGGCCAGTTCATCTACGGCACTGCGGAGTTCTGCGCAGGTAACGTCATTACCGGCGCAAGGGTAGGCCTTGGATTCAGATTCTAGAAGATTATGAAAAAGATTGTCATAATAGCCGCAGCCCTCGCTTGCCTTGCAGGCTGCTCAAAACATTACAGTCCCAACGGATATGAGATTGTGGGAGGTGCAGAGTATTACTCAAACCAGCCCACCAAAGAATATATGATGGCCATCGTGGACGACATGGTAACGGATGTCCTGGAAGAACTTGAGACCGCGTTCAAGGTGGAAGGACTTGGCAATCCCACAAGCATCCGCTTTGACATAAGTGCCGGATCCATCATGGATGAGGGTACTGTCTGGAAGGTAACGGGCCAGGAAAGGGCGCTGAAGGGCATGACCATCAAAAACATCGGCTCAGATACCTGGGAAATGGCTTTCGAAGGCCCTTACACCCTTCTTGGAGACACTTATCCCGTAAACTTCATCATGAAGGCAAAGCGCGGCTCCCTCATTACAGGAAATCACTATAACTGGGGTATAACCCTCAGCGGCAACCGCACCGAAAGGGAGGGATACTCCTGCACATATGCAACCAACAACACCGTTCTGTATATGTGCACCCAGGACAACACCGTGGGTTGGAACCACCTTGAGGGTTCTTACACGCTCACCGTTATCCTGAACCAGCAGCCCATTGACCTATGGGCCATG
>JAFZOU010000061.1 GCA_017550525.1 Bacteroidales bacterium
GCCCATGGATGCCACGATATAGTCCTCCGGGGCCTCCATCATGGGGGTCCCCTGCATGACGTGCTTCTCCATGAGGGTCTGGCTCCCCGCCTCGGCGTTCCGCTGGAAGGGGATGATGGGGGTATCGTCGCCCCCCAGCTGGGACCAGTTTGTGATTTCCCCGGTGTATATTTTCCGGGCTTCTTCTACGGTGATGGAGTCCACGGGGTTATTTTCGTTCACCACGAAGACGAAGGCGTCCGTGGCGAAGGGGGTCTTCAGCCACTCAAAGCCCATCGCCTCCTTCTCCGCCAGGATGTCCGCGTTGGCCTCCCCGATGATGAGCAGGTCGGCGTTTCCGTTCAGCAGCTCCCGGTAAGCCCGGGTGGTCTTGCTGAATTGGACGAGGTCCCCCACCTCCTCCCGGCTCTCCCCCAGGAGGGCGCTGCACACCGCCTCCGCCAGGGGCACCGTGGAGGTGGAGCCGTTGAGGCGGGGGAAGTTCTGCCGGGTGAAGGTGAAGGGCGGCTCCGGCGTCGGTTCTGCCGTCGGCTCCGGAGTGGTCGTCGGCGTCGGCTCTGCCGTGGGCTCCGGCGAAGCCGTCACCGGCGGAGCGGTGGGCGCTCCCGAAGGGCTTGGCACGGGCTGCGGCTTTCCCTGGCAGGCGCAGAAACCCAACAGTAGGAAAGCAGCCATCAGAAGACAAATTACCCTGTTCCGATCCATTTTCATTCCTCCCCAAAATCCGGAATATGTGAGCGGCACATTCCCTGCAACGGATCACCAATTCCGTATCCATGTTACAAGACTTCAGTATTATCTTTCTCTTCTTTCATTCATCAGAACTTATTGTCAACTGTTGGATAGTATCTTTTGTGTTTCCTATACCAAAGGACCCTATCACAGTAATGCCATCTGATTTGTACACAGGAATTGAGAACACAAATTGTAGACCTTCTGCTTCTGCAGCCATAGCCAAGGCAAGAAGCTGCTCATTGTAGCGCATTGCATCTTCTGGATTTCTTGGAGGTTCCAGTCCCACATATGGATCATTATCTGTTTTCTTTATGTAACCCACTGTTCCTGGGTCAACACTCCCATCGGGGAGAATAATAGCAACACCTCCAACTCTTATAAGATCAGGAAGGTGATCTACACCCTCATCGTCTACAAGTATATATCCGTATGACTCCCCCTTTTCGTTGACTGGCCATGTAATATCGTCCTTTTGTTCATGTGCACCTGTAGAGAGCATAAGCGTTGCCATTAGAACTGCAACGAGGAATACTGTGAGAATGAGAACTCGCTTAACTCGATAATTCCTCATAATTATAATTGAACCTCCTTATGCGATTGTTGATTCTGATTTATATAATTGCATAGGATTATACCGTCCCACATAGGAATCATACACCTCAGAATAGCGTGGTATCCTCATGGACCCTTGTTCTCGTTTTTCCTTTGCAAACCGGGCACATAAGCCAGTATTCTTTTTGTTTCGTGTTTGACATGGCACTCTCTCTTTCTATCCTTGCGTCTGCTGGTAGGGTTAAGCCGATCAACTACCATTTGCGCCGCTGCGCCACTGTCTTCCAGGAGAACCGTCCTTTTGACTAACTACGTATTCACTTCCTAATACTTTTCCCCAATCCCATCAAGCGTTGAACTGCAGCTCGGCCCTTCTTTCCTTCTGCTTCCCCCAGGCATCGTATCGGAATGTCACTCTGAGCGTGTAATTCCCCACCGGCAGGAGGCGGGCCAGGTTGATGCTCTGTAGCTTGGTCCCAAACTTCATCAGCGGCTTTACGGCTACCTCAAACGCCGGCAGATATTCGTCCGAAACAGGATGCCCGTCCTCATCCAGCAGTTGGCAGCTCCAGGAAAC
>JAFZOU010000062.1 GCA_017550525.1 Bacteroidales bacterium
GATGGCGGCTATGCAGGCCACCGCGCAGTCGGTACGGTCGTGTTGCTTGACAGGTTTAAAGTGTTTCATTGTTCGCTATGTTTAATATGCGAAGGGGGCTTGGAAACAGGAGAGGACCTTTGGCCCCGGGCCGGCCGTAACAAGAGAGCTTATACCCACTATAGAGCCGGAAGTTCCGACGGGTCGGGGGCCATGGCCGCTCTCCATTCCGTCTGCACAAATCCTTCCCTTCGTTCAGAGGCAAAGATGGCCTCTAAACTGGCGATACGTGCGACAAATTCTCAAAATCTGAGGGCTTTGAGTGCCGGAAACAGAAAAACTTTTTTTAAAAAAGCGACTTCAAATATGGAAACACAGTTTCTACCAGGTGGAGAAGTGGCTTGTATAGCCGTGATTCGGCCAGTTTCTCCTCAGGAACGAATTCGAGCAGTCCGTTGGCAGAATTCAGTACATATATGAGGGTGCCGACAATAAGTGCGGTTGTGATCAGGGCAAAGACCAGGCCCAGCAGCCGGTTGAGCCATCCGAGCATTGTGATTTTGAGCACCTTCTCCAGAAGTTTGCCCAGCAGGTTGAGCACCAGAGCCACCGCTATGAATATGACTGAGAATGAGATGACCTTTATCCAGAAAGGCTCCAGGTGCCACCTGTCCGTGATCCACTGGCCCACCGTGGCAGAGAATCTCACCGACAGGTAGAGGCCGAGGGCAAGGGCGGCGAGAGCCACTATCTGCCTTACAAATCCGTCCTTTAGCCCGATGACTACAGCGGGGAGAAAGCAGGCCAGGATTATGAGGTCTATCGTGCCCATTCAAAGAGTATTGATTTGCCGCAAATTTAGCAAATAATATTATCTTTGCCGTTCATTAATCGACAATAGTATGAGTTTTCCCGAGTATAAGAATTTTGATTTGGTTGAGGTCAACCGCACAGTGCTTGAGCAATGGCGCAAGGAGGATGCTTTCAAGAAGGTTTTGAAGCTCAGGGAGGGTGCTCCCAAATTCATCTTTTTCGAGGGTCCCCCGTCTGCTAACGGAATGCCGGGCATCCACCACGTGATGGCCCGCTCCATCAAAGATGCTGTGTGCCGCTACAAGACTCAGAGCGGTTACCTGGTAGAGCGCAAGGCGGGTTGGGATACTCACGGCCTCCCCGTGGAGCTGGGAGTGGAGAAGATGCTGGGCATAACCAAAGAGGACATCGGGAAAAAGATCTCCGTTGACGATTATAACCATGCCTGCCGCAAGGAGGTAATGAAATACACCGCGGAGTGGGTGAACCTCACGGAGCGCATCGGTTACTGGGTGGACATGGACAACCCCTATGTAACTTACGATAACGCTTACATAGAGACCCTCTGGTATCTGCTCAAGGAGATTTACAAGAAGGGTTACCTATACAAGGGTTACTCCATCCAGCCGTATTCCCCCGCAGCGGGTACCGGCCTTAGCACCCACGAGCTCAACCAGCCCGGTTGCTACCGCGACGTGAAGGACACAACCGTTACCGCACAGTTTGAGATTGTCAAGAACGGCGTTTCGCAGAAACTGTTCGATGATACGACCCTCCCGGTATACTTCCTGGCATGGACCACTACTCCCTGGACACTCCCTTCAAACACTGCGCTTTGCGTAGGCCCCAACATTGATTATGTCAGGGTAGAGAGTGTGAATCCTTACACCAAGGAGCCTGCAGTGTATGTATTGGCAAAGGCCCTGGTTCCGGC
>JAFZOU010000063.1 GCA_017550525.1 Bacteroidales bacterium
CTTCGCCGTGGTGAAATCCACCACAAAAAACTCATGGCCAATTCTTATTTTTGCAAAAAATCACTGCTATGAAAAGACTATTGCTAATAACCACAGTCCTGTTGCTATGCGGTGCAAGGCTCCAGGCCCAGGTGCCGCCGGTCCCAGAGGCCAAGATAGTGGCCGAGTACTGCTTACACTGCAAATTGATAGACTATGAGAAAGGAGAGACACACCGGAGTGACTGCCCTTACGTCCACGGCAACTCTGGCAGCTCATCAAGTTCAAGCAGCTCCAGCCGCAGTTCCAGTTCAATCATCGATCCGGCGTTGTCATCGGCCATACAATCTATGAGTTATGCCGCGGGAGAAGCCCTTGGCGCAGCCCTGGACCAGAGCATTGACGCCTATTACTCCGGCTCTATGCAGCAGTACGACGCCATCCGCCCCGGAGACCAGAACGGCCGCAACATAGTGGGCCGAAACGGCAAGCACGGCGGCGTAGGCGTGTTTGGCAACAACACCCGCTGGTGGACGATTCCGCCCATCTACAAGGACCTCAAGATCTTTGATATGAGCGCCGTCATCGCAATGAACAAGCACAACAGGGTTGGCGTTCTGGACGCTACCGGCAAGCACACCAAAAAGATTGTTCCGTTTGAATACGACGCCTATCAGGCTCTGGGCCAGAGGAACGGTAAAGGCCTGGTCTACGCCCTGGGCGTGAAGGACGGAGACAAGATGAAATGGAGCATCTGGAACGGCAATTCCCGCCTTATTGTGGATGAATTCGAGGACGTGCGCATCACGGACGAAGGCATTGTCTGCGAGGACAAGGACCGTTACATAGTGTTTGACCTTGACGGCCAAATGAGAAGCATCTTAGTGAACAGGAAATGAAAAAGACAATAATAGCCCTCCTGCTGCTGGCCGTGGCAATGCCCATCGCCGGTGCCCAGACCGTTATCCAGTACCGCCGCCCGATGAAAGCCCTGAGCGTCGAAGGCGGTGTGTCCCTGAACCAGGTCAACAAATTCGACGGCCGTGCCGTTGGCGCCTGGCACCCCTTTGGCGGAATCAGTTTTGAAGGGCCGATGAACAAGCACCTCGATATCGGCCTTCATCTCCTGTATCAGCAAAAGAGCTTCACCGGCGTTGCCACGGACGATCATCCCACTCCGCCGCCGTCACATAATATCCACGCCATCCATTTAGATATGGGGTTCAACTGGTACCCGTTTGTGGCATTCTGGTATGTGGGTGCGTACTTCAACTTTGGCGGCAACTTCCTGGCGCAAAGGATAGAGGCCGACGGCAGCAAAGTCCTTGTCCCGGGAGCATCGGGAAAAGCGGGAATGGACGCACTGGGCTTATTCCTCGGATATGCCCTTGAAACTGGTTTCAGCTTCCATTTCTGGCCCATTGGAGACCGCTTCATCATCTTCGCCCGCTACGAGGGAGACTGGGGTTTCCCCTTTGACAAAGAGTACTGCAATGAGTACGGCCTGAACCGGAAAGCCAGGATAAACAACCTTGCGGTTGGAGTCAGAATCCCCATCTCTTTGATTAGGGACTAGTTATTTTTTGTATCTTTGTCTTTCATTCAGATTGTTAGTCGAGATGAGAGCAAAGTACATCATAATCATCATTACGGCAGTCATATGCCTTCTGCCATCGTGCAAGATGAGGCCAAAGGACGTGGAGCGCCTGAGGGCGGAAGCCGATGCCGGCAACTCCAAGTCTATGGAAACGCTTATGTGTCACGCCGACACCTTGATTCCCAAGGAGCTTCTTTTGCATTATACGGACAAATTGGCCGATGAAGGAAACTTCAAGGCGCTGACGTATAAATATATGCAGGAGAACGGCGGAGCGGCAAACTGGATGGTTATGATGGACAAGAATGACGTGGGCCGCCAAATCCGTTGGATGAAAAAGGGGGCCGATAAAGGCAATCCGGACTGTATGTATGAGCTGGGCGTCCTTTACGACTTGAAGAAAGTGACGTCCGGGACAAGTTTTGTGGACAGCCCATATTACGATTTTGACAAGGCGGTTCAGTGGAGCCGTCAGGCGGCAGACAGCTGCCACGCCTATGCCAGAACCAACATAAGGCACTGGAGCGGGAAGGAGTCCGTCCTGGACCGCCCCCGCTTTACAGCGCGGCAAATCTGGAAATACAATGCCCGCGGCCAGAACATCTTCAACAAGGCCTCAAATGCCGCTTTTCAGTATATGGCCGATGCCGTAAATAACACCTTCAATTTACTCTTCTCCAAGCTATGGTGGCAGGCGCTGCTTATGGCCGTGGTGATGCTGGGCGTCGTTTGCATTGTCATCTTCTATGGCTTCTCTTTTGAGGGCAAATCGGCCGTATCCATCGGTGCCAGCAGCATTTACGGCTGGCTGAACGGATTCACGCTTTTCTTCATTGCCGATGGCCAGTGGCAAAACGCCGCCGGCATCTTTGGCTCCTTTGACGGGATGTGCCATTTCACCCATCAGCCCGGCACGTATTCACTGATGTCGGATATCTGTGTATGGGCCACCTGGATATGGGTAATCCTTTTCGTGGTGATGTTTTTAGATGGCATTATGACTCTTCGAAAACAGGGCAACCTTACCGTCTTTTCGTTATTGAAATACATTTTTGCCACTATACTGATAAACGTTTTGTTCTACCTGCTGGGTGGAGCACTATCCATATTCAGCGAGGTCATAGCCATAATCGCCGGTATCCTGCTGTTTGGCGCCTTGTTCAAGCATTTCGCGCCCAAGGAAGGCAATGTCATCATTTATGGTGCAGGACCTTTTGGTTCCGATGTATCGGCCTCGCCTGTAAAAGGCCGTCCCGGTGTCTACGTAACTACTGACGGACGTTATTTCAGAAAGGATTCAGACGGCACTGTCAAGCAAATATAATCTATGCTGGTAGACACGCATACCCACTTCTACGACGAGTGGCTGCTTCCGGATGCGGAGGCGGCCATTCAGCGTGCGGTTGATGCCGGCGTGGGCAAGATGATTCAGGCCGATGTAGACTCCACGGAGCGCCCCCGCATGTGGGAGATCGGCCTCAGGCGCCCCGGAGTGCTGTTCCAGATGGCGGGGCTGTACCCCGGTTCCGTTACGGCCGATAACTGGCGCTATGAGCTGGACCAGGTCCACAGCATAGCGGCAGGAGATACCCGGTCAGAGCCGGGTATGACGGATATCGTAGCTATAGGTGAAATAGGCCTGGATTACCATGAAGGGCGGGAGTTTGAGAAGGAGCAGAAGGAGGTTCTGAGGCTCCAGCTGGAACTGGCCGCAAAGCTGAATCTTCCGGTGAATATCCACTTAAGGGATGCCTGGGAGGACTTCTTGACTATCCTTAAAGACACAAAGCACCTTAATTTAAGAGGCAACCTCCACTGCTTCAGCGGCAGTTATGAGGTATATCAGGAAGCAAACCGCTACGGAGACTGGTCCGTGGGAATAGGCGGGGTGATCACATTCAAGAACTCCAAACTGGCCACAACGCTTGAAAGGATCCCCCTTCACCACATCCTCCTGGAGACGGACGCCCCCTACCTGGCGCCGGTTCCCTACCGCGGGAAACGCAATGAGAGTTCATACCTTCCGCTTATCGCCCAAAAGGTCGCGGAGGTCAAGGGCCTCACAAGGGAGGAATGCGAAAGGGTGACAACGGAGAACGCACAGAAACTGTTTAATATTTAAGAGATTCCCGGTCAGGCCGGGACTGACGGATAGCATATGAAATCGGCAATCTTAGTTATCTACACCGGTGGCACCAGCGGAATGAAGGAGGATCCCCAGGACGGGACCCTCAAACCCTTTGACTTCTCTCAGATAAAGGAGGAGGTCCCGGAACTGAATAAGTTCAACGTGAGGATAGACTCTTATACCTTCAGTCCGCTCATAGATTCTTCGGACGTGGAGCCCGCCCTGTGGGTGAACCTCGCGGAACTCATCCACGAGAGATATGATGACTATGACGGATTCGTCGTCCTCCACGGCACGGACACCATGGCTTACAGTGCATCGGCCCTGAGTTTCATGTTGGAAGGCCTCTCCAAACCAGTCATCTTCACCGGGAGCCAGCTTCCCATCGGCGTTCCCCGCACGGACGGCAAGGAAAACCTTATATCGGCCGTAGAGATAGCGTCGGCAAAAAGGGCCGATGGCAGTGCAGAGGTGCCCGAGGTCGCCATTTTCTTCGACGCCAGGCTTCTCCGCGGCAACCGCTCCACAAAGTACAGCGCAGAGGCCTTCAACGACTTCGCCTCCCCCAACCTTCCGCCGCTGGCCCAGGCAGGAATCAATATCCGCTACAACAGGGACATTGTCAGGAAACCATCGGCCAGTCCCCTTAAAGTCCAGACTCATCTGGACTGCCGGGTGTCCATCCTCAAGATTCACCCCGGCATTACCCCGGCGGTGGCGCGCCACTCCCTCTGCGCCCCTGAGATCCGCGCATGCATCCTTGAGACTTACGGCTCCGGCAACGCCCTCTCAAAAGACTGGTTCCTGAGTATCATAAGGGAGGCCGATCACCTTGGCAAGATACTTCTCAACGTAACTCAGTGTAAGTCAGGCACCGTTAATATGAACCTCTATGCAACTGGAGCCACCCTCAAAAATTGCGGAGTGGTCTCCGGCAAGGACATAACCACGGAAGCCGCCCTTGGAAAACTGTTCTCACTCATGGGCCGGTCCGACAATAACGAGTGGGTGAAGGA
>JAFZOU010000003.1 GCA_017550525.1 Bacteroidales bacterium
CATAACGCCGATGGTGCTGAGCCCGCATTCCAGCGCTGTCCTGTGGGCGATTCCATCGGCCCCGAGGGCCATGCCGCTGACGATTGTGGGCTGGATCGGGGCTTCGGCTAGGGCACGGACCAGTTTCTGGCACCATAGCCGACCGTAGGGGCTTATGTCCCGCGTTCCCACAAATGCAATCATGGGTTTGAGGCCAAAAATTTCAGTGGGTGTAGAGCAGCCGTTGATGTATAGTCCCAGCGGCGGGCCCTCGCACTCCCGGAGCGCATCAGGGTAGTCCTCATCTATGATTGTGAGGAAACGGAAGCCCCGTGAGTCAATGCGTGATAGTTCTTCCCGTGCCCACTCAAGGGCCGATGGCGTGAGCTGGGAGAGGAGCTCCGGGTGAGATGCCCGGTCGGGGCCGGGCATGACGGAGGAGGGGCCGGGCATGACGGAAGGGGAACCGGGCATGACGGATGGGTCGGGGCCGGCAGGGGAGAAGCACCCCAGGGCGCTTCCGGCCTTTTCTATGAGGGAGACCGCAAGGGTGGGATGGTAGCCAAAAATTTTGTTCAGGGCGCACAGCGCCACGTGTTCATCTGAGTAGTTCATGGCGCCAAAAATATGCCTAAAAAAAGAGAAACAACACTCTCCGGTTAAAGAAAGTGTTGTTTCACGTGAATTATTTTACGTTCCAGCGGAATCGGCTGAAAAACGCGTGTTGTTTCACGTTACAGAACCAGCAGCGCGTCTCCGTAAGGACCAAAACGGTACCCTTCCTTGAGAGCCTCTTCATAGGCCGCCATCACGGGTTTGTAACCGCCGAAGGCCGCAACGCTCATGAGCATGGTGCTCTGGGGAAGGTGGAAGTTGGAAACTATTGCATCCGGTACGGAATACTGGTAGGGCGGGAAGATGAACTTGTTGGTCCAGCCGTCAAAGGCATTCACCTGATGGGTGGTGGTGACATAGGTCTCCAGGCCCCTCATTACAGTGGCGCCAATGGCAACAACCTTCTTTCCGCTGCGCTTTGCCTTGTTGATTGCCTCCGCGGCATCTTCCGGAATTATGAGGCGCTCTGAATCCATCCTGTGCTTGGAAAGGTCTTCCACATCCACTGTGCGGAAATGGCCGATACCCATACGGACGGTGATGAAAGTTTTCTCTATATCCTTGAGGATCATGCGGTTGAAAAGTTCCCTGGAGAAGTGCAGGCCGGCGGCCGGAGCGCTCACTGCGCCCTCGTGCTTTGCAAAGATGGTCTGGTAGTTCTCAATGTCCTCCGGGGTTGTCTTTTCCTTCACCCATTCCGGAACGTAGGGCTCTCCAAGGCCGAAGAGGGTTTCCTTGAACTCTTCATAGGTGCCGTCAAAGAGGAACCTGAGGGTGCGGCCGCGGGAGGTTGTATTGTCAATTACCTCTGCCACAAGGGACTCGTCCTCTCCGAAATACAGCTTATTGCCGATACGGATCTTGCGGGCGGGGTCCACGATCACGTCCCAGAGGCGCTGCTCACGGTTGAGCTCACGGAGAAGCAGGACCATAATATCGGCCCCGGTCTTTTCCTTCTTGCCATACATACGGGAAGGAAACACCTTTGTGTCATTAAGGACAAAGATGTCTCCCTTTCCGAAATAATCTATGATGTCTTTGAAGAGCCTGTGCTCTATTTCACCGGTGTCTTTGTGGAGCACCATGAGACGGGCTTCGTCGCGCCAGCGGGTAGGCTCCGATGCAATACGATCCTGCGGGAGGTCGAAATTAAATTGCGAAAGTTTCATTTTGCGGTTTTAGTCGATACTTTTATATTACGGCTGCTACCGCAAAAAAGTTTCATCGCATGAATCTTGACTACGGAGATATGGACAAAATACCTTACACTCAGATGCGTCAGGCTACACGTCCATCCTTATCCTTTTAGCCTTGGGATAGAGGTTGTTACACCTTGTCCCAAGGTTTTTTGCAGCCCCAAGGGGATGGCCCTCATAGCATATTGTAATAAGGCCGATTGGGGCGTCCGGAAGCCTCAGCGCATCCCCGTGGAGGTACTGAAGGGCCGTTTTGCGGTCTACGTTCACGTGGGGGGCTTCGGGAGACCACCGGTCGGTGCCGGTGGTGACGGCGCGGCCGTCATGCCCGACGTGATCGGGCATCTGGGCATTGAATAACTTCAGGGGGTCTCCGCGGCGTATGCCGTCGGGCTCACCGTGCTTTCTCAGCGCGGCCACATACTGGCCTTCTCCGGGCACGAAGCCGGGGAGGAGAACCTGGCCGTAGTGTGTGAGGATTGCTGGCGGGAAGTCCTCCGGGGGAATAATATGGGCCCCTAATTCTGAGGCTATCCACTCCACTGTGTCGTCGTTTTCAAAGTGGTTGAAGGTGCAGGTGGAGTAGATG
>JAFZOU010000064.1 GCA_017550525.1 Bacteroidales bacterium
GACTTCGCGCTTCACCGCATCGTCGAAGGTGCGCAGGTTCAGGAACTTCTCGTTGCCAGTGAGGACATACTGGTAAATGCCAGACTTCTTTTGGACCTCAGGATCCTGCATGAGCGCAGCCACCTTGGTCTCTAAGGCGGCGGTGTCTAGCGGTTTCTTGCCAAACTCGTTGTAAATCTCTCCCCACGGCAAGCCTTTCATCTCCTTGCGGTAAGTGGGGAAGATAGTCTTGACCCAGTTGATGACGCTGGTATAGTAGAGCCACAGTTCGTTGCAATTGGGGTCGTGCTGATGGTCGGCCATGTACTGCTCGATGTTTCCGGCCGATATCCATTTGAGCACCAGTTCCAACAGCCCCTGCCGGTTCACTTCCACACGGACGTATTTGTCACCAAGGCCGATGCCGGCGCAGTTGCTCTTGGAGAAATGCCGCTTGGCATCCGTCAGCCAGGCACCGGTGTAGACGGCGTTGCGAAGTTCCTGGTCCGATAGTTTTTCTCCGGCGATATTCACAATCTTGAACCAGTCCAACTTCTCCGAGTCCGTCCCCTCGCAAAAATACACCATTAGCTTATAGTTCAGGATCTGCACCTGCTGGTCATCCGTGAGGGTGTGGAAATACTTCTCGTCAATGGAAAAGTCATTGTTCAGATACTGGCAGATGGAAATGGTCCGCTGCTGGCCGTCCAGCACCTCAAAGTTTCCATCCTCCTTCTTCACCCAGTACATAATGTTCAGGGGGAAGCCATGCCGGACGGTGTTGATGACTTCCTCGCGCTGCTTGCCGGTATAGACAAACTCACGCTGATATTTTGGCCGAACGTCCAGGCGACCGCCATAGGCCACCACGCCCTCCTCCTGGCTATCCATATAGCCGCTGAAGAGGTCCCGGATAGTGATTTCGTGAAGGGAGATGATCATATGATTTTTATTTTTTTCGAATCAATATTCGGCCATAAGGACAAGTATGCTTCCCATTCACGGTTATCGCCAAATCAGCTCGCCCCCTATGGTTACTTCGTACGCCGATGGATTTCGCCAACTCTCCCTTACCGTAGCCGATAATCTCAAATTGATCCGGGTTGAAGACATCTAACAAATTGATCGGGACGCCCATAATACCATCATAATCACACGGGATGTCAGATATCTTATCCACGTTTATGGCATCATAGTTATCATAGGTAATGTATTCTTCGGGAGAATAGTGCTTATATAAAATCAATTCATCGTGACGTTCCTTGAAATCCAGATTGGTAAACCAGCGAATTCCAGGTACCCTTACATATCTTCGGCCATTTTCGCCATACCGTAGAGAGGGGGACGTTGTTGTGTACCACTCCGGGATTTCAAACTCACGGTCGCCACTATGAATACTGCAACCCAACCACATCTTACCCTCCTTCAGCAATGGAAAAACCTCTTTGTATGAGATGGCGTTTATGCTGCCAATTATCAGGAACTTCTTTTCGTAACGAACAAGTTGCGCAACATATTCTCGGAACAAACTGAACGGCGGGTTTGTACAGACAATATCTGCTTGTTTGAGAAGTTCAATACATTCTTCGCTTCTGAAATCCCCATCTCCTCTGAGGGGAAGGACCTCCATTTCTTCGGGTTCCGGAATGTGGTTGCCGTTTTTGTCACCGTCATAGATAATATAGACGGCTTGTTCGCTATCATTCTGCGAAAAGAGATCTATTGTTTGATGTTTGTAACAGGTCGCAATCAATCTTTTCAAGCCCAAATGCTCAAAATTGAGCGTGAAGTACTTGAAAAAGTTGCTCACCCTTGGATCATCACAATTGCATAATACGGTCTTTCCCTTGAAGAGAGGCTTATAATGGCGGAGTTCGTTTTCAATATCCACCAGTTGGGTATAGAACTCGTCATTCTTGGCCTCCTTCGCGTTGTTCAGCTTTAAATTGTTGGCCATAAGCTGCGCTTTGCAGCATCTGCGACTTATCCGGGAAATGGAACGGCCAAGTACAAAAAAGGTGGACGATCGTCGCCCACATTCCTGGTACTTGGCGGAACCATTCCTAAGGACAAGTCTCGTCCACGCAAAGCGCAGACGTTCACTGACTTATCCGGATTAGGAAATCTTAAACCGCCAAGTTTTAGAATGTTCCGAATAAATAGCAAACGCTATGTTAATATGTCTACAATACTCGTTATCTGGAGATTGCAAGGGCAAATATAGCAAAAATCAAGTACATTGAGAAATATAGTTATGATAACTACCACAGAAGGAGCCCCCAATGGTAGGCTCCTTCTGCGCTGGATGGGTGAACAGATGGCGACTGAAGCCGCCTTATGAACTAGGTTACTTTACGCAACTTCGTTCGGATGGTTTCCTTCGTTTCCCGCAAGGCTTTTGAGATGGCCATGCGTGTGTTTCCCTGACTCGCTTGGATTCAAGTATTATGTCTAGAGAGAACTTGGTGCTGAATTTTACCATATTGTTTGATAGCAAGTCAAATGTTACCATTAACCCATTGGATGAAATTGAGGTCCATTACCTCCGGGAGTATGCATCCGGCATAAAAAAAGTAGAGCACTTTCCGTGTTGGGGAAAATGCTCTATGTCTTCGCCCTTTCTCAAGGGGCCTTGCTATCAACACTGCAAATATAGAGCATATATTCTCAATTTCCAAGGTTTCCCATAATAAACCTCTGTTCTGCGGCTGCAAGATAAGTAAAGTTATCCGTTTCATCACGATGGGAAACGTTTGATTTTAAAGCCTTGAGAATGAGTAAATTGCGGCTATAGTTGCGTGGGTTTTGTGTAATTGTTATTAGTCGGCGTGAAATCTAAGTTTTTGATTGTCAACGATTTATGTAAAATGCCCCAGTCAGATTAGACTGGGGCATTTTACATAACTGACGTATAGTCAAGCGCTTACGTTTTACGGCTCCTTGCGAATGATGCTATTTCTTGATAAGACGGCCGATTCCCCAGCACAGGGCGGCTACCGCCATACCGTTGATGGATGCGAATCCCCAGTGGACGAGGTTGGCCACCACGGCGCCGCAGACAACGCCTGCTATTGCGCTCCAGTCCACCTGCTTCTCCGGTACATCCTTTCCGCGGTTTGCAAAGTAGTGGAGGATGAGGATGATGCCCACCGGCGGCAGGGTGCAGTTAAGGACGTTGAGCCAGCCGCAGAAGTTCCAGTAGAGCCATACGGCGGCTACTGTGCCGATGATACCGGAGATGATGACCATGGTCTTCTTGCTAAGGCCGAAGATATTGGAAAGGCCAAGGCCTGCGGTGTAAAGCGCGTTGTCGTTGGTTGTCCAGATGTTGAGGCCAAGGACCAGCACGGCAAGGTAGAAGAGGTTGAGGTTGAGCATCACCTCAAAGATGTCATTTCCGCCCACATAGATACTTGAGACGGCACCAAAGAGGAACATCAGGCTGTTGCCAAGGAAGAAGGCAATCACGGTGATTATGAGTCCCACCTTGCCGCTCTTTGCAAAGCGGGTGAAGTTTGGCGTTGCCGTGCCTCCGGACACGAAGCTACCCACAACAAGGCCCGCTCCGGCTATGATTCCAAGGTCCTTTGAGCCCTTTGCAAACTGCTCCACAAGGCCGGCGTCTCCGTGCTGGATAGCCAGGATCATTGCCACCGTGCCAAGGATTGCCACGGCGGGAACGGCAATGTAACTCACTATGGTAAGGCTCTTGATGCCAAAATATGCGCTTGCGGTCATCAGAATGCCGGCAATGGCAACAAGGAGATATCCCTGCCAGGGCATACTGTCCGGTGTGACCTCAAGTCCCAGGAGTTCCTTTGCCACGGGAATTGCGAACATAGCAAGGCCCACGCCGAACCATCCGGTCTGGGTGAAACTGATCATAGCACTGGGAAGCCAGCTGCCTTTTGTGCCGAAACTCCGTCTTGAGAGCATATCCAGCGAGAGGCCGCTCTCTGCGCCAATCCATCCAAGCGCACCCGTATAGGCCGCAAGGATAAGGCCGCCAAGGAGGAGGGCCCAGATGAAGTCCCACCAGTCAAGGCCTGCGGCCAGCTGCTGTCCCACCCACATGCTGGCGCTGAAGAAGGTAAAGCCCAGCATTACCATAAACATACTCAGGTTGCTCTTGCGTCCCTGTTTGTCCACCGGCTTGTTAGTGTAGTCGATGTCTACTCCTGTTTTCTTATTCATATTGCTGTAGTATTGTGTTGATTGCATTAATGCGCTGTCCGGCAATTGTCTCAAGGGACAGGGCGGCGGCGTTTTCAAGGAGGGCTTTTTCATCGGCCCAAAGCTGTTTAAGGCCTGTGTCGTCAAGCTCTTTGAAGTGATTCAGTTTAAGCCAGGAGTGAAAATCAATAGGTGCGTCATAGCCAAGTTTTTCTCCAACCAGGGCCGATGGATCGATTAAATCGGCCCTTCCCCAGATGCCTTCCCAATATTCATGGCCTCACGGAAGTGGACGGGAATCTCATATCGGCGTGCCCCTCCGTCGTAGATTATGCACTTTTCAAGGATGGAGTAGGGGTGGTCCAGGACAAATCTTCTGAACTCCGGCGCAACGGCTCCGCCCTTCCATCCAAAGTCTATGTCGGGGACGTTGATGCCGGTGGCTCCGGTGCCGGTGTACACGGTGAAGATGCCCTCGTAGAAGAAGCATTCAAAGCCCTCGAACTCCGGGAACACTTTCCGGATCTCCTCCTTCTTGGCTTCCATCAGTTCAATGGCCCTGGTGCCGCCGATTGTGAAAAAGACTATCTTCCGGATGCTGCCGCCGCGGCGCCTGAAACGGTCTACAACCTGGTCCAGGCACAGCCTCAGGGTGTCTCCGGTGGCAATGATGTCCCCAATCACAAGGGTGCAGTCCTTCTTTACGCGGAGTTTCTCGTATTTGATTTCAAGGCCGGTGATGA
The DNA here is from genome assembly GCA_017550525.1 of Bacteroidales bacterium. Classification (GTDB taxonomy): domain Bacteria; phylum Bacteroidota; class Bacteroidia; order Bacteroidales; family UBA932; genus Cryptobacteroides. The sequence goes on from JAFZOU010000064.1 coordinate 4,896, forward strand.
TATGGTCTTCAATGATCCTTTCGCAGGAAAGGAAGTGGATGTCCCTCACCCTTATGCCGCAGCGGTAGCAGGCTTCCTCTATGGGGTAGTTGAGGCCGCCGCGAAGGATAGTGAGTATATCGACATCGCCGCCCTGGCCTTGTTGAAACAAATGGCGGAGGGCGGCGACGGTGGCGGGAAGCATTGACAGATAGGAATCGTAGCCAACGACTTCAGGGAATGCCATCAGCCTGCGGGTTCCGTCACTGCTTAGAATGAAATACCTGTTTGAAAGCTGCCTTGTGTGCAGCTGATATATACTTGTACCATCCTGCAAGCCTGCATAACGGAGGCTCGCATCCTGTAACCAATTGGACATAAAAAATCCCGATTAAGATCTAACCGGGATACAAATATATGTAAATATTTGGAAACTAACAAGAAGATTCTGAGCACAATGGCCGCAATCATGGTGCAGTTTGCTCCGCCTTGGGCGCAGTTTGCCACGCCGTGGGCGAGGTTGGTACCCCCTAGGGCAACCATTTACACGTTTTAAGCCGTTTTTGTGCATTTCGTTGCCCATTTGGTCAACGAACAACACGTTTTCGGCCCTTTTTGTGCATTTCATTGCCCGGAAGGTGGCACCAGACCCGGCAAAAAGCAGTATCTTTGCGGTATGAAAAAAGTTGGTCTTTTCATTGACACCTGGTACCCGATGGTTGACGGTGTCATAAAGGTGGTGGACAATTACGCCCGCCGGCTCACAAAGTTTTGTGATGTTGTGGTCTTCTGCCCGGAAACCCGTGGCTACAGTAAAGAAGAAGATGAGAAACTCCCCTACAAGGTGGTCCGCTGCAACTCCTTTCCGCTCATCAATAATGACTACGACGTTCCCACGCCCGCGCTGGATCCGTTGTTTGAAGCCCGCCTCATAAAAAGCGGGATAGATCTGGTTCACATTCATTCGCCTTTCTCCGTGGGACTTGCCGGAGTGCTGTATGGGAAGATTCACAGGCTGCCCGTTGTGGCAACTCTCCACAGTCAGTACAAGCAGGATTTTGAGAAACCGCTCAAGTTCAAACCGGCCGTCAACGTTGCTTTGGATAGCATTATGCGAGTTTTCAATGCGTGCGACGAGTGCTGGGCCGTGAACGCCGGAATCAAGGAGCTCTATCAGAGTGAATATGGCCTTACAGCACCCTGTAAGGTGCGTCTCAATGCAACCGACCATATGCCTGTTGATAATCCGGAAGAGGCGGCGGCAGAGGTGAACCGCGCGTTCGGAATCCCGGAAGATGCCACCGTTTTTCTCTTTGTGGGCCGCATCAACTTCATAAAGAACATTGACTTCACGGTAAGGTCCCTTGCAAAGGCCAAGGCAATGGGGCTCAGGAACTTCCGTATGCTCTTTGCCGGCCGGGGCCAGGACGAGGAAGCCCTTGCTGATGTTGTAGCCGCTGAAGGCCTCACGGAAGAAGTTGTGATGTGCGGCCTCACGGACAGGCCGATGCTTGAAAAACTCTACTCCCGCGCCAAGCTTTTCCTGTTCCCGTCGCTCTATGATGCCAACTCCCTCGTCCAGATTGAAGCGGCCTGTCAGGGCACTCCCACGGTATTTCTGGAGGGCGCCAGGACTGCGGCCACGGTTACGCCCGGAGTGAACGGGTATGTATCGGCCCCCGGGGAAGAAAACTATGCCCGCACCATAATGGACATTATGGCCGATGACGCCGCTTACGCCCGTGTCAGCGCCGCCGCCCGCCGTGACCTCTACCTGAATTGGGACGACGTAGTCCGCGACGTCTACGCCGACTACTGCGGCTTCGAGGGCCGATGACCTAACCCGTAAGTGCACATCTTTGTGCAAAAAATGCGGCTTCTTAAAAAGTTTTACAAATAAAAACGCGGCTGTAATACGTTCTGAGGCCATTTTGCAAATTATCCGTTTCAACACGATTGAAACGGATAACTTTTTTCACCTTTGCAATATGAAAACATATAGAAAATCGCGGGAAGAATACCGCACATTAGGTAAAGGATACTATCACTTCTGCACAGACGGGTGGAAGGAGGGAAACATTTTCAACAGCATAGCCCAATATGCTTATGGCATGGTTCTCATCGGCCTGATTTCACTGAAATACTCCATTGTCATATATGATTTCACGCTGATGCCAAACCACATCCATATCATAATGAGCGGCACCGGTGAAACCGCCCTGGAGGCTTTCGGCTACCTCAAGCGCAAATTGAACAAGATGCTTGAGACCGATGGATACAGGCCACTTCCGGAAGAATACAGTTTCAGACTGGAGCCGGTAAAGGATAAAGACCAGATGCGCTCGCTTATCCTGTATATTGCCAGAAACCATTATGAGAAACTGTTTGCCGTACCCGGCGGCTGGCCCTGGTGCAGTACATACCTCCATTATTCCATACTTGGCAGCCTTCTGGATGGGAAAAAGGCCAAAGATATGTCGGCAAGAGAATTGAAGAGATGGACGGGAACACGTGCCGATATCCCAGGCCATTGGCAGTTCCATCCCGTCCTTGGTCTTCTTCCTGCCTCATTTGTGGATCAACGCCTTGTCCGGAAACTGTTCAAGGGGCCGAAGGATTATCAGACCAGACTTGTCAAGGAATACGAATCTTTTGTGAATATCTCCAGATCGGTAGGAGAGGAGATTGATTTTGACAGAAGGGAGGTTAATGAAATTGTTGGCTCTGTCTTGAGGTCAGAGTTTGAGGGCAAGTCACTGTCAAGCCTGGACGGTATTGACAAGGGGAGGCTGTGCGTTGTTCTGTCAGACAAATACGGCCTTCCTCCGGAGTCAATAGCAGATGCGCTTGGGATATCGGCCCACCTTGTCAATCAATTCCTCCGGGCAAAGGACTTCCGGAAGTACAAGCGGCCTTCCGGGCAATGAAATGCACAAAAACGGCCGAAAACGTGTTGTTCGTTGACCAAATGGGCAACGAAATGCACAAAAAGGGCCGAAAACGTGTAAATGGTTGCCCGCGGTGAAGCCAGCCTCGCCCACGGAGAGCTTAGATCCGGGGATGACGGTGGGGGCCGCTAGATCACTTCGACATCGGATGCGGGGAGCCAGCCCTGGCGGCCGTCGGCGAGTTCCACATTGGAGAAACCGCCAACGTTGTCAAGGATGCGGACACGGGTGCCTTCGTGGAGGATGAAGAGGTCCTTGGCGCCTTCTGCGGCGGGGGAACTCTTGACGGAGGTCACGGGCCTCATCACAATGGCCTGGTCCTGGCGGAGGGCCTCCGTGCGCTGCCACTGGGCAAAATCCCAGCCAAGGATGGCCACAATAAGGAACGCCAGCCCAACAAAGAAGCCAAGTTTACGCCTTCCCTGAGTGCTTCCAAGGAGGAAAAGCAGCACGCATGCAACCATTAGCGCAAAGCTCACAAGGCCGATCACGGCCCAGGCATTAGACGGCAGCAGGTAGCATATGGAGCGGCCCCACTGCTCGAAGAAAATCTCCGGAACCTCGTCTATGCGGTCCTGGGTAAGGGCGCGGGCGTATTCAAGATTGTACCTGACATCGGCATCAGAAGGGTCAAGCCTCAGGGCCCTTTCGTACCACAGGATAGCCGGGGCAATTTCCCCGCTCTTGAAATGGGCGTTTCCAAGGTTGTAGTACAGTTCCTTGGACTGAAGGCCGGTTGCGCGGACGTCTTCAAAGTCCTGAAGGGCCTTGGCGTAATCACCGGCAGTGTATGCCTCCACGCCTGAGCGCCAGAGGGAATCCGGGTAGGATTCAGCGGCCTGAGCCCCGAACGGAATCAACAGCAGGAGGGCCATAACAGCGGCTCCTGCGCCGGAAGAAGGTTTTTTCTTCATGGAAGAATCTATTGCCGTAATAAGGGAGACGGCCTTCTCATAATGCTTACTCATTGCATCGTGGCCGGCATTGGGGGAGTAGCGGGCTTCCTCGCAGGCAGACAGCAGGTCCACAAATTCATCGGCCACGCTCTCCGATACGCTGCCTGATACAAGGGCCTCAAGGATGTTCTCCTTTGTTTGGTCGGCCATATCCATTGCAAGTTTGTCCCCGACGAAGCCAAGGAGGGAGCGGTGAAGTTCCTCGTAGAAGGCCGTGTAGAGGTCCTTCTGGAGGAAGTCGTGGGCCTGGGCCAGACGCTTCAGCGCCTGCTTTGTGGCCTTGCGGTTGCGGGAGCCAACTACATCGGCCCGGCGGGCGGCAACCTTACGGAAGCCAAGCCAGAAGCCAAAGCCGGCAAGAAGGAGGAAGGCAAGGATGCCCCACCAGGCCTTGGAGTATACCAGGAAGCCGTTTCCGGCCAGTAAATCAGTCTTTGTGCGGATGAACCGGATGTCCTCGCCAAGGTTTTTCACGCCCTTGCGGTCCACTACCAGCGTGTTTCCTCCGGAGCTTTCCGGCGCCACCGAAGTTGCGGAACGAGCCACGGAAATGGGCAGCGCGGCCGATGACACGGTCTCATACCTTCTTGCGTTCACATCATAGTAAGAGAACTGCACGGGGCCGATAGTAAAGTCTCCTGGACTCCTTGGAATGAACGGGAACTCGAAGGTCTTGGAGCCGGAAGTTCCGCTCTTGTCTGTGTTCACGCTTGTCTTTACGTCGTAGATCTCAAAATCCGGCGGGAAAGCAATCTTTGGAGCCTCCACAAGGGCAATGTTACCCTTTCCGCTTACGGTCACAATGAGGGAAGCGGCATCGTGGGTCTTGAGGGAATCCTTGCTCACCTTGGCGCTAACCTTGAACTGACCAACGCCGCCAGAAAAACTTGCCGGGGCGCCGGCAGGAAGGGCCGATACATGTAGCGACCGCGCCGGAGTAGTAACCCTCTGGCGGGTGGTTACGTAGCCTGTCCCAAAGAAATCGTCAAACGGGGAACCGGAGCTGCGGGGCCGGCGGACATTCACCAGGCACACAACCTCTGCGGGCTCTATGGGCTGGTCTCCGGACTTCTGGGGGATTATTATCCATCGGCGGAGAACCGCGCTGTTGTACATCACACCGTCCACCTGCTCCCTCTGGAACTCAATGTTTGACGGTGCCTCCACTTCCTGGCTCCAGAAGCCCTTGAAGGAAGGGAACTTTGCGTTTTCAAACCCCGCGAGGTTTGCCCTGTGGTAGATTTTAAGGGTGGCCGTGACGGGCTCTCCAACAACCACTGAATTGCGACTGAGGGACAGCCTCATGAATATGTCGGAATCTACGCGTGATGCCTGCTGGGAGTCCTCACGTCCGGCCTGACCGGACTGCTGCTGGGACTGGCTCTGCGAGGCGCTTCCGGAAGATGAGCCGCCGCCGTTCACTACCTGAATCTGAACGGCCTTTGACTGTATCTGGGTGCCCTTTATGCGGGCAGTTGCAGGAGGTAGCGTGAAGGTTCCGGTCTTACGCGCCTGAAGGATGTAGGTATAGGTGGTCTGGGAGGTACGGGTGGTTTTGCCGTTTATGATCTGTATGCTTGTGGAAGAGCCCTTCTGGGGGCCCCACACCACGGTGAAATCCTCTCCTGCTTCCCACTGGAAGTCAGAGGGGGAGTTCTCTCCCTCCACCACAAAGCCTACGTTGAACCTTTCCTGAAGCTCTACTATATTGTGCACTTCAACGCGTATGGACGGCTGCGCCCACGCGGCAATGGCCACGAGGGCAGCGGCTATTATGCTTACTATCCTTTTCATCCTACCAATTCTTTTCCTTCTGCCTGGACTTCAGGGCTGCGGCCTTTTTCTCGTCCACCTTCTCCTGAGTCTGCTTTTCCTTTTCCTGTATGGCCTGGAGCAGCTGCTGGGCCTGCTGGGCCGATAATTCCTGCTGCTGTTGTTGTTGCTGATCCTGCTTATCCTGGTCCTGCTGCTGATCCTGTTGCTGCTGGTCCTGGTTTTGGTCCTGCTGATTCTGGTCCTGATTCTGATTCTGGTCCTGATTCTGATTCTGGTCCTGATTCTGCTGTTGCTGCTGCTCCATCAGTTTGTTACGGGCATAGATGTAATTCTCCTTTGCCTTAAGGTCTCCGGGATCCTGCAGGAGGCACTCCTTGAAGGAGTCTACTGCCGTTTTCCAGTCTTCCTTTGCTATTGCCACGTCCCCGCGGTTGAAGCAGGCGGAGGCGTCGGGATTCTCAATTCCATCCAGCATCTTGGCGGCTTCGTCATAGTTCTCCTGGCGGTACAGGTTGTTTGCCAGATTGTATTTGGCCGCAACGGAGGACGTGTCTTTGAGAAGGCCCTTGCGGTAGCTTATATCGGCCTCCCCATATTCTCCTTTACGGAACTCACGGTTGCCCTTTCTGAGGTCCGCTTTCTGGCCCCAGACGCTTACAGACGCTAGCGTGAGCAATATTATAAGTACTGACTTTCTCATACCTCAAACAGTTTGCGGCGGGGTTTACGTGAACCCGTAACCATCTGGATTACAAAGCACAGCAGCGCCAGGCCAAGGAAGTACATATACTGCTCGTCGTACTCCTCAAACACCACGCTTCCAAACTCCTCGTCCTCCATGCGGCGGATGTCGTCAATGATGGGATTGAGGCCGAATTCCTCTGTCCCGGCATGGATGTACGCTCCGCCTCCGGCAGATGCCACTTTGCGTAGAGTCTCTTCATCCAGCTTGGTTACAACTATGTTTCCGTCCCTGTCCTTCATCAGGCCATCGGCCGTAGGAATGGGCTGGCCCTCGGCGGAGCCAACGCCAATTGTATAGACCTTTATTCCAAGATCGGCCGCTTCCTTTGCCGCGGCAACGGGGTCATCCTCGTGGTTCTCACCGTCCGATATAACCACAATCACGCGGCTTTTTTCGCTCTGCGCACTGAAACTCTTGATACATAGATGGATAGCATCTCCAATGGCCGTTCCCTGAACGGGAATGGAACCCGTGTCTATGGACCCAAGGAACATCTTGGCGCTGATATAGTCCGTGGTGACGGGCAGCTGCACAAATGACGTTCCGGCAAATATCACAAGGCCGATACGGTCCTGCTGGAGTTTGTCCGTAAGGCGCGCTATGGCAAGTTTGGCCCTTTCCAGCCTGTTGGGAGAATAATCCTGCGCCAGCATGGAATTGGAAACGTCCAGGGCAACCAGGATCTCCGCACCCTTGGTCTTTTTCTCTGCCAGCCTTGCACCCGTCTGTGGCCTTGCAAGGCCGATAATTAGGAACATGAGGCCAAGGCAGAAGAAGGATATCCTTATCCAGCCCTTAGCGCGTGAGGCCGATGGCATGAGCTCCTTCACAAGGGTTTCATCTCCAAGGGCTTTCACCCTCCGTCCCCTGAGGTGCCGGAAGATTCCATATCCCACCAGGATGAGCGGGATAAGGATGAGAAGGTACAGAAACTTGTAATTGGCAAATAGTAACATTACGGCAGCCTCCTTAAAACTATGGCAATGAGTAGCCCGGCCAGAAGGCAGATGAGGGCTGCCAATGCGTAACCATGATACAGATCCTTGTAAACGGGGAATGAATCCACCGTGGTCCTGGTCTTTTCCATCTGGCCGATTTCCGCATAGATCTCTGCCAGCTTGGTGTTGTCAGTTGCGCGGAAATACTTGCCTCCGGTGCCGTCTGCGATGCTTTGGAGAAGAGGCTCGTCAATTTCCACGGGGATGTTCCTGAGTTCTACGCCCCAGGGTGTCTGGACGGGGTATGGGGCAGTGCCGTTTGCGCCAACACCAATGGTGTAAACCCTTATGCCATAGGTCTTGGCAATCTCCGATGCCATTGAAGGGTCTATCTCTCCCATGTTGTTCACGCCGTCAGTGAGGAGGATGATGACGCGGCTCTTGGCGTCTGAATCCTTCATGCGGGCAACTGCGGTAGCAAGGCCGTTTCCTATGGCGGTGCCGTCCTCAATGAGGTCTGTCTGGACCTCCTTCATAAGGTTGATGAGGGTGGCCCTGTCCGTTGTAAGCGGGCACTGGGTGTAGCTCTCTCCGGCAAATACCACTATTCCCATACGGTCCGTTGGCCTCTGGGATATGAATTCTATTGCAATGTCCTTGGCTGCGCTCAGGCGGTCCGGGGTGAAATCCCTGGCCAGCATGGACGTTGAGACGTCCATTGCAAACACTATGTCAATGCCCTCTGTGTCCACCTTTTCCACCTGGGTGGAAGAGCGCGGACGGGCTATGGCTACAACAAGCAGCACAAGCGCTGCTTCCTGAAGGACAAATGGGATGTGCCTTATCCATTCAAGGACACTCCTTCCTCCGGCCGTCCACTGACTGAGGCTGGATACCCTCAGATGGGGCTCCCGGTCCTTCAGCTCCACGTAAAGGTACCGGCCCAGCAGCAGCACCGGAATGGCCAACAGCCACAGAAGATATGGATACTCAAAAAACATAACTATCCCTCCTTCCGGCCAGATGCCCGATCGGAGTCGGGCATGACGTTGTGACCGTCATTGACGGTTTTTCCGTCATTGCCGACCTGATCGGCAATCTCCTGTTGATACGTTGTGGTTACAAACCTCACGGCACCGGGCAGCACCTTGGCGTTGTCTTCGTCGGAGGCTATGTACTTTGCAAATTTCACGAAATCGGCCCTTTCAAAGAGGTCCTTCATCTCATCAAAGAGGTCCTTGGGGATGTCTGAGCCCTTGAGGCCGGCAAAGATCTCAGCGGTGGTCATCTCCATTGCGCCCACCTCATAGCGGGATGCGATGTATTCCCTCAGGGCGTCCGTTACGCCGGAATAGAATGCCTTCTGATGCTCCGGTTTCCAGAACTTGTCCCCGCGGAAAGCATCCAGTTTGCGAAGGGCCCTGATGTGGGCGGGCTCTGCGTTAAGAGCTTCTTCCTCAAGTTTTTTACGACGCTTCACAAGCCAGTACACAAGCGCGGCAATGGCTCCGGCAAGAAGGAGACCTCCGGCTACCCAGGGGAATACCTCCTTGAAGGTGTAGGGGAACTTTATCTGGGGCTTGATGTCATTGGGCTGGAAGGACTCCATATCCACGGGAAGTTCCTTGATCTCAAGAGGTTCCGCGGCCTTGAACACAAGGGTGTCCTGGTCCAGAAGAACGGGGATGTCAGGAAGTTCAATGGTGCCGCCCATGAATGATGCAAGGGTAAGGTATGCCTTTATGTCATATCTTGCGGGTGTTTCCTTTTTCTTTGAAACCCTTGTTGAATCCAGCTGCCATTCCTTTACAATCACAAGGGGGGAATTTTCCTCATCTTCCATCTTGAACTGCGGAAGGGCCAGGGGAGTGCCTTCAGTTACGTTTTGAAGGACCACACCGTAGCGGATCTGGTCTGCAATGAGGATGGAATCCCTCTTCTGAACCTGCTCCACAAAGGCTTCCTGGGCCCCTGCGGCAAAAGGAACAAGCAAACTTAATATGAGGAGTTTAAACTTCATTTTCCTTGAAACAGTGTAATGAGTCCTTTTACAAAGTCCTGGTCCGTGCTTATGTCCACATGCCCAACCTTGTAGCGGATAAAGAGTTTATCGGCCCCCAGCGTTGCGGTGCTGAACCACTTGGAATATGCTTCACGGGTGGCCCTGGAGCCGGTGTTGATCCAGCGGGAGGCGCCGGATTCCGCGTCCTTGGCATGCACAAGGCCAACGTTGGGGAGCACCTTCTCACGGGGGTCAGTGACCCTTATGACGGAGATGTCGTGGCGGTTCACGGCTACTTTGAGGGCGTCCTCGTAGCGGGGAGTTCCATCGGCCTTCACATCCAGCATATCACTGAGGATGAAGGCGGTGCACTTTTTCTTGATGGCACCGGTAAGGTAACGGAGGGCTTCCCCTATGTCGGTGCCGTTGTGCTGGGGTTCATACTCCAGGATTTCACGTATGATCCTCAGGAAATGGGTGCGGCCCTTTGCCGGCGGGATGAATTTCTCCACGCGGTCGCTGAACAGGATGCAGCCCACTTTGTCGTTGTTGAGGATGGCGCTGAAGGCAAGGGTTGCGGCAATTTCCGCAATCTGCTCACGCTTTGTCTTTACCGCCGTTCCAAAAAGGCCGCTCCGGGACACGTCCACCATCAGTACCACGGTGAGTTCACGCTCCTCCTCAAACACTTTCACGTAGGGCGCGCTCATACGCGCCGTCACGTTCCAGTCCATGGAGCGGACGTCGTCTCCGTAGCTGTACTCCCTAACCTCGCTGAAGGCCATACCACGCCCCTTGAAGGCAGAGTGGTACTCTCCGGCGAAGATCTGGTGGCTAAGGGCCTTTGTCCGGATCTCTATCTTACGGACCTTTTTTATTAATTCCTCTGGTGTCATTAAGGAACGATAACCGCGTTAAGAACCTTCTCTATGATTTGCTCCGGGGTAACGTTTTCTGCCTCGGCCTCATAAGTAAGGCCGATACGGTGCCTGAGAACCTCATTGCACACAGCCCTCACGTCTTCCGGAATCACATAACCGCGCCTCTTTATGAAGGCGTAGGCCTTTGATGCGGCGGCAAGTGAAATGGAGGCACGGGGTGATGCACCGTAAGAAATGAGGCCTTCAAGGTCCTTGAGGCCGTATGCTCCGGGGGTACGGGTGGCGTACACAATGTCCACGATGTAGCGTTCAATCTTTTCATCCATATAGACGTCACGGACAACCTGACGGGCGCGGATGATGTCTTCCGGCTTTACCACGGCCTGGGCCTTGGGGAATTCTCCTGTATTGTTCATGCGGATGATGAGGCGCTCCTCCTCCTTCTGGGGGTAGGAGACCACAACCTTGAGCATGAAACGGTCTACCTGAGCCTCCGGGAGGGGATAGGTGCCTTCCTGCTCGATGGGGTTCTGGGTGGCCATCACAAGGAACGGCTCCGGGAGCTTGAAGGTTTGCTCTCCAATTGTGACCTGGTGCTCCTGCATGGCTTCCAGAAGGGCGCTCTGGACCTTTGCCGGGGAACGGTTGATTTCATCGGCCAGTACAAAATTGGCGAAGACCGGGCCCTTGTGCACCTCAAAGCTCTCATTCTTCTGGGAGTAGATAAGGGTGCCGATAACGTCTGCGGGCAGAAGGTCCGGGGTGAACTGGATACGGTTGAATTTGGCGTCTACCGCCTGGGACAAAGTATTGATTGCAAGGGTTTTTGCAAGGCCGGGAACGCCTTCCAGGAGGATGTGGCCGCCGCTGAGGAGGCCGATAAGAAGATTCTCCACAAGATGCTTCTGACCCACGATCACCTTTCCCATCTCAAGGGTGAGCATATCTACAAACTCACTCTCTTTCTGAATCCTTTCGTTTAATTCACGAATGTTTACTGATTCCATATATAAAAAATTGACTTTCCTTCGTCATTCCCGGCTTGACCGGGAATCTGCAAATAATTATTAAATTTGCATATGCGTTATTCAATCTGTCTCTCATATAACGGGGCCGATTTCTGCGGCTGGCAAATCCAGCCCTCCGCTCCGTCTGTGCAGGCAGCCCTTGAGGGGGCTCTTTCCCGCCTTCTGGGCGGCCCTGTTGCCGTTACTGGCGCCGGCCGCACAGACACCGCCGTTAACGCCGTGGGCTACATTGCCCACTTTGATTTTGGCGGCCCTCTGCCATTTGAGACATCTGATTTTATCTACAAATTAAATGCCATTCTGCCCCGTTCAGTAGTGGTTCATGAGGTCATTCCGGTGCCCGATGATTTCCATGCCCGGTTCGGCGCCCGCCGCCGTGAATATACGTACTTCATTCACAGGCAAAAAGACCCTTTCGTGGCCCCCTGGAGCTGGCAGTGCGGCTACCCGGAACTGGATTTTAACGCAATGAACGAGGCCTGTCAGTTCCTTCTTGGCACCCACGACTTCTCCTGCTTTGAAAAAACCGGCACAGACAACAAAACCTCCATCTGCACCGTCTTCGACGCCTTCTGGAAACCCTACACCCCGTCATATCTCCAGGTAATGGGCTCAGAGGCAGGAGGCACAGGTGCGGGGGACTCCGTTCCGCTTCGCTCCACTCCGGCCCCTCCCACTGCCTGCGGCAGCGGGCCCCTCCCCCTACCCTTGTGCGGGGGTGCACAAGCCCCCGCACCTGTGCCTCCTGCCTCTGAACCTTGCTACTGGTACTTCCGCATTGCAGCAGACAGGTTTCTGAGGAATATGGTCCGGGCTACGGTAGGGTCGCTGATAGAGGTGGGCCGGGGTAAGCATCGGCCTGAATGGATAGCAGAACTCATAGAGAAGGGTACAAGAAGCGAAGCGGGCGAATCCGTCCCCGGAAACGCCCTCTTCCTGAACAAAGTCCAATATTAGGCTACCAGATGGGACTGGAGCTGCTTTCTGCAGCGTCCTGGAACTGAGCAGGAACGTTGGCGAAGAAGTTGAAGCCAGTGCGCTGCTCTATGGCGTCGATGGAAGTGCGGTATTTGGCGTTATCATAGTCTGACGAGCTGTGAGACACGTTCTCAAAGAGGTAGGCGCAGCCCTTTGCGGCAGTCATGTTGCCGGAAGAGTCAAAGCTGCACTTCATCAGGAGCTTGTAGAAGTGGCTGGGGCAGGGAACTGAGAAACTTGGAAGAGCAACACCGTCCTCGAAGAGAAGACCCACGGTCACATACAGGGTGTCCCTTCCTGAAGGGGCCGATGAAACCACCTTCTGCTCCAGTTTTTCCCATATTGCACCGTTGAAACCGTTCTGCTGCTGCAGGGCCTGGTTGGTAGCATAGAATGTCTGCTTGTTGGCATCCGTGCAGGCCTGCCTATAGTTGGAAGCAACCAAATGCCCACGGCTGTAGCCGTTGGAGGATGACTCCTGCTGCCAGGACGAGGGAACGCCGGGGTCCCAGTTGCTGGAGAAATTACCTGTGCGTCCCAGTCCGTTGTCTGGATAAGCATCCTTGTGCATCACAAAGGCATTCCACAGGGATGCTTTCTTTGTCCTGTCCACAAGGATGGTGTAATTGCGGTACTGCCGGCCGTTGTAGGAGTACGTGTGCGTTACCACAATCTGGTCCTCGTTGGTGGTGAGGTAGTTGTAGTACTTTGTGCTGCCGAATTTCTCCTTACCGGAGCCGCTGCTGGCATCTGTCTTCAGTAGGCTTATGGCGGGAATCTCATAACAGCCAAGGTACTGCAGGCCGGAAACGGGCTGGGAATAGTCGCCAGTGCCAGGATCGGGAGTGACCCCGCCGGTTGTGGTGAATGACTGCACACCGCCTTCAACATCCACGTACTTGCCGCTGGCACTGTCCATGACCGTCACATAGGCTTTGAAGAAGTACGTCTTTCCGGGCTCCAGGCTGGAAAGGGTGGCGGTGAAATCGGCAGTCTGGTCAGAACTGCTGTTAAGGCCAAGCTGCTCTGTCATGGAGGATTCCGAAGTTCCCCAGTAAAAACCGTGGTCGCGGACCTCAGTGGTGACTCCGGAATATCGGCCTGAAAGAACGGCCGATGTGTTTGTAACCTCAGATGCTCTCCAGGTGACCACTTTCACGGATTCCTGGCTCTGGGGCTGCTGCGCCTGGGTGCAGGATGCGGCGGCAATCCATACGGCCAGGATAACGGGGAACTTTTTCACGAGACCTTTCATATTGTTACTTGTTTGAGGCGGTTACATTCCAGTCTGAAGGGGCATAGGTGGCCTTGGGCGCATTTGGAACGTTGGGAAAGAAAGTGAGGCCGGTGAGCTGTTCCAGTTCACTCACGCTCATGAGGTCTTCCTCGTAGACATAACGCTTGCCGGTAGAGTACTTTCCGGAGCCCTTGAGTTTGTCTATGGCCGATTTAAGGTCGTTGGTATGGGGACGTACCACTGCTACGCACTGAAGTTCATCTGAAGTGCAGCTTGTGATGACCTTTCCGGTATTACCGTCCCTGGTGCGGAGAAGTACATAGTAGAACATGGTGGGACGCACCACGTCATCCCTTCCGCCAAAGCTTATTGTGGCGGGCTCTACTGTATATCCCCAGCCCTTGCTTTCATATTTTTCGAAGTATGTGCCTATAACCTCAAACAGGGTGTCCTGGCAAACCTGGTCGTCTACCCAGTCTTCTACGGTATTCCAACCGCCGCCGCCCGTGTTGAAACCGCTGCTCAGCTGAGGGGCGATGTTGGAATAATAGAAGACCTGCCTGTTTGTAAGGTCCGAGGCAAGGCGCTCGGCCGATCCCAGCATGTGTCCCTTGTTGCATCCGCCACCGGTGGATTTGGACTTGTACTGGATGTCTGATGGCATCTTGGGATCCTGTTTGTAGGCGTCGGTCCTGTCTACGTTCTTCTGGGCATACATGCTGTGTCTTGGCGCGGCAATCCAGAGCGGGCAGTGATACTTTGCACTGTAGCAGGCAGTATAGTTGCGGGCTTTGCCGCCGCCGGGACCGTCAAGGTCTGTGTAATGCCAGGAATAGTACTGCGTTTTGTCGTTGGCATTTACAAGGTAATCCCTGTCACGTTCCGGGTACATCACGGGGAGCTCAGTCCACACGGGGGCACCGGAAGGTGGCGCTGCTGGAGCCAGGGTCTCAAAGCTGCGGGTGCTTCCATAGAAGTACTTGATATTATCTCCATCCTGAAGTACTACATATGCCCTGTACCAGTAGATAGTGCTGGGCGTGAGGTCCATCAGGTCCTCCTTGAATGAAGCGGCTACGTATGATGCCTGGAGGGTGTTTCCAAGGTCTTCAGTTGCGCCCCATTCAAAGCCTGCTTCACGGATGGAGGCGTTGGCGTTGAGGAAGGAGCCGTTGAGCGTTGCCATGTAGGCGGTCCTGGGGGATGCCTCTCCGGTTGTTATCTCAACGCTCAATTCCTTCTCATCTTCCTCTCCCGGGCCGATTACAGTTCCGCTGGACTCGCTTCTCCTGTAGAGAGTGATGGATTCCTGGCTGTACTCATATGATGCAAAACGAGGACGGGAAGCGTTGTATTCTATGCATCGGCTATACTGTCCAACGTTCCAGAGGCACATTTCTCCCTCGTCAAAATCGGGGTCCCAGAGGTAGGCGTCACCGGTTGCAGTGCTGCTTTTCCATAGCTGGTTGGCATCTTCCTCCACGCCAAGGTACCCGAATCCGCTGAAAAAGATGGTGTAGAAACTGTCTTGATGGAGCAGGGTGACCTTGTAGGGGTCCATGATTTCTGCCGGGAAAGTGCCGTCCTCTGAGAGATCGGCCCTGAAATTCTTCTTGTTTTCCGGGCCGCCTACAGGGACTGCGTATGAGGTGCCGTAGGAGTCGTCTCCCCATTCTCCCATCACGAAGATGCCTTCAGATGTCTCTGCGGTGATGACATACTCTCCAGCCCAGTCTTCCAGGGCTTCTGTAACTTTGGTATAACGGATTACGGACGGCTCTTCTCCAGGATCTTCACCAGGATCTTCGCCAGGGTCTTCACCGGGTTCATCCGCGGGCTTTTCACTTTCTTCAGGCTTATTGTCTTCAGTCTTGGGCGAGGGTGCACAGGCGCTGAGGGCAACAGCCAGCGTTGATATCAGCAGGTATTTAAATTTCATTTAGTCTAGTAACGGTTAAGTGGACGGCCGGCGGTCATCATGTTCACCTTGCGGCGGACCTCGTCAAGGACCATCTTGTGGGCTATGCGCTCTGCGGTCTGCTGCTCAGTGGGCTCCTTGGCGGTAATGGCGTCAAAGTGGTCCGATGCGCTCTGGAGAACAGTGTCAATCAGGTCCACGATTGTTTTCATGTCCTTCTCCTCAAAGCCGCGGGAAGTGACTGCGGGGGTGCCTACGCGGAGGCCGCTGGTTGCAAAGGCGCTGCGGGTGTCGAAGGGCACCATGTTCTTGTTCACGGTAATATCGGCCCTGACAAGTTCTTTTTCCGCAACGCGGCCGGTAAGATTCTCAAACTTACCCCTTAAGTCAATGAGCATGAGGTGGTTGTCGGTGCCGCCGGAGATAATCTTGTAGCCCCTGCCGATAAACTCCCGGCACATGGCTGCGGCGTTGGCAATTACCTGCTTCTGGTACTCCACATATTCCGGTTGGGCGGCCTCCCAGAAGGCCACTGCCTTGGCGGCGATGACATGCTCCAGCGGGCCTCCCTGGATGCCGGGGAAGACGGCGGAGTTGAGGATGGCGCTCATCATTTTCACCTCTCCCTTTGGAGTTGTGAGGCCCCAGGGATTCTCAAAGTCCTTACCCATGAGGATGATGCCGCCGCGGGGGCCGCGGAGCGTCTTGTGGGTGGTGGAAGTCACTATGTGGGCGTATTTTACGGGGTTCTTGAGGAGACCTGCAGCAATGAGGCCGGCGGTATGGGCCATGTCAATCCAGAGGATGGCGCCCACTTTGTCGGCAATCTTTCTCATGCGCTCGTAGTCCCATTCGCGGGAATAGGCCGATGCTCCGCCGATTATGAGCTTTGGCTTGCACTCAAGGGCCTTGCGCTCCATTTCGTCGTAGTCTACACGGCCGGTTTCAGGGTTCAGGCCGTATGCTACAGGATGGTATAGGATGCCGCTGGCGTTTACGGGAGAGCCGTGTGTGAGGTGGCCGCCCATGGAAAGATCCAGGCCCATGAAGGTGTCTCCGGGTTTCAGGATGGCCATGGTGACTGCCATGTTTGCCTGGGCGCCGGAATGAGGCTGGACATTGGCGTACTCTGCGTCGTAGAGGGCCTTCACGCGGTCAATTGCAAGCTGCTCTATCTTGTCCACTACCTCGCAGCCGCCGTAATAGCGTTTGCCGGGATAGCCTTCTGCGTATTTGTTGGTGCAAACGGAGCCCATTGCAGAAAGGACTTCGTCGGTTACATAGTTTTCAGACGCAATGAGTTCAAGCCCAGCGGCCTGACGCTCCTGCTCCTTCTTGATCAACTCAAAAAGTTGTATGTCTTTTTTCATGTGGTTTATGTTATTGGTCTACAAATATAGTCATAATTATTGGGAAAAACTTTAACTTTGCGTCCGTGAAAGACAGAAAACTTCTTAACAGGGAACTGGGCCGGATATCGGCCAGTGAATACCGTACGGTGAGGCCTTCCAGCGGCATTGTGCTGGTGCTGGACAACGTCCGTAGTGCCCACAATGTGGGCAGCGCCTTCCGTACCTCGGATGCCTTCGGCGTGGATAAAGTCTATCTTTGCGGGATATGCCCGGTGCCGCCATCGGCAGAACTTAGGAAGGTAGCCCTTGGCGCAGAGGAAGTTGTGCCGTCGGAGCACGTGGATGATGCCGTGGACCTGGTCCACCGCCTTCAATCGGCCGGATATACCGTCATTGCCGTGGAACAAACCGTTAATTCCGTGAAACTGGACGCTTTCCACCGTGCCCCCGGCGCCAAGTACGCCCTTGTCTTTGGTAATGAGGTTGAAGGCGTGCAGCAGTCCGTTGTGGATGCCTGTGATTTTTCCCTTGAAATCCCCCAGCAGGGTACCAAGCACTCTCTCAACGTCTCCGTCTCCGTTGGCGTGGTCCTGTGGGGGCTGATCAGCGTAGAATGTAAATAGCTGATTATTAGTAAAATAAGCAAAAACCCCTATGCATATTTAGGGTCACTTGCAATATTCCGTGTTTGAGTTGAGTTAATAGCATACCCTGCGAGGTATAGTCGATGAAAGATTGTACCTTTGTTGGTATGGATAAGGATACTACACAACTTGAGCTTTATAAGCACTTCATCGGCTTTTTCC
>JAFZOU010000065.1 GCA_017550525.1 Bacteroidales bacterium
CCTTGGGGTTACGGAGGCCAAGGCGGCCGCCCATCTCCAGACGAAGGACGCCCAACATGGTCTGGGTTTTGCGCTTGGCGCCGCTCATCACAAGGATGAGGTCTCCGGGCTTTGCCTCTGCGGCGGCGGCGATGCGGGCGAGGTCATCGGCCCCATAGAATTTATCGATTGAGCTCTTGAAGGAGCCATCGGCATTAACCCTGATGTAGATGAGGCCTTTGGCGCCAACCTGAGGGCGTTTTACCCACTCTGTGAGTTCATCAATCTGCTTGCGGGTGTATTCCGCGGCGCCGGGGACGGAGATTGCGCCGATATATTGGGCGTCATCCAGCACGCTGAAGCCCTTGCCCTTTGCGGCGGCGGTGATCTCATGAATCTTCATGCCGAAGCGGACATCGGGCTTATCAGAGCCGTAGTTATCCATTGCGTCGTACCAGCTCATACGCGGGAGAGGGTTGGGGATGTCTACGCCGAGGACGTTCTTGAAGAGCGTACGCATCATGCCCTCGAACATATTCAGGACATCCTCCTGCTCCACAAATGACATCTCGCAGTCTATCTGGGTGAATTCCGGCTGACGGTCTGCGCGGAGGTCCTCATCCCTGAAGCAGCGCACAATCTGGAAGTAGCGGTCATAACCGGCAACCATAAGGAGCTGCTTGAAGGTCTGGGGGCTCTGAGGCAGGGCGTAGAACTGACCGGGGTTCATGCGGGAAGGGACCACAAAGTCACGGGCGCCTTCCGGGGTGGACTTGATGAGGTAGGGAGTTTCAATCTCCATGAAGCCCTTGGAGTCCAGATAGTTACGACACTCGTGGGCAACTTTGTGCCTGAGAGCAAGGGCCCTCTGGAGCGGACCGCGGCGGAGGTCAAGGTAACGGTACTTCATACGGAGGTCTTCTCCGCCGTCACTTTCTTCCTCAATGGTGAAGGGCGGGGTAACGCTCCTATTGAGGATATTTATGGCCGATAATTTAATCTCTATGTCTCCCGTTGGCATCTTGGCGTTTTTGGCCTGACGCTCCACAACCTCACCGATGGCCTGGATCACAAATTCACGGCCAAGGGAGGTGGCGGTTTCCACAAGCTCTGCGGGGGCATCGGCCTCAACAACAAGCTGCGTAATGCCGTAGCGGTCACGGAGGTCTATGAATGTCATTCCACCAAGCTTGCGGGCTTTCTGGACCCATCCGGAGAGGGTTACCTGCTGCCCTTTGTTTTCAATGCGGAGTTCCCCGCATGTGTGTGTTCTGTACATATTTAGAGTTTAGTTTTTTCTGAGTTTACAAATTTAGCAAAAAAAAGCATATCTTTGGGAAAACTTTTAACCTATGGCTTGTTTTGTAGCACCCCTTGTTCAGGCAATCGCAACCACCGCATACCGTAAAATCAGCCGTAAGCCCGTCCCGGCTTCCCTCAAAACCCTGGAAACCATGCTCTGGGGTGGCTCGGTAATGCTTATCGTGGACCACGTAATCAACGGAGAACTCACCTGGCAGTTCCCCTTCTTCACGGCTTTGTCGGAGACCGGTGGCGCCGCCCAAATGTGGCGTGAAATCCTCACTGTAGGCGTGCCTATGTGCCTTGTCATCACGGCCGTATGGGCGGTGTGGGCTCTTCTTGCCCGCCGCCGCAAAGCTGTTGCCTAGCGTCAGCCCGCTTTAGAGCATAACTGATTCAATCTTAGTCACAAATTACCCCAAAAACGTGACTAAGATTGTCTTTCTCTACAATCTTAGTCAAAAAAATCGGCCCCTAATGTGACTTTGACG
Organism: Bacteroidales bacterium; assembly: GCA_017550525.1. Classification (GTDB taxonomy): domain Bacteria; phylum Bacteroidota; class Bacteroidia; order Bacteroidales; family UBA932; genus Cryptobacteroides. The sequence goes on from JAFZOU010000065.1 coordinate 1,773, forward strand.
GTACAGGATGGGGAAATTATGCCAACAGATTGGTAAGCGCAACAAAGTCCTCTACGGAAAGTTGTTCCGGGCGCTGTGAGAAAACGGGCTGTGAGAGGAAGGCCGATAATTCTTCGGCCGACCATCCTTCCCGTGCAGCCTTAGCGGCGGCAAGAGGCTTGAGGGGATTGCGCATCATCTTACGGCGCTGGCCAAATGCCGTTTTCACAACGGTCTTGAAGAGTTTTTCGTCGCAGCCAAGGTCTGTGCGGGCGTTGCGGCGCAGCCTTATCACGGCGCTCTCCACTTTTGGCGGGGGTGCAAAGCAGCCGGAGCCCACGGTGAACAGGTACTCAATGTCATACCAGGCCTGGAGCAGTACGGACAGGATGCCGTAGGTTTTGCTTCCGGGTTTTTCTGCAATGCGCTCTGCAACCTCTTTCTGAACCATTCCCACAACCTGCGGGATGTTGTCCTTGTGGTCCAGGACCTTGAAGAATATCTGGGATGAGATGTTATAAGGGAAGTTCCCTATGACACAGAAGTCTCCGGGAAAGATCCGCTCCAGGGGAAGGGTGAGGAAATCGGCCTCCATAAGACGGCCCTGCATACCCTGGAAATGCGTGAGTAGATACTCTACGCTCTCAGAGTCTATCTCCACAAGTTTCAGGTCAATGTCTTCCCTCTCAAGCAGATACTGCGTGAGTACGCCCATGCCCGGGCCTACTTCGAGGACCGGAACGGGCATATGTTCGCAAACCGCCTCCGCTTCGCTACGGCCCCTCCCATCTTCGATGGGCCCCTCCCTCTTATCTGGCCGAGGGTGGCCAGAGGTTTGCGGACATATGCCCGCCCCGGTCTCCAACGCATCCACAATGGCGCGGGCCACTTTCTGATCTGTGAGGAAATGCTGCCCAAGGGCCTTTTTTGCTCTTACTTCCATGACACAAAGATACTAAAAATCAGTCAAATACTTGTCAGTGGTCACCTGCCGGGGCAATGAAAAGCACAAAAAAGGCCGTATTCGTGTTGGTCATTGCCCATTTGGTCAACGAAGCGCGCAAAAAACGCCAAAAACGTGTTATTCATTGCCCAACCCAGCCACACATATAGTCCAGTGGATGTTAAGTAACTAAAGCACAGTAAGTTACACAATCATTTGGGATTACCGGTAATCCCAAAGAAAGCTATAAACGATTGTAAACCAACATATTAAGTAACACCGCATCGGCATTACAATAGGAGGGGGCTAGAACTGGAAGTAGATGAAGGACTGGAGGTCTGCGGTGATGAACTGGTAGAAGAAGACCACAATCAGAACCACCACAAGGGCCATAACTGGCAGCGGGAGGGCGCTGAAAGTGAGGCGGTAACGCCTCTTGAAGCGCTCCGGAAGCCAGTGGATGAGCATTCCAAGGACAAAGAGGATGAGCACCGCGCGGTGCTGGTGGATCATAGCCGGAACAAGGCCGATGTCCCAGTGGGAGCCAATCTGGTTCACCATGTTCTTTGCGGTGTTCCAGGCCTGCTCGTTGGCAAGGGCGGGGTCCAGGTTGGAGCCGCTGCGGAAGAAAAGGCGGGTGAAGGTAATGAATACGAATGTCTGGAAGATGTCCCAGGCGTTACTGAACCACTTGGCGGTGGGAGATTCATGGCCAGGCCGGGAATGACGTACCAGGGCCTTTACAACTGTACCAACCCAGATTATCATCGTCCACACAAAGAACATGTTCCAGACGGGATAGTGCAGGGTGAAGGAGAGGGTTCCGCAAAGGGCCGTGACAAGAGAAATGATAAGGAGTTTCACGCCCATGGTGCGCTTGGTCCAGATCTTATAAATCACCATTCCGATGCCGTTGAGACCGCCCCAGATCATGAAATTCCAGCTTGCTCCGTGCCAGAGGCCGCCAAGAAGCATTGTGTTCATGGAGTTTATGTTGGTGGTGATGAGTTTACGGTCACCGGGCTTACGCCAGGCCCATAGGCCGATACCCGCCGCAAGCGCTGCCACGGCCGCCGCCACCCACCAGGAACCGCTGAGGAAACTGCCTATCACCGCAATTGCCGCAATGATGATGAAAGTGCCCGCAGAGGCATTTCTGTTGCCGCCAAGGGGGATATACAGGTAATCCCGGAGCCAGCGGCTCAGGGTCATATGCCAGCGTCGCCAGAAGTCCTGCGTGTTGGGGGCCTTGTACGGGGAATTGAAGTTCTTGGGAAGGTAGAAGCCCATGAGCATCGCCACGCCGGTTGCAATGTCCGTGTAGCCGGAAAAATCGGCATAAACCTGCAGGGAATAGCAGAAAAGGGCCGATAAATTCTCAAAGCCGCTGTAAAGGAGCGGGTTCTCGAAGACTCGGTCGGCAAAATTTACCGCCATGTAATCGGCCAAGATGAGCTTTTTCAGGAGGCCGTTCATTATCCAGAAGATGGCAATGCCGAACCACCTGCGGGAAAGGTTGTAGGGCTTATGGAGCTGCTCTACAAACTCTACGGCACGGACGATGGGGCCTGCAACCAGCTGCGGGAAGAAGCTGAGGTAGAAGCCGAAGTCCAGGAAATTCTGGACCGGGGCAATCTTCCGGCGTTTGACGTCCACTATATAACTTACCGCCTGGAAGGTAAAGAATGAGATTCCAACCGGGAGGATAATGGCGTCTACGCGGAAAAGGGACGTTCCCGTGAGGGCATTCAGGAACTCTCCCAGGACGTCGTGAACCTCAATGGACAGCCCGAAGAGGTTGTTCACAAAGTCCGTTATGAAGTACGCGTACTTGAAATAGGCAAGGACCCCAAGGTCTATCACAACGCTTACCGCCGTCAGGGCCCGTCTCCAGCCTTCTTTTTTAAGCCGATACAGCCCCTTTGCGGCAAAGTAGTTGTACACTATCACAAACACAAGAAGCGCCAGGAACACGCCGCTTGTCTTGTAATAGAAGAAAAGGGACACCGCAAAGAGGAATCCGTTGCGGAGGAGGACCTTGCTGTGGAACAGGGAAAACACCGCAAACACCAGCGCAAAGAACGCCCAGAAATAGAACTGGGTGAAAAGCAGCGGGTGCGCCTGGTCAAAGGAGAACAGGCTCACGGCAAAGTCCCGTATGATGTCCACCAGCGTCATAAGGCAGGAGATTTCTCGGCTTCGCTCGAAATGACAGGATATGCCATTATTGCATCAAAGAGAAGGTCCCCGATGAGGCGGTAGCCGGCGGGGGTGAAATGGACCCTGTCTCCCTGCATAAGGCCCGCCTCTTTCCAGGAGTCGGAGGAGCCGTAGCCGCCCATCACCTCATACATATCCCAGAACACGCCGTCAAATTCATCGGCCAGTTCACGGAAGGCCTTTTCAACGTCAGGGGTATGCTGGTTCACGTGTTTTCCCTTGTAATAACTGTCGTTGATGCCGGAAAAGAGCACGGCGCAGCTGGGGTTCACGTCCTGCACCTGACGGAGGAGGAAGCGGTAGTTTTCCTTGAATCGGCGGGAATCAAAATCGTGGCCCTGGATGTCGTTGATGCCGATAGAGAATATCACGAGGTCCGGCATCACGCGGGAAAGGTCCTCTGCCCAATGTGAGCACTTGGCCCATGAAGAGGTGGATGCACCGTTGATTCCGGCCTCGCTGTAGGTGAAGCCGCCGCCGGTGCGGTCAAGGTAGAGGCCACGGAGGGTGTATCGGCCTTCTCCTTTAAAGAATACCTGCAGCCAGTCAGTATAGTACGGGAGGTCGAAATGGGTGTACTGGTGGCCCTTGACGCCGTATACCGTGTCACGGCCCTGAAGCAGGAGGACGGGCTCCATCTCCCCTTCCCCAAGGACGTCCACGCGGTTGAAGGCGTAGCTCTGACGGAGCACGGGACCGCCGTTACGGGCAAGGTCCACGGCTACGCGGGAGGCGGTGTCCTTAACCTCTGCGGCAATGCCGGTGAGGCCGAGGTCAGAGCCATCGGCCTTTATGCAATTATGGGATTCCCAGAGGCCGGAGTAGGAGGTTGTGTAGCTGACGGGGGTGTTGGTAAGGGCGGCCGCGAAAGGGAAAACCAGGCCCCTGCCGCCGTCAAGGCCGTATCTGAGGGAGAGGAAGCGGGTGCGGAGGCGGTCGCTCCAGGTGCCGCCCTGGACGTGGGAGCCGCCAACGTGGAGCACCCTTACGTCTCCGGTGCCCCAATGCACCAGGGAGTCCAGCTTTTGCCTGAAGGCGGTAAAGGAGGCCGATTCCCCCTCAAGTCCGCGCTGAATAAGCACGGGAGGGCGCTGGGCCGCGCACGGCACTGCCATGGCAAGGAGGACTATAAGGAGGAGGCGCTTCACTTGACCAGGCGGTAATAATCGTAATAGGTAAGGAGGGAATTGGAGAGGGCGTCTCCAACTTTCTGAGCGCCGGCAGGGGTGAAGTGGATGTAATCAGGCCCGGCGTAAGGGGGATTGTGCTTAACCCACTGACCCATGGAGTTCTCCCCTCCCATCATGCGGAAGAGGTCCCAATAGGCTGCGTCGTTCCTCAGGGCCGTTGCTTTGAGGGAATCCACAAGTTCCGGGAGGCGGGGCCAGGTGACAATGCGGCCGCCGACGCTCTTTCCCATATCGGACGGGCCGATAAAGAGGATACGGGCATCCGGGGCAACCTCATGGAAGTACTGTATCTGGGCCTCTATCTGCTCCTGATACTGCTCGATGACCTTGGTGTTACGGACTACGGGCATATAGTTTCCGCCAAACTGGAGGATGATGAGACTTGCGTCCATCATTTCCAGGCAATCGGCCATAAGGGGCTTGTTGATGCGGGTGAAAATGGTACCGGAGCAGCCCCTGAGGGGAATGTTGTCTACCTGGACGCCGGAATCAGGATCGGCCGATATTCCGTAAATTTCCGCGTTGCCCTGGAACTTTAGCACGGCTTTCTGGACGGGGCGGCCGAAGTGCCAGGTGACTTTGTGAAGCCCGCTCTCTCCTACTTCTTCCACGGGGGTGGGCCTCAGGGTGTCCGATACCGCTTTTACGGAGAACCCGCTGCTGGGACGGCCGTAAAGGAGGGTGACTGCTTCAAAACTGTGCACGCCTTCACGGGCGTTCTTGTTGCTGGTGGAGCGGAGGGTTACCGTGCCGCCGCCGGTGAGCGTAACCACCTGAGCCAGAATGCCGTAGCGGCTATGACCGGCGCGGACTGTGGTGGAGTCTCCGTACATGGTGTACTGGACAAAACCTCCATTTGCAGCCTTGGAGATACTGGCCGACGGAACGTTGCTGAGGGCCGGGAAAAGGCCGGTGCCGTTGCCGCCGAACCTTGCCTGGAGGTCCTGGCGGAGGTCCTGGGAAATGCGGTCAAGTTCTATCTGGGAGTCTCCGTAGTGGACTACGCGGCTAAGGCCTTTTTTCTCAAAGTCCTTGAAAACGGGGCGGAAAAAGTCTATGTCATCCCCGGGAAGATAGATTCGGTCCGGGTTTTCCGTGAAGAACTGCCTGTAGTACTCCAGGGTGTCCTGCCTCATCTTGAAACGGGCCTGGACGGCATTGAGGACGGAGTCTACGTCTACCTTGGTCTCATTTGCGTCCCTCAGGGTTGCCTGCATATTTGTGAAACGCAGGGTAAGCGGCCCGGCGGCGATGCCATCGGCCGGCATAACCAGCCACAGCACGCCCAGGGCGGCGAAAACGCTGAGAAGGAATATGAGTACCTGACGGGCTTTCACGGACTACACTTCCGTGGCGGTGGCAAACTCTGAGAGGAAGCGCATGTCGTTCTCGAAGTAGTGGCGGAGGTCATTGACCTGCCACTTGAGCATTGCGATGCGCTCTACGCCCATGCCAAACGCGAAGCCGCTGTACTGTGAAGGATCAATTCCGCTGGCCTTGAGGACGTTGGGATCTACCATGCCACAGCCCATGATTTCCAGCCAGCCGGTGCCCTTGCAGATGTTGCAGCCCTTTCCCTTGCAGATATTGCAGGAAACGTCAACCTCTGCGGAAGGCTCCGTGAACGGGAAATAGGAGGGCCTCATACGAATCTCCGTATCGGCACCAAACATCTCACGGGCAAACAGCAGGATGGCCTGCTTGAGGTCTGCAAAAGTGACGTCCTTATCAATGTAAAGGCCCTCCACCTGATGGAAGATGCAGTGTGCACGGGCCGATATTGCCTCATTGCGGAAAACGCGGCCGGGGCACACCACGCGGATGGGCAGCGGCTGGGTTTCCATTGTGCGCACCTGCACGGAAGATGTGTGGGTGCGGAGAAGCAGCGGATTCAGATGGCCGGTGCTCACGAAGAATGTGTCCTGCATCTCACGGGCAGGGTGATTGGGCGGGAAGTTCAGGGCCTCGAACACGTGGTAGTCGTCCTCAATCTCAGGACCCTCTGCCACGTCATATCCAAACTTGCGGAAGATATCCACAATCTGCTGGCGTACAATTGAAACGGGATGACGCGAACCCAGGGGGAAAGCGTCTCCGGGCATTGAAAGATCCTCCTTGGGGGAATCGGCCACGGCGGCGGTCTCTGCAGCAGCCTTCAATTCCTCTATCTTTGCAATGGTGTACTGCTTGAGTTCATTGAGCTTCTTGCCGTACTCCCTCTTGAGTTCCGGGGCAATGCTTCGGAACTCATCCATAAGGGCCGTGATCTCACCTTTCTTTCCAAGGAAACGTATACGGGCTTCTTCTGCCTCTTTCTGGCTGGTAGCCTTCAGCTCCTCCAGCTCTTTGAATATTCTTTCAATGGCTTCTTTCATTGCTTATCTTTCTTATAGCTTACAAAGATAACTATTTTTTGCCGATTTCCGCCACGGTAAGTGCAGGAGGAACGTCGCAGGCTACCTTTTTACGTCGCAGGTTGCACCTCTATGATGTTCAGGGGCAACGATTCACACGTTTTGGGCTGTTTTTGTGCATTTCGTTGCCCGTTTGGGCAATGACTCACACATTTTAGGCGGTTTTTGTGCTATTCGTTGCCCTATAAGCGGAGGGGAGGTGTTGGTGGCAAAACCTGTAGCCGCCCGCGGCTTCATGAGCGGGAGGGGCCCAGAGCCTGCGCGAAGCGCGGCGAATGGGAGGGACGAAGTGAGCGAAGCGAACGAAGGGTTTTGACATCAATACCTCCCGCAGCGACAAGGGGCAACGAAAACGGCAATTGATGGAGGTTAAGTGGTTAATATACAACAATTTACCGAATCGTTTGGGATTACCGGTTTTCCCAAAGGATTCAATAAGTAATTGATACACAGAAAGTTAGTCCCCACCGCATCGGCATTACAATATGGGGCTAAAGGGGTGGGGGTTAAGTAGTTGACACACAGGAAATTATAAAGACATCTACCAGAAAAAATTCCGGTAGACGATTCTGTAAACAGCTGACAGTGAACACATTAGGCTCCACCGCAAGGGGAGAACTATTTGGGTAACAAAGTCCCTCCCCCGAGGGGAGGGATTTAGGGTGGGGGTAACGTGGGCTAAGTTACGAAGCGAGGGCCCGCGCGATAGTGTAACGAAAGTCCCTCCCCCGAGGGGAGGGATTTAGGGTGGGGGTAACGTGAGGCAATAGCTGCACGTTAGTGCAGCATCACGGTGAGTCCGGCCATGACGATGGAGAC
>JAFZOU010000066.1 GCA_017550525.1 Bacteroidales bacterium
GATAGCAGCTAAGGTCTACAAGGTCCCAGTTGTTGATCCTGTCCATATGGCTAAGATAGAACTCCACGCATTGCTGCCTGAGATGCCCGGTCGGGGCCGGGCATGACGTTGGCGTCACCTCCGGTGCCGCTGCCGTCACCCCCGGTGCCCACTCCGTCACCCCCGGTGCCCACTCCTTCACCCCCGACGTGATCGGGGGTCTTTTCCCGGCGTGGGAAAAGATTTCCACCAGGGCAAGGAGGGCAGCCAGACGGACCTCGTGATAAGGGCTGGTGATGCACTCCTCCAGGTCCTGAAAACTTACGGAACGCCAGCACTCCTTCACAACAGCACGTGTGACGGGGACCTTGATTCCAAGGAACTTGTCCCCTTCCCCGTACTGGCCGGGACCGGTCTTGAAAAAGCGGGAGAGGCCGGGAACCTGAGAAGGATCGGCCTTGGAAAGCATCCTTGTCAGAAGGACATTCATAGTTTCTTTGCAAGCATCACGGCGGAGGCGGCAACTGCAACGGCGAGAGCGCTTACGATTGCCTCCAGGGCCACCATACTCACGGAATCCATCAGGAGCACGGCGCTGGCATCCACCAGGAAATGAAGGAGGATTGCGGCCGGGAACAGCCACAGCCACTTGCCGCCCTTACGCACCGCGGTCCACACAAATACGGACAGTCCAATCTGGAGAATTATGGCCGATGCCCTCTCCCACAGGCCCGTCAGGAACGTTCCTGGAGTGGAAGACTCAAACTGCGCGAATGTCCCCTCCAGCTGGGCCTGGGCTTCGGCGGGGACTGCGGAAAGGATTGTATCGGTCTGCCCGGCGTTAATCAAAGCGGCAATGACAAGATTGGAAATCATGGAGACGCCGAAGATGATGAGCATCTCTATGCCGCCGTGGCCAATTCCGTATGCAACCGCAGTCTTGGCTCCTTGAGGCTCATCCTTCAGGAGGAAATTCATGGCCAGGAACCGGCCTGTCTCCTCAAAGATTCCAGCAGCAAGGCCGCCGTAAAGAGCATAGTACCAGACGTTTCCGATGATGGACGGGCCGATGGGACCTTTCAGCACCACCTGGTGCAGGATGGTTTCCAGAACCAGTGCAAAGAGTACGAATACCCCGGCACCAATAAGGATGGTCCTTACCTTTACATTGTACTTTTTCACCATCCACCAGCTCAGGAGGATGGGCACAGCTATGCCAAGGACGGCACAGATTGCCATTGTAATCAGAGAGCTTACCGGTACCATATGCTATAACTGTTTCAATGCTTTTGAAAGCTGGTCCGGGCAGCTGGTGCCGCGGCCCTTGCAGTTGATGCCTTCAAGGCGGGAGATAATATCGGCCTTATTCATTCCCTGAATGAGAGCGCCTATTCCCTGAAGGTTTCCGTGGCAGCCGTGGGTGTAGCGGACGCTTTTCACGATATCCCCCTCCAGTTCAATGTCTATCTGACGGGAACAGACTGCGCTGCTAGTCTGGAAGGAAGCCTTTCTGATGCCTCCTTCAGTCTGGTCTGAGATTTTTGTTACTTCAAACATACGTTTTGCTTGTCTGGTGCGGGTAACGGGATTATTTTTAGCCTGTTACCTGCATTTTGGGCCATTTTTGCTGGTAACGGGACATTTTGGAGCACGTTACCCGCACTGATTAGGAGTGATCAATGGTGTAGAGATTGCCCTTGCGGACAATCACGTTCTCATTTTCATAGGGACGGTCTTCCGACACCTTCTTGGTGCGGAAAGTCTGGTACTTGATTTTGAGCAGGTCACTCATCCTTGGATCTGCGAACATTGCTGCGGCGGACCCAAAGTAGAGGTGTTCACGGGTGTCCTTGACCTCCACGTGAATGATGGTTCTGTGATGGATTAACATATTTGCTTAGAACAAATATACCGCTTTTCTACAAAAAATCAAAAAAAGTTGCAGCGCTGTCAACAGTTTATTATATTTGTAGAGCCGTGCAAAAGTGCGGGAGAAAAGTTATGAAAAGGATATATTTACTGAGCACGGAACATCTGGAAGATGGCCTGTGGTTCCGGGATGAAGAAGATTTCAAAGTGGCCATGAACTACGTCGCAATAGAGGCCGCCCGGCACCCTTATGTGGGGGTGCTGGCCTTCATCCTTATGTCCAATCACGTGCATTTTGTGCTGAAAGGAACCAGGAAAGATGTAAAAGAGTTTGTTGAGCGCTTCAAACATCGCTATTCCATTTATTACCGTAAAAAGTATGGAGTCAAACAGCTCCTGAAGCATAACGGACTGGACATAAAACTCATCCCGTATGATGACGAAGCCGTAGAAAAAGCCATCGCATACACCCTTATGAACTCCGTGGTGGCCGGAATCTGCGCACACGCCAGCCAGTACCCGTGGGGGTCCGGAGCAATGTATTTCGGACAGCCGGCAGTTAGCGGAACACGCGTGAAAAATTTATCGGCCCGTGCACTTAAAAGACTGTTGCACACCGATGAAGATGCTATTCCTGGAGAATGGATAATTGGACAGGAAGGGTATATCCTCCCCCACAATTATGTAGACTGCAAGGGCGTGGAAGCCCTTTTCAGAACGCCGCAGAGGCTGAACTACTTCCTGAACAGTTCTTCCAAAGCCCGTAAACGTCTGGAGTATGCCGACTCTAACCTTCCCGCCTTCCGGGACCAGACCATTCTTGCCACCCTACCAGACCTTCTGAGGAGCCTGTTCCACAAAGACACTTTTGGACAACTTCTTCCGGAAGAGCAGGTAGAACTTGCCCGCCAAATCCGCTTCCGTTTCAGCGCAGACGCCACCCAGATAGCCCGCGTGTGCGGGATCACTTACGCCGAGGCCGCCCACCTGCTGGATAGTATGTAGGGGGCGGGGCCGGGAGTGGTGTGGTCGGAGTGTGGACAGGAGCCGGGAGCGTCTGCGGGCGTTGCGGAGGTATGGAGGCTGGTATAAATGCGGGTAACGGGATTAATTTGGACCGGTTAACTGCATTTTCGGCCTTTTTTGCGGGTAACGGGACTTTTGGGAGCACGTTACCTGCACGTGGAGGCTGGTTCGGAAGTGAGAACTAGCGCTGGGGGTAGTGTGGGAGCTGTGCTGGTGTGATGGAGGTACTGGTGCGGGTAACGGGACTAATTTGGACCGGTTAACTGCATTTTTGGCCTTTTTTGCGGGTAACGGGACTTTTGGGAGCACGTTACCCGCACGTGGAGGCCAGAAAGAACTTCAAGTTCACATAAAATGTTGTAAATTTGGACTGCGAATTCAGAAAAGGCCCGAAGAACTGAATCGTGCATACAGATAAGGGCTAGAAAAACTGAGAAGAGAATCAGAGACGGATCTTAAGAATTGAGAGTTAGACTGTGAATACTGAGAAACATCCATTTGAGCCATTTTTGCCGGAGGGGGCGCGTATGCTGTTCCTGGGGAGTTTTCCGCCCCAGTCGCACAGATGGTGTATGCCGTTCTACTACCCCAACTGGATCAATGATTTCTGGCGGATAATGGGCCTCATTCACTTTGGGGACAAGGACCATTTTACTATTCCTGGTGAAAAGAGGTTTAATGAGGAAGATATCCGTGCCTTTTGCACTGAGCAGGGCCTGGCGTTATACGACACAGCCACTGAGATCCGGCGGCTCAAGGACAATGCCTCCGATGCCTTCCTGGAGGTAGTAACCCCCACTGACATCCCGGCCCTTCTGAAGCGAATCCCCCACTGCCGCGCCCTTGTCACCACCGGCCAGAAAGCCACGGAGGTTGTGGCAGAGGCCTTCCACTGCCCCATCCCCCCGGTTGGCGGCTGGATCCCCCTGTGGTTGGAGACCCCCGATCAAGTCGGGGGTGACGGAGGTGTGGCGGGGGGTGACGGTGGTGCGGTCGGGGGTGACGGAAGAGCAGCGGGGGGTGACGGGAACGTCATGCCCGGCCCCGACCGGGCATCTGCCGGCCCGGCGGCTGAAGGAAATTATTTTTCGGGACGGTGCCCGAAAAACCAATTTCCTTCAACCCTCACCAGCCCCACCCACGCAGATGCAATAGAGGTGAAATTCTGGCGAATGCCGTCCACCTCCAGGGCGTATCCTATGCCGATGGAAAAAAAGGCCGAGGCGTACAGGAAGCTATTCTCACATAAGAAACTGATACTCTGGGACTTGGACGGGACGCTCTTAGATACCCTGGAGGACCTTGCTGCAGCGGTGAATCACGCCCTTGAACTTCGCTGTCTGCCACTCCACAGTGTGGCCGAATACCGCAAAATGGTGGGCCACGGCGTCCGGAACCTTGTGAAGCAGGCCCTGGAGGCGTCGCTTGCCAAAGACGCATCTGCCGGCCAGGCGGCTGAAGGTAATTATTTTTCGGGACGGTGCCCGAAAAACCAATTTCCTTCAGCCATCACAAGCCCTACGCTCGCAGATGCGGACATTGATGCGGCGCTGGCGGATTTCAAGGAGTATTATTCAGCGCACATCGATGTGCATACCAGGCCGTACAAGGGGATGCAGGAACTGCTCACTCAGCTGCAGGCAAGGGGCGTGAAGATGGCGGTGGCGTCCAACAAGTTCCAGGAGGGAACGGAGCACCTTATCAGGGAGTTTTTCCCTGATATTCAGTTTGTTGCAATCCTTGGGAACAGGCCCGGACTTCCGCTGAAGCCGGACCCGGAGATAGTGAGGGAGGTGCTGGCCAAGGCCACCGGCGAGGGGGCAGAGAGCAAAGCCACCATCGCGGGAGCAGAGGGCCATCCCACCATAGCAAAGCAAGACGCCATAATGGTTGGGGACTCCCCCACCGATATGCGAACGGCGGCAAACGGCGGGATTGATGCCGTGGCGGTAAGTTGGGGGTACAGGACGGAAGAGGAACTCTCCGGACACCAGATTGCACATTCCATTGAAGAACTGAGAAGAATACTATGTTTTATGTAAGCGACCCCATATCAACGCCCCCGGAGGCATTTGCAACAAAGCTCCAACAGACTGTCTATGAGACATTTGCCGCTAAGGACATCCCTTTTACGCGTGTAGACACAGACCCCGGCATCACAATGGAGGACTGCCAGAACATTGATGCAAAAATCGGCATTCATATTGTGAAAACCATCTTCCTGTGCAACAGGCAGGAGACTCAGTTCTACCTCTATGTGACCAGTGACGACAAACCCTTCATCACCCGTGACTTTTGCGCCGCCATGGGAGGGATTCCGCGAGTTTCATTTGCATCGGCCCGTAAACTATGGGAACTCACCGGCGTGGAAGTTGGCGCCACCACCATCCTCAGCGCGGTGCTGCCGGAAGCCGCAAACGTCCACCTGGTGATGGATGCCGGAATAGCACAGGCCGATTACTTTGCCTGCACGGACGGCACCCCCACCTGCTTTGTGAAAATACGCACGCAGGACCTCATTGATAAATATCTGGAAGGCAGGAAGTTAACTCTTATCTAAACACCTTTCTGCCAGGCCATAAGGACCACCACGCCGCTCACAATCAAAATGACCAGGCTCAGGAAAATGCCGTACATAATCCCCGTCTTGAGCCCCAGCCCCAGGCCTTTTTTCCACGGTACCCCAAGCCACTGACAGTAATCCACAGTGAGAAGCGCCAGCATCAGGAGCACATTGACGGACCCGCTCTCGCCAAAAGTGAAAAGCAAGGCAAAAAGCATAAAGAAACTGAACTGACAGAGGACATAGGCCGATGCCGCCGCCGTGGCGGACATCCCCAACCTGAAGCGCCTGAGCCCCACGGACATAGCCAGCCAAAGCAGAATGAACTGCCCTACGAAAAGCGGTATCCCCTGGCTTCTCAAAGTGCCCTCCAGTGCCGCCAGGGCCGATTCCCCCCTGTTTGTCACCGCCTCCGGATGCTTGTCCAGATTGAGATAGGTGTAGCCCTTGTTCATAAGGGTGGCAATATTGTAGAGAAGGTGCTGGCCGCGGACATCGGCATCACTGAAATAATCCTCCTTGAACTCCTGGGCCTCTGTTATAGAGTCCAGGAAATTGTCTTCCCCATGCTGCACCGGGGCCAGTACGGCCGATACCAGCGCAAAAAACGCATAGAAGATGATGAGCGAAGTGAGGGGCGCCAGATACCGCTCGTGGGCGCCATTGATGTAATCCCGGATCATATACCCAGGCCGCAGCAGCAGATGGGAGAAGGTGCGTTTGGCGTCATCGTTAAGGAACGGGATGCTGTCAAAAGCGCCCTTGTAGAAGTCTCCCTTACGTTTACCGGTAGCCTCCACAGACTTTTTCCATGGCAGGAAACCCAGTTTCTGCCATATCAGGAACGCCCTCCAGCGGGTTTTCAGCGAGTGCTTTGCCATTATCTCCAGCGTTTAAGTGGTTTTGGGCCATTTGTGCGGGTAACGGGAGTTTTTTCAGCAGGTTACCTGCATTTTGGGCCTTTTTTGCGGGTAACGGGACATTTTCCGGCACGTTACCCGCACTTACAAAGATAAGAAAATAAACGCTATCTTTGCACTATGGAAATCATTGAACTCAATACGCTCAAGGAGCAGGATATCCAGGACCTTCTGGGCCTTATGGAAGTGCTGGACGGCAGCATCAAAGTTACGCCAGAAATTTTGAAAGCGGCGGCGGAAGCTCCTGAGACCCACCTCTTTGCGGCGGTGGAAGACGGAAGGATAATCGGCACTGCAAGCCTATGCATCACCCGGCATCCGCTTGGCCTCAAAGGCGGAATCGAGGATGTGGTGGTGAGCCCTGAGGCGCGGGGAAGGCATATCGGCCGAAAACTTATGGAGCATATCATTGAATACGCCCGCGGCCTTGCGCCCATCGAACTGCATCTGACTTCCCGCCCCTCAAGGGAAAAGGCCAACCTGCTGTACCAGACCCTTGGATTCCGGCAGCATGAGACCAATGTATATAAAATGAGCCTATGAAATCCACCATCACTGAGGAGAAAAAGTGGACCATACTGTCCTCTGAATACCTTATTAGGCGGCCCTGGCTCACGGCCCGGCGTGATGTTGCTCAGCTCCCGGACGGGCGCATCAACAATGAGTACTACGTGCTGGAATACCCGGACTGGGTAAACATCATTGCCATCACGGAGGACGGAGATTTTGTGATGGAAAGGCAATACAGGCACGGCCTTGGGAACACCTGCTATGAACTCCCCTGCGGGGTCATTGAGGAAGGCGAAACGCCCCTACAGGCCGCCCAGAGGGAACTTTTGGAAGAAACAGGATACGCCGGCGGCACCTGGAAGGAGTGGATGACACTCTCCCCCAACCCCGCCACCTCAAACAACCTTGCCCACAGCTTCCTTGCAGTTGGAGTGAAAAAAGTCTCCGGCCAGCACCTTGACGCCACGGAAGACATTGACGTCTATCTGAAAAAGCCGGAATTTGTGCGGCAGCTCCTGGAAGAAAACCAGATTCTCCAGGCCCTTATGGCCGCTCCGCTGTGGAAATACTTCAGCAGCCTATAGCCGCACCGGTTTTCTGGAAAGCACTATCCCCAGAGTTATGGCCAAAAGCGCAACGGGCATCAGAAGATACTGCCTGTAACTCTGCAGGAACAACCTCACACTCTGGACAATACCTTCAGAGGCCGATTCAACATCTACCGGATACAGGAACGCAATCACAGTTGCAAACACACCCAGTGCAAGGCCGGCGGCCAGCGCCAGGATAAGCGCAACGCGGCCGTGGCGGCGCTGACGGTCCACCTCTCCCTTGATTCCCTCCACCTGCTGCATACGGCGCTGAGTCTCAAGGATGAAGGTGGGATCATCCTTTGTTATCGGCCTGTTTTCCCTCAGGAAATCTTCTATCTCTTTCATAACTGAATGTGCTGTTTAAGGTGCTGCCGGCCCATTGAGAGCTGGTATTTGACGGTGCCCTGAGGCATGTCAAGGATGGCCGATATCTCCTTGATGCTCCTGTCCTCGAAGTAGAAGAGCGCAATTGCGGCCTTCTCCTTCTCCGGAAGTTTTTCCAGCGCCTGATAGAGCTGCTGGTACCGGAAAATGCGGTCTGAGGAATCGGCCGATTGCACCCCCACCGCCTCCTGCAGCGGGGCATCCTCCGGGCAGGATTTCCGGCAATTATCTATGTAACAATTATATGCGATACGGAAGAGCCAGGTACTGAACTTGGAGAGGCCCAGGAAGGAGCCTGAAGCAACATAGGCGCGGACTAGGGCGTCCTGGGCGATGTCATCGGCCAGAGCACCGTTTCCCGCACACAGCGCAAGCAGGAACCGCCTCAATGGCTCCTGCTGCTGCCTGACCTCGGCTATGAACCGCTCCTGAGTCATTCTCTACTTCTGAAGGGCTTTTTCCTCTGCTTCTATCTCTTTGGCCAGTAGCTTCTTACCCACAAAGTAGGAGATGAAAAGGCCGATTCCCACTGCCGTCAGGATGATGCCTACTACAGGGAACATATTTTCAAAGAAAAAGTCCACTCCAGGCCCATACTGATTCACCAGAAACAGCACTATGAAGGCAACTCCCATCAGGGATGTGATGCACGCGCCGGAGAGTTTGTCAAGAAGCCCCTGCTTGATAGTCTGTGGAGTCTTCTTCTTATCCGCGTTGAATTGTTCCATGTCTACCGGGACGCCGGCCTCAATGGCCTTGAGCATTATATCGGCCTTCTTGTTGGCCTCGTTCTGACGTGTACGGGCTATGAGCCAGACAATTGTGACGGGCAAAACCACGCAGATGAAAATAGGTACTAAAATGTCTTCCATAACTTGTATCAATTTTTATGTTTCATCTGTTAGACGGAAGACCGGACCAAAAGGTTGGGAAAAAATCAATTTTCTTTCACCGGCTCCATGTGAACGATGATATGGGACTCCTTCCCAAAGCGGTCCTTGAAGCGGCGTTCCACCTCTGAGGCCTTCTCATGAGCCTCCGTGAGGGACTGCCTGCCGTCCAGACGGATATGAACCTCCGCGGCAATGCGGTTGCCGATACGCCGCGTACGAAGGTTGTGAGGGTCCTCAACGCCATCCACAGACTGAATTATCCCTAGCATCTCCTTCTCAGTCTCTGCCGGGAGGGAGCTATCCGTGAGTTCCCCAAAAGACGGCCCCAGAAGGTCCCAGGCCACTTTCACCAGCATTGCGCCCACCACAATTGAGGCCAGCGGATCCAGCACGGCCCAGCGCGGACCAAGAAGCAGTGCACCTCCAATGCCGATAGCCGCTCCAATGGAACTGAGGGCATCGGACCGGTGATGCCAGGAATTGGCCTCCAGTGCCTTGGAATCCAGTTTCCGGCCCTTGATACGAGTATATTGATACAGGAGTTCCTTCACGCCGATGGAGATAAGCGCCGCCCAAAGGGCAATGGCGCCCGGGCTCTTCAACTCCTCCCCCTGCAGCCACTGCGCCAGTTTGGTTGCCCCGGACACCACAATTCCAACGGCCGCGGCAGCAAGAGCCAGGCCGATAAGCAGCGTTGCCAGAGTCTCAAACTTCCCGTGGCCGTAGTCGTGGCCATCGTCCTGCGGCCGGGCGCTCACCCGCACAAACACCAGCACCACAATGTCAGTGACAAAATCCGACAGCGAGTGCACGGCGTCCGACACCATGGCCGCACTGTGCCCAGCCACCCCCGCCACGGCCTTCAGGCCCACCAGCAGCAGGTTCACCACGCTGCCCGTCAGCGTCACGCGGGCTATTTGGTCTTCACGGTTCATAGTTCAAAGGTAGTGATTATTTCATTATGGTGTATACGCTTTTTTGCCGCAAATACGGGTGGAGGTTAAGTGATTGAAACACAGCGGATTACGGAGTTGTTTGGGATTACCGGTAATACCAAAAAAATCCGTAAGTGGCTGATATTTAAGTAGTTAGACCCCACCGCATCGGCATTACAACAGGGGGTGGGGACGGTGGTTATCCTTCCAGGACATGGGAGGCGGCGTTTTTGGTGTCCACTTTCTCTATGATGCGCACCAGGATGCCGGCCTGATCAAAAATGAACGTGCGGCGAAGGGTGCCAAGAACCGTTTTGCCGTACATCTTTTTCTCTCCCCAGGCGCCGAAGGCCTGGAGCATTGAGGTGGAGGTATCGGCCAGAAGGCGGAAGGGCAGGCCGTGCTTTGCGCGGAACCCGGTGTGGGACTTGGCGCTGTCCTTACTCACCCCCACCACGTTGTACCCGGCGGCGGTGAGAGTGGCGTAATTGTCCCGGAAGGAGCAGGCCTCGGCGGTGCAGCCGGAAGTGTTGTCCTTGGGGTAGAAGTAGATGATGGTCTTACGGCCCTTGCCGATAAAATCCTCAGACCTTACCACGTTTCCGTCCTGGTCCAGGACCTCAAAGGACGGCATTTTGTCTCCAATTTTAAGCATAGTCAGCGGTTAAAAGTTTCCCCACCCTGAAGATACGCCTTGAAGAACCTCCCCTGGGTGGTGGGGGTGAAGTACCAGTCGCGGATGAGCATCGGCCCCCAATGCGGGTCAAAGCACCACACCGTGAAGGAGATGCCCTTCTTTTCAAAATACTGCGTGATGTGCTCCCCGTAGACATCCGTTGAGATGACAGGGATGTGAGCGCCGGGTTCATCGGAGAGACAGTACCCTATCTCCGTGCAGATGACGGGGTAAGTATCGGCCACAAATCCAAAATCCTCCTCCCACTTATCCTCCCAGGGCTGCTCCCGCTTCATCGGGTACGGGTGGGAGACATACGCCACATTTGGCCGATCCACCGGCTCCTGAGCCACCGGCGTAAGGTCATACGCCCAGTTGAAACCCGCGCAGAGGCACACGGCGTGAGGGTTATTGCTGCGGATAACGTCTATGATCTGCTCCAGCATCCCCTTCCATTCCGTCCAGGTGCAGCCGCCAAGTTCAGGTTCAGACACCGTAGGCTCATTGAAAAGTTCATAGAGCGCCACCACGGGCTCATTTTTATATCGGGCCGATACAGTGCTCCAGAACCTGAGGGTCTCCTCCCAGGTGGTGTTGTACGATGGCCTTGTGAACTTCTCCTCCTTGAGATTGCCGATGGAGTGCCAGTCCATAATCACGTATAGACCATACTTCCTGGCCCATTCGATGCCCTGGTCCATAGCCTGGAAAGTTTCCTCCCAGCCATAGGAATTGATGTTGCCGGGGTGCACTGCAAAGCGAACCACATTTGCGCCCCACGAAGCGGCCTCCTCAAAGTACCGCTCCGTCCACTGCCCCTGGTGGATCAGTTTCACGGGATCCGAAAAACACAGCCCCCGGAACACAATTTCATTGCCTGAAGGGTCCAGGAACTTGTTTCCTTCTACCCTCACCCAGGCGCCATCCGATGAGCAAGCCACCAAAAAGAGGCAAATAATATAGAATAAAACCTTTCTCATAATTACCTGCAAGATAATAGCACAACTTCCAAGGCGCCGTCCTGTCCTGGAACATAATGGAAGCGCCTGATTCTCACCTTGCAGGGCTGTTCTAGCCCTGGTAGCGACGCTCTATCTCTTCCCAGTTGATGATGCCCCAGAGGGCCTTCAGGTGGTCTGGACGGCGATTCTGATAGTCAAGGTAATAGGCGTGCTCCCAGACGTCGAAGGTAAGGAGAGGCCTGAGGCCCTTTGTGACGGGATTGCCGGCACCGGGCTCCTGGGTGATCACAAGCTCACCTTTTTCATTGGCCGATAACCATACCCATCCGCTTCCAAAAAGGCCTGCGCCCTTGGCGGCAAACTCCGCCTGGAAGGCCTCGAAGCTTCCGAACTGCTTCACGATCTGGGCTGCGAGGGTGCCAACGGGGGCGTTGTTGGCCTTCGGGGCCCCAAACTGCGTGAAATAAAGATTGTGATTGAGGATCTGGCCGGCATTGTTGAAAATGCCGCCGCTGGCCTTCCTCACAATCTCTTCAAGTTCCAGGCCCTCAAAGGGGCTGCCCGGCAGCGCTGCATTGAGGTTATTCACATAGCCCTGCAGGTGCTTTCCGTGGTGGAATCCCAAAGTCTGGGCGCTGATCACCGGCTCCAGTGCGTCCGGTGCGTATGGTAAAGTGATGAGTGTAAACATAATGTGGTACTTATTTTACGCGAATATACGCAATAAATTTGTATCTTCCCACCATTAATCAATTAATTAACATAGCCATGGAAGAAAACGAAATCGAACAACTGGAACTAAACGAAAAAACAGTGCCCAAAGCCGTTGGGTACCTGATTAATGAAGTGGCCGAGATGCGGGCTACTCTGGACAAAATGGAAAAACAGCTTGGGCTTGGAATCAACAGGCACAAGCCTATCCTTATAGAACAGGCCGCCGAGATCCTTCAGATGAAGGTAGGAACTGTAAAGCGCCTTGTAGATGAAAGGAATATTCCTCATTATAAACGTGAGCACAACATCTATTTCTTTGAGGACGAGCTTATTAAATGGATTGAAGAATCCAAGGTGAAGATGGCCTCGGATTATACTTATTACAGAAGGAGGTAGCACTATGGATATCTCTAGGGAAGATCTGTATGAGAAAATGTGGGCCGATGGTATCGGCAAAACAGAAAAAGCCCTTGGTCTTAGACAGGATGAATTACGGAAGATATGTACTGAATTCCAGATTCCGCGTCCATCCAGCAGCTACTGGAATGCCCTATATCTTGGGAAACCCGTCGAGAAGACTCCCCTTCCCACAATGGAAAACGATCGGCCCATACATACGGAAGATTATATCAAGCATCGGCGAGTAAAAAAAGAGAAGCCCTCACCTACACAGCCGGAGCCATCAAAGAAAAATCCAGAAGGCAAATATGAGCCCAAGGAGCTTCCGGAGGAAGAGCCGGCCACCGTATATACTGTTCCTGAAACCCTGTATCTCAAAGACCCCATATTACTGGATACCAAGGCCAAGCTTTTAGAGAAAAAATCCCGGCAGGACAATCCGTGGAGTGAGAAGAATCCCTATAAAAGCACTCCAAAGAAATGGCTGGATATAAACGTGTATAAGGGGCAGGAGGACCGCGCCATACGTGTTTTTTACACAATCTGGCGCGCTGCCGAATCAAGGGGATACCACCTTCAGATCAAAGTCAGCGACAACGGATACAGCTGCACCACTTTCTTTATTGTGAGGGACTACCATATCCGGGTCCAATTGAAAGAAATCAACCAGCGTATCAAAGATGATTCACAGACTTGGGCGTCTTGGACCTGGAGTTCTACCGGCAAACTGAAGTTCCTGTGTGAACGGGAAACACACAGGTATTATAACGACGATCGCGTAGCTGCTCAGGACACGGAACACACCCGCATTGAAGACAAGATTGAGCATATCATAGATGTTCTGGAGCAGATTGCCGATGCCCGTGACCAGGCCAAGATAGAGCGCATCAAGGCCGAAGAAGAACGCAAGAAAGAGGAGGAGCTGAGACGTCAGGAAGAGGAACGCCAACGCCTTGAAGCAGAAGAGAAGGCCCGAATAGAGGCACTCAGGGAGGAAGAAAGAGTCAGGGTATCTTCGCTGCTGTTTGATTCTGAACGGCTTAAAACCGCCACAATAATCCGCGAATATGCCGCCCAGTATGAAGCCTTCATGACTGGAAGGATGGACCCTCAGGAATTAAAGGACAAATTACAATGGATGAAAGAGAAGGCCGATTTCATAGACCCCTTCATCCACCGGGAAGATCCGCTTCTGAAAGCAGCCGATATAACCAAACTGCTGAGTCCGGAAATCACCAAGACCACAGAAGAGCGCCGCCATACCTCGTACGGCTCAGAAACAGTCTACTCCTATTGGCAGATAAAGAACATGTGGTGGAGAAGATAGCCTACTCTCCTTGCTCAATGTGCGCCCCCGTGGAACACAACATCCTGCCTATCAGCCACTTATGTAAAATGCCCGGGGTGATATTACCTCGGGCATTTTGCATATTCCACTGTGTATCAATCACTTACATTTCACGCATCACTGGCACAACACCCAGTGCAGCATATTTAAACATACTCCCAACTAAGTCCCCTGGTCCTTGGGATGGTAATAGTCTGACCATTAGACAGGACAAAGTAGACATATTTATCGTCCTGGGTGACGCTTTCAAACATAGAATCTCCCGCTCCGTTTTCCCCGATGGCTTTCCCCAGACGGGTCCAGGTGGAACCGGAATCGTAACTAACCCACCAATAATCTTCCTCAATCTTTAGATGAGGGACGCTTGCCTGAGCAGCATTAGCCAGCACTTTATGGCCGATAGAATCCAACACCCACTCCCCGTCGATAGTCCAATACCAGAAGCCATCCGTATCCTGTTTCACACCAATAATTGGCGTATGACCGTCTTGCCCATTGACTCCGTGATAAATTGTCAGGGGGGCTCTGTGGGAGAATGTGATTACATAACCAATCTGACGGCCATTCTCCATCACCGGTAACACCTCCTTGATCTGGTCCGACGCCTCCAACGCCGCCACTATCTGCTGAAGAGATTCAATATTTGTATTGAACTGATTACAAAGGGCTTCCAACCTTGCTATTCTGGCCTCGTGGTCACGAAGCGTCTCCCACACCTTGCTGTCATCGTAGCAAGAGGACACACAAAAAAGGAGCAATAGTATGTTTATTATTCTTTTCATCTGATGTCAAAATGGATAGTATCACAGCTAAACACTGATACAAATATAACTATTCTGGCCGATAAAAACCAAGGGCCGATGCCCCCGCATCAGCCCTTGACTATCTATTGTGTCAGGATATCCTTCGGCCCCATGGGTTCATACGCTCCATCCTTCACCTCCATAATAAAATAATCGGCATTCCCAAATTCTGGCAAGCCTTGCCAACTTTTGGAAAAAGCAGAGGGTCAATGACATCTTTGCAAAAAAGTCACAGTATGTCAAAGAACCGTCATATAAGGCCAGTAGTTCCGGATAGCCGCCGGGGCTGGTTCAATTTGCCATCAGAGCAGGCCAGACTTTGTCTCAACCCTGCCGAAAGCACCCTCTATCGGCTTTTCCTTGCCCACCCGGAAGGCCTTTTGTCCGACGACCTGGTGCTTCACTGGGATGAACTCTGGGGCATCTATGCCCACGAATCCCGCTTTGATGATCCGTCGCTCCGCGAAGATGCCCTGGTGTCCCTCTGCTCTGAATCCAAGCGGGTATTCTATTCCAACATCGCCCGAATCAAGCGCAAGTTTGTGGAGGCAATTGGCGCCCGTAAGGCCAAGGGATATTACATAAAACGGTATCCAAATGGCCTGTATCGCACCCTTGCAACGTTAAGTTCAGCCTAAACTTCAATAGTTGCGGGCCAATAACCAACCAGGATAATGCCAAAGCCCGTGGAAGGAACTTGCTGATTATCAGTTACTTACGCAAAATAAGGTAAGCCAATCCGCTCACCCTCTTTTGCATATCTTGCTGTGTATCAGGCATTTAGCGCCACGCACCATCATTCCCTCGCGCCACCGCCACGGCCCAGCCCGCGTTGTCCACGCCACCCGCGCTACTCCCCCTCTTTCACAGGCCGGACGGTGTGGCCGTGGCAGCGGTAGGCGCCGCCTTCGGTGAAGGTCATATTGTCTCCGCAGAGGACCCACGCAAAGCGGGAGTGCCCCTGGCTAAGCGTGCTGGACCAAATACTGAATGAAGAGCCGGGACCGCCAAAGCCCACTTTTGCGCCGGTGGCAGGGAAAAACAGAGTTTCCTCATTGATGGTACTGGTTACCTCGCAGCCGGGGATGCCGTTACGGGTGGTCCACTTCCAGGTGCAGTTTGCCCTGAGTTCATCTTGATCGGCCTTTGTGGGCATACGCCAGCCGTTACCAAGTTTCACTGCGGCAACATCATCCTCCGGCTCAAGTTCCAGAATGTTGTCAACGTTGCCCCATTCTTCTCGGATGCAGTATTTGGTCATAGTATCATCCGTTCCTTCGCACCATTTATAGTGCTCATAATCATAAAGATTATCATTCTTGGGATCCAGCTCTCCCCAGGCAAAATAGGCGCCGTATTCTTCTTCGGCCGATGCCCCCAGATTGTACCGGGACCACAGCAGCCCTGACGGAAGGCCCAGATCCACGGCCTCCGCGGTATACTTCAGATTGGTGTTGGCGCCGGTGGTGATAAAAGTCTTCAGCGCGCCATAATACTGGACATCGTCAAGAAGCAGCACCGCCGCATAATAATAGGTTGTAGATTGCTTCAGGGCCGATATTTCAAAACTGAACCTGCCATCGGCCCCAATAGCGGCCTCAACCTTGCCTCCGCGATACTTGAGCCATTCCAAAGTGTCTTCCGTGGCACTCCACAGGAACCACGCCCTGGCGCCGGAAGAAATCTTCACATCCTCCGCCACATACCCGTTGAGCCTTGCTGTGTATTCGGTGATACCACTGGCATCGGCCGTGAAACAAACCGGATTCTCCGTATCTTCAGGCTCCCCCGTCTCCCACACTGGTGCAGGCTGGTCATCCTTTTTGGTGCAGGAAAAGAGGATGAGGGCTATAAGTATTACATAACTCAATCTTTTCATAATTCCAAAGGTACAGAATTACCGGGATTTGAGCAAGAGGGCCGATGACCACGTGCCAACGGCCGGTACCGTACCATTGCAACGCTAAGTCCAGCCTAAACGTCAATCACTGCATCGGCCACAAAATCCCTGTTCTCACCGTAGCACACATAGCCCATCTGGTTACAAACCAGTTTTGTCCGGCCGATGACCGTTCCGCTACCACCGGCATAGTGAGTGTGTCCATACAGCCAATAATCGGCCCCGTGCTCCTGGATAAAGCTATCCATATCTACCTGAAAGGCCGAATTCAGCACGCCACCTGAATAACTGTTGAACGCGGCGCGAACCGTAGGGCAATGATGCGTCACGACTATCTTGGTTTTTGCCGATGATGCATCCAAAGCGGTTCCCAACCAGTCTACACAACGCCGGTGCAGTATATCTACATCGTTGGCACAAAAGCGCTTACCATCCAGAACGCCATAGCGAAAATCATTCATTCCCCGCTGGACTTTCCAAAGAAATACAGGATTAATCCGAGTCCACAGCGTAGTGAAAAATAACTCCACATCCCCCATCGCCACATTCTTGTTATTGAGATAGCGCACATTGGGCCGATACTGGAACTCATATTCCTCTATGGTCTGAGCAATGTCATACCCGCCATAGAACTCGTGATTGCCCGGAACAATGAACGTCTCCTGGAAGTGCTCCGAGCACCAATCGAAAAACGGCCGCTTCATCATCTCCATATCCCCAAGATATGATATATCTCCCGCCAGAATCAGGATATCTCCAGCAGGCTTGATTCCTCCTCCCAGCTCCAGCAGATTGCGGTTATCGGCAAACTCCAGATGCAAATCCGATGCGTATTGTATTTTCATAATGGCTAATCTCTCCTATGGCTTTAACGTTTAAATAACAGTGTTTTTACCTAACCTCACTCCGATAGTTATTCCTTGCATACTCAGCAAAAGAGTTGCACTTGTGTTGCGATATTTTCTCTGTGGCAGCGTTATAGACATCCTCAAGCGTCAAAAAGCGTAGGTTGGCCAAGTCCCCGTCTATTCCGACATCAAAGCGAAGATCCATTGATTGGGTATTGTACTCATCCAACTTGCCGTGGCTATGTCCATGCAGCATCACCGAACCGTGTGGTTTGTGATTCCAGGTCACCATTGGATAATGGCACATAACTACTTTGAAGTCCTCCTTTAGAAATGGAGCAACGGTAGGCTTGAAGGTCATCTCTTTTATTTGGTATACTCCTTTGAAGTAGTTCTTATAAGCCTGAATTGAACCGTCGTGGTTGCCTTCTATCAAAAACTTTTGACCCGGCAACTTTTCTAGAAGATGACGTGCATCTTCACTCTTCAGGAACGTCAAATCCCCTAAGATGTAAACAGTATCGTGTTTATCAACAGTGCATTTCCACAACTGAAGGAGCCATTCGTCGTGCCAGGCAATATCCTTAGGATCCGAGAAGGGTCTTTTAATAGAGTGCTTAACAATATTTGGATGGCCAAAATGCAAATCGGCCGTAAAGTATATCTGGTTCATAGCGCAAATTTACGGCCGATTCCGCCCCTCTGCAAATCTTTGCAAGGTTTGCAAGGATTTGACGGCACCGGAAGAACTACCGAACTTTGCAGAAAAACTTCGGTCAGAAATACAACACAAACAATGAATGACAACCTGATAGATAAACTAGATGAGATGGGGATGCTTCACTTTGTAATAGTATCCCTTTTCAGCGCAGAGACGCTAGTGGATGCGGAATCCTGCGAAAAGTCTCTGAAAGGAGTCCGGGAGCTAAGAGCCGAACTGACGATGTCGAAATATAAAGACGATTCAAAGATTAATAATCTTCTTGATGATGCCGAAGAAATCATCAAACGCGATTGGGAACAGTTCAAGAGGCCATCCCAACCATCAGTCCGGTAACAAGGGCAATGAAAATGCTCAGCAGGGTGCCTGCAAGAACATATTCGGACTTCCGCGTTTGTGCATCTCCAAAGCGTATGATGGACTTAGCGGCAATCAGAAGGCCCAGAGCCTCATAGTGCTGCATCAGCACAAATGCAAGGATTAACCACCGTTCAAGGTTGCCAATTAGCGCTCCAGCATTAAACCCTGTTTTGGCATCATCCTCCGGCATATTCACACTGTAGTATCTGAGCATCAGTTTAATGAATATGTTGGCCGGTTTCCAGCATATCAGAACGGCCACGGCAACGGCCACTATCCTTGTGGTTATTCCAAACGGAAGGCTCCATACGTTCCTGCAACTCCAAAACATTGACACACTAACTAGAACAAGGACATGAAGAAACTGGTCTACTGAAAACCAAACAACATTCTCCTCACGATAGGATTTCCACATATCTATTGCGAAATGTGTTACTGCAATAACAAGAGCACACCACCAAAACTGCACATCCCAGACAACCAGCCAAGAAAGCGCAAACACAACCAAAGCGTGACTATAATGATATAGGCTACGCCACTTTCTTTCCACCTTGTCCCTGCAACCCTTCCTGGTTTGCAACACAAAGTCTGCCACTATGTGAGCCAGTAAAAGACTCAGGAACAATTCAATCCACATACTCTTTAAAACTCAAGTTCCTCGAAATTTCCGATTGCCGCATTCAACAGCCGCCACTGGGCACTGCTGGAACGGGTATTGACAGCTGACTGGTATATTCCCAGGCGATCAGCAATTTCTATCTCTTTAAAGCCTAGCAATTTATAGAAAACCACCTGAGCCTGCTTTGCCGAATATGAGTCGGCCAGATTCCCTGTCATAGCCACATATGAGTCCAGCAAATTGCTTAAAGACAACGGGGCCCGGTCCATCTCGAATGCAGTGTAAAGATAATCTTTTCTGCCGATTTTGTCAAGGTTCCTTCCGGAAATATTGATGGCTTTGCCATTTATGATATCGTCCACTTTATCGGCATAGTTTATATCTGCTATGCCAATAGAGAAGCGGATTCCGTGCCGCTGAAGAAGCTCGTCACAGTCATATCCTGCGGCTAGCACCTTCACAAACAACTTAATCAAGATAGCAATACGGAGAGAATACCTATATTCCGGGACAAAGCATTCAATGCTATCTCCACGCACAATCCTGGCCCAGAAACCGGGGTATTCCTTCTCAAAATCTTCAAACAAATCCCCCAACTTACTACGCAGTTTCATCATATCCTGCGTAGACAGCGAGGTAGAACGAACCAAGTCCGCCGAAATTGTAGCAACCATATGCCAGATACTCTTACTTTCGGCAAAAATATCAATATTTTATTAGATAAACAACAAATATCAATATTTTCTATAATATTTTACGATTATCAGGTTTTTATCTGATATTAAGAGAAACCTATCCGGGCCCTATCACCGTGCATCTTCTCTTCTCGGCAAAGCCTTTTTATGTCATGAAGATCCGGTCTCTTGCCTTCAAGAACTTCCATGATGGTTGCCTTGCGGATGATATTATCAATTTCACCGCCGCTGAAAGAAAAGTCTGTAGCCAGCGCCTTGTTGATACTTTGATTGGTAAGGCCCTTGCCCTTCAGCATCTTGGAGATGGCGTGGATACAGTTGAAGGGGTTGAGTTTTCCGTCCCTTCCCAGCAAACTCTCCGGCGTATATGTATATCGGTTCGTCATTCGATGAAGTACTTTTTCCGCAAAGGTAAACTTCTTTTACAGCCCCTGCAATTCTTTGCAAACCTTGCAAAAAATTGCAATTCTCAGAGTATTTTCTATTATACATAAACTGCTCATTTCCAAATCCTTGCATATTTTGCAAAGATTTGGAATCGGCATTCCGGCGCCCTACCTTTGCCGAAAAACAAAACGCTATGCTGACATTCAAAAAATACAGTTCCATCGAGAACCACTTCGACAGCGCCTTCATGGAGAAGGTCCGCAACCATACCCCCATTGACGCCAGATTTGTGGTACAGGAAAAGGTACACGGCTCTAACTGCAGTTTCCTCTGCGACGGGAAGGATATCCAGTTCGCAAAACGCACTGCCGTGGTCTCCGACAACGAAGACTTTTACCAATGGCAAGAGTTGATGGATCGCTATCGCGAGCGCGTATTTAAAGTCTTCGGAATACTTAAAGAACGCATCCCGGAACTCACCTCAATCATCGTCTATGGAGAGATGTTCGGAGGCGCATATCCGCACAAGGATGTTAAGCGAATCGGAGCAATGTCGGCCATCCAAAAGGGCGTTTACTACTGCCCCGGGCACGATTTCTACGGCTTCGACATCTATGTATATACACCGGACGACGCCTTCTACCTGGACGTAGATACCGCCAACTCAATCTTCCAAGAGGCCGATATTTTCTTCGCAGAAACCCTCCTCGAAGGCACCCTTGACGAGTGTCTAGCCTATCCCAATGCCTTTCCCAGCAAGATTTTTGAGCACTTTGGTCTGCCGGCCATCGATGACAACATCTGCGAAGGCATCGTCATACGTCCCAAGACACCGCTTTACATCCCCAACGGTTCGCGTATCATCATCAAAAGCAAGAATGCCCGTTTTGCGGAGAAAAAGGGCATTCGACACGAGCCTAAACAGCCTCGCGTAATTGCCGATGAAGTCACCGCCCTATTCACCCTTGCCGATGACTATTTCACGGAGCCCCGCTTTGACAACGTCAAAAGCCACATTGGCGAAGTCACATTCCCGCGTGACCTCGGCCGCGTTAGCGGGCTCCTGGCCAAAGACGTCTTGGAAGACTTCCTCAAAGAGCAGTCCGAGGCTTACAACAACCTTTCCAAACAAGAGCAGAAGACTCTTAATGGACTCCTGAACAAACGCGCCATAGACTTTATCAAGGGCATCATCGGGATGCCGTAATTGAATAACGCCGATTATGAGACTCCATATGCCGAGCCGCCCGTGGAGGTAACCTACTGGTTATCAGTCACTTACGCAAAAACGTCTGCCAGAAATCCGGCAGACGTTTTTACATATCTTGCTGTGTATCAAGCGTTTAGCTCCACGCGGCAATGCCCGAGACCGCACGCCCGAGACATCAGATTACACGCCCGAAGCGGCAGCGGCCAGCTCCTGATCAATTATCTCGTACACGGAGTTGTTGGACTTGTACTCCGGGACCATCTCCTTCATCTTGCGGACGGTGTCCATGTTGTTGTAGAGCTTGGCGGTAGCAACAAGGTCCTCGATGGCCTTGTTCACTTCATCGTAGTCGTACTCACGGACCTGCGCGATGCGGATTTTCTCATGGAAGGTGGGCTTGGTGTTCTCCATCTCCGAGAGGACTTCCTCATAGAGTTTCTCACCTTCACGGAGGCCGGTGTACTCAATCTTGACGTTGCGTGCACCGGAAAGGGCAATCATACGCTTTGCAAGATCAGAGATCTTTACCGGGGCGCCCATGTCAAACACAAAGATCTCACCGCCGTTACCCTTGGTGCCGGCTTCCAGAACCAGTTTGCAGGCCTCCGGGATGAGCATGAAGAAGCGCACAATGCGTTCATCGGTAACCGTCACCGGCCCGCCGTGCTTGATCTGCTCACGGAAAAGCGGAATCACGGATCCGTTGGAGCCCAGGACATTACCAAAGCGCGTGGTTACAAACTGGGTGTATTCCACGCGGTCCTTGGAGCCGCCCTTACCCTTCTGCTTTTCAAGCGCCTCCATCTTGAGTTTACGGTCCAGGCTCTGGACGTAAATCTCACAGATACGCTTGCTGCAGCCCATCACGTTGGTGGGGTTCACGGCCTTATCCGTAGAGATCATCACAAACTTCTTGGCGCCGTACTTCACGCTTAAATCGGCAATAATCTTTGTGCCGTTGATGTTATTCAGTACGGCCTCGGAGGGGTTGTCCTCCATCATGGGCACATGCTTATACGCGGCGGCGTGGAACACGTAATCCGGGCGGAAGGATGAGAACACGCTCTCCATACGCGTGCGGCGGTCTATGCTTGCCACAACGGTCTCACAGGGGACATTGGGGAATTCCCTGGCCATCATAAGGCGGATGTCGTGCTGAGGGGTCTCGGCCTGATCAATGAGCATAAGGCTTGCGGGGGCCGATGCAGCCACCTGCCTCACAATCTCACTGCCGATGGAACCTGCCGATCCAGTGATGAGCACCCGCTTCCCTACAAGTTGCTCCGCCACAGATTTCATATCCACGCGGATCTCAGAGCGCGGGAGGAGGTCCTCAACGCTCACTTCCTTGAGCTGGACGCTCTCTTCCAGGATTTCTCCATTGATTACGGCCGATTCTTCAGCCTGGTGCACCATAAAAATCTTGATGCCACGGTTGATGAATATGTCCTGGAGCTTCTGGTTTGTGCGGAAATCCTTGAGCCTGTGAGGGCAGATAAGGACAGCCTCTATGTGCTCCTTCTCAAGTATATCCTCAATGTCATCTTCCATGGAATACACCTTCAGGCCCAGGAGCTTGAAGTTCTTGATGCGTTTCTCATGGGAGAGGAAGCAGCGGATGTCAAACTTCACTGGACGCTGGCTGCGGATATTCTTGGCAAGGGCCACACCGCCGGACATAGCGCCATAGACAAGCGTTTTCATTGCCTTTGAAGAGGCATTTGCGGCGTCAAACATCAGTTTCACAAGCACGCGGAAGCCCCACATTGCAAACGTTGCCAGAAGGAATGCAAAAAAGATATTGCCGGGCTTTAGAATGGCAAGGGTGGATACATTCAGATACTTGAACAGAAACGCCAGCCCCACACCCAACGTCACATTGACCAGGCTTGCATATGACACCTTCAGCAGATCCACAAAACTGGAATAGCGGAGCACTCCGGAATAAGTCCTGAAGATGCGCGCGCCAACCCAGCTGAGAACCGCATAGAAGGCCGATGCCACCAGCAGCTCAATGTGATGGTCAAAGGTAACCTGAGACTTGTTGACCACCCAATAAATAAACATGCAGGAGAGGAAAACAATCAGGGAATCCACAAGCAGGATAGCCCAATACGGGAGCACCTTCTTGCTGAAGTACCAATTGGAAAACCTCCAGAATATATCGTTTTCTTGCTTCATAAGAAACAGATTATAAACTTATTTAATAACTTTAAAGGTAAAGTTTACAAAAATAAGCAATTCTTTTTGTTTCGGCAAATTTTGGCTTGTGGGGTATTTGGCTACAGGGGCGGGGGCGGGCGGTAGGGTGCGGGGTGCCAGGGCGGGCTTTGGGCGAGGCTGGTCAGGCCCTCAGAGATTTGCCGTGGAGTGAACTTGCTGATTTTCAGTCGCTTATGCAAAAACGTCTAGGCGAAATCGCCTAGACGTTTTTACGCATCTCGCTGTGAATCAAGGAGTTAGCTCCACGCTTGTAACCAGCTCCCCTACCGATTTCCTCACGCCGTGCATAGGTGACGGCTTGCTATCCGCAGCCGGATAGCCAACATTGATCATCGCTACCAGCTCATAACCCTCCGCGCCCGGGAGAATCTCCCGGAGCAACGCCGGGTCAAAAGACCCAACCCAGAGCGTGGCCAGCCCTTCGTTCTCTGCAGCCAGCATAAGATACGTGGCAACGATGGCAGCATCAATATCGGCACCATTCTTTCCGTCATAACGCCTCACCCACGCATCCGCAGGCTTGCAGCCCACCACCAGCAGCAGCGGCGCGCCGTAGTTGGACCTGGTAGCGCCCTTGATGGCCTCCAGCGCCTCCGGATGGGAAATTGCCCAGATATGAACTGGCTGCTTATTCACGGCCGTAGGTGCATTTCTACCGGCTTCCAGGATTCTGTCCACCTTCTCCTGCTCCACTCCCCGCGCCGCGAATGCGCGGCAGGAGTAGCGTCGATTCAGAACGTCATTGAATTCCATAATTCTAAAACCTTTATCATCCTCCGGCTCCAGATTCGTCATCACTTCTTAACGACAACCCAATGTCCCTCCTTGCGTCCTCCTTCACGAATCAACACGCCCTTTTCACGAAGACGTTTCGTATGGTAGTACACTCCGTCTGGTGTCAAACCACACACACGAGCCAACTCCTCTGTCGTTATGTTAGGGTTCTCCAATATAAAACTCAGAATCTTTTCCGTAGTCTTTTCCGTAGTCTTTTCCGTAGTCTTTTCCGTAGTTACCACATTCCCGTGCTGCCTAATCGTTGCATACACCATAAACTCATTCTGTCGATACTCTGGTGCTGGCTGGCCAGCCTCCTCCATCTCACGAAACATCCTGTCCACGCCCTCACCAAACTCCTTTACCAGTTTATGGTTGCGCATATACAGCGCTATCTTCGGATTTCTGGAAAAATGCATCTCACGGATGTTACTTGGTCTTACCAAGCCAGGTAAAATACCAGGACTTTCCACCGTCATGTGGTCGTCGAACAACTTAACCTGAATATCCGTTCCAAGAATGCTGTAGTCTCTGTGGCAGATCGCATTCACGCAAAGCTCAGTCCAACAAAACTCCGGATACTGAGGGTCCGTCCTGAACCGCCCGTCCTGT
This sequence comes from Bacteroidales bacterium, assembly GCA_017550525.1. Taxonomy (GTDB): domain Bacteria; phylum Bacteroidota; class Bacteroidia; order Bacteroidales; family UBA932; genus Cryptobacteroides. Next base: position 24,927 of record JAFZOU010000066.1, read on the forward strand.
CCAAGATAGGTATGCTCTTTTATCTGCGTCCTCACAAAAGCCAGCACATCGTTCGTCAGTTTCAATATTGGACCTGTAAAGATCTCATCCTTTACCACATTCATCTCCGTGCCCACCTTGGCCTCCGTACCCTCATAGCGAATAACACGCACCTGTGCCCGCTGGAAGAACCGCTGCGGATTCTTACCAAACAGCAACACCGCCGCGCCAGTCAACACCTCATACTCCTTGCCACGATAATCCTCTTTCTTTATCAGAAATCCATTTTCTCGGATATAAGCCTCAGCGCCCTTGCCATAGTCTATGAGAGCTACATACTCCTCCACCAGCGACATATCCAAGTCATCCCAACCTGCATTGTTCACCGGAGCATCCTCATAGTAGTGTTCACCCTTGGCATACACCAGTTGCATACGCTGCTCAAAGTTCAACTTCTTCGACTTGTCACCCACACGGTAATACACCTCATCCGCCTGGTTCGCGTGAACCCCCATACTCTGCGGAATGGTCATCAATATGATATGATTCTGTTTACCCTCCACATCCGTCACCTCAATATACTCTGTAGAGGTAGCTATAGAAGGTACGCAATAGTCAAACGAAGCTCTCAGCAGTTCGTTCACGTGGTCTGTCTTACCGTCCACACCCGTCAACGCGCCATCATCCTCCACGCCAAGAGCAATCTGTCCACCATCAGCATTGGCAAATGCGATTATGGTGATAGCCAGTGCCTTCGCGTCAATGCGTGCACTCTTCCGGTCAAACACCTGAAACTCCGTCGATTTCTGTATCTCTTCGGTTGTCATATCGTATTATCTTCTTGTCTATTTTCCCCGCTCCAAGCACATTTGCGATCATACTCGTACGAATATCTTGTTTGCCTCCTACCTTTCCCACTATCTCAGTAGGGTCGGGGCCGATGGAGAAGCCATCCAATCACCGGCTCCTCAACAAAGTTAATGATTATGGCCGATAAAAACAATGGGCCGATGCCCCCGCATCAGCCCTTGTCCTTCTATAGCGTCAGGATATCCTCCGGATCGATTGGTTAATATGCTCCAATCCTTCACTTCCATAATCACCGTGCCGCTCTCCAGGACGCGCACGGTATGCCACTGGCCGATAGGAATGTTCAAGCCCACCACCGGTCCGCCCGGCGCCAGCTCAATGGAATCCACCACCACGCCAGACTCATCGTAGAACTCCTCCAGCAGCCGCCCACGCAGGCACACCACCGTCTCGGAAGATTTCATATGCCGATGAATAGGCAGCGGACTACCCGGCTCAATGGCATCTAATCCACCACAATCAAACTATTCAAAACTGTAAATCGTTGAAAAAAGCTGTTCCATCTGCTAGAGTGGATTCGTATGCCTTAATATCACGGTATATGTTCGTTGAAGAGAAATCCTCTAAATTAAAACTACGGTATAAAGCATCCCTCATCTCATCGCGTGAGCATGATTGATTACAAATAGTTTTCGCATGTTGCAATAACATAGCAATCATATCGTGACCATTAACAACTTCATAATAATCGAAATGGGTATGAGAATTATAGAACGCCTTCAATTCTTCTAAATCTATTATGACTTCCCGCCCTTTCTCATGAGTGTTCTCTATAGCCAAACTCGCCAATCGACAAATATCACACATAATGTCTACTTCTAAGCCGCAAACATCTATCCCTCTAAACGAAGGACGCATCTCTGGTCTAGAGTAACAAAACCACTTCAGGACAGACAAAGGTCTTAACCGATCAAATAGTAGAGCAATATCTTCTTCTGTAAGCGTGATTGACAATGATTCCATTGCTCTGCCGAAAGCGTGTTTTGACGCCATAACCATCATCTCACAATCATGACAATCCGTATAGAAAAAACCGGATATATCAACGGTAGAAGAATTAATACGATCAAAATCACTATCTTTTATCGCTATACTATTTGTGGGGATTGCTTCTCGTATGGCTTTAAAAATATTGATTAACTTTGAGCACCCTCCGGATTGTATCACCGCTGTCGTATCAGAACAAAACCGTCCGAAAAAGAATTCATCCCATTTCCCTTCTACCACAACAATATTCTTTCCATTGTATCTTGGTGATTTCCAATCAAGAATTATCTGTCCACTTCTACTGTCGGTAACCTTCTTTTGTTGGTTCCTTAATCCAATTGGGCCCACAATACTAACTCCTATGCTGATTATTGTCAAATAAATCAAAAGTCA
>JAFZOU010000067.1 GCA_017550525.1 Bacteroidales bacterium
CGTACTCATCCCCCGGAAGGAATTTCTCATAGAACTCCTCCGGCTCAGTGCCCAGATGGAGAACCATCTCTATCACTTCCTCAGTGCCGCTCACAACGGCCCAGTTGTTATTTTCCGGGGCCTTGCGGTAAAAGAGGTTGAAAACTGCTATCTGGTCCTTCTTGCCGCATTCCAGATAGGACTTTCCCATAGTGTACTGGTACTTGTCGGAGACGTACGCGTTGTTGATGATATCCATATCAAAGGTTTTAGTCTATTTCATCAGGGTTAGTCACTGCCGATCCCTTACCCATAAGGAAGGTCTTCATAAACTCATTGAGGTCTCCGTCCAGAACGCCCTGGGTGTCGGCCGTATTGTATCCGGTGCGGAGGTCTTTTACAAGTTTATAGGGATGAAGGACGTAGTTCCTTATCTGGGAGCCCCACTCTATGCGCTTTTTCTGGCCCTCAAGTTCCGCCTGCTTTTCCTGGCGCTTCTTGAGCTCTATGTCATAGAGGCGGGATTTGAGGATGAGGAGGGCCCTCTGGCGGTTATCCTGCTGGGAACGGGTTTCCGTATTTTCTACCATAATCCCTGAAGGAATGTGCCTTACACGGACGCCGGTTTCCACCTTGTTCACGTTCTGGCCGCCATGGCCGCCGCTGCGGAATGTGTCCCACTCAAGATCTGATGGGTTAATCTCAATGTTGATGCTGTCATCCACAAGCGGATACACAAACACGCTGGAGAATGTGGTCTGGCGCTTACCCTGGGCGTTGAAAGGAGAAATTCTCACCAGGCGGTGAACGCCGTTTTCGGCCTTGAGATAACCGTAGGCGTAATCCCCTTCAACTTCTATTGTGCAGCTCTTGATACCGGCTTCCTCCCCTTCCAGAAGAGAGGTGACGGTCATCTTGTAGCCGTTACGTTCTCCCCAGCGGAGATACATACGCATAAGCATTGCGCTCCAGTCGTTAGCCTCCGTGCCGCCGGCTCCGGAATTGATGGTAAGGACGGCTCCAAGGTTGTCTCCTTCATTTCCAAGCATATTCCTTAGTTCAAGGGCCTCAACCTTTTCCGAAGCATCCTTGAATGCCGCTTCCAGTTCCCTGGTCTCGGGTGTTTCTACAGCCTCTTCATCGGCCCCGGATATGCTGTCCTTGGCGAAATCGTACAGGACATCAAGGTCCTCAGTTGCGCTGAATGCCTTTTCATAGTCCGTGACCCAGGACTTGAGACCGGAGAGTTTTTTCATAAAAACCTCCGCGGCCTTTGGGTCATTCCAGAAATCCGGAGCCAAACTCTCCTGCGTCTTCTTCTCTACATCACGGCGCTTTCCGGCTATGTCCAGACAGCCTTCCAGCGTTTTCACCCGCTCCTGCAGGTCCTTTATCTGTTCCTGTGTAATCATATGAGGCGGATACCTTCTTTTTCCATAGCGTCAAGGGCTTCCAGGTGACCTTTATGGTCTACATAGGAGATGCAGTCCTTAAGTACGCTTACCTTGAAACCGTCTTTCAGGAGATCCTCTGCGGTATTCCTCACACAGAATTCCGTGGCTATGCCGCATACCAGCACCTTGTCTGTTTCCATCA
>JAFZOU010000068.1 GCA_017550525.1 Bacteroidales bacterium
CAAGCCGGCGTGGAAATACGTCATGCCCGGCCCCGACCGGGCATCTCCCGAATCAAAGCCCACTGGCGCCTCACCCTCTGTGACGGCTCCCGCGTAAAGGCCCGTATCCTCATAGACGGAACCGAACTTGGAGACATCGCCCTTGAGGTGGGCGCAGAGGAACTCCAGGACCGCGTAACCCTTCAGGATATGACCTACGTTGCCATTGTAAAGCAGTATGACCATGATGTAACCATAGAAGAACCTCAGGACTACAACCCTGAACTCTACCGGGAATGCTGTAGCACATGGTCCCCGGAGATGATGCTCTCCTACGGCGCCCTTCCGGACGGCCATATAATGCTCAACTGGCCACAGAGCGGCAACGACATCTACCTGGATTACCTCCATATGTCACGTGAGGAGGTTTACAGGCAGGCCAAAAACCGCACTTTGGGATACATCTACTACATCCAGACGGAACTCGGATACCGGAATATCGGCATTGCCCATGACGTTTTCCCTACGGAGGACGGCTTCCCCTTCTACCCGTATTACAGGGAATCCCGCCGCTTTGCAGGGCGTGACACAATGACCCTGGATGCGGCAAAAAGGCCCTACGACTTTGACCTATACACCCGCGCCATTGCCGTTGGGGACTACCCCGTGGACCATCATCACAACCAGAATCCCCGCAGGGAAGAACTCTCCCACCTGTGGTACGGGAAAATCCCGTCGTTCAGCGTACCCATGGGCGTGCTTGTTCCCGTGAACGTGGAAGACCTCCTTCTTACGGAAAAGAACATCTCAGTGAGCTGGGAAATGAACGGCTCCACCCGCCTGCAGCCCGTTGTAATGGGGCTGGGGCAGGCGGCAGGCGCCCTTGCGGCCATTGCCGTAAAGACAGGAAGGCATCCTTCCGAGGTTCCTGCATCTGAGGTGCAGGCTGTCCTCCTGGACCGCGGCTGCTACCTTCTCCCTTTCCTGGACCTGAAGCCCACGGACCCGGGGTTCCGGGAACTTCAGGAGAAAGGCATAAAAGGAGAAGTCAAGGGCACCGGCCGCACCGTTGGCTGGGCAAATGAAACCTGGGTAAACACACCTGAACAATGAACAAAAGAAACCTTGCAATTGACATTTTCAGAGGCCTCACAATGACCCTGATGGTATTTGTGAACGAATTCTGGAAAGTTTTCAACGTCCCCCACTGGCTGGAGCATTTCGCCACTTTTGAGGACGGAATGGGCCTTTCCGACATAGTTTTCCCTATGTTCCTCTTTGCCATGGGAATGTCCATCCCATACGCCCTGGAGCGCCGCCGGGAAAAGGGCTACAGCACGGAAAGCACACTGGGGCATATCCTAAGCCGCACCTTCGCCCTCCTTGTCATGGGCGCGTTCATATGCAACCAGGAATCCCGTGAGATGACCGGAAACCGCGCCCTGTGGGTGTTCCTGATGATTGTTGGATTCTTTCTCACATGGAACCAGTACCCAAAGGACTTCAAGCCCGCAAAATGGCTGAAACTTGCCGGGGGGCTCCTTCTGGCGGGACTTGCCATATGCTACCGCACCCCGGACGGGGAGCTCTTCGAGGGCCTGTGGTGGGGTATCCTGGGCCAGATTGGCTGGATGTACCTTTTCTGCGCTATAACCTACCTCCTCTGCCGTGAAAGGCAGTGGATCATCCCACTTATCTGGGTTGTCCTTTGCGGAGTGAACCTGATGGCTGTTCCAATGCATGACGGCAGTCTCCTCATTGAAAACAACATCCTTGTAGACCTTGCCGATGCTATCCAGCTTGGCCCCTGCTACGGCGCTATAATGGGACTTGGCGGAATGATGCTTACGCTGGCCGACTGGAAACTCGCGGAGCGTCCATCGGCCCAAAAAATCGGCCTTGGAGCGGCCGCAACGGCGGTTCTCCTTGTTCTGGGGATGGCCTTCCGCACGGGCTGGATAGTATCCAAAAACCTTGGGACTCTCCCCTGGTGCCTCTTTGTGCTGGCCATTTCAGTGGCGTTGTACACCCTTCTCCGCTTCCTTGAAAGGAAGGGCTGGACGGGCTGGTTCAGGCCCCTTACCCCCGCCGGCACCGCAACCCTTACCGTGTATATGATTCCCTATCTCTTCATAGCCTTGTGGGTGGCGGTAGGCCCCACAATAGCCCCCTGGCTCACAGGATGGGTGGGTGTTGGGAAATGCGTCATTATGGCCGCAGTCTATATCGGCTGCGCCTGGGGGCTCACAAAGGCCGGAATTAAACTGAAGATCTAACTATGTTCAAGATATGAGAAAGTTTATCACCATCCTCGCAGCCCTGACACTGCCTCTCCTATATGCCGCCGCGCAGCAATATGACGTACTTGACGCCGTAAAAACTGATTCCAGAAAAATGCGCGGTATGGAGGGGCCGCACAGACTGGATGAATTTGGACAGCTCTCCAAAGCCCCTGGCGGTTACAAACCCTTCTATATCAGCCATTATGGCCGCCATGGCTCCCGCTATGCCTGGAACGCCAAAACCTACTCCCTTATCCACGACGTCCTTGAGAAGGCGCGCAAAAAAGGCGTCCTTACCGCGTACGGGAAGAGTTTTGCCGATAAATACGACTCCTTCTACGAGGAGCCGTACATCAACGCCGGAGACCTTGTGCCGCTTGGATATGACCAGCACCTTGCTATCGGCACTTATGTCTATGATCAGTTCCCCAAGGTGTTCAAGGGCCGTAAGAAGGTTGACGCCCTGTCTTCCACCGGACAGCGCTGCATAGTGAGTATGGGAGCGTTCGCCATGGGCCTCAAGGCCGGGAACCCCAAACTGACTATGCGTCTTCACTCAGACCACGCGGGGATGGGCATCATCGCTCCGCCCAGCGCCCCCAAATCCCTTGTGCGCCATTTCAAGGGAGAGGATATGGATGTTATCGGCCTTGAAAACATTGAACAGTTCTTCAGGCGTACCGTGAATTATCAGGAAGTCCTTGATAAACTTTTCACCGATAGCCGTTTCCTTGAAGAGTTTGACGGCGGAGACATCCGTTTTATCAGGGAACTCTGGTCCCTATATTGCGGCTATCACAATTATGAACCCAGACCGCTTTTCGACGACCTTCTCACCGAGGAGCAGAAGCTCCTATTCTGGGAGGCCGATAATTATCTGTCTTTTTACGGGGACATCACTGCCCGTTATTCTATGATTCCGCTGCTGGAAGACATTATTGAGAAGGCCGAAGCATCATTCAATGACCCCAACCAGGCGGCTCATCTGAGGTTTGGTCACGACTATATCCTGGAAGGCCTGGTTACGCTTCTGAACGTCAACAACCTGGGAGTCATCCCCGGCACTCCTGCAGAAGCCAAATACTGGTTCCAGAACTACAGCATCCCTATGGCCGCCACCCTTCTTTTTGTGTTCTACAAAAACAAGAAGAATGACATAATCTTCAAGGTGGTGCTAAATGAGAATGACGCCACTCTGCCTGAACTGACTCCGGTAAAGGACAACTTCTACCGCTGGTCAGATTTCAGGGAGTGGACAGGAAAACTTCTTGAGGAGCACATGGAACTATAGAGAGCAATCCTGCTGGATATATCCTCCTGAGAGCCGCACCCAGGTGCGGAAACCGGGATTTCCTTTCCGGAACTCAAATACACGGCATCCGGACACCGTTCCGGGTGCCGTATGTGTATCGGAAGGGATATACCCGTCTATGCCCAGATGATTGTAGATGGTGTCTGAGCCGGAGAACCTGCCATAGATAAAATGGATCTGGCCGTAGTCCAGGACATAGTCGCAGTCGTGGTCATGGCCGGTGACTATGGCCTTCACATCTCCCATTTCACGGAACTGGGCAAAGAGGCCGCTGTTAAGCCGTGAAGGGCACGGGGGCTCTCCGTTATTGCCGCAAACCGGCTGCACCCCGGCTGCAAGCGCTTCAGAAAGTTCACATAACGGAATGTGGAAGAACGCCATGGAGGGCACGGAGGCACCTCCGTTTTCACGGGCAAAGCGCTCACTGTGTGCACGGTACCACGCAATCTGGTTATGCCTTATATAGTCATAGCAGTGAATTTCCTCCTCCCCTTCAAGGACCACGGCATCCATTGAGTCAAAGAGATAGAAGACGTGCTCAGGACCGCCCGGGCCGGAGAGGGTTATAACATCGTTGGAGCATCCGTAGACCCCTTCTTTTGGAGGCCGATTAATGCACCCCGGGAGGCTGCGGATAGCCTCAAACATGGCCTCACGGGTACTCCCGAACTGGGAATCGTGGTTTCCAAGGGCTACTGCCCAGGGAATGCCGCTATCGGCCAATGGCTTTAGTATCTCCAGGGCGCTCTCTATATCAGGCCTTCCGAAGACAATGTCTCCGGTATGGATAATGAGATCCGGCTTCTCCGCGGCAATCATTTCCTCAACGCAGCGAAGGGCACGCTCACTTCTTGGATCGCCCTTGATGTAATGGGTATCCGTAAACTGCAGTACTTTGAAAGTGCCGCCCGGACCAAAGCGGAATATCCCCGCTACACTGCTGTCTGGCCTGGATGAATTGCGGCTGCAGGCACTGAGGACCGGCGCTGCCGCCGCTCCCGCCACAGCCCACGCTGCTCCCTTGAGGAATGATCTACGTTTCATACTGCTAATATACAAAAAAAAAAGCGCCGGCTCCCGTAGCCCGGGGGCCGGCGCTGAAATCATTGTCTTAGTGAGATTTTAAAGTTTAGGATAAGACTTTTTCATTAGAATGCCATGTGAAGTGTCTACCAAGTAGGCTACAAGATTATTTCCTTCAACCTTAAGTATAACATCCGTAGTGCTATCATTATTCCATCCAGTTATAGCTTGATCATCAAGGCCAACAAATTCTGATTGACTTAACACAACAGGGTTGTTAACATCGGTAACATCTATAATCCATAAACTTGATGGCATCGGGCCCCATTCAAAAGTATAGCCCAGACGAGCACCTGCAAGTATTTTCTTACCATTCCATTCTGTCGAGCCCATGCCCATGATGCTACCATCCCAGTCTCCAACACCTTCGACAATAGCATTCCATTCTGAGCCATTATAGTAATAAATATTGTAGAGACCGTCATATCCGGCATAGAAGAATCCATCCGATACACTAGGGCCGGCAGGAACAAATACTGCACGGTTGGAAAGCCACAGATCATCACCAAGTTCGGGAGTTGTTAGCCACGCATCATTATTTATTCTGTGTGTACTCTTATTCCATTCGTTGTACTCGAACACATCGGCAGATCCATCTTTGATTTCCCAAGCAAGGCAATAGGATAAACCACCGTAAGATCCTACACCTCCATACATCATGGTTACAACGCCATTACCGAATACGTCTCCCTTCGCGGCAACCTTATCAGCTCCGTGAGAGCCAGACCATGCCTCATTTACCCAGGGAATCAGGCGTACAGGATTTGCCATCTGAGTATCTGTTGCCTTAACCGCATATACGCTTCCCACACCGCCATAAGGGATAAGGGTGGCAAGAAGGAGATTTCCGGCATCATCATTTGTAATGGACTGTACCGGAAGATCCTCTGGTACTGAAATAGCTGTTGATGCCCCAGTAGCAGGATCAAAGGCAAATACCTTGTAAGAATCTGACACTAGCAGTTTGCCGTCAAAGTAGGCAATAGAAGCGGTAGCGTCATGAATTTCAGTATCTGTCTCTATACTTGTTGCACTGAAAGGCTCTTTCAGACTCACTGCCCATTCAACTTTTGCGTTGCCATCCTGATATACATAGAACTTGGTCACATAGTCTTCGGTCTCTCCGGTAGGATTGCCTTCCTCGTCAACAGAAGGAACCTGGATTCCGGGAACGGTGAACTTGATGTAGGCATAACGGGCATCATATTCGCCATTTGCGGCAACATCCAGAGAGCCCTTTCCTGTAGCCTTATCATAGGTGACCGGAGCCCAGGGGAATGCTGCATCTGCAGCATCGTAGGTCTTATACTCATATTCCTGGTTGGTGATGACCTGGAACTCAACTTTTCCGCCCTTGATGTCTACTGTTGCATCCTCAGGAGTAAAGAAGAACACCTTTCCCTGCATGACTCCAACAACAATTTCCTTGCCTGCGGCCTTAATGGCGATATTGCCGACGCGGCCCACGGACTTTTCCGGATCCAAAGACTGGACAGTTGCCGCGAGTTCGATGGCCTCACCGGCGGCGCCAGACTTGTCCTTAAGGGCGATGAATTCATCGGCCTCTGCCGTCCATGCAGCGGTGGACTTAAACTTCACGGTAATGATCTCAGAATCGTAATCAAGATCAACCACGGCTTCGGACAGAAGGGTAAGTTCATCTTTTGTCTCGGGTTTCTGGTCATCCTTCTGCTCGGGAGCATTGGGCTTCTGGCAGGCCCACATTGTTACGGCCACTGCCGCAAAAATGTAAAAAAGTTTTTTCATAAGCATTAAAAATTATTTGGTTAATGAATTAGTGTAATCAGTAAAAGTATTTTTGAACGCTGTCCAGTACTCGAACATACGTATATGGCAAAGGTCAAAGACAAAGTACCCGTCGGCCATACCTTTTGTAACGATTGCGTCAAAAGTCTTGGGAATGTAAGCGCTCTTCTTGCCGTTCTGCCAGCCTTCGGGATTACCGATATCCGGCCCGCCCGCGAACACGGTATCTCCCATAAGGAGAGACCGCCCACGGCTTGCAAAGCCTTCCATCGTCCATTCAGTAGTGCCGTAGATACTGGCTGTAGCGGCATAACAGCCAAGGAACATAAAGTCGCAGTGGTCTGCATAACCGTAGTTATGGTAGTCGGAGTTGGCCCACTTGGGATAGAGTTTATGAGTGAGATAACGCGGGCTTGCCCAGTTTACCCCGGAAGAGTAATAATCTGAATACCAGGCACCCACATATGCTCCAAACTTAACCTTGGGATTAACTGAATGAACAGCCTGGGAGGCCTTTTCAATGAAGTCGTGGATAACCTTGCAGCGGAAGGCCAGCCAGCTCTTCTGGTCATCTCCAAGCCCGGAGGGAAGATTTTTAACCCCGGCCTCAAAGATGGGCCATTTTGCGGGCTGGTGCCCAAGATATTCAACAAACTTCTGGCGGGATTCTTCGGAGAAATCGGCCTGGAGGCCGGTGTCGTCATACCTGCAGCGGTCAAGGACAATGCCGTCGATGTCATATGCGGCAAGTTCCTTAAGAAGGCCGATGATATAATCCTGGACCTCATCCTTTGCCGGATTGAGGAACACCGTTCCCTGGACTCCGGGATGGAAACTGCGCGTAAGGCCGTCGGCCGTATGGTCAAGGGCGGTCCAATCCTCGGGAATAAGGCCGTCAAATACGGGTCCCTCGCTTTCAAGGCCGTAATATCCGCCGTATCCGCACACAAACGTGTTGATGGCCGCGTGAACCCTGAGCCCGGCCGCGTGACCGGTATCTATGAACGCCTGAAGGTAGTCCCAGGTTGCCGTCCTTTCCACAAAGCGGTAAGAAGAGCCTATCCAGGCAGCAAGTCTCTTTGCCTCGGGGGCTATGGCCGATTTCCAGAGCACCGTGCCCTCCGTGGGACGCACGTCCACGATTATATCCGTAAAGCCGCAATCGGCCAGTTGCTTTATTTCCTTGCCGATATACGCCTTGTCGTTGGCAAAATAGTTGAAGTTGGCCGATGCGTCAATCCACACATAGCGGGGCTTCCCTTCCGGTGCGGGATCCTGCTCTTCAGGGGTCTGTGACTCCTTAGGATCCGGATTGTCCACGGGGTCCGGCACATTCTCTTTTTCTTCAGCCTTGGGAGCCGGAGAACAGGAAACGAGGGTAAGGGCCAGCAGCAGAGATGTGGTCAGTCTTTTCACAGTTTACTTTATATAGATGCAATTTCCTACGGAACGTTGCTGTCCGTCTGAGGGTTTTATGGTTTCAAGGCCGTTTACAAGAAGGCAGGTAGAGCCGCCACCGTCAAGGTTAAGGGCTTCCTTGCAGCCAAATGCAAGGAGAATGTTGGCCACATCCTCGGTGGAATACCCGGGAACGCCCTCCGTCATTTCACGGCCTTCGCACACAAAGAGCACCAGAAGGCCATCTGGGGTGCAGCCAACGGCCGTACGGGGCGCCCTTCCCAGGCAGTTTACGTCATAGTCTCCGGGAAGGCACTCATAACGCCAGGTGTTCTGGAACTTGCCGTCCTTTATTAGCACAGGTCCGGCGCCGATTGCGGTCTTGGCCTCAAACACGCGGCCTTTGGAGGGGAACTTTGCATCAGGCTGGGCCACGGGAGTGCTGCCATATCCGTTCTGGGCGGGGACATCGTAGATCCAATGGTTGTCTACATCGGCCCAATAGGTCCAGGAGGCCTCCATAGTGCCGTCTGAATGGCGGATGAAGGCACCCTTGGTGGGATAATACATGGTTACCCAGTCTTCCGAGGCGTAGTTGATGTTGGGAGAGAGCAGTTCACCTTCCTCAACGGCAAGGCTGGCGGAATAGTTGGTTCCGCTTTCAACGTAGAAGTATCCGCCGTTCATAACAAGCACAGGGCTGTCCTTCTTGTTGTAAACCTCAGTGGGTGTCTGAAGGGCGTCTTCAGAGCCCGTGAGGACGGGGTCCTTTATGCCCCACACATGGAAACCTTGCTTGGAAAGGTCCACAGTGGCGATATATGCTACGGCTGGTTTCCCCTGGAGGACTTCCGGAGACTTATAGAGGCGGATTCCGTCCGGAAGAGTTCCAAAACTTCCGTCAGTTACTTCCACAAAGGGCTTGTCATCGGCATCAGGATCATTCCAGGGCCAATCCTGAGGAATCCCGTCACCCGTTTTCTGGCAGGCGCAAGCTGCCGCCAGGGCCAAAGTTATCAGATATATAGCCTTTCTCATATTTCAAAACAGTCTGCCACGTAGGCGCCAATTGCCTGAGCGTGATGGTCGTAATAATAAACATACAGGCGGTATCCGTCCTTGGAAGGAACCAGAGCCACATCTCCTGCAGCGCCAACATCAGGATCGGTGGCGCCCTTCTGGAAGATGGTTATGGCGTCATTTTTCAGAAGAGGCGTGGCGGCCGTAGGCTCCGTAACCTCAAAGAAATGGAGCCTGGGCTTGATTTCCCATTCCGGGAAGTGGCTTACGCCAAGAAGCGCCATAAAGCGTCCATGATTGAATGTCTTGGCATCAAGGCAGTTGGGGTTAATTGACCAGTTACCCATAAGTTCAACCCAGTTGTCCTTGTCGCCTCCATCTATGTAATGGAGGATGTAGCAGTCTCCGCTGCCGTGCGCCACGCTGGGATCCACATTACCTTCATAGTAATCCAGGAACCAGCCGTCTTTGTCCGGATGCACGGATGCAGGCACTACGGTTGCAAAGTTCACGGGAGCGGCGCCCCATGCGAGGCCAAGACCGGAGAAGTCCTTGGTGAAAGTACCTGTAACTGCTCCGCCCTCTACCTTGAGCCAGGCAATCTCAGATGCAACTGATACGCCCACAATGCCTTCCGAGGTAAACACCACCACGGCATCTCCGGTTATATCTCCAATCACTTTCATACGGTGGCCGATAGGGAAATGAAGAGGGTTGGTGAAACTATGCCACAGCACGGGGGCCTCTGTAGGTGAAGAGGTCATCCACACATTCACCGTTCCGGCGGCATCACCGCCATCGGCGTAGTTGCAAAGGAGCACGTGACCGGCGTCATCGTTGGTGATGCAATCGGCCACGGCGCTTCCAAGCACCATCTCTCCCTTCTTGGCGCCGGTAAAGGCATCCACGATGAAAGGAGCGCGGCCCTCGCCTATTCCAACCAGGATTTGGGAGTCTATACCCGCAAGAGACACGTAGCACTTGTTGTCATAGGCGGGCAAACCAACCATTGTCACGGGATCCACGTTGCAGAGCAGCGACACGGATTCCGGGCGCAGGCCCTGTCCCATAAGGGTGGGGATACCCTGCTCCACATTATAGGTTTTGGTGGTGGTGCCGTTATGGGCGGTTACCGTAATGGTTGCGCCAGTATTCATATTGTATTTGGCCTTCTCATTGTAGTCCTTTCCGTTCACCTTTGTAATCTTGGCGTGAGGAACCACCTGGCCGATGATATGGACTGACGAGAGGTCTTCCAGATAGGGGATCAGGATCTTGTCGTCGTTCTCATAGATGACGCAGGAAGTCTTGACCTCGTCCACCATAAGGGAAAGGAGGGAGCACTTGGAGGATTTCTCACGCTTTCCGGTGATGCGGATCTGACGGCTGTTGCCAAACGGATCCGTGAGCGTGAACTCTGTCTCCTCCGTGAGATCCAGGACTCCAAGGCGCGGGGAGATCTTCCAGTTGGGCTGGAGTTCTGCCTGGACGCGGAGTTCCATCATATAGATGAGGGTTTCGTCATTGCTGGATTCCGGATAGAAATAAGGGATGGGAATCTCAAAAAGATCGGCCTCAGGGTCCGTCACCATAAGGCGGCCCAGTTCCTGCTCGGCGTAGATACCGTCAGTAATTATGGCCGATAGGCTTGTCAGGCCCTGCCTGTTGGCGGTAGGGGCCACATATTCCGGCTGATGACAGGAAACGGCCGCAAGGGCGAGAACTATTAAAAAGTATATCTTTTTCATACTACTTCCACTCATCATATTGTTCTACTAAAGCATTTGCGCTGAGTTCGCTTTCCGGTATGGGGAAACGATAAAGGCGTGAGGTGAAGCTTCGGTCACTGTCATCTATGGACACATAGGTGTAGCGGAAACCGGTTCCGTCCTTCTCTATCTTTAGGCCGTGCTGCTTGTAGCCGGAAAGGCCGATAGGATAGTCCTGGTGGGCGGTTTCCCAGCGGCGCTGGTCCCAGTAGCGCTGTCCTTCGAAGGCAAGTTCCACCTTCCTTTCCTGGACTATCGCCTTCCAGAGGGCGTCGCCGCTCTTGTCAGTGTAAGGCAGTCCCACGCGCGCACGGACAGCCTTTACGGCGGCATTTGCGCCTGCGGGATCATTGCTGCGATAGCAGGCTTCGGCCTTATTTAGGAGAACTTCCGCGTAACGGAGGAAAGTGAAAGGATGGCTGCCGCCGGAAGAAGTCACGTCAAAGGATTCGTCCACGTTCTTTCTGAGGTAATAACCCGTAACAGTACGGCCTTTTGGCTCTTTCTCCGTTTTCCAGGTTGCCCAGCCGTCGGTTCCGTCCACATAGGGTTCTATGGTCCTTCCCTTCCAGGGAGCTCCGTTATACAGGATGGAAGCCTGGAAACGAGGCTCAAGAAGGGCGTAAGGAGGAGTGTCCGTGGAACTGGCGTGCCACTTGCTCCAGTCCGGGAAGCCGCCTGTTGCAAGTTCATAGCTTTCCACTATTTCCTGAGTGGGGACAGCGTAAGCACCGCCCTTGGAGCTTTTGAGAACAAAGTCTCCTCCGGGAGTATAGGTTGCGTCAAAACTATGGGTGATACCCGTACCGCCGTCAAAACTGAACTGAAGGATGGCCTCCTTGTTTCCGGCCGACAGAGGTTTGGATATGGCATCCTGATACTGAGGCTCCAGGCCATAACCAAGTTCCTCAAGCTTTCCGGCCGCCGCTATCACTTTATCGTAGCGCTTTGCATAGAGCATAGCGCGAGTAAGATAACCATAGGCCATACCCCTGTCCATACGTCCGTGAGCCGATTCCCTTGCAGGGAGGTTCTCTGCGGCAAAGTTAAGATCGGCCTCTACAAAATCCCAGCCCGCTCCTTCCGTACTGAGGGCCGCGTCCTTGCTTATCTTGGAAAGGTCTTCATCGTAGATGATCACGTCCTTGTAGCGTTTAACCAGTTCAAAATAGAGGAAGCCCCTCACCAGGCGGATTTCGGCGGCAAGGCGGATCTTGTCCTCATCGCTCATCTGACCATAGGCATTGAGGTAATTGAGGGCCTCGTTGGCTTCACGTATATTGGTATAGAGGGAGCCCCACTTGCCAAGATATACGTCATAGGTCTGGGCCGTGACTGTTGTTCCGCCATAAGATATGTAAGACGGGATGTAGGCCATAGCGTTGAAGTTATAGGACGTATACTTGAGCTCATCCGTGAGGGCTTCCGTCAGTCCCAGCTGGGTGGGAGAGGCGTTGTAATTCCAGAAGAAAGTGAACAGGTAGTTCACGGAATATTCCGCATTTGCGGTGCTTTCCCACATAGTGCGGGAAGAGACGCTGCTTGTAGGAGTAAGGTCCAGGATTCCGTTGCAGGAAACCGTCAGGGCAACCGTAAGAACTATTGCAAGAGTCTTTTTCATAGTCTTTCCTCCTCCATTAGAATGTTAAGGTGATGCCGCCCATCACCAGGCGCTGCTGGGGATAATAACCGTTGTTCACGCCCGGGGATTCAGGGTCTATGCCCTCAGGCAGGCCGTCTATGGTGAACAGGTTCTGGCCCTCCACAAAGACGCGGAAAGCCTGGATGCCAAGCTTCTGGGTCCACTTCTTGGGGAAGGTGTAACCAAGCTGGGCGGTCTTCAGGCGCACATACTTACCGTCTCTGATCCAGAAAGTGGAGCTGAGGCCATTGTCTCCGCCGTGGTTGGTCTTTGCCAGGGTAAGCCTGGGGAAAGTACCGCCGGGATTGAACTCGCTGTAGGCGTTCTGAACCAGGAACAGCGGGGAGTTGCCTCCTTCCTTGAAGGTCTGGGTCCAGATGGTGTTGTCGTCGTTGTCGTTGTAGTAAGTGCCGGTGAGGGATACGTCAAAGAGGGCGCCTCCCGTGAACTGGGCGTTGAAGTCGAAGCCCTTCCAGCCAAGGTTGAGATTGAGGCCGAAGGTGAGTTCGGGACGGTTGCTGCGCCCGAAGAAGCCTTTGTCGTCCTCATCGATCTTGCCGTCACCGTTGAGGTCTATGTAGCGGATGTCGCCAAGGTTGGGGCGGGTTCCGTACCAGGAGGAATTGTCAATCTCCTCCTCCGTGCGGTATAGGCCATCGGCCTGCCAGCACATTATGCTGCCGTATGTGGTGCCGCTCACCTTGCGGTAATCCACAATGTTGGGGTCATCGTTGTATTTGAGCCAGCGGGTCTTGGAATAGGTAACTGTTCCGGTGACTTCATAGAAGAGAGGGTCACCTGCAAGCTGGAAGTGATTGCGGTGGCGGACAAGGATATCTATACCCTTTGCGTCAATGGCGTTGCTGTTCACCCAGGTAGGATAGTAGCCGCCCATAGAGGAAGGGAAGCCGGTGCTCTGGTAGGTGAGCATATCATAGGTATAATTGTAGAATCCGTCTATCTCCATTCCAAGGAGGCCTCCCCACAGGGAGAAGTCCACGCCCACGTTCCAGCTCTGGGTCTTCTCCCAGGTAAGGTCCGTATTGGCAATGCCTTCAGTGTAATATGAGGGAGACACCTGGGTTGCGCCGCCATACTGTCCAAGGGCCACGTTTCCGGCCTTTGCATAGGTGCTCAGGAAGGCGTATTCTGATACGCTGTCGTTACCAAGAAGGCCCACGCTTGCGCGGATCTTTAGGTCGTCCAGCCAGGAGAGTTCCTTCAAAAAGTCCTCCTGGGAAACACGCCAGCCGAGGGAGACGGAGGGGAAGAATCCCCAGCGGGTTTTGGCCATGCCGGCAAACTTGTAGGAACCGTCGTATCGGCCCGTGAATTCCGCCAGATATTTCTCCGCGTAGTCATAGCGGGCGCGGAAAACAAAGCCAAGGCTCCTTGAGGCGCCGCTCCAGCCGCTTGCAGGAAGGCTTGTGCGGACAATGCCGTTGGACAGCTCAGGAAGGGATGTGAAAGGAAGGGATTCAACGTATGCCGCAAGGCCGTTTCCCTTGTAGTCACGGTATTCGGCCAGGGCCATAAGGTCAAGGTTGTTCTTCCCGAAACTATTTGCATACTGGATGCTTGCCTGGCCCACCAGCTGGCTTGAGAACACCACGCCTTCTCCAAGGTTGTTGATCTGCTCAGGAGCGGGCGCGGGATTTATATCGGAGCCGATATGGGGGTTATCCTTCCGCATCTGCCATTCCCAGCCGGTTTCCGTACGCACGCGCTGCATCATAGTATAGTGGGTGCTGAGGTTCTTGTTGTAACTCTGGGAATAGGTATAGGAGCCGGATGCCTTGAGGGAAAGGCCCTTCACAAAGGGAACCCTCCATTCAAGGGCTGCGTTTACATCGGCCTGGAGGCTCTTTGTCTTCTTGTAACCGGATTCATAGATTGCGGCAAGGGGGCTTACCAGGAAACTCTGGTTGTCCTGGACTGCGCCGGTGTAGTAGCCGTCGTACTTTTCAGGGAGATAAGGGTGCATCTGGACCACCTGGCGGGCAATTGAGAACCAGCCCACTTCAGTGGAGCCGGCATCAGTACCACCTGAGAGGAAGGCGGGCGTGGAGCGGTCTCCAAGGACTCCGGAGAGGCTCACCTTGTAGCTGAGCTGCTTGGAAAGGTCTCCTTCCACGTTGGTACGTACATTATAGCGCCTGTAATTGAAGCGGTCTATGTTACCCTTCTGGTCCATTATACCGAAGGATGTGAAGAAACGGGCCTTGTCAGTTCCGCCCTGGACGGTGACATTGTGCTTCTGGGTAAGGCCGGTTCCGAAGACCTTCTTCACATAGTCAACATTGTCCCAGCCGTCACGGCCTTCCCGCATGGCCTGGATGTTCTTCTGGGTGAAATAAGGCACGTAATCGGCCGATTTTGCAATTTCCCCGTTTGCCAGCTGGTCCATCATCTGGGCCACATTATAATAATAGGCAAACTGGGGGCCGTTCATGAACTGAGGGAAGTTGGCGTTCATGGAAGCACCCACGGAGCCGTTGTAGGTGATGTGGGTGTCTCCCTTGTTACCTTTGCGGGTGGTCACTATGATAACGCCGCCAGCTGCCTGGAGGCCGTACACCGCAGCCGATGCACCGTCCTTGAGGACGGAGATTGACTCAATATCGGCAGGGTCAATATCGTTGATGCTGTCTACCGGGAAGCCGTCCACAACGTACGCCACGCCGTACACGGAGCCGCGGATGCGGAGGGAGGCCTGGTCAAGGCCAGGTTCACCGGATTCCTGCACGGAGGAGATACCGGATAGTTTACCGGCAAGCACCTGCGACACGTTTGTGGCGGGGGCCTTAAGGAGTTCGTCACCTTTTATGGCCGATACAGCCGCCGTAAGGGTTTCCTTCTTGGCGGTACCGTAACCCACCACCACCACATCCTCAAGATAAAGGGCGTCTTCCGCCATCTGGACATTGATTCGGGTGCGGCCGTCGAAGGTGTGCTCCTGCGTGGCAAGGCCAAGGCAGGTGAACTCGATGACATCTCCACGATTGGCGAGCAGATAATAAGTGCCGTCAGCGCCGGTTACGGTGCCGTCCTGGGTGCCTTTGATAAGCACGGTGACACCGGGAAGCGGAGCGCCGTCCTGGTCTGTCACCATGCCTCGGAGCGTACCCTGGGCAAAGGCCGGGACGGATAGGAGAAGACCTGCCGCCACGGCGGATAACAATCTGAGTAAACCTTTCATAGTTTATTGTTTGTCTGCTATTTCCTGTAAGATTGTGCTTATCTGATAGAGGCCGCGGGGCACGTGGAAGCAGCCCTTCCACTTGCCGCCCTTCAGGGGAAGAAGGACCTCTCCCCTGCGGTTTAGGTAGCCGTACCACTCAGGATATTCCTTATCCTTGAAGTGCGTCCAGAGGTAACTATCCAGTTTTTCAAACCACTCCAGGCATTTTTCATTGCCGGTAAGCTGGTATCCCTTTATCATACAGATGGCGCTCTCAAGATGAACCCACCAAAGTTTCTGGTCCCACTCAAGTTCCTGGGTGGGATAACCCTTGCGGTCCATGAAGTAGAAGATGCCGCCGTACTCCTTGTCCCAGCCGTAGTCAATTACGCGGAGAGCTATCTCCACGCTCTTGTCTATTATATCCTGCCTGTGGAGCCTGAGGCCCAGGTTCATCATGAACCACAGCGCCTCAAGGTCATGGCCGGGGTTGATGCGGCGGCCTTCGAAGCAGTCTACAAGGCTTCCGTCAGGGGCAAGGTTTTCAACCATAACGCCAAGGTCAGGCTGGTAGAACACGTCAAATACCTCGTGAAGGGCCTCCTCTATGGTCTTGTCAAGGAGGGACTTGTCCTCTATGATGGGCTCTATTTCCAGGGCCATGTTGCATATGATCATGGGAAGGGCGAAGTCCTTCATAGGACGCGTTCCGGGGACTGCCTTGAGCCACTTGCCCTTGGGGTTGGAGCGGCGGTCAAGGATGCGCTGGAAGGTCTTGCGGGCGATATCGGCCCAATGTTCCTCACCGGTTGCCACCGCCAGCTGGGCGAAAGCCATGCAGGCAAAAGTGTTGGAGAAGATGTTGTATGGCGCTATGATTGGCTTTCCTTCACGGGTGAGGGAGAAGTAGAAGTCATAGTTTCCGTCGTGGCCGTATTTCTCCAGGAAATGTCCGCCCTGAAGGGCGCACTGAAGCCACTGCGGGTTTTTCTCTACCTTATTATAAAGCATCGCGAACATCCACACTTCCCTTCCCTGCAGCCACACGAACTTGTCCGTGTCAAAAACGCTTCCGTCACGGTTAAGGCAGGTGAAATATCCTCCGTACTCAAGGTCCTGGGACTTTTCCAGCCAAAAAGGCAACACGCTGCCATACAGCTCTTTACGGTAGCGCTCCGCCATTTGGCCAAAACTTTCTTTCATCATTTTGGGTTTAGTGTTTATATGGTTTTTCGGTTAAGTCTCCACAAATATAGAAATAAATCGAAATAAGCCAAAACTTTTTTTCAAAATATTTACAACCCTACCATACTTTTTAACGATTCATTAAAAAGTACTTGCAATTCAGATTTCTATTCACTATATTTGCAAAAACCTAAGCCACATAATGGATCCCCTGTCCCAAAATATCAGCGGGCACTATGCCCCGGAAAAGAAAACCATCCTCTCGCTGTGCTCAAACCGCCAGGGTTACAGCATAGCGGATTTTGCACGGCTCCTGGACGCCAGCATCCCAAAAGTCACGCGCATAGTGACGGAAATGGTGGCCGATGGCTACCTTGTGGACCTTGGGAAAACGGGATCCTCAGGAGGGCGGCGCGCAAGCATATTCGGCCTCAATCCCAAGGCGGGATACTTTGTGGGGGTGCACGTGGAGCAGGAGCGTATCACCGTTGCGGCCACGGATTTCCCAGGGCAGCTTGTCCACGCCGTGGAAAGTATTCCACTTCACCTTGAAAAGACGGAAGAATCTGTCCATGAGATGTGCCTTGCCGTAAAGAAATGCCTGGAGTCCAAGATGAGGATTGACAGTTCCGCAGTGGCAGGTTACGGGGTGGACATCACAGGCCGTGTAAACCACGGCACAGGTTACAGTTACTCCTTCTTCATAAGTGAAGAAAAGCCGTTCCGGGACCTTCTGGAAGCGGAATTCGGAAAACCTGTGGTGGTGGAAAACGACTCCCGCGCAATGGCGTGGGGAGAGTATATGAGCAGCCTCCCCGGCACGGAAGGAGACATCCTTTTCCTCAACGTGGGCTGGGGCCTTGGTATGGGTATGGTGATGGACGGGAAACTCTACTACGGGAAATCAGGCTTTTCCGGAGAGATAGGGCACTTCCCCCTCCTTGACAACAACATTCCGTGCCGATGCGGAAAGATAGGCTGCCTGGAAACAGGCGCCTCCGGAAGCGCCCTCCACAGGCTTGTAATGGGAAAACTCTCCGAGGGACGTGCATCCGTGCTGTCAAAGTCCTATGCCGCCGGGGAGGAAATCACCCTAGACAGCATACTTGACGCAGTGAAAAGGGAGGATGTCCTCTGCATTGAATGTGTGGAGGAGGTTGGAGAGACTCTTGGGCGCGCCGTAGCCGGCCTCATCAACATCTTCAACCCCAACATAGTGGTGATCGGAGGCAGGCTCTGCACCACTGAAAAATATCTGATTCCGCCCCTGAGGAGCACTGTAAACAAACTTTCCCTCAACCTTGTAAACAGCGACACAGTGATCAAAGTGTCCGGGCTTGGAGAGAAAGCCGGAGCAATAGGCTCCAGTCTCCTTGCAAAGCATAGTTACCTGATAAAACAATAAACTTCATCAAATATGGAAAACCGCAGAGATTTCTTGAAAAAAGGCGCCGTGGCAGCCGTGGCGGCACCGCTTCTGGCATCGGCCTGTAAACCTTCAGACAAAGACAGATACGGCATTGAGCTGGACCCTTCAGTAAAATCCAAACTCATTGTGGAGAAGGCCAATGCCCTTCCCATAACGGGCACCTTCCTGGACGAGATTTCCCACGACATCCCCCACCAGAACTGGGGAGAGGCGGAATGGGACCGTGATTTCCGCTATATGAAGGACATGGGAATTGACACCGTCATTGACATCCGCTGCGGCTACAGAAAATTCATCACCTATCCAAGCCCATATCTATTGAAGAAGGGCTGCTATATGCCTTCCGTAGACCTTATTGATATGTTCTGCCGATTGGCCCAGAAGTACGGGATGAAGTTCTGGCTTGGCCTATACGATTCCGGAAAATACTGGGATACCGGAGATATGAGCTACGAGGTTGAGGCCAACAAGTTTGTGATTGACGAGATATGGGAGCGTTACGGCTCCAAGTACTCAAGCTTTGGCGGCTGGTACATCTCCGGAGAGATTTCCCGTGCCACCAAGGGCGCCATCGAGAGTTTCCGCACCATGGGACGCCAGTGCAAGGAGGTCAGCGGCGGCCTTCCCACCTTCATCTCCCCCTGGATAGACGGCAAGAAGGCCGTGGATGCCGCCAGCGGCAACATCACAAGGGAGCAGGCCGTGGGAATTGAGCAGCACGAGAGGGAGTGGAACGAGATCTTTGACGGCATACACGAGTACGTAGACGCCTGTGCCTTCCAGGACGGCCACATAGATTACGACGAACTTGACGCATTCTTCAGCGTCAATAAGAAACTGGCCGACAGATACGGTATGCAGTGCTGGACCAACGCAGAATCCTTTGACAGGGACATGCCCATCCGCTTCTTCCCCATCAAGTTCGATAAACTCCGCCTGAAACTGGAGGCCGCAAAGCGTTGCGGCTATGACAAGGCAATCACCTTTGAGTTCTCCCACTTCATGAGCCCCCAGAGCGCATACGCCCAGGCGGGCCACCTGTATGACCGTTATCGCGAATACTTCGGAATATAGTATATGAAAAAAGTCTTTTTTGCCCTCATCGTACTGGCCGTCGCAGGCTGCGCCCGGCAGCATAATTCATCCCTTGAAGAAAAGGTGGAGAGCACCCTCTCCCGGATGACACTGGAGGAGAAAGTGGCCATGACCCACGCCCAGTCCAAGTTCTCCAGCGCCGGCGTACCAAGGCTTGGAATCCCTGAACTCTGGCACACGGACGGTCCTCACGGCATAAGGCCGGAGGTTCTGTGGGACGACTGGGACCAGGCCGGCTGGACCAACGACTCCTGCACAGCCTTCCCCGCACTCATAAACCTTGCCGCCACCTGGAACCGGGAAATGAGCGCGCTGTACGGTGACTGCATCGGCCAGGAAGCCCGCTACCGCAAAAAAGACATACTGCTTGGCCCCGGCGTGAATATTTGCCGAACCCCTCTTGGAGGCCGTACCTTCGAGTACATGGGCGAGGACCCGTACCTGGCATCGGCCCTTGTGGTGCCTTACGTGAAGGGAGTGCAGCAAAACGGCGTTGCGGCCTGCGTGAAGCACTTTGCGGTGAACAATCAGGAAATGAGGCGCACCGCCACAAACTCCGTGGTGGATGACCGCACTATGTATGAGATTTACCTGCCGGCCTTCAAGGCTGCCGTCCAGGAAGGCGGAGCCTGGGCCATAATGGGTTCCTACAACCTCTGGAACGGGGAATTCAACTGCCACAACCACAGGCTTCTCAATGACATCCTGAAGGGAGAATGGGGCTTTGACGGGGTGGTGATAAGCGACTGGGGCGGCTGCCGTGAAGACGACGCAGCAATTACCGGGGGCCTTGACATAGAGATGGGCACCTGGACCAATGGGCTTAGGGGCGCAGCCTCCAACGGCTATGATGAGTACCACCTTGCAAATCCCTATCTGGAGCGCCTGAGGGACGGCAGGGCTACGGAGGAAGTGCTCAATGACAAAGTGCGCCGCATACTCCGCACAGTTTACCGCACATCCATGAGCGAAACCCCGCATTACGGCAGTTTCACTTCCCCTGAGCATTTCCAGGCCGCCCGTGACATTGCCGCCGACGGGATTGTGCTCCTGAAAAACGACGGTGCCCTGCCTCTGAATCCTTCCAAGGGCAGCAAGGTGCTCCTCATCGGCGAAAACGCCTACAAGATGATGGTGGTGGGCGGCGGCAGTTCCAACCTCAAGACAAAATATGAGGTGATTCCGCTGGATGCCCTGAGGGAAGCCTTTGACGGAAAGGCCGATGTTGTGTGGGAACGCGGATACGTTGGAGACACCACAACCGTATACAACAGGGTTGTGACGGGGCAGGTCCTCAAGGACTCCAGAAGCCCTGAAAAACTCCTCCAGGACGCTGTAAGCGCCGCAAAAGAGGCCGATTATGTAATATATATCGGCGGTCTCAACAAGAGTTTCTACCAGGACAACGAGGGCACCGACCGCTTTGACATCACCCTCCCCTACTGCCAGAACGAACTGATTGACGCCCTGGCGGAAGTTACCCCGAATCTCATCGTGGTAAACATCTCCGGCTCCCCCGTGGCTATGCCCTGGGCCGGGAAAGTAAACGCCATAGTCCAGGCCTGGTATGGCGGCTCCGAAAGCGGACACGCCCTTGCCGATGTCCTCACCGGAAAGGTTAACCCTTCCGGAAAACTGCCTTTCACCATGCCTCTGGCAACGGCCGACGGTCCCCTGAAGTCTCCCCGCCAGTATCCAGGCGTCCAGGAAGAAGGCAAGGAGTGGTGGCAGGAGTATTACACGGAAGGCATCTTTGTGGGTTACCGCTGGTACGACACAAATGGCATTGCCGTGCAGTATCCCTTCGGCCACGGCCTCAGTTACACCAGTTTTGAAATCTCAGACGCCCGCGTAAAGAAAAGCGGCAAGGGATTCAAGGTTTCGGCCACCCTTATAAATACAGGAGAAAGGGCCGGAGCAGAGGTTGTGCAGCTTTATATCAGAGACTCAGAGGCTTCCGTGGAGCGCCCCTCCAAGGAACTCAAAGGCTTTGAGAAAGTTTATCTGGAGCCTGGGGAGAGCCGCCGTCTGGAATTCAGTATCGACCCTGACGCACTCAGTTTCTTTGATGCCGATGCCCACCGGTGGGTTGCCGAGCCCGGCGAATTCCACGCGCTCCTGGGCACCTCTTCGGCCGATATCCGGGCCGATATCCCCTTTATGCTGTAGGATGAAACTTGAACTTCATAACCCGCTGGACGGCTATTATCAAGGCACCCGCTTTGACAGGGGCGGGGTGTTCAAATCCCTTGTGTTCAAAGGAGTGGAGATGTGCGGAGAATGGTTCCAGAAGTACAGCCCCACAATGCACGATGCCGTCCTTGGCCCTGCAGAGGAGTTTTCGCCCGTCATTCCCGGTCCTTCCTCCGTCATTCCTGGCCCCGACCGGGAATCTCATGTCATCCTGAAACCCGGCGTAGGCCTTCTTGACACAGGCCTTGAGCCCTATGACCGCTTCAAACTGTACAGGATTGTGGATCCCGGCCTTTGGGAAGTGGACGGAATGCGCTTCAGACATATTCTGGAGGGCTATTATGACTATAAAAAGGAGATATCTGTCA
Source organism: Bacteroidales bacterium (assembly GCA_017550525.1). Classification (GTDB taxonomy): domain Bacteria; phylum Bacteroidota; class Bacteroidia; order Bacteroidales; family UBA932; genus Cryptobacteroides. Next base: position 21,704 of record JAFZOU010000068.1, read on the forward strand.
CGGGAGAAAACAGTTTCAGGATAAGCCATAGGCTGGAGGCCCATATTCCCATTGACGGAGACGTTTACAACCACAACTTCTTCACTATGGGGAAAATGGAAACAGGCCCGTCCCGTAAGATTGATTTCCCATTCCGCCCGGAAGGAATCTGGCGTGCAGAATATGATTCCGTGGGCTTCACAGACTCAGGAATCCGCTTCTCAAGGGTCCTGAAGGAGGGTGAATCCGTTTATACCGGAAACATCCACGAGGCCGAGAAAGAGGGAATGCCGTATGAGATGACTCTTTCCGAAGGCCCCTTAAGCGTTCACATCAAAGGCGATGTCCCCGTTTTCAAGACAGTCCTCTGGGCAAACCACCGCATCGCGTGCCTTGAGCCCTATAACAAGATCAGTCTTGCCCCCGGGCAGGCTTTTTGCTGGAGTATAGAATATACATTGGAAGGCTAACTAATACAAGAAATCCCAACAAAGTGTGATTTTTCTTGTTTTTTAGCATTTCCTTTTGTATTTTTGCATGAAAATCACAATATATTGTGACAAATGAGAGCAATCGGAACACAGATAAAGGAAAGGAGAAGGCTCCTTAAAGTAACCCAGAGACAACTTGCCGATCTATCCGGTGTGAGCATCAATACCCTTACCAAAATAGAAAGGAACGAGGCCAATCCCACCCTGGACATCCTTCAAAAGATTCTGGATACTCTTGGACTGGAACTGAGCGTATCCGTCAAAAAGATAAGTGAATAATGAGAGCCGCGCTCATATTGAATAACGGCCGCCTGGCAGGCGTCATCAAGGAAGTAAGCCCTTCCGAGTATGTTTTTACCTATGACGAGGATTACTTCAGGGATGAACGCGCCCCGGCCATCAGCCTTACGCTGCCAAAGACCCGTCAGGAATTCACTTCTCCAACACTATTCCCTTTTTTCGCGAATATGCTGTCTGAGGGTCATAACCGCACAGTGCAGGCCCGCATTCATAAATTGGATGAGACGGATGATTTTGGGATTCTCCTTGCAACGGCTCAAACCGATACCCCCGGAGCCATTACTATCAAGCCCCTGTAAATGACACCTTTTTCTTCATACAGCATTTCTACTCTCAGGCACCTGACCGGCGGCATACCGGTATCGCCAATCCTGCCCTTCCAAAGCCAGGAAGCCGATATCATACGACTGAACGAGAACAGGGGGAGAATATCGCTTTCCGGTGCACAGAGCAAGTATTCCGTATGCATCAAAGACGGGAAGTTCACGCTCACACTGGAAGGTGAGCAGGGTACTTTTATCCTGAAGCCGATGCTCTCAGACTTTTCATTCAAGGCCGACAGTCCAGCCAACGAGCATCTCACAATGCAGATTGCCCACAAGGTCTTTCAGATTGATACTGCGGCCAGCGCACTCTGCTTCTTTGAAAACGGAGATCCCGCCTATATCACCCGCAGATACGATGTAGCCGCTGACGGAAGCAAGATTCAGCAGGAAGATTTTGCCTCGCTTGCAGGAATAACTGCCGATACTTATGGCAGGGACTACAAGTACACCGCGCTCAGTTATGAGGATATCGGCCTTCTTATCAGGAAATATCTCCCGGCCTGGCGGGTTGAGATGGTAAAATTCTTTGACCTCATCCTGTTTAACTTCCTGTTCTCAAACGGAGATGCTCACCTTAAAAACTTCTCCGTTCTGATGACTCCTGGCGGAGACTACCGGCTTTCTCCTGCCTACGACCTTATTGACACGCGCATCCATCTGCCCGACGACAGCATTTTTGCCCTTCAGAAAGGTCTATTTGCCGATGGACGTTCCTTCCCTCTTGGAATTGACAACAAGGCGTTCAAGGAATTCGGCCTGTGCCTGGGACTGCCTGAAAAAGTGGTGAGAAAGGAACTGGACCGCTTCTGCGAAGACTATACAGCCGTGGAAACCATGGTTAGGGAATCATACCTTTCCGATGAAGCCAAAGAGCACTACTATCAGCACTATCACACAAGACTTGTATCTTTCCTGAGAGCTTAACTATGAATAGGATCCTTACCGCCATACTGGCAGCACTCATATCGGCCCAGACATTTGCGCAGTATAAAGAACTTCCCCTCGGTTCCATCAAGGCCGATGGCTGGCTCCTGGAGCAGCTTCAGCGCCAGGCAAATGGCCTCACAGGCCATCTGGATGAGATTTATCCGGAGGTTATGGGGCCTTCAAACGCCTGGCTTGGCGGTGACGGAGACGCCTGGGAACGCGGTCCCTACTGGATAGACGGCCTGCTTCCCCTGGCCTACATACTTGACGACAAAGTCCTCATTGCAAAGGCAGGAGTGTGGGTGGAAGCAATCCTTTCTTCCCAGCAGGAAAACGGTAATATCGGCCCTTCTGAGGACCACCCCTTTGTATACGGCCTCCAGCGCGGGAAATCCCAGGACTGGTGGCCGAGGATGGTGGCTCTGAAAATCCTTAAGCAGTATTATTCCGCTACGGGAGACCAAAGAGTCATTGACTGCCTGAACAAGTATTTCAAGTATCAACTTGCCACCCTTCCGGAAAAGCCGCTTGACTACTGGTCTGGCTGGGCTAAGGAACGCGGTGCCGACAACCTTGAGGTTGTAATGTGGCTCCACGGCATCACCCGTGAGGATTGGCTCCTTGAACTTGCCGACCTTCTCCACTCCCAGACAAGGGACTGGGCAAGCCTTTTCAGGGAAGGAGACTTCTGGGGGCCTCAGGGCAGCATCCATACCGTAAACCTTGCCCAGGGATTCAAGGCGCCTGTCGTGTGGTGGACATATAGCAACTGGGACGGTGACCTGGCTGCACCAAGGCACGCCCTTGAGATCCTCCGCCGCACCGCCGGCTTCCCTACCGGCCTCTGGGCGGGAGACGAGCAGCTTCAGGCCGGGGCCCCCACACGCGGCAGCGAACTCTGCGCCGCCGTGGAGATGATGTTCTCCCTGGAGGAGATGCTTCGCCTGAGCGGAGACATCACCTATGCCGATTACCTTGAGCGCATAGCCTTCAACGCCCTCCCCACGCAGGTAACGGACGACTATTCCGCAAAGCAGTACTACCAGCAGGTGAATCAGGTAGCCTGCACCCGTGAGAACCAGTCTTTCTCCACGCCCCATTACGGCACTGACACAATGTTCGGCACCCTCAGCGGCTATCCCTGCTGCGTTTCCAATATGCACCAGGGCTGGCCCAAATTCACCCAGAACCTCTGGTACGCTACTGAGGATTACGGCCTTGCGGCACTTGTCTACGCCCCCTGCCACGTCAACGCCACGGTTGCCGGCGGCATCCCCGTAACCATCACGGAGACAACCGACTACCCCTTCCGTGAAAGGGTGTCCATGAAAGTGAAGTTCACAGGAGGAATCAAGAAAACCAAGTTTCCACTCACCATAAGGGTCCCCGCCTGGAGTAAGGGCGGCATAGTGAACATCAACGGCATTACGCAGGATATCCGCCCGGGCGCCGGAGTGTTCAAGATAAACCGAGTCTGGAGCAGCGGAGATGTCGTAACAATAGATTTCAAGGCCGAAACAGAAACGGAAGAGTGGTTCGGCGGCGCCTGGACCATAGTCCGCGGCCCCCTTGTGTACGCCCTAAAGATGGAGGAAAACTGGGAGTGGAAGACATTCTCCGGGGAGGACCGCTGGTTTGGTCCCGGAGCCTGGGAAGTAACCTCACCCACCCCCTGGAGCTACTGCCTTATGAGGGATTCCTTCAAGGCCGATGACTGCGAAGTGACTCTTTCAAAGACCGTTGCCTCCTACCCCTGGAACCTTGAGTCCGCCCCTGTCACCATCACCGTCCCCGCCCGTGAACTCCCCGGCTGGAAGGTCCCTGACAGCGTTGCCTTCTGGACGGAAGACGGCTACGATGTTGGCCCCGAAACCCGCATTGAACTCATCCCTTACGGCTGCGCCACCCTCCGAATTGCAGAATTCCCCACCCGTATCATTCCCTGGGACCTTGAACTGAGGAAATAGTCCTGCAGGTGCTTTTTTCCGAATAAATATTGCATAATACGATTTTTATTCCTACTTTTGCACCACAGTACACCACAGTAAAAGATGACCAAAGCCAGCAAATGGTACAAGTGGGAGGTGCTGGCCCTGCTCTGGGTCGCATATCTCCTGAACCAGGGAGACCGTCAGGTCTTCAACTCCGTCCTGCCCCTCATAAGGGACAGTCTCAGCCTAACAGACACTTCAGTAAGCCTCATAGCGGTATTTTTCAACCTCTTCTACGCCGCAATGGTCCCCATTGGCGGCTGGATGGGAGACCGCTTTTCCCGCAAGTGGGTTACCACCCTCAGCATCCTTTTCTGGAGCGTTGCCACAATGTTCACTGGCCTTGCAAACGGCGTGTTCCTACTCATACTCACACGTTCCATCGCTACCGGCGGCGGGGAGGCATTTTTCGGGCCCGCCAACTACTCCCTTCTGGGCCAGTACCACACTGACACCCGCGCAAGGGCAATGTCCATTCACCAGACCTCCTATTACGTTGGAGTTATCCTGGCCGGATGGCTTGCCGGTTACATAGGTGACCACCTTGGCTGGCAGTACGCCTTCTACATATTCGGCGGCTCCGGCGTCCTCTGGGCCGCCGTAATGGCCTGGAGACTGAAAGACTATAAGCCGGAGGAGACTGTGGTGTCCGAACCCGTGGCCACCCTCGGCCACGTAAGAGGGAGGGGCCCGTCGACGGAGTCGATGGGAGGGGCCGGAGCGTCAGCGGAGGCGGTTCGGGCATCACAGTCATCCTCCGGCTCAAAGCCCAGTCTATGGGACGGCTTCAGTACTGTGTTTACAACGCCAACGGCTCTGATGGTCACAATAGGGTTCTGTGGGTTCATATTTGTCATTACAGGATATATGACCTGGGTGCCCACGTTCCTCCAGGAGAACTTCGGCCAGACGGGGGCCCAGGCGGGACTTCATTCAATGCTCTGGACCTATGTGGCGGCGTTTGTGGGAGTGCTCCTTGCCGGAACGCTCAGTGACAAATGGGCGGCAAAGGATCCCAGGAAGCGGATGGTGATCCAGGGCGCGGGTCTTATCCTTGGGGCGGCGTTCCTGCCGTTTATGGGGACAGCAAAATCAATCTGGCTCCTGTACCTCTGCTTTGCAGGGTGGGGCTTTTTCAGAGCATTTTTCGATGCCAATATCTACGCCGCTCTCTACGACGTAACTCCGGAGCACCTCCACGCAAGCTGCTCCAGCGCAATGATTATGACGGGCTTTGCCGTTGGCGCGACAGCACCATACATTCTTGCCCTCATAAAAGAGGCCACGGGCAGCCTCAACGCCACTTTCCCAATCCTTGGCGCAATCTGGCTCATCTGCGGCCTGGCGTGCCTATGGGTCAGTTACAAACACTACAATAAAGACCACAATAAATTATATGAACGCTAAAGAGAAAAACCGTAAACCGAAGGCGGGACTGCTTCTTATAGCATCTCCCAGGTTCAAAAGCCTCAGCGGCCCTAAGCGCGGAACCTACGGGGAACGCAAGGAAATTACCGTCAGGGAGATCAAGGCCACAATGGGCTTTCTGGATCTTGTAGACCCGGGAATTGTCTACGAAAGGGAGGACGCGGAGAAAGCAATCAGGCTCTTCTTTGATGAGAAAGTGGATTTCATCTACGCCCAGTTCCTTTCCTGGAGCGAAGACTTTGCCTGGATAAGGTTCCTCAGGGACTGCCCTGATATTCCCATCTTCTTTGCCAACGTGGCGGCTCCAAAGATGACTTTTGAAACCACCCTTGACGAGGACGACTTTGTGGATTACCTCTGCGCAGGCACCCTTGTGGGCTCCCTGGAGGCATCCGGAAGCATAAAGCGCGTTCCCAGGAAGAACGTCAAGACAGTTATGGGCACCCGTGAGGAGATTACGGAGAAGTTGAGGATCTTTGCCGATGCAGCCCGCGTAAGGGCAATCCTTCGGCGCTCCAACGTGGGCCTTATGGCCAATATGAACGAGGCTATGTGGAGCACCTACTTCGACAATTACGACCTCTTCACAAAAATCGGCCCTGAAATCCATTACCTCCCCTATTCCGACTACGGTGCAGAAATAGATAACTTGTCGGACGAAGAAGTGGACACCTATGCACACAACCTCACATCCCGCTACAAGATGATGGAGGATGTGGAGTACGACAAACTCATAGGCTGTGTGAAGGCCACCCTCGCCATTAAGAAGATGGCGGAGAAGAACAACATAGACTGTTTTGTCTACAATGACATAGACCAGGCCACCTTCCGTACCGCCGGCTGCCGCGCTGGCTTCTACCCCAACTGGTTCAACGAGAACGTTAGCGTACTGGTCCCTGAGGCCGATATAGGAGCGGGCCTTATCACCTACATCCTCAAGCTTATCTCCGGAAAGCACGTCAATTTCATTGAACCTTTCCACATTGAGGACGATTATGGCACATTTGCAGGCGGTCACGCCGGTCCCAACGACCACAATGACCCCGCCTGGCAGGACAACGTGATCATCTCCCGTGACGTCCGCTTTGCAAAGACCTCCTGGAAGTATGCCGGAGCGCCTTTTGCCTGGTACCGCATAAGCCCCGGTCTCAAGACCGTGGCGGGCCTTTATGAGGAAGAAGGCAAGTATAAACTCATCACTTTCCTTGCCACCAGCCTCTCTGAAAAAGAAACTCCCCAGAGTACAAAGAAACACCTTCTGGCAACATATACCCACACCATCTTCAAGCCGGAAGTTCCTGTGAAGCGGCTATGGGAGGAAGTCCTGAGGATTGGCGCCACGCAGCACTACGCCATTGTGGACGGAGACTGCCGCGCGCAGCTTCAGGACCTTGCAGAAATAATGGGATTTGATTTTTACAGCATAAGGTAGTATGTCATTTATGTACAACCCGTTCCCCTTTCACGACCCTAAACCCGTGAACAGGCCGGAACTGAGCCAAAAGACAATAGAATCCATAGTATCAGGCGGCACCCAGAAGGTTGCGAAGGCCTTTATGACCGCTATCGCCCAAAAAGTGGAGGAAGAAGGCGCCATAGTTGCCTTTGACGGCTACACCACCACCAAATGGGATCTCCTTGTGAGCCTTCTTGCCCGCGAGTGCGATGTATTTGGCTTCAAGATAGAGTTCGTAGACAGTTACAGGAGCACCTTCAAAAGCGGAGAGGAGATTGACTCCATCATAGACCCCCTCCTTATCTGGGACAAGAAGATAGACCCCACCCTCCTTTACGGAAAGGTGTATCACGGAGGGTATATCGGCCTTATGGACCCGGAGAAGGTGGATGCGTTCAAAAAGGAAATCCCGGCCCTGAAAGCCCCCGGGACGCTTGTGGTAGTATATGGCTACGGCTGCCTCATAAAGGAATTCAGGCCCATTTACGATGTCCGCTGCTGGTTTGACATCACCCCTATGAACTCTATGCTCCGTATCCGTGCTGGGGAATACGCAAACATCGGCAAAAAACATACTGGCATAATAAACCGCACCATCCGCCGCTGCTACTACTGCGACTTCGAGAACGCCGTGCAGCTAAGAAAGGAACTCTTTGCAACGGGAGAACTGGACTGGTACTTCCTGGACAATGACAGGGCAAACCTCCAGATGATGCCCTTCGAGTCCTTTGCCGATATTTGCGCGCAGCTTGTGAAATATCCCTTCCGCGCAAGGCCCTGCTACCTGGAGGGTGTCTGGGGCGGAAGTTATATGACAAAACTACGCCACCTCCCAAAGAAAATGCGTAACGCCGCCTGGGTTTTTGATTTCATCCCTATGGAGGTAAGCGTCCTTGTGGAAGCGGGGGAGGAAAAACTGGACATAAACTACTGCTCCTTCGTGCATAAGGAGGGCATACGCCTTATGGGAGAGACCTGCGTGAAGAAATACAAGGGCTACTTCCCCATCCGCTTCAACTGGGACGACTCCTACCACAGCACCGGCAATATGAGCATCCAGTGCCATTCCGGCGGCAAATTCAACGTGGAGAACTACAATGAGTTCGGCCGCCAGGACGAGAGTTATTACGTGGTCATAACAGGCCACGAGGCCAAGACTTTCATCGGCTTCCGCGATGATGCCGATATCCCTGCCTTCTTCCGTGAGATTGAGGCGGCCGATACTGAGCACAAGGAGTGCGACTATATGAAGTACGTGAGCTACGAGGAGTCAAAGCCAGGTCTCCAGGTGATGCTTCCAGCCGGAACCATCCACTCCAGCGGCCGCAACCAGGTTATCCTGGAGATAGGATCCCTCACCATCGGCTCATATACATATAAGATGTACGACTACCTCCGCCTTGATTTTGACGGTAAGCAGAGGCCCATCCACACGCATCTTGGAGAACTCAACGTGCGACAGGACCGAAGGTACAGTGAGATACACAATCCTGAAAGCCCGGAATACATAGTCCAGAAGCCTCGTCTTGACGCGGAAGGAGAAGGCTGGAAGGAGTACATCCTTGGAGAGAATCCCCAGATGTACATTTCCCTCCGCCGCCTGGAATTTGACGTTAAGTGCGAGCAGGATACCCGTGGAGAGAAGTTCCACGTTCTCACCCTTGTTGACGGAGACCACATCCGTATCCGCAGCGAGGCGCATCCTGAGCACTATTTTGACCTTGACTTTATGGAGATTGCCTGCGTACCGGCATCCTTTGGAAAATACGTAATTGAAAATCTGGGCAAGGAGCCCATAAGAGTTCATAAGACCTGCCTAAGAGACGGCTATGAGTTTGACCCTGCTTGACATAGGCGGCAGTTACATCAAGTGCGCCGATGGAAGAAAGATTCCCGCCGCCTCCAGGGGCAGCCGGGAAGAGATTTCCGCGGCCCTCATGGAGGCAGTCGGTGGTGCAGACCGTATAGGCATCGCAATCCCCGGACCGTTTGACTTCCGCAACGGCATATTCCTTATGAAACACAAGTATGAGGCCGTTTACGGAGAGTCTTTCAGGGAACTTGCCGGCCTTGGACCGAACACCGACATCCGCTTTATGCACGACGTAAACGCCCCTCTTGCGGGTGCCCTGAAGATGATGGGACTGAAAGACGCAGCTCTTATAACCATAGGGACCGGTCTTGGATTCAGTTACGCCATTGACGGGGATGTGAAGGAGAATCCGGCCGGATCCCCCGCAATGAGCCTATGGTGCGCTCCCTGGAAAGGAGGCATCCTGGAAGATTTTGTAAGCGCCCGCGCTGTCAGTTCAGCCTATACCCGCAAAACCGGAAAGCCCTGCAGAAGTGCCTACGAGGCTGCAAAACTGGCCGAAACAGGAGACCTTGATGCAATGGAAGTGTATTCCTATATGGGCTCCGTCCTTGGACAGGCGCTGAGGCCCATTCTTGACAGCCTTGGTATCAGAATCCTCCTTATGGGCGGGCAGATTTCCAGGTCGATGAGCCTTATGATACGCCCCCTTAAGTCCGAATTACCCGGCGTGGAGATACTTCAGGCACCGGAAAATGCAGTGTTTGAAGGGCTTAAGACCCTATTTGAATAAAACCAACCATTAACTATATGACTATCAGAAACTCAGTCAGAACCCTTTTCGCGGCGACAGCGGTTCTTATCATAGGACTTGCTGCGGCACCTCCCGCCAACGGCCAGAGCCGCACCGTGAAAGGCGTTGTCCTTGACGAGACCGAAGCCCCGGTTGCGGGAGCGTTCGTTACCGTCAGGAACGAGACCCGCGGCGTCATGACAGACGGCGCCGGACGCTTTGACATCAGCGTGAAGCCTTCCGATGTCCTCATTGTGAGTTTCCTTGGCTACGAGGACGAGCAGGTTCCCGTCGGGGAGCAGAAGGAACTCCTTGTGAAACTGGTTCCGCAGGCCAACCAACTGGAAGAGGTTGTGAAAGTTGCCTATGGCACCCAGAAGAAGGCCTCCATCATCGGTTCCATCACTACCGTGGATGCGGAGCAGCTCAAATCCCCTATCGGCCAGCTTTCCACAGGCCTTGCGGGTAAGCTTGCCGGAGTTGTGGCCGTGCAGCACACCGGTGAACCGGGCTCCAGCGCGGAATTCTGGATCCGCGGCGTCAACACCTTCGGAGCCAATTCCTACCCGCTTATCCTGGTAGACGGCGTGGAGCGTTCAATGGACCTTGTGGACACTGAGGACATTGCCTCCTTCTCCATCCTGAAGGACGCAACGGCAACGGCCCTTTACGGTGTGCGCGGTGCTAACGGCATCGTGCTCATAACCACCCGCCGCGGCTCCGAGTCAAAGCCCAAGGTTAACGTAAAGATAGAGAGCGGCTTCACTTCCCCCACGCAGTTACCCAAGATGGCATCGGCCGAGCAGTTCATAGATTACCTCAACTTGATGAAGCCCGGAACGATTGACGACTACGCCAAACGAATGTATCTATCAGGCACTGACCCGGACCTCTACCCCAACGTGGACTGGATCCACGAGATATTCAAGGAGCAGGCTATGACCCTCAAGGCCAATGTCAATGTTACCGGCGGAACCAAGAACGTGCGTTACTACGCCGGCGGCTCATACTATTTTGAGGACGGTATCTTCAATGTGGAGAAGAACGACAGGTATAATTCCCAGATGAATTACAGCCGGTTCAACTTCCGCACCAACGTGGACATCAACGTAACCAAGTCCACCACCCTTGGTATGGACATTTCCACGCAGTTCACAAAGAAGAACCAGCCCGGAACAAGCCTCAGCGACATCTACAACTACACTATGCAGATTACGCCCATCGGCTTCCCCAAGGTGTTCAGTGACGGAACCCTCTCCAACCCGGAGACCGGCCACAACCCCTACAATATGATTAACAATATGGGCTATGCCACGGTGAATACGCAGAATGCCCAGACTACGGTTTCCCTTACGCAGGACTTCTCCGAGATAATTACGGAGGGCCTTACCGCAAAGGTCCAGGTCTCCTGGGACGCCCGGACGGCATCGTCCGTCACAAACGGAATCCTCCCGAGGGTATACTATATGGACCCGGCCACAAGGGAATATATCCCCCAGAACAACACCGCCGGATACATCAACGTTTCCAGTTCCTCCCAGAGCGGTTATACGGTTCTTAACGTGGAGGCATCGGCCAACTATGAACGCACGTTTGCGTCCCGTCACAGGGTGAGCGGTATGTTCCTCTACTACCTCAGGGACCGCAGCAACACCCACCCCGGATATGACTACTGGGAGACATTCCCTCGAAAGAGCCTGGGTATAGCGGGACGTGCCACATACTCATACAGGGACCGCTACTTTGCCGAATTCAACTTCGGTTACAACGGTTCCGAGAACTTCTCCCCCGGTCACCGCTTCGGTTTCTTCCCTTCCGCCGCAGTTGGATACATCATCTCCAACGAGAGGTTCTGGGACCCCATCAAGGACGTTGTGTCCCTCCTGAAGTTCAAGGCCTCCATCGGCAAGGTGGGCAACGACCAGATTGGCGGCGGACGCCGATTTGGCTACAACACCACTATGGATATAACGGGCGTGAACGGTTTCAGTTGGGGCGAGCAGCGGAGCGCCTGGGTGGACGGCGTTGCGACCGGTGAGATAGGTAACCCGGACATCGAGTGGGAAGAGGCCCTGAAAAGGAATATCGGCTTTGAACTGAATATGTTCAGGGACCACCTCAAGATCCAGTTCGACTACTTCAACGACTACCGCAGCGGCATCTTCATCACCCGCCAGAGCCTTCCCGACGCTGTGGGCCTTAGGAAAACCCAGTACGTAAACATCGGCGAGATGCAGAACGCCGGTTTTGATATGTCGGCCCAGTTTGACTGGCTGTTCGGGAACGGCCTCTCCGTATCCACCCGCGGCAATTTCACCTTCAACCGCAACCGTCGCGTGTACGATGACAAACCCAGCCAGATATGGCCGTACCAAAACACCGCAGGGTTTGCCAACAACCAGCAGCGCGGCCTCATCGCGGAGGGCCTCTTCATGACCCGGGAGGAGATTGACTCCTGGCCAAGCCAATATGGCAGGGACCTCCAGCCCGGTGACATCAAGTATCGTGACGTCAACGGAGACGGTATAGTCAACGACTTCGATATGGTTCCCATCGGATATACCAGCATCCCCGAAATCAACTACGGCTTCGGACTCAGCCTAAACTGGAAGGGCATAGACGCCAGCGTCTTCTTCAGCGGAATGTCTCACGTGACGCGCTTCATCGGCGGATACAACCTCTACGGCGGCGCCGCTACCAACGTCCTCATCCAGGGACAGGTCTTTGCCGATGTGATAGAGCGCAGTTGGTCCGTAACCGGAGATCCCCACGCCGAGTATCCCCGCTTCACGGTGGAAGCATCGGCCAACAATCAGGCCCGCTCCACCTTCTGGCAGAAGGATATGAGTTTCCTTCGCCTGAAGAACGCCGAACTGGGATATACCCTCCCCAAGAAATGGACAAAGAAGGCCGGAATGAGCGCCGTACGCATCTACGTGCAGGGCGTGAACCTCCTTACCTTCTCAGGCTTCAAACTCTGGGATCCGGAACTTGAATCCTCTTACGGAAACGTGTATCCGCTCACCCGCAACGTGAGCCTTGGCCTCAACATCAACTTCTAAAGACGCTGCACTATGAAAAAGATAACTATTCTTGTAATCCTTACCCTTGCAGCAGTAAGTTGCGACTCCTTCTTTGACATAAACCTCAAGGACCAGCCCACGCTGGAGGATACCATGAGCCGTTCCAGCACCGTAAAACGGTATCTGGCACACCTCTACTCATATATCCCCCGCGACGAAAACATCCGTAACTACGAGGGCGCAACCGTCCTCCGCTCAGACGAATCCCTGGTTGCGAAATCCCAGTATGAGACCTTCTGGTACAAGGTGCGCCGCGGAGAATACGGGGCCGATAATTCCGTGGACGACAGCAGCGCCAACCCCTGGAAGCGCTTCTACACCGGAATAAACGAGTGCACTACCTTCATCAACAATATAGACAAGGACGCGGAGGACTCCCCCGCCCTCATCCAGCAGATGATAGGTGAAGCCCGCTTCCTCAGGGCCTTCTACTACTTTGTACTCCTGCGCCAGTACGGCCCCGTGATTATCTGGGGAGACCAGGCTGCCGATCAGGGCATAAAGGCCGAAACCCTTGACCGCAACACCCTGGATGAGAACTTCGATTTCATACTCTCGGAACTTGACAAGGCCATAGAACTCCTCTGCTACGAGGTAAACGACGACGGCCTTGGCCTGAGCCTGGCCTCCAACAAGGGACGCGCCACAAAGGGAGCCGCCCTGGCCCTCAAGACCCGCGTGCTCCTTTACCGTGCCTCTCCGCTCTACAACGGCCAGAACGGCAGCGGAATCTTCTCATCCTTCACAAACTCAAGGGATGAGAAACTGTTCCCGGATTATGACGCTACTAAATGGGACGACGTAGTAAAGGCCGCAGAGGACCTGTTTACACTTGGCCGATACAACCTTGCCACATCACCCGCCGGAGGCACTCCCATCCAGAGGGCCGCTGCCAACTACCAGTGCTCCTGGTTCCAGAACTGGAGCATAAACCAGGAGATTATCTGGGGCTGGTGGTACCGTGCCTGGGGTGATGAGTCCCTGGGCCAGGGCTGCGATGTAGCGTATGCCGCTCCCGCCGGAGGACGCATAGCCCTTGCCGGCTATTCCCTCACTTCCCCTTCCCTGAAACTGGTTGACGCCTATCCCATGTGGGAGAATGGCCGATATCCGGTGCTTGGATATGCAAAGACAGGCGGAATGCCTGACTACTCACGTCCGTTCATAGATCCTCTCTCCGGGTATCAGGCAAGCGGATGGACGGATTCTTATCAGCAGGAAGTAGACGTTGATCCCTCCTGGGCAACGCCCTTCAAAGCCCACAACTCAACCGTTGGCCGCGACGCCCGCTATTACGCGAACTTTGTTCCCAACGGCTTCTGGTGGCCTTCTTCCACAACGGCTTCCGGCGGTCCCCTGAAGTTCACCTGCTTCAACGGCCCCGCAGCTACTTCTCCCTACTCCGAGACCGAGGCCTGCAACCGCGTAGGCTACGTGTGGCGCCGTCTTTACAAGGCCAACAATCCGCTGAAGGACCTCACCGCAGACTATCAGAGTATGAGTTACGTCTATCCCGCCTTCCGCCTGGCCGAGGTCTACCTAAGTTATGCCGAAGCCCAGAACGAGAGGACTGCCCGCGATGCCTCAAAGGCCATAGAGTACCTTGACAAGGTACGTCAGAGGAGCGGCCTTCCCGGCCTTCAGACCTCCTACCCGGACATTGACTTTATGAGCGCCGAAGGCACCTCAACCGTTGGAGAAGTGACCCGCACCGGCCGCGAATGGCTGCGCTGGATAATCCTCCAGGAGCGTATGTGCGAGTTTGCTATGGAAGGCCAGCGCCACTACGATATGCTTCGCTGGATGAAAGCCCTGGAAGAGTACAATGTGGAGAACTGGACCCTCCACGTCACCGCCGACAACTATGAGGACTCCTACGAAAGGGTGAGTACGGACTATATCGGCGGAAGGTCCAAGTTCTCCGAAAGAGACTATCTCTTCCCCATCGGCTCACCCCAGATTGCCCAGATGACAAGTTTCACCCAGAACCCCGGCTGGTAGCCGCCTAATGAGAATGGATATGAAAACGAGATTATTGATACTTGCCTCCCTCATCCTGCTTTTCAGCGGATGTATGAAGGACGACCGCCTCAACTTCATGGTGGACGACAGCTTTGGCTTCACCGCCAGGCAGGCCGTTGTGGAAGCATCCATCCATACCGGTTCATGCAGTGTGGGTATAGCCAAGAACGGCATAGGCTCTACCGCCGCATCTGTTGATATAATATCTGGGGCGGCCGATGACAAATCCGCCCTTGAGGCATACAACAAAGCCTACGGAACTTTTTTCAAGGCCCTTCCCGCCTATCTTTATGAGTTCTCGGATTACAAGTTGGAGTATTCGGAGAAAGAAGTGGTGAAGGAAGTCTCCATTTCCTGGGACGCCAAGCTTGTTGCCCAGATGATGGAAAGCGGAGATGACTATGTGATCCCCTTATGCATCTCTTCAGGAAAGCTGAGCGTTAATAAGGATCACAGCTTCCTGATTGTCCACCTCAACCGCTCCACCCTTGCCGTGGAGCAGGCCCGTCAGATACGCTCCATCGAAGGTAAAGCCGTAGAGGCCGATGACTCCGGAAAGGTGCCCGAGCTCAAGGAAACCATCACCCTGGACCTTTCCCTGGACCACCCCATCAAGAACGTCGGGATGACCCTTCCCGTAGCCGTTGACAATGGCCTTGTCGCCGCCTTCAATGAGAAGGAGGAAGACGAGTGGATTGCCGCTCCGGAAGGCCTTGTGAGCATTGTGAATGAGTCCGTCACCATTCCTGAAGGCTCTTCATCGGCCACATTCCAGGTGGTTCTGGACAAGGGAAAACTCCCCTTCAAGGACGGTAAACTGCAAGTGTTCCCCAATTATGTGGTTCCGGTTGCGGTGAATGCCGATGCCATCAAGGCCACCATATCCGGAGAGGAGTTTGACCTCAAGGGCCTTGGCCTTGGCAATCTGACCACATACATCTGCGTCAGTTACGCCATGAACGGGATTTCCGTAGTAGTACGTGAATGGGGCCGATACTCTAAAGAGACAGCCTGGTACTCTGACCTTGACGGTTTTGCCGCCGGCGCCGACCGCACCATCGCCATGGACGACAACTACGTCTACATAGCCCATTCCAGCGGAACAGCCGGCCTTTACGCCCTGAGTCGCTCCAACGGCAGTTTTGCAAAGAAACTGGACGTTAGCCCCACCGAAGGCGGAAAGTGCACGCATCCCGTCTCCTGCGTAAGGATGATTCGCAATGAATCAGGTGCCGATATACTCCTGTTCTCTTCCCTCAAGGTGGAGGGTGATGAACACGTCTATGTGTATGCATACGTAAACGGCACTGACGCCGCACCCGTACGCATACTGGACTTCCTTCACGACAACAAGGGCGGGGCCGATGACTGGCGCCGCTACGGAGACCGCTTCACGGTGGAAGGCACATGGCAAAACGGCAAACTGTGGTTCCTCACCTGGCACGACGGAACATACGGCAAGATGCTGGGATTCCACATAGTGAACGGCACCGTAGTGAACCCTGAAGACCCCGAAGACTATTATATCCCCAGCGACAAGGCAGGAATCAAAGACGTTGTGCGCTACCCAGGCTGGGACAATTTTCTTGTAACGCGTAATGGACGCGGAAACATCTACTCCGTAGGTGCGCCCGGTGTAAACGGGTGGATCGGCCTTGATGACCAGAAGGAAATACCCGCCCTCAGCCTTGCCTACGGTTTCAACTTCTTTGACTTCCACGGAGAGAATTACATTGCCTTCATGCAGCTTGACGGGGAGAACGCCGTGCGCGGAAAGCTTGTGATCATGGACAATAAGGCCGAATCTCCAGCCCAGTTCCCGGACCAGCTTGACTGGTTTGCGGAGAACAGGACTCCAGGAGATGGTGAAGACCTTGCGGAAGGCCTCCGCTACTTCCCCATCCAGGATCCGGAGGACTTCGAGGCCAAATCCAGCATCACGGCAAGTCACTCCGTAGGAGACTGCACCGTCCGTTACATAGGCGGTAGCACGTATATTGCAGTACTTATGCAGGGCTGCGGACTCAGCCTTTTCCAGCTTCAGTAAATGAAATACATCGCACTTTTTGTCATGACCCTCATTCTCTCGGCCTCAGGATGCCGGGAGAAGAAGGCCAGTAACGTCGCCCAGCCCGCCGTGAGGGTTGAAATCACGTCCTGCGACACCCGTGAGGTTGCTTTTATAGTTAACTCCATAGATGCTTCATCAGTCAGTTACGGAGTTGGGACAACGGCCGATGAAGCAAAAGATCTTGCAAAGGAGGAAGCCACGTCAACTACAGGTGCAGGCGTTCTGGAACTGTCCTGGAGCGGCCTTGAGCCCCTCACGGACTATGTCCTTTGCGTGAGGGGAAACGGTCCTTCGGGAGAAGAGGGGAAATGGGAGACGGCATCGTTCAGGACACTTGAGGAGCGTTCCTATGTCCCCACATTTTCCAGTGTAAGCCTTGTGGGCTACTGGCACAGGGAGCCTCGCGTCTGGGACGCCGCGCGCTTTGGGCCTCACGTAAGCTGGAAGGCCCCCGGCGGCACCGAGCAGTGGCTCTTTGAGGCCTTCCTGTTCCTGGAAGGCAGCGACTGGCTTCACGGAAAGACATTCGTCCTGGGACCAGGGGAATCGGCCGGGAAAGCCGAATGGCAGTACCAGCTGGACCTCTGGCTTGGACCGGAAGGCTGCGTGAAGGAACTGGACAATGCCTGTCAGGCAGTAGCGGGAAGGATTGGCGCTCCGCCTGCAAAAAGAGGCGTTATCATAGGCATTCCTGATGCCATAATGTTCCAGAGATTCTCCGACAAGAATTCTTCCACAACATACTGGGGAGACGGGCTGGACTTTGCCTCTGTGGAAGACCGTCTCAAAGCCCTCCGGTGGTATATCGACAGTGCCCGCAGGATGTTCTCCACCCTTGGATGCAAGTATCTTGAACTCTCCGGCTTCTATATCACTTCAGAGGAGATCTACCTCCCCTGGGACATAGACGTCAACTGCCGTTACAAGAACTGGGACGTCATCGCTCCGGCTCTGGCCGATTACTGCCATGACGCTCAGGAAGGCCTGTACTGGATTCCCTACCATATGGGGCCGGGCTATAAGTACTGGAAGCAGCTGGGCATAGACCAGGCCTGGATGCAGCCAAACTGGTACTGGGACCTCAAGAGTTCTAGCAAGCATCCATTCTCCAAGACAATATCGGCCATAAAGGAGGCCGATATGAGCGGGATGGAACTGGAGTTCGAGTACTCCTGTGTGGCCTCCCAGATGACAGGCGGCACCATGGGCCCGGACGGTGCCGGAAACCTTGTTTTCACGGCCGATGACGTCCCCGCCCTCAAGGACCGCGTAAGGCAGTATATGAAAGAGTTCAAGGATGCCGGCTTCTACGGAGTAAAATCCATCGCCCTCTACTCAGGCACCAATGCCTTTACGCAGCTGGCAACTTCACCCGATGCCGCAGACCGCGCACTGTATGATGAACTGTGCCAGTTCATCATAGGGGGGAAGCGGAAACCGTAAAATACAAGCGGCTCATTAACAGTTACTTACGCAAAAACCTCCCGTCATATTTACCTAGAGGAAAATGCATAAACTACTCAATATCAGCAAATTACATTTCACGGCCTTTCTGGCTATCCTGCTCCCCTGCTGTGAGGTTCAGAAGGAAAACAGCGCGGCAACTCAGGACATTGAGCCACGCCAGGCCTTCATTGCAAAAGACGGAGTGAGGGTTGCCGTGGACTATGAGTCCGGAAACCTCAGCTACCTTGGAAGGGAGGACTCCAACTTTGCCGGCAACCATGGCCTCTGGAGGCTATACTACAATACCCCGGACCAGAAAGAGATAGAGATTTCGCCCTTGGGTGAAAAGCCTATGGTATGTGAGGAAGGAGATACCATCCGGATAGATTACAGCACACTTGGTGGTAAAGCGTTCAGCCTGCACCTGAGCATCTGGGAAGAAGGCGGGCAAATCCGCTTTGGGGCATCCCTTGAGAACAACGAGCCCCACACAATCATAAGGGAGCTGCAGTACCCCCTTATCGGCCATATGCAAATCCCCTCCGATTACAAACTTCTCACCACCCATACTGGAGGCCAGATCTTTGACAATCCCGTTTGGAAAATCTCCAATGTGGACACAAGGGCTCTCTATATGACCCCCGCCCAGAAGTTCCGCCAACTGGACCTCCAGTACCCGCGCAACGCCGCCTCCAACTGCTTCGCATTTGTGGGAGAAAAGGACGGCCTCTATTTCGGGAGCCACGACACATCCCTGCAGCAAACCTGGCATGGACTCCGCACCTATCCGGACGAGGGCGGCATAGGCCACGTAACGGAAGATTTCAAGCACCTTGAAGCGGGCTTCTACCGCTATCCAAACGCCATGTGCGGGGACAGCTGGTCCAATGATGCCAGCGTAGTGGTGCCCTATGAGGAAGACTGGACAGAGACCTCACGAATCTACCGCAGTTGGGCCGACACCTGGTGGCATCACGCCCCGGTGCCGCAGTGGGTTCAGGATATGACCGGCTGGCAGAGGGTTATCTTCAAGCACCAGTACGGAGAGTATCTGAGGAAGTACACGGACCTTCCAGGCCGCATTGCCGCCGCCGGAGAGAGCGTTGGCTGCAACGCCGTCCTTGCCTTCGGCTGGTGGAAGGAAGGGATGGACAACGGCTATCCCAACTACACCATCGATGACTCCCAGGGCGGAGAGCCCGCCTGGAAGGAGGCAATAGCCGACTACAGGAGCGGAGGAAACAGACTCCTGCTATATTTCAACGGACGTCTGATTGATGTGGAAAGCGACTTCTACAAGAGCGGCGGCGCCAGGGTAGCCAACAAGGACAACACAGGCCGTGAGTTCACGGAGCACTACAAGTTCACCGGAGAAGGCACCACGCTGGGCTACTATGACTCCCGCACGTTTGTGATTGCCGATATGTCAAAGCGCGAATGGAGAGACCAGCTCCTGAAGTGGGCCGACAGGGCTATGGATTACGGCGCCGACGCCGTGTTCTATGACCAACTGGGTGTTGCAGAGGAGTTCCCCAATTGGGACCTTTCCCGCGAATACCCTGTCCAGGATATCTTCACGGGCCGCTACAAGGCCGATGCCCTCAGGGAAATCCGTGACCACATCAAGGCACAGGATCCTGAATTTGCCCTTGGGACGGAATGGCTCAGCGACTGCACTTCCCAGTTCTGTGACTTTGTGCACATAGTTGAATTCACCGCCCTTCCGGAGAGTTTCCCGGAGTGGTTCCGCTACACCTTCCCGGAGGTTGTCTGGAGTGACCGCTGCGTCCGTGACGACAACGACGTCCCCCGCCGCGTGAACAATACCCTCCTGAAAGGCCTCAGGAACGACATTGAAGTGTTCCGCTGCCGAGGCCTCATAGACGAAACTCCCATTTACCAGGCCCACCTTGCCAAGGTGAACGAAATCCGCCACGCCTTCCCTGAGCTTCTCCTGGAAGGCCGATTCACCGCAACGGATGGTTTCACCTGCTCCAACAAAGCCCTCTCGGCCTGCAGCTTCGCCTCAGGAAACCGCATAGCAGTTGTCATCACCAACACCGGAGACAAGAAGCAGAAAGGGAAGATAAACGTTCCAGGCTACTCTTTGACAGACAGCCGGACAATCGGCCCTTCAATAGTCCGGAAAAATTGTGTAACTTTAGGCCGTCACGGACTTGCCGTGCTTATATTTGAGAAATGATAAGGTTTTTTTCACTTCTATCGGCCTTCGCCCTTTTTGTGGCATCCTGCAGCAGCAGCACCCCTACAACTGCCGGAGCAACCCTCAAGGCCCCTGAAGAGGTGACGGCCCAGACCATTTCACAGGAATATGTGATTGTTTCCTGGAAAAACGCCGCCCCCACAGCGGAAGGTTTTTACGTTTTCAGGCAGTCAAACGCCAGGCCGGAGTCGGTTCTTCCCAAAGATGCCACCTCTTACAGGTTTGATGACCTTGAGCCCGGAACGGAGTACCGTTTTGGCGTTCAGGCATTCGGCAGCGGCACAGCCATGTCTTCAGTTGTATGGCTGCAGGCCGTAAAAACGCTGGAGTATCCCCCATCACCGGATCCGGAGCCAGAATCGGAACCTGAGCCTCAGGTTACCTTCAACTGGACAGAGGTTACGGGCCTTTCCCTTCCATCCTCCGTTAAAGTTTACAAGACCGAGAGCACACTAAACGGCCGCCCGCTGCAGGCGTGGTATGCGGTTTCAAAAACCGATGCCGACATCCAGTTACGTGTCCTCTTCCCCGGACTTGACAATAAGAAAACAATTGACGCCGTGGCGGAAGCCGATGAAAAATGCCTTATCCTTGTAAACGGCGGCATCTTTGGAAAATTCAATAACGGCCTTGCCGTATGTGACGGGCAGCAGACTCCCTGGGCACGAGTGGAAGACGACAACTGGGACGTAGACCGCCAGTACTGGGGCCCGGACGGGAAACTCCACACCATATCCCGCGGCCTGTTTGGTGTAGATGCAGCCGGAAAGCCGGGCGTTTACTGGTCTTACACCCCTTCCCACGGCACGGTGTACGTCTATGACAACCCCATACCCACAGTTGCAGGCGGCCCGGTCCAGGGCGGCGGAACAGACTCCTTCCCCTGCACCAGGGCATCCTGGGAGCCTTATAACGCCATCACCTGCGGCCCCGTGCTTCTTCAGGGCGGCAAATGCCCCATCAACGATAAAAAGACACCCGCCGGCTACTGGGAAACCAATTATGAACTCTGGGCCGATGACATCTACGGCGTGGACGTCCTTGCCGACAGAACCGCTGTGGGGTACCGTGAAGACGGCAGCGTCATTCTCCTTGTGGTGGACGGCCGAATAAGCACATCGCAGGGGGCAACCACCCTTGAAATGGCTGAAATCATGAAAGGCCTTGGCTGCGTAGGAGCCCTCAACCTAGACGGCGGCGGTTCCACGGGAATGTGGGTCAGGGGCGGAGGCCACCTCAATGACCTCACCGGCGGCAACCGCGCCGTCCTTACAACAATAGGCTTTTTCAGTAAATGACCTTCCTGACACTCATACTTGCCGCTGTTATCGGCCTTGTTCCTGCGCCTGTGGAGTATTCTCCAAAGACCTGCCACACCTCTTTCAGGAAGGCGGTGGCGGAGCTTGAGCCCTGGCAGCAGAAAGAGGCTTACAGACTTACCATAAAGGGCAAGAAGGTTAAGATTGAAGCTCTCACTGATGAAGGGAGGTTCCGTGCACAGACCTCTCTGGAGCAGTTAAGGGCCCTTGGAGAACTGCCCCAGGGCACCATCTTTGACTATCCTCGCCTTCAGCACCGCGGGCTTATGATTGACGAGTCCCGAAGTTTCAAAGGCATTGTTTTTCTCAAGAAGCAGGTGGACGCAATGGCTCTTCTAAAGCTCAATGTCCTCCATCTTCACCTTGATGACAGCGCCGGCTGGAGGATAGAGATTGACTCATTCCCGCTCCTCACTGAAAAGACCGCTTTCCGGCTTGGTTACACCTATCACGAATGGGAGGCCGGGAAATACAGGTTCTCCACGGCCGATGACCCGTCGGCCTACGGCGGATACTATACTAAAGCACAGCTACGGGAACTTGTGGAATATGCCGCAGAGCGCTTTATAACGGTGATTCCTGAAATTGAAATGCCCGGGCATTCTATGGAAGTGGGTTATGCATATCCGGAGGTCCTGTGTACTTTGGAAGACGGTACCGTTTGCCGAGGCGCCTGGGACCTTTGCCCCGGAACTGAAGCAACTTACAGGCTCCTTGAAGGCGTACTTGAAGAAGTGATGGAGGTATTCCCCTCCCCGTTCATTCATATCGGAGGAGACGAGGCAGTGATGAAAACCTGGCCGGACTGTCCCAAGTGCAGGGCCCTTATGAAAAGGGAGGGCTACACATCCGTAAAACAGCTCCAGGGATACCTGGTGCGTCGTATAGAGTCCTTTGTGAAGGCCCACGGAAGGCGTATTATCGGCTGGGATGAAATCCTTGAGACGGGGGTCCCGGAAGATGCAGTGGTCCAGAGCTGGAGAGGAGTTTCCGGAGGACAGAAGGCATCGGCCTCAGGACATCAGGTGATAATGTCCCCCAACACCCACTGCTACTACAATTACTATCAGGACCTTATCCGGAAGGAGCCAAAGGCCGTAGGAGAACTGGTTTCCCTGCGCTTTACCTATGGCTATGAGCCCCTTGCCCCGGGGATGGCACCCGAGCATCTTCTTGGCGTCCAGGCCAATCTATGGACGGAACTTATCCCAACGCCGGAGCACGCGGAGTATATGCTCTATCCAAGGCTCTTTGCCCTTGCAGAGACTGCGTGGACTCCTTCATCGGCCAAAGAATACAAGGGATTCCGGAAACGCGCCAGGAGGCTTCTTGACGTATTCTGGGCACGCGGATACAATACTTTTGATATGGACACGGAGAGCGACCTTGCACGCTCCGGCCTCCAGCGCTTCCCTCCCGAGGGGCAGCCAATACCAATTGACGACTAACATACGGTTATATGATTTTCAAAATCGACGGGGGCAGTAAAGAGCCCATCTACAAACAACTTGTGTTGCAGGTAAAAAGAGCCCTGCACGACGGAAGCCTTAAGGCGGGAGAGCAGATTCCTTCAATGAACGACCTTTCGGCAAAGCTTGGCATTTCAAGGGAAACCGTGAAAAAGGCATACGGCGTCCTTGTGGAGAACGGCCTTATTGTGCCCAAACACGGAAAGGGCTTCTATGCGACCGACCTTGAGAAAGGTGGGCGCCCCCAGGTGCTTGTTATCTTTGACAAGTTCTCCGTTTACAAGCAGATCCTTTTCAACGCCTTCGCCGAGAAAGTTGGAGATAGGGCCGATATAACCATAGTGAACCACAACCAGAGCCTGGACCTTCTTACGTACTACCTGGACAACTATCTGGACGATTTTGACTACTACGTGGTAACGCCTCACTTCCCTCTGGATTCGGAGACCCAGGCCGGCGTCCTGAAGCAGCTTGCCCGCATCCCTAACCGTAAACTCATTATGCTGGACCGCCTGCAGCCGGACTATCCCGGAAACTACGGAGCGGTATACCAGGATTTTGAGTCGGATATCTACGACGGCCTTGCGCAGGGCTTCGAGAAAGGGCCCCATACCGACTGCCGGATGAGGGTAATCACCCTCCCCGAGTCACTCTACGGTTCCATCATTCGGCGCGGCGTGGAGCGTTTCTGCAAGGACTATGAGATACCGGTGTCTTTTTACTACACCGCTCCCGAAGAGATTTCACGTGGAGACATCTTCCTGGTGCTGAACTCTCAGCTGGACGAAGGCCTTGTGAGCCTGGTGAGAAAAATATCGGCCTGGAATCTTACCATCGGTGAAGACGTGAAGATTATCTCATACAACGAATTCCCTATGAACGAGCTTGTCCTTGGCGGACTCACCACCGTTTCCACGGATTTCTGGGAGATGGGACGCCTTGCGGCCGATATGATTACAGGCCACAAACTGGGCAAACTGCGTTGCCCGTTCAGGATGAACCGCAGGCACACCTTCTGATTTTATGCCCCTTACTATTGCGTAAGAGCAAAATAATCCCTATATTTGCATTAGAATACCACAGTACACCACACTTTAATAATATTTATTATCTACATAACTAATTCATTATCAGCATGAGAAAACTCTTTAAAGTATTCCTCGCTCTTACAGCAGGCCTGGCTATTGCCAGCTGCGCCAAAGAGTACGACGACACTGAGCTCAAGGGCAAAGTTGACGCCCTTGACAAGAAAGTGTCCACACTGGAACAGAAGGTGAATGCCCTCTCAGAGCAGGTCACCGGTATCGCTGCCACCATTGAAGAATGGAAGAAAGGCGGTTTCGTAGAGTCCATCCAGGAGATTGAAGGCGGGTACACCATCAATTTCGTAGGCGGCAAAACCGTTACCCTCTATAACGGTAAGGATGGTAAGGATGGTAAGGACGGCACCAATGGTACTGACGGTACTGACGGCACCAATGGTACAAACGGAACCAACGGTACAGACGGCGAAAACGGCAAAACCCCTCAGATCATCAGCTACAATGATGAACTTGTATGGGCAATTGACGGACAGCCTATCCTTGTGGGCGGTAAGCCCGTTCCTGCAAACGTAGTTCCTACCTTCCAGATTAAGGAAGACGGCCATCTCTGGATGACCCTCTCCGGCGCCGAGACAGACCTTGGTAAGGTGGTTGGCGAAGACGGCGCAGGCGGCGGAGCTGCCGGTGACAGCATCCTCAAGTCCATTGAAAAATCGCCCGATGGCAAAAGCCTGGTTTTCACCCTGAATGGTGATCCCGAGGTAGTGTATGAGATTCCCTTCGCCACATCTTTCAAGCTTGTTATCGCCAATAAGGAATACGAAACAACCGCAGGTGCAACCGTGAAGATTGACTTTGAGGTTCAGAACGGAGAAGGCGCAGAAGTAGACTGCTTTGCAGGCGGCCTGTACGATGCAAAGATCGTTGGCAACCAGGTGGTTGTAGACGTTCCCAATCCTTTCCAGGCAGGTAAGGTACTGGTTTGGGCCCAGAATGACAAGGGTCTCTCCTCAATGGTGAAACTCTCCTTCATCGCATCCGCAGAACTTGTGGTGGTTACTCCCGCAGACGAGATTGCTGCAATCCCTGCTGCCGCAGGAGACTTTGAGATTTCCCTCACTTCCAATGTAGATGTAAAGGTAAATGAACCCGCCGTAGACTGGGTATCTGCTGTCATCACCAAGGCCGATTACACCCTCACCCTTACCCTCACCGAGAATGAAACCGGTGAGCCACGTGAGACCGACATAGAAGTAATACGCAAGGACAACGGCAATCTTGTCCAGAAGATCCATATCGTACAGCTTGGCGTAGACCTTATCCCCAAGGTGACCATTGATTTCACCGCACAGGGATACGCAAACGCCCAGGATCTCACCAATCTCACAGTTGACGATATCACTGTTACCTTTGACAAGGCAACTGGTGCCAACCCTCCCAAGTATTATACCAGCCCTGCTGGAGCTCGCACTTACGCCGGCAACATCACTACAATAACCTCTGCAAAGTACTACATAAAATCCATCAAGATTACTTACGACAAGAGCAAGGCTTTTGCAGCTACCCCTGACAGTGGTGCCTTGAGCACGGTTGACTCATCTACGGAACTCTGGACAGCAGCCGCTGAAGAAGGCGTTGCATCCGTGGCATTCACAACCGACACCGGCGGTCAGGCCCGCTACCAGAAGATGATCATCTACCTTGGCGACGAAATCCCCGCCACCCCCAAGGAACTCACCATCAAGACCCTGTTTGCCAAGAATTCTACTGATACGGAAGCCTGGAACACATATTATGGCGGCACTCCCGGAACAGACCGCAACATCGCCATGGATGATGATTACGTCTATATTGCCGAGAGTTCAGCTGCAGCAAAGCTTTGGGCAATCAGTATTGCAGATCCCAACCAGGCAAAACTGGTAAATGTAGAAGGTGTCTCCGGAGGCGCTCATGCCCTGACCTGCCCCCGTGTTGTAAAGAACACTGACGCAAACGTTAACGGCGGCAAAGATGTTCTCATCTGCTCCAACCTTACCCGCGGAGGAGAGGACCCCAAACTTTATATGTGGGCCAATGGCATTGACAACGCCCCCAAGGCAATCACACTTACCACATGGGCCACAGACAACTGGTATGGAGACACATTCACTGTCTGGGGAACTCTCCAGGATGGTGTCCTGCTGTTTGACAAGACAGATGGCAGCGGTAATGGTGTTGTCACTTTCCTCCTGAATGGTGTTCCTGCCGGTAGCAGCATGTATCTGGTAGGACGTATCAAGACAGTTGATGCATTTGGTTCACACACCGGAGTCTGTGCTTTCTATCCCATCCCGGACGGAACTGCCGGTGTCTATTCTCCCGGACGCGGTACAGAGGCACGCGGACAGTTTGCCACTCTTGGTAATTCCCTGAAGACAGAGGGCGGTATTGCCGTTACCCTTTCCCCTCTTGACTATGATGAGGGCACCAACGGTTTCGTTCTTGGTTACAATTTCGTTGAATGGGAAGGCTACCGCTATGTCGTATACGGTAACTTCGTTAACAACAAGACAGGTTATGTCCGTGTAAGGCAGGGAGAACTTACAGACAGCTGGAACAAGGTTGCAAGTACCGGCACCCGTCTGTACCGTCGTGATCTTGTATCCGGTGGCCTTGCAGCCAGCAACAGCGGCATGGATATTACCACCAGAGTGATTAACGGAGATCTTTACATAGCTGCACAGATGCAGAACGTGGGCTTCGGCCTCTACAAACTCTGCTACGAATAATCTCAACTGTTATACCACACTTTCAGGGCAGCCCCACAGAGGGTTGCCCTGTTTGTTTTTACAATTCTTTTGTTTACTTTTGCAGATATGAATGTGTCAACCAGCATACTTTTGGACAAAATAAGATATGTCCTTTCCAATGAGCCAGTAAATAGAGCCTGGCTGTTTGGATCGTATGCAAGAGGACAGGAAACCAGTTCCAGCGACATAGATATTCTTGTAGAGATGGCTCCCAACGACCTCACCATGCTGGGATTCCTCAAAATCCAGACAAAACTGGAGAAGGCAACAAAGAGGCCGGTAGACCTCATAGAGGATGAATGTCTGGAAGACTTTGCCAGGGAAAGTGCCGAAAAAGACAAAATCTTGTTCTATGAAGCAGTTTGAAGACAACACATCAGTCCTCAGAAGGATTTTGGACAATATCTCCAATATTGAATCGCTTCTACTGACAACAACTGAAGAGTCTTTTCTCAATAACCTGAAGGACTATAATGCCATTTGCCTTGAATTTATTCAAATTGGAGAAAAAGTCAATTTGCTTTCTGATGATTTCTATAACCTGCATCCAAGTGTACCTTGGCATGAATTATATGGTTTGAGAAACCGTATAGTCCACGGGTATGACAAAGTCAATAAATCAATAATATGGGCAACCCTCCAGCAAGATTTGCCCGTCATTAAATCCGAGATTCAAGATATCATCAACCAATAACGACTCAGGGCAGCCCCACAGAGGGTTGCCCTGTTTGTTTTCAGCTTATGCCGGTACTGAACGTTCACGTTTTGGGTCAAAAATGTGCTCGGCAAGTACCAATTGGTACTAGGGATGCACGTTTTGAGGCCAAAATGTGCTTGGCGAGTACCGCTTTTTTTGTATCTTTGGGTAGGATGAAAAAGACAGTCTTATTATTTGTCATGGTGGCCCTGCTATGGGGCTGCAGCACACCGGCCGAAAGGGCCGCGAGGGGCCTTGCGGGGCGCATTTTGCCAGGGTATAGCATATCTTTCAAGGAAAAGGCCGATACCACGGAAAGTTACTCCTTCTACTCTAAGGGCGGAAGGCTTGTGATTGAAGGGGCTTCGGCAAATGCAATGGCCGTTGCGCTTAACAGGTTCATCAAGGATTATTGCAAGGCCGACGTCTCCTGGTACGCCTCAGACCCGGTGGAAGTGCCTGCGGTGCAGCCCGCTGTGCCTGAGCCTGTGAGCGGCCACGCCCTTGTCCCCTACCGGTTCTTCCTCAACTACTGCACTTTCGGCTACGAATTCCCCTGGTGGGACTGGCCGCAGTGGGAAAGGCTCATAGACTGGATGGCTCTTAACGGAGTAAACCTTCCCCTGGCAATAACCGGCGAGGAAGCAGTGTGGCAGGGAGTTCTGCGCTTCCACGGCCTTACGGACGATGAAATCCGGGCATGGTTCACGGGGCCAGCCCATCTTCCATGGAACCGTATGTGCAATATTGACGGAGAGGACGGTCCCCTGCCTCAGGAATGGATAGACGGCCAGGTGGAACTCCAGAAACAGATTCTTAAGCGTGAGAGAGCCCTTGGAATGAAGCCCGTCCTGCCGGCCTTCAACGGCCACGTGCCGGAGGCGCTGAAGGAGATTTATCCTCAGGCCAGGATAACGGACGTGTCCCGCTGGGGCGGCTTCCCCAAGGAAAACCTCTGCCATTTCCTCTCTCCCACGGATTCCCTGTATGGAGTGATTGAGAAGGAGTTTCTATCAGCGCAGGAAAAGATTTTCGGCACTGACCACATCTATGGGATGGACCTTTTCAACGAGGTTGAAGCGCCTTCCTGGGACCCGGAAACACTGGCGGCAATAGGAGAATCGGCCTATGAGTCACTGGCGGCGGCAGATACCAATGCCGTCTGGCTCCAGATGGGCTGGCTTTTCCACTATGACCGGAAGCACTGGACGCCGGAAAACGTGAAGGCATATCTTCAGGCAGTGCCCCGGGGTAAGGTCATACTTCTGGATTATTACACGGAACATACGCCAGTATGGACCTTTACAGACGGTTTTTACGGGCAGCCTTATATCTTCTGCTATCTTGGGAACTTCGGCGGAAATACGCGCCTTGCGGGGCCTTTCCGGAAGGAAAGTGAGCGCATCTCGGAGGCTCTTTCCTCCGGCGGCGCATCCGGAATAGGCTGTACGCTGGAGGCCTTTGGCATTAACCGCTGGTTGTATGAGTACGTAATGGAAAGGGCCTGGGAGCCTTCTCTGCCAGATAATGAGTGGCTGTCCGGGCTTGATTCCAGGCGGGGCAGCCCTGCAGGTTTTTGGAAAGATATGGCCGACAGCATCTACATCCGCGGCTCATTTTCTGAAGGGATGCTCTTCTGCGGCAGGCCGTCCGACGAAGGCCACGCCAGTTGGAGGGTGAACCACACCACACCATATGATCCGGCAACCCTTGAGAGGCTGCACGGCCGTCTTCTTGAGAATCCGTCGGATCTTGCCGCCTGGAAGGCCGATGCAGTAACCCTTGGCATCCAGGTGAGAGGAAACCGCTTTGCGGCGCTCCGGGACGAGTTTGTGGCAGCGTGCCGTGAAGGAGACCTTTCATCGGCCCAATTAATTGGAGACTCTATGAAGGCGCTTATGCTGGAGATTGACTCCCTGGCATACACGCTCCCGCAGTTTCGGGCGGAAAAATGGCTGCAGGAGGCCGATTCATGGGGTGGTTTCAGGGACAATGCCTGGCACCTTATCACACGCTGGGGCAACACGGAGAACCTCGGGGACTACGCGTCAAGGGCCTGGAGCGGACTTACAAGGGCCTATTACCTTCCACGCTGGGAACTCTTCATTAATACGCATCTGGATTGTCTGCGTTCAAGAAAGTCCTTTGATCCGGAAGCGTTTGACCGTGAATGCCGGGAACTTGAACTAAGGCTCTTCCGCCACGCACCGGCTCTTCAGTCTCTGGACCTGATGACATATAACGTCCGGCACGGAACTGATGGCATTGCTTCAGTTGTGGAAAGTGCATCGCTTGCCGCCATACAGGAACTTGACAGTTGCAACAGAAGAACCCCCGTTTTCCAACTGGAAGAGTTGTCAAAGGCCATTGACGGGCGGCCGTTCCACTTTGCACGCGCGTTCCCCTTTGCGGGCGGCGCATACGGAAACGGGGTGCTGTCATCTTCTGAAATACTGGCTTCTTACACCGTGGCTTTGCCGATGGCCGATGGAGCCGAGCCCCGCAGCATGGCTGTTGCGGAAACGGCAAACTGCGTGTTTGCATCAGTGCATCTGGACCATTTGGGCCGGCAGGCCCGCCTGGAGCAGGCAAGGCACATAAATAATTGGTTTGAAGCCAATTATAGCGGCACCTCAAAGCCCGTTTTTCTTTGCGGGGACTTCAATTCCAAGCCGGAGTCTGAGGTTATCGGCCTTATGAAAGAGGAATGGGAGCAGCTTTCCGGGACGGATTTCACCTACTCTTCTGATGACCCTCACGGCTGCATAGACTATATCTTCTCCTGGAAGGGCGGCGCCCCGGTGAGGGTCACTTCAAGCAAAGTGGTCACAGATGCGGGATTATTGTCAGACCATTTTCCCGTTTTGGTGACGGTTGAATACTAAAGCCCAGCGGCTAAATCCGGGCAGTTGGTGGTGATGACGTCTACGCCAAGGTCTTTGAGGTAACGCATCTCCTCAGGGTCATCCACGGTCCATACGTTTACGGTCATGCCGAGGGCGTGGGCGCGGGCCACCCAGTCCGGGTGCTTATGGAAGGCTATGTAATGGTAGTCGATGCCGTTGATGCCATCGGCAAATACTTCCTCCGGCTCCTCCACTCCTTCAAGATACTGGTTCTGGAAGCCTGGGATATTGGCGGCTATCCACTTGCAGGCGTCATAGCTGAATGAGATGAACATCACGCGTGAAGGGTCCAGAAGGCCGTGGGCCCGGAGCTGCCACACGCACCGCCTGGCAAGTTCCAGAGTGGCCTCCACGGTATCCTGGGGCTTTATTTCCAGAACCAGCATGCAGTCCGATTTTGCCCCCTGATGAAGGTACTCGTTGAGCGTAGGGATGAACTCTCCATTTGGAAGGTGAGCCTTCAGGAGTTCACGATAAGTGCTTGTGTGGATTGGGATTCCGTTAAGGGTGGGATCGTGGTTCACAACCACAACGCTGTCTGCGGTAAGATGCACGTCAAACTCACTGCCCCAGAAGCCGCCGTCCTGGGCCTGGCGCAGGGATGCTATGGAATTTTGGGCATTGCCTGCATCCTCACACTGCCAGAAGCCGCGGTGGGCGCAAACCTTCTGGGCCATCACGGGGAGTGAAAGGATAAGGGCCGCCAAAGCTAAAACTATTTTTCTCATACCGTAAAGTTAATCATTTTTATTTGTATCTTTGAAGCCTATGAACAAACTCTTACTCATAGACGGGCACGCGCTGGTATTCAAGATGTACTATGCGTTCCTCAGAAGGCCAATGATTAACTCCAAGGGGCAGGATATGTCCATCCTGTACGGATTCACAAAGTACCTGCTGGAGATGTTCGGCCGGGAGGAGCCAACTCACGTGGCAGTGGCCTTCGACCCCCCCGGCGGCACTTTCCGCAATGAGATGTACCCCGCCTACAAAGGCACCCGTCCCCCTACCCCGCAGCTTATCATTGATGCCCTGGAGCCCCTCACGGAGCTTGTTCAGGCTATGAATATCCCCGTTGTCATGATTCCCGGTTTTGAGGCCGATGACGTCCTTGGCTCCATTGCCACCCAAAACGCAGGGCCGTCCCTGGACGTTTTTATGGTAACGCCGGATAAAGATTACGGGCAGTTGATAGGCCCTCACTGCTTCCAGTTAAAACCCGGAAAGGCAGGGTCTGAAAGTGAACTTGTGGGCGTTCAGCAGCTCTGCGAGAAATGGGGCATTTCCAGCCCGTCGCAGGTAATTGACATGCTTGCAATATGCGGAGATACCGCCGACAACGTTCCCGGCGTGAACGGCGTTGGAGAGGTTGGAGCAGCAAAGCTCATTGCCAAATACGGCACGCTGGAGAACATCTATGAGAATCTTGGAGAACTCACTCCCAGGCAGCAGGCCCAGTTTGAGGAAGCGCGTCCGCACATTGCCCTTTCCAAGGCCCTTGTGACAATCAAAACGGACATGGAACTCCCGGTAACGCTGGAGGACATGGCGTATTCCGGCAACTTCAAGGGGAAACTTGCCCAGCTCTTTGATTTCTATGAGTTCAGTTCTCTGAAACGTTTCCTCTCCGGGCACATTGAAGCGGATGAGGACACGCTTCTTACTCCGGAGCCCATCCAGGAAGAAACCATATCACTTGACGTCAAGGATGTAAGCCTTAAGGAATTGGAGGCTGCAAAGCCCGGGAAAATCGGCCTTGTTGTATCCGGCCGAAGAATTACTCTCAGTGACGGAAAGGCGGCGGCGTGCGTGGATATCGGCCCTTCCGTAAAAGAACTTCTGGAAAACCCTGCCGTTGAAAAATACGGGGATGACCTCAAGAAGGCCGCAAACATCCTGGCGGCAGAGGGAATAAGCCTTGAAGGGCGCTGGAACGACGTCCGCCTGATGCACTACGTCATAGACCCGGAACGCAGCCATGACCCCGCCCAACTTTCCAAAACCATCCTTGGGATAGACTTTGAGAAGGCTCCGGAAATAGTTTCAACGGGATCACTCTTTGATGAACTCCCGCCGGAGGATGAGCCGTCCCACAGCCTTGAGGCCGCCGCAATGGTGCTCCTTGGGGATGCCCTGAGGAAGGACCTCCCGGACTTTTACGACAAGATGGAAGAGCCTCTTTCCAAGGTTCTGGCCCAGATGGAAAGGGACGGGGTAAAGGTGGACCTGAGGCAACTTTCCCACTTTGCCGATTCCCTTCGGGTGGAACTTGTGGAAAGGGAGGCGCGCATCCGTGAAATGGCCGGAGACCCTGCCCTTAACATATCCTCCCCCAAGCAGGTTGGAGACATCCTCTTTGAGAAACTCCGCCTGGACCCCAAGGCCAAAAAGAGCGCCAGGGGGCAGTATTCCACCGATGAAGCCACCCTTCAGGAGATAGCGGACCGCCATCCCATAGTGAACGAAATCCTGGAATTCAGGGCCGTCAAAAAACTCCTTTCCACGTACATAGAGCCGTTCCCCTCATACGTAAGTGAGGCCGATGGCAGAGTGCACACAACGTTCAATCAGGCGCTTACGGCAACGGGGAGGCTTTCAAGTTCCAACCCCAACCTCCAGAACATCCCCGTTCGCACGGAGCGCGGCAAGGAGATACGCAAAGCCTTTGTGCCGGGAACGCCTGACGGCGTTATTGTATCGGCCGACTACTCCCAGATTGAACTGAGGATTATGGCTCACCTCAGCGCCGACGAGCACCTCTGCACGGCCTTCCGCGATGGCCAGGACGTCCACGCCGCCACCGCCGCAAAGATCTTCGGGATTCCCGTGGAGGAAGTCACGCGCGAGCAGAGAGGCCAGGCCAAAACCGCCAACTTTGGGATAATGTACGGGATATCGTCGTTTGGGCTGGCGCAGCGGCTGGGGCTGTCCAGAAGCGCTGCAAAGAGCCTCATAGAGGACTATTTTGCGTCATTCCCGGCCATCCGCAGTTTCATAGATTCGTCCATCGCCTTTGCGCGGGAGCACGGGTATGTGGAAACGCTGTTTGGGCGGCGCAGGTACCTCCCGGACATCCACGCCCGCAACGCTACCGTCCGCGCCCTTGCAGAAAGAAATGCCGTGAATGCTCCCATCCAGGGGACATCGGCCGATATAATAAAACTTGCGATGATAGGCGTGGCCGCGCGGCTAAAAGAGGGCGGATTCCGCTCCAAGATGGTGCTGCAGATCCACGACGAACTCCTCTTTGACGCCATCCCTTCTGAGGTTCCCGCCCTCGAGGCAATGGTCACTGAGGTGATGGAAAACGTTATCAAACTGTCCGTGCCGCTCACCGTTGAGTGTTCGGCCGGCGCCAACTGGCTGGAGGCGCATTGATGGAAAACGAAAAAGACTTAATACAGAGGGCAATCGCCGGAGACCAGATGGCCTACCGTATGCTCTATCAAATCCACGAGCCCTCCGTCCGCGGCCGTGTAACCGGCTATTTCAAATGGAAGGCCGATGTAGACGACGTAGTGTCGGAGAGTTTCCAGAAGGCGTTTTCGGCTTTATCGGCCTTTGATATGACGCGGGAATTCCGGCCGTGGCTTCTTACCATAGCCACCCGCACGGCTCTTGACCATCTTTCAAGCATCCAACGGGAAGACCACAAGAAGGAGGGCATCCTTCACAAGGCCACGGAGGGAGACCCTTCCAGCGCGGAACTTACGGACACTACGCCGGAAGAGGAAATCATCAACGACGAAGTCCATCAGAGGCTTATGCAGTTCATAGACGAACTTCCGTCCCTGTACAAGGACGTGATGATAAAGTATATGATAGAAGAACTTGAGTACGAGGAAATTGCGCAGGAACTTGGGCTGGAACTCAATACTGTCCGCACACGTATCCGCCGGGGCAAGCAGCACCTGGCCCAGATGATGCTTAGGGGGGAAGTGGAATGAGTTTTCAGGACTTCATATCTTTTGTGGGGAAGGACTTTGCCCTCACGGATATCCAGAAGGAGCGCTTTGAGGCCCTGGACGGCCTGTACCGAGAATGGAACGCAAAGATAAACGTGATTTCCCGGAAGGACATTGACTCCGTATATGAGCACCACGTGCTACATTCCCTTGCAATAGCCCGGTATCTTCTTACTGTGCCGGGGCTGTATGAATCCTTCTCTTCCGCTTCCGTGCTGGACCTTGGGACAGGCGGCGGTTTTCCGGGCATTCCCCTTGCAATCCTCTTCCCTTCCGCGCAGTTTACCCTTTGTGATTCCGTGGGGAAGAAAACAATTGTGGCTCAGGCTGTTGCATCGGCCCTGAAGTTATCTAACGTTCAGGTTGTGAACGCCCGGGCAGAATCCCTTGGCCGCTCTTTTGACTTTGTTGTTTCACGTGCCGTTGCCGCCCTCCCGGACTTTTACCCGTGGGTTAAGGGTTCCTATGACAAGGGCATCCTCTACCTCAAGGGCGGGGACATCTCAGAGGAAATTGCCGCCGTTATGGGCAGGTATCACCTTCCCCGAGGCTCCGTCCACACCTGGCCTGTATCCTCCTGGCTGCAGGATTCCTACTATGACGGGAAACTGGTTATACATATTGAAAGGTAGGAGGGTTATATTCACAAAACGTCGCTTCGCGACCCCTCCCACTTCGTGGGCCCCTCCCTCTTATGCGGCCGAGGGTGGCCACAGTTTTGTGAATATAACCCTCCTACCTTTTATGAAAAAAAATTTGGTGTTTTCAGTGGGAATTACTACCTTTGCAGTCCATTACGCGAAAATATAAAAAATAAGATATTAT
This sequence comes from Bacteroidales bacterium, assembly GCA_017550525.1. GTDB lineage: Bacteria > Bacteroidota > Bacteroidia > Bacteroidales > UBA932 > Cryptobacteroides. The sequence continues at coordinate 57,067 of JAFZOU010000068.1, forward strand.
GAAGAGAACATTTCAGCCTTCCCGTCGCAAGCGTGTGAACAAGCACGGCTTCCGCGCACGCATGGCCTCCGCCAACGGCCGCCGCGTCCTGAGCGCCCGTCGCCGCCACGCACGTAAGAAGCTCTCCGTATCTGACGAAGACCGCTGGTAGTACCAAACGGGGTTCCGGCAGGGTTCAGTCCGGATCGGCCCCACTCCTACCGCTTCTTACAGCAATCACTTAACGCAGACCGCACATCGGCCTGCGTTTTTTGTTGCTCCCTCCCTTTATAGTTCTCCCCTGGCGGTACCACCCTAATTGTAATGCCGACGCGGTGGAGATTAACCCGCTTATTATCAGTCACTTATAGAGTTATTTGGGATTACCGGTAATCCCAAACAACTCTATAACCCACTGTGTTCCAGCACCTTAACCTCCACCCGGCTTGTGGCCATTTCCTACCTTTGCACCATAAAACCGTAGCCCTATGACCTACAACAGCCAACTTGTCCTTTACTACTTCCTCCACCTTGCCGGGAACTGCTTGGAGAGTTCCCCTCCGGATTATTCCGCCGTGGCTCAGGAGAGGGAGGCTGCGGAGGTTGCGCAGTTTGTGCAGGCAGCATCGGCCCTGGAACTTACCCCGCCTCCGCCGCGGGAAATCATCCGCATCACGCGTGGGATGAGAATTTTCATCGGCCAGGAAGAACTGATAATGAGGCCGATGTCAAAGGCCGTCCTGCTCCTTTTCCTGCGGCATCCGGAGGGGATCGCCCTGAAAGACATCGGCGACCATAAGGAGGAACTTACCCGCCTCTATTCCCGGGTGACCCGCACCGATTCTCCTGAAAAGATTGAAAGGAGCGTCGCCCGCCTGATGGACATCTTCTCCAACGAGCTCAACGTGAATCTTTCCAGGGTGAACGCCGCTTTATCGGCCCTTGAAAACGAATCCCATCACCATATTGATGGCCGCGCAGGAGAGAAAAAAAGTTTCAAATTCTTGAAAGCCCTTGTCATCTGGGAGTAGTATCACACCTCTAATCCCCTGAAACGTAAAAACTTTCACGTGAAACAACGCTTTCTTTCGCCCACCCCTTGTTTAAAGTGCCTGAAATGCATATTTTGGCCCTCAAAAATGAACCAATGAAACGGAAAATGATTGAGGGTGAAGTTCACCACATTTACCAGAAATCAAGGGGCGGAGTGGTCATCTTCTACTCGCTGAGAGATTATCTTGTGTACTTTACAATCTATTGTACTCTGGCCGATAAAATGGACGTCACCGTGCTGGCACTCTGCCCTATGCCGGACCATCTTCACAGTGCCTGCCGTTTCCAAAGCCCGGAGCAGATGGTGAAGTTTGTGCAGCAGTATACAAGAATCTTTGCCAAACAATGGAACCGGTCCAGACACCGACGGGGATCCCTTATGCAGGAGAGATTCGGCAGCGCGGTAAAACTTGGCAACAAAGCGGTTCGCACAACCATCAATTATAATTACAATAACCCGGTGGAGAGAAAGATTACCCAGAGGGCCGAGGACTACCGCTGGAATTTTCTCAAGTATTTCAAGAACCGACATCCCTTTTCAAAGCCACTGGATGAATCGGCCGCCTCATCAAAACTAAGGCGGGCCCTCCAGGACGTACGTGCAATATACAAGAAAGGAGAGTGGGTGCATTATTCCCAACTGGATCTGTGGATGAATGGACTGAACTCAGATGAGGTTCAGCAACTGGCCGATTATATTATCAGTACTTGGAACGTCATAGACTATGTAGGGGCAATTAGTTACTACGGTGATTATGATGCTATGCTACGAAGTTTTCACGATAATACCGGTGGTGAATACGAAATCCGTGAGGATAAGGACAACTATTCGGATGCCGTTTATACCGATTGCACACAGATACTGATGAACCAGGGGCACATCTCAAGTGTGAGGGCAATTCCCGGATTACCGTTTTACAGGAAAATGGACCTATATAAGATACTCACGGCAAGAACAGCCGCAAAACCGTCGCAGATCAATAAGTACCTGCACTTACCGGTGGAAGCCAAGTAATTGGGGCACAGGTGGTTACACAGGTCTTTGGGATTACCGGCAATCCCAAACAACCTCGCAAACAACTGATAATGAGGCAGTTAAGCCACACCGCATCGGCATTACAAAGCAGGGGGAGGAGTTTGAAGTTATAGAGTTTTTTTGTAACTTTGAATCGCAACCACACTTCCTGAAACTTCTATGCCTAAACCCAGAGACTTCTTGCCCCGGACCTTATCTTCCAGAATCTGTTTGAGGACAGTGATTTCTGTAGGTAGTCTCCTTGTAGCCACCATCCTTGCAATGACCATAGGAACGCGGCTCATAATCCGTGAAGAGACCGCGGGCAATGTGGACCAGGCTCTGGAAGTGTTTGACCCTGGTTTCCGCCTTTCAATCCTGATGATCATCCTGGGCATAATCCTGCTTTCCGCAGGTGCCATAGCCATAGCAAGGATCAGTATCAAGCCGCTGAGAAAACTCACGTACGCAACCAGGAACATCGCAAAAGGAAATTACAACCTCCCCTACTTTGAGACCAAACGCACCGATGAGGTAGGGCGCCTTCAGAACCGTTATGTCAAGATGCAGGAAACGGTTGCCGGGCATCTGGAGCAGTTGAAGAATCTGTCCCAGAGTGAGGAGTCACGCCAGGAAGTGTTGGCCCAGACCTACGCCAAAACCAAGGAGATCGGGAAGCTGAAGAATGCGTTTTTCAGCAGTATGACCCACCAGCTGGCCGATGAAGTGGCCCAGATCCAGGCTGGGGCCGACAAACTCTACGAGCGCAAAGGAAACCTTGAAGAAGAGGAGATGAAGCAGGTGTTCAAGGACATTGAAAAAAACGGCGTGAGGGTGACGGAGATCCTTAACGATATGCTTACGGGAAATAATTGAGGCCGATATGAGAAAACTGATAGGACGCGTAAATCGGTCTCTTCCGATGAAGATCAGCCTCAATATGTTCTTTGTTGCGGTGCTGGTTTTCCTGCTTGTGAACGGAATCTTCGGAGCGTTATCCAGGCGCCATTTCCACACCATAGCTATGGACAAGGCCTCCCGTATACTCAGCGAGGCGACAGACAGTGCCAGGCTTTATCTTCAGCCCCTGAGCCAGGAATCAATGCAGGATCTTTCAACGGCTCTCTCATCCCTGAAGCCCTATCCTCATTCATATTTTATGATCCTGGACAAGGACGGCAGGTATCTGGTTCACCCTGACTCCTCAAAGACAGGTGTCAAGACCATCTTTGCCCCCACCAACGGCAGGTATTACCCCGACAAACTTACCCTTGGCCACGAAATGACGGCCGGCCACAGTGGAAGGATGCACGCAAAAGTAGCTGGCGTGCTATGCCTGATATGCTATGAGCCCATTCCGGGGACAAGTCTCAGCGCCGCCCTGGTGAGTCCGGAGCGTGACGTACTTCACAGATACTGGCGCCTCCAGATTAGTATTTCCATCATCGTTGCTATCGGCCTTATCATCATCTTCCTCGTGTGCCGTAGGATAGTGGCGCGGGCCTTTGAGCCTCTGAGGCTCCTTGAAGAGCAGACAAAGCGCATTTCCGAAGGAGACTACTCCACCGTCATTCCCCGCAGCAACGTCAACAGCACCATAGGTCATCTGCAGAACAGTTTTGCCGATATGCAGGTAACTATCCGAAGCCAGATCCGTGACCTGGATGCCGCAATTGAGGAAGCGGCAAAACGCAACGAGGAACTCCAGAAGGCAACATCGGCCCTGGAGGATGCAATCAGCAGAAGGAGCGAATTCGTCTCCAATATGACCCATCAGATCCGGACACCTCTCAATCTGATCCTGGGTTTTTCACAGCTTCTCCGTGACACTACCGGCGCAGACCTTTCCCGCGAAGAGCGTGAGCAACTCCTTCAGGTGATTGACTACAACGCTATGGCTCTCACAAGGATGTCCCTTATGCTCTACGACAGTTCCGACCAAGGATACCACGACGAAATGGTGAGCTTCACATATGAGCCCGTTTCCTGCAACGACGCTGCAAGGGAGTGCATAGGGTACGTAAACCGTTATTTCCCGGGCGTTACTGTGAAGTTCCACTCCCAGGTGGATGACTCTTTCACCTTTGTTTCAGACCATCTCTTCCTTATGCGGAGTGTCCGTGAAATCCTGTTCAATTCCGCCAAGTACTCCGACGGAAAAAACATCTCCCTCCGCGTCACTGCAAACAAAACCAGGGTCCGGTTCATCTTTGAGGACACAGGCCCGGGCATCCCCAAGGAGAATCAGGGACAGATATTCACTCCTTTCTACAAGAAAGACAGCCTTTCAGAGGGACTGGGCGTAGGATTACCGCTTACAAAACGGCACGTCATCCTGCTTGGAGGCACGCTGGAACTGGACCCGGACTACCGCAAGGGGTGCCGGTTCATCATGGATTTCCCAATTGAAGACCCTACTTATCAATAGGATAGAGCTTCAGGAGCAGCAGGATAAGTAGCGCGATGGCGGCCGGGAACAGGGAGAACAAGCTCCAGATCATAGTCTGGACTGAAGCCTCATTGGTAATTGTGACCACCGTCTGGCCCGTTGCGGCATCCGTTCCCGAAATAAAGCCTGCAAGGCCAAGAAGTAGCGCCACAAGTGCGCCGGAGATGGCCGATCCAAACTTCTGGGACATGGTGCCGGAGGAGAAGATAAGGCCCGTTGATGAGGTGCCGTTTTTCTCGGTGGCATAATCCGCGACATCGGCATACATGGACCAAAGAAGCGGAGAATAGAGACCGATACCTATGGAGGTAAGGATAACCGTTGCAACCATAACCCAGATATACGCCGGATCCATGGGGATGAAGAAAAAGCCGATGGAAGTGACGGCGCAGATAACGGCCGCCCAGCCGAACGCCTTCTTCTTGGAGCCAACCCACTTGGTGAAGCGGGGAGAAAGGCCGCCAAACACCATACATGTAACCTCACCGAAGGTCATGAACACGGTATAGTTGATGATGAGGCCGGAAACGGTCACGTCCCCATGCAGGCAGTATTCCAGGAGGTAACCCGCCACAGCGTAACGGAACCCGTTGAAGAAATTTGTGCATATGCCGATAAGCGTGAGATATATCCACGGCTTATTGCGGAAAAGGTCTGCAAAAGGCTTGAAGGAGAATTTCTCTGCACGAACGGGTTTGAGGCGTTCCTTTGTAAGGAGGCCGCAGGCAAGGGTGCCGATAGCCGCCAGGGCGCCAAGCACCACGCCAAGAACCGCATACTGATGCTGCGGAGTACCGCCAACCATCTTCTGGAGGTAAGGGAAAGAAAGAAGCGTCACAAAACCCATGGCATAGGCGCCCACCATACGGAAAGAGGAAAACTCGTTTTTCTCGTTGTCATCATCCGTCATGACGCCAAGAAGGGAGCCATAGGGCACGTTCACGGCCGTATACACCGCCATCATAAGGAGATACAGGGAGTATGCCCAGATGCGCTTTCCTACCGGGCCGAAGTCCGGGGTAAAGAGGAGCAGTGCAAACACCACTCCCAGAGGGATGGCGCCAAATATTAGCCAGGGCCGATACGTCCCCCAGCGGGACTGCGTGCGGTCTGCGAGCGCCCCCATCATAGGGTCCGTGACCACGTCAAAAAGACGCGCCACAAGCATAAGGGTGGCGGTATCGGCAACCGTGAGCCCGAATATATTGGTGAAGAACAGGGGGAATGCGATGGACATTACTTTCCAGGTAATTCCGCCGGCGGCGGCATCTCCCAGACCGTATCCAATTTTCTCTATAAGTTTGGCCATAGTTCCAGTGTTAACTATACAAATATAGTCAAAAAAATTCAGTAAATTTGCTTACTATGTACAAGGGAATCAAGTTTTTTATGGCGGCTTTTCTGATAGCGGCCACAACGTCCTCAGGGGCGCAGACAATATCAAGGCTTGAAAACGGCTGGAAGTTCGCTTTTGGAAACGCATCGGACCCCGGAAAGGACTGGGGCCGGGGCACGGAGTATTTCAACTACCTCACAAAGGCCCACTCCATCCACAACCAGGGCCCCTACACGGAAACCTTCGACGACAGTGCCTGGGAGGACATTACCGTCCCCCACGACTGGGTTCCCGCCCTCCCCTGCGATTCCCTTGCAAGCCACTCACACGGCTACAAGACCGTTGGCTGGAAGTATCCTGAGACCAGCGTGGGCTGGTACAGGAAGGCCCTCTCCTTCAAAAAGGCCCAGGAAGGGCATCACTTCACCATAAAGTTTGACGGCATATTCCGTGATGCAACCGTATGGTTCAACGGCATCTTCATGGGCTCGGAGCCAAGCGGTTACGCCACACAGGTCTACGACATAACCCCCTACATAGACTTTAACGGCGGCCCCAACGTCCTTACGGTAAGGGCCGATGCAACCCTGGAGGAAGGCTGGTTCTACGAGGGCGCCGGCATCTACCGGAACGCTTACCTAATAGAAACCAATGGCCCGTACATTCCAGATGGCAGTTTCTGGGCCAGCTGGGACGGCACCAAGGTAACCATCCATTCGGATGTCCCCAGCGCCACCCACCGCATCCTGGATGCCGATGGCAAGGAAATGACGGAACCCCATCTCTGGACCCCGGAAGACCCTTATCTCTACACCCTTGAATCCACGGTTGGAGAGGATGTGTACCGCACTGCTATCGGCCTCAGGACAGTTGAGTTCAACGCCCAGGACGGCTTCCTCCTCAATGGCAAAAAGTTCATTCTCAAGGGCGTAAATCTTCACCAGGACCACGCCGGAGTTGGCGCCGCAATGCCCGACGAACTTATAGAGTGGCGCGTTAAACAACTGAAAAAACTGGGCGTAAACGCCATCCGCTGCTCCCATAATCCCGCATCCCCCGCCCTTCTTGACATCTGTGACCGCGAGGGCATCCTCCTCATAGACGAGAACCGCCTCATGGGCGTAAACAGTCACCACAGGCACCTCCTCAAGAATATGGTCCTTGAAGGCCGATCCCACCCCTCAGTGATACTCTGGAGCGTAGGGAACGAGGAATGGGGCCTGGAGAACGACGTCCGCGGCATCAAGATAGTTAAGGAGATGCAGGAGTATGTCCGGAGCCTTGATCCCACAAGACAGACAACCGCCGCAAACGCAGGCGGCGGCACCCTCATAGAGGGCCTTGAGGTTCACGGCTACAACTACATAAGGCAGAACGACGTGGACGGCCGTCACGCACGCCATCCGGAATGGATAATCTACGGCTCCGAGGAAACCACCGGCTGCGGCACCCGAGGCATCTACGAGGCCCAGGAAGGCCGTATGCCCGCCCTCAACCGCACAGAAGGTTACGGAACAGTTTCCGGACTCAATAATTCACCAAAAGA
>JAFZOU010000069.1 GCA_017550525.1 Bacteroidales bacterium
AGTCTATGAGCGCCAGGGCGGCATCTGCCCGCACTGCGTGAAAGAGCACCGGGAAAAGGCCCACTGGGAGATTGACGAAATGGAGGCAGATCACATCACTCCCTGGGTGGAAGGCGGAAAGACCGTGGCAGAGAACTGCCAGCTACTATGCGTGGAGCATAATCGGCGGAAATCAAGCACATAGGTTTGAGACACAGAACATTATTGGAACAAAGCAGTTTTTTTAGTATCTTTGCAGGTTAATAAAAGAATATATAACAAAGTACTAAGATATGCTATTCCATCTTCTTCAAGCAGACACCCTGGAGGCCCTGGCCGATGCCATCAATGAGGCCGCGCAGGCCCCTGTGGCAGCAGAGCCCCAGCAGATGTCAGAGAGCCTTTTCTCAATGTTCACAATGGGCGGTCCCCTCATGTGGGTCCTCCTTGCCCTCAGTATCCTTGCAATCTATCTGATTGGCCGCAAGTGGTGGGTTATCAAGAATGCATCCAAGATCGATCCCCACTTCATGAAGGACATCAGGGATTATATCACCGATGGCAAAAAGAAGAGCGCCATCACCCTCTGCCGCAAGTACGACAACCCCGTGGCCCGTATGATCGAGACTGGTATCAACCGTATGGGAAGGCCCATGGCCGATATCCAGAGCGCCATCGAGAATATCGGCAACGTAGAGGTTGCACGCCTTGAGAAGGGACTTCCCCTCCTTGCAACAATTGCCGGCGGCGCCCCTATGATCGGTTTCCTTGGAACCGTTATGGGTATGGTCCAGGCCTTCTTCAACATGTCCAAGGCCGGAAACAACATTGACATCACCCTCCTCAGCGGCGGTATCTACACTGCCATGCTCACCACCGTGGGCGGCCTTATTGTGGGTATCATCGCATACTTCGGTTACAACTGGCTCACCGGAAAGGTCAGTGACCTTGTGTACCAGATGGAAAGCTCCACAATGGAGTTCATTGACATTGTAATCAACGAACCTTCTGCATCAGAGGAATAATGGCACTCAAGAGAAACACAAAGGTAGACGCGCAGTTCTCGGTATCCAGTATGACTGATATCGTGTTCCTGCTTCTTATCTTCTTCCTTGTGACCTCTACGCTCATTAACCCCAACGCCCTCAAGCTTCTCCTCCCTAAATCAACCGGACAGGTGAACGCTAAGGCAACGGTGAGCGTGAGCATCAAGGACTGGGGAGATGATACCTATACCTACCACATCAACGGGGACCAGGAACCCACGTTGTTCCAGGACGTAGAGGATGAGCTTATCGGCCTTCTTTCCGCAGAGGAAGACCCTACGTTCTCCATCTACAGTGACCAGACCGTTCCTGTGGGAGAGGTGGTCCAGGTTATGAATATAGCAAAGAGGAACCACTACAAGGTAATCCTGGCAACGCAACCGGAATAGCATTATGCAGCCATACCAGCGCACACAGAAAAAGAGCGAGAAACGCCAACGTGACCGGCATCCTGGTTACGCTGGGCATTCACGCCGCCGCGCTGGTAGTTTGCCTTACAAGCGGCCTCACATACCTTGATCCTCCGCCGCCGGAGCGCACATCCCTTGTGATTGAGTTCGAGGAAGAGGAAGAGATGGTAAAGCCCGTCCAGACACGCGTGGGCAGGCAGCCCCAGGCAGAGGAAGTGGATCTTGAAAAGGACGTGGAACTGGTCCAGA
>JAFZOU010000070.1 GCA_017550525.1 Bacteroidales bacterium
TACCGCAACTAACAAATGCGTTGGCGTCCAGCTAAATTATGGCAACTTTGTGAACGAGTAGTTCCCTACAACACTTTCAAGAGGTTGACTCAAAAGTGAGTTGACCTCTTTTTTTGTGGTCATGAAGGAAGGATGTGGGGTGCCGGGGGGACTCCGTTCCGCTTCGCTTCACTCCGGCCCCTCCCACAGCCTTTGGCTGTGGGCCCCTCCCGCTACCCTTGTGCGGGGGTGCACAAGCCCCCCGGCACCCCACATCCCTTCCTCAATGCGTCAGGCGGCCACTTTCTCGTCTGTATTTGGGATTGCCACAACCATAGGTTCTGTTGTGATGGGCTTCTCAAGTGTTTGAACACGGGCGTATTTGCGCAGGTTATGGGCCAACGCGACCAGCCCAAACTCAACGCTCACCTTTGCCATGCCCTTGAGGCGGAAGCGCTTGAAGCCGTGGTCGTACTTGATATCCCCAAAGACAGCCTCCGGCTCTATAGGACGCATACTCCTGTGGTATAGGCCTTCCTCGCTTGTAAGACGAACCTTCGCTTTTGCCCGATACTCATCCGCCTTGTGGTTGACCTCGATTACACGATTGCCCTTTGCCTTGTGACATAGCCCCTTAAAAGGGCATCCTGTGCAGTTCTGAGCGCGATATTTACTGATGGTAGAGACATATCCCAACTCGGAAGTCTTCCGCTCATCCCCAATGTATTCTAGATGCTGGCCTCGTGGACACACATAGTAGTTATCCTCCGCATTGTAATAGAGGTTCTGCACAAGGAAGGGATTATTCCGTGCTTTCCGCTTATCCTCCGCATGGAACATGTTGTACTTAACATAGGCCTCGATATCATGATTCTCCATCCACTCATAGTTCATCTCGCTCCCATAGCCTGAGTCCGCCACGACTGTGCTGCTCTGTATCCCATAACGCTCCTTGAAGCCCTCCAGATAAGGGATCAGCGTTCCCTGGTCAGTCGGCCGCCAGAACGCACCGTAGTTGGTAATATACTGGTTCTCAGTGGATATTTGGATGTTGTAACCGGGTTTCGTCTGGCCATTGTTCATCGCATCCTCCTTCATGCGCATGAACGTCGCATCATGATCCGTTTTGGAGTAACTGTTGCGCTCACCGAGGATGTCCAGTTTCTCCTCGTACTCACGCATCTTGCCAACACCTTCATCAGCAATCTTTTCAACTGCTTTCTTCTGCTGCTTGGTCAGGACATCCTTCCTCTCCTTCATTCGTTCCAGAACGCGGTCCGTGCGCTGCTGCATCTCATCCGCCGTCATCTGGTGCTCATTTTCAGCCTCACGCTGCTCTATATCCAGGATTCTCTCAACTTCTTCTAGAACAGCCTTGACGTTCTTCTCCAGCTTTGCCTTGTTCGTTTCCGTTGCACGCTTCCATACAAACGTGTACTTGTTGGCAGATGACTCTATCTTGGTTCCGTCAATATACTGCACATCAAGCGTCACAAGGCCCTCTTCAACAAGCAATTCCACAACCTGGGTAAACAGACCCTCAAACGTCCCGACCAGGCGACGGCTTCTGAAGTTATTGATGGTACGGAAGTCGGGTATCAGCGTGCCCCCAAGCCACATGTAGATGATGCTCTCCTGCCACATCTTAGCTATCTGCCGTCCAGAATAGACATTGCTCAGGTATGCGTAGATGATTACCTTCAGCATGGCGCGGGGAGAGTAACTGCTCGTACCTCCACCCTTGTATGTGCGTTCCAGTTCAGTCAGATCCAGACCATCAACCACGGCATCCACTACTCTTGCGGGATGCTCTGCGGGAACCATATCAGAAAGATACACAGGAAAAAGGCTTCCCTCGTTGCGATTGTAAGATTTATAGACTACCTTTGCCATACCTGATGTCAACTTTGTTTTTCTTTTTACTGCAATTCAAAGATAACAAAAAAGATTGACAAAAGCAATAGCTATTCCTTTGATAATCAAAAGAATAGCTATATTTTTATACCATGTTCGAGTCGGAGGAAGGGATACACTCCCGGGGGCTTGTGCACCCCCGCACAAGGGTAGGGGGAGGGGCCCGTTGGATACAAGTTCCCGCAAAAGCGGGGACGCAGGAGACAATGGGAGGGGCCGGAAGGAGCAAAGCGACTGGAGTCCCCCGGGAGTGTATCCCTTCCTCCAACTCCTCATCCATACATAAAAAAAGAGACTGACCTAAGTCATATTGACTTTTTGGTCAGCCTCATGGATTATTTTCCATTCTCTGTAGATAATGCCGACTTTTTCCATTCGGCTGGACTCAAGCCGGTCATTTCTTTGAAGTTACGATAAAATGCGCTGCGGGAGGAGAAGCCGCTTTCCTCGGCGATTACCGTGACGCTCATA
>JAFZOU010000071.1 GCA_017550525.1 Bacteroidales bacterium
GCTGTATGCCCAGCCCCGGATGCTGGCCCACCGCGGAGGAAAGGCCGAGCAGGAAGAGAATACCCTGGCCGCCTTCAAAACCACCTACGCGGCCGGCTGCCACGGCTTTGAGACCGACATCCATATCACGGCCGACGGAAAGTATGTGATCATGCACGACGGCCTGCTGGACCGTACCACCACCGGCACCGGACGCATCGAAGAGCTTTCTTCGGCCTATATCCGCTCCATTACCACCAAGGGCGGCCGCCCCGTACCCTTCCTGGAGGACCTCCTGGCCTTTTTCAAGACCTGCGAGGGCCTGTACGTGGAGTTTGAGATGAAGACCAGTCAGGAGTTCTATCCCGAAGAGCTGCTGCACAAGTACTGTGAGGAGGTCTATGCCATGGTTACGGCCGCCAAGCCCAAGGACGCCCTTTTCGTATTCACCTCCTTCGACCCCCGTCCGCTGCTGTATCTGCGGGCGCATCATCCCGACGCCGAGGTGATGTACATCACCGGCAAACCCTGCAGTCATGAGACCGTGGACCTCTGCAAAGCGCTGGGCATCAATCGCCTGGCGTGCACGGTGAACGCCTCCAGCCGCGAAAGTGTGCAGTACGCTCACAAGAACGGCCTGCTGGTGAGCCTCTGGCCCGGCGAGAAATGCGCCGACACCCACATGGCCTTCCTCATGGGCTCGGACTACCTTTGCACCGACATCCCGCTGGAAACCATGGAGTACATCAAGGACAATAAGCTCCCGATTCGCTATTAGCTTCCCGTGGATGTAAACAATTGACAGTCTGCGATATATGTATTTATCCCCTGGCCGTTTTAACCAGGGGATAAATGCATAAGATACATATAATCAGCTCGTTACATCCACGATGGCACGGAACACTTTAACGCCTTACAGCGCCTGTATATAGTGCTTGAAATTGGGAAGGTCTTTTTGGATAATGTTCCATAGCGTTCTCATATTCACCATGTAGTAATCATGTACCAGAACGTGTCTAAGACCTTCTATCTCATCCCAGTCAATATCTGTATGTGAGGAGATAAACTCTTTTGAGAGCCGATACACACCCTCCCCTATGCATTGAAGGTTGTAAGCCACAGCGTGGCAAAGGATCTTGTTTCCTTCAAATGCTTCAGGGGAGTTTGTCCCTTGCATGAAACTCTCAATGTTTGCAATGGCTTCCCGTATCAACTGGAGCCGGGCAGGATCGTTTAGCTTATCTCTCATAGACTAAGTACTTATCCCGTTCTGCCGAAGGGATGGCAAAGGGCTTCAAATAACCGTTTTCCACCAGGTCTACATCCCGGCCGATCAGTTTCTCCAACTTTTTCTTGTAGCGGATAATGTCCAATAGGGACACGTTGGCGGTTGGATCATAATCTACGAGGAGGTCCAAATCACTTTCCGGGGTTTCCTCCCCACGGGCAAAGGAACCGAAAACCCAGGCACGAAGCACTGGAATGCCAGCAAGATACTTTTGCATGGCGGAGAACAACTCCATCCGTTTATTGTCCAGGGCGAGAAGAGAGGTTGATAATTCTTCCTTCAAGCCTCGTCTTGCCGCATAGCGTTTCATCCGGTTTACATTTACCGGATACACATCCATCGCTTTTTGGAAAGCAAACTGGCGTACTTTTTCATCTTCTCCCTTTTGGCTCAGATTATCTACCAGTATTTTTTCCAAAGAAGGAAGGGAGTAGTTCTCCTCTGACAGGACGGGGGCGTCTGAAACCAGGGGGGCCACGATGATATACCCTTCGAGAACAGCCGGGAAAGCCTTGGCCTCTTTTTGCCGGACGACTTTTGCCGAATGCCGTTTAAGGCAATCTGTCACCCGCGGGATATCACCTTTGTACGTTTCGACATATAGATTACCTCCCTTTTCGTAAATGCAATGGTCCACCCCTTCACATTCCTCCACCAGCCAGCCGTTGACACAAAGCATCC
>JAFZOU010000072.1 GCA_017550525.1 Bacteroidales bacterium
GATGAGGATGTTAAGGGAAGGGCCGGAGGTGTCCTTGAAGGGGTCTCCCACTGTGTCGCCTACCACGGTGGCGTGGTGGCTGGAGGAGTTCTTGCCGCCGAAGTGGCCTTCCTCAACGAACTTCTTGGCGTTGTCCCAGGCGCCGCCGGAGTTGGCAAGGAAGATAGCCAGGACAAAGCCTGCGCCAAGGCCGCCGGCAAGGAGGCCGATAACACCTGCAGGGCCAAGGATCACTCCCACAAGCATGGGGACGATGATGGCAAGGAGGGACGGGAAGATCATCTCGTGCTGGGCTGCCTTTGTGGAGATACGTACGCAACTGGTGTAATCCGGGCGCTGCTTTCCTTCAAGGATGCCGGCAATCTCACGGAACTGCCTGCGGACCTCGATGACCATCTTTTCCGCAGCACGTCCCACAGCGTTCATGGTGAGACCGCAGAAGAGGAATGCCATCATGGAGCCGATGAAAATGCCCACCAGAACCATGGGGTTCATGAGGGTGATGTCATAGTGCTCCACGATATCCGTGATGCTGCCGTGTGCAAGACGTGAGAATTCCGCCGCCATTTCTCCGCCCTTTGCCGCAAGGTGGCCGAAGCCAATCTTGATCTCCTCAATGTAGGAGGCCAGGAGGGCCAGGGCCGTAAGGGCTGCGGAGCCGATGGCAAAGCCCTTGCCGGTTGCGGCAGTGGTATTGCCAAGGGAGTCTAGGATATCGGTCTTCTCACGTACGGAAGGATCCAGTTCACTCATCTGGGCGTTGCCGCCGGCGTTATCTGCAATAGGGCCGTAAGCGTCTGTTGCAAGGGTGATTCCAAGGGTTGAGAGCATACCTACAGCGGCAATGGAGATGCCGTAGAGGCCCATACTCAAAGTGTCAACGCCAAAGTGGAAGCCGGTTGCAAAGCCGTAGGCCAGAAGGATGGCTACGGCAATGGTGACCACGGGAACTGCGGTGGAGATCATGCCAAGGCCCACGCCGTTGATGATAACGGTTGCGGGACCCGTCTGGGCGCTTTCTGCCAGTTTCTGGGTGGGCTTATAAGAGTGGGAGGTATAGTACTCGGTAATCTTGCCGATAACCACACCCGCCACAAGGCCGCTGACCACGGAAAGGGCCATCTGCCACCAGTTGGGGAAGCCGAGGACGTAGAACACGCCGAAGGAAACCAGGGCGATGAGAACGGCCGCAAGGTTGGTGCCGCGGCTGAGGGAACCGAGGAGGTCCTGCAGTGAAGCGCCTTCCTTTGTACGAACCACATAAATGCCTAAGATTGAGAGAACTACGCCAATTGCCGCAATCATCATAGGGGCAAGGATAGCCCTCATCTGGACGGCCGTACCGTCTCCAAAGAAGGCCGATGCACCAAGCGCCATGGTGGCAAGGATGGAGCCGCAGTAACTCTCATAAAGGTCTGCACCCATACCGGCAACGTCACCCACGTTGTCACCAACGTTATCGGCAATGGTGGCGGGGTTGCGGGGATCGTCCTCGGGGATGTCCTGCTCTACCTTGCCAACGATATCGGCCCCCACATCAGCTGCCTTGGTGTAGATACCACCGCCCACACGGGCGAAGAGTGCCTGCGTTGAAGCGCCCATCCCGAAGGTTAGCATGGTGGTGGTGATCACCACAAGGTTCTGGGCCTCGGTGGGCTCATAGAATAACTTGAGGATGCTCCACCAGATGGCGATGTCCAGAAGGCCAAGGCCCACCACGGTGAGGCCCATGACGGCGCCGCTGCGGAATGCAATCTTGAGGCCGGAATTGAGGCTTCTCATTGTTGCATTTGCCGTACGGGCCGATGCATAGGTGGCAGTTTTCATCCCAACGAAGCCGGCAAGGCCGCTGAAGAAGCCGCCGGTAAGGAAGGCGAACGGCACCCAGGGGTTCTGTACGCCGAAACCGTATGCCAGCACGGCAAACAGTGCTGCCAGGACAATGAATACGATGACAACAACTTTGTACTGCTGTTTGAGGTACGCCATTGCGCCCTCACGCACATACTGTGCGATTTCTTTCATAGTTACGGTTCCTTCACTCTCCTTCATCATCTGACGGAAGAAAATCCAAGCAAAGAGCAGGGCCAGTACAGCCGCTGCCGGAACCAGATAAAAAAGATAAGTCATATAGGTTTAGTTTTTAACTTCTATTATTTCTCCGTGCTCCTGGGCTACGGTTTCTTTCCAGAGTTCAGTGTAGCCGGGCCATTCAATTTTCTCAGGGATACCCTTGGAGAACTCTGAATGCTTGAAAGTGCCGTCGGGGTTCTGGGGCTTGACGTTACCGTCCATGAATTTTATCAGGAGCTCTTCCTCCAGTTTCTGCCATGAGGCAAATTGCTCCTGGGCGGTGTTTACAGAGTAATCCGTAACGTATTTGACAATTTTTGCAAAGGGTTTGGCCGATACCATCACATCCCTGTTGGAGGACAGTTTTTTCTGTAGCTTCACAACAACCTGGTTGTACATGACAACGGCCATGGAGTCCACGGAGTGAGTGCGGCGCTCCATCTGGTCGCGCTCAAAGGAATCGGCCTTTGCCCTCACATACGGAGCCATGATGTTGTACATCTTGTAGCAGGCGTTGGAGATGCGGTTGTTGATCCAGAAAGAGGCCGTAGGAGAATAGTGGAGGAGGTCTCCATTACCTTCACGGAAGCATTCCGGAACCTTGGTGACGGAGGTGTAGATGGGTGAAAGGTAGGAAGTTGCGGCGTCGTCCGTGCCAAACCACAGGATGCCTCCAACAACGTCCGGGACGTAGTTACGGGCCTGACCCACAAACCAAAAGCCGGTTTGCTGGGTGGCGATTGCGCGCTCGTTCACGTAGGTCTTTCCGTCAAACTCCCATTCCATGGGCCTCCAGCGGTACGGAAGGGCGTTTCCACCGGCGCCAATATCCTGGGTCATGTCCATGGGGGTGCCCTCGAAGTGGTCCCTCATAACATCGGCCAGTTCCTTTACGCCAACTTTCTTGCGGGGGAACACGAATAGCGGGAAATCCCCTTCCAGATTCTGGCCCATTACATAATCCAGATAGCTGTAGGCGTCCTTGGTGACGGCGTTACCCTCATCATCGTAGAAGGAGAACCAGCCGTCCGTGAGGATGTTGAAGGCGCTCCAAGCGCGGGAGTCACAGCCGCGGACAGTGCCGAAATCTGCGGGGCAATATGCCTTCTTGAATGAGAACTCGGAATCCGGCCCGTCAAAATATCCTTTGCGGCGGGCAAAACGGATTACGTCAGGGGCATAGAGGCAGTTATCCGGGTCATTTAGAGGGAACTTGCCGATGCGGGCCTGATTGGCGTGGGCGCAGATGGCTCCATCCGGGACGCGCATGGCAACCCACACGATGCCCTTGTTCACGTTGACGCCGTTGCGGATATTCATTCCCTTGCCGATGAGTTCCATTATCCAGGCCTCGTTTTTATCGGCGATGGAGAAGGTCTCTCCCTCCGATGCGTAGCCGTAGGTGTTGGCAAGGTCCACTATGATGTCAATGGCTTCACGGGCCGATTTTGCCCTCTGGAGGGTTATGTAGATAAGGGAGCCGTAGTCTATTCCTCCCTTCTTGTCCTCAAGCTCCGGACGGCCGCCCCAGGTGGTTTCACCGATGATCACCTGGTACTCGTTCATGTTGCCAACTGTCTGGAAGGTGTGGGGAACCTGCTCTATGTCTCCAAGATAGCGGTTGGAATCCCAGTCGTAGATATTGAGGACGCTGCCGGCCTTCCAATCTGCCGCAGGCTTGTAGTAGAGTTCACCAAAGAGGTAATGGGAGTCTGCCGCATATGACACCAGGACGGATCCGTCCTTGCTGGCGCCGCGGCTTACGATCACATTGGTACAAGTATTGCCTTCTATGTTGGCGGCAAGGAGAGCGCCTGTCACCAGAAGAGATTTGAGTATTTGTCCTTTTTCCATTAAATGCGTATTTTTGCATTTGAGTTTACAAGACTACAAAGATATGAAAATTTGTAAGATTATCATTGCTGCCCTGCCCTGTTTGTTCCTGAGCGTGGGGGTATCGGCCCAGAATCCGCCCCAGACCCCGGAGCAGCGGGAGAAGCAGATGACAGAATTCATAGATAAGGAGGTTAAGCGCCTCACAGACATGCTGGACCTTGAATACTGGCAGGAATTCTACGTGGATTCAACGCTTAATCATGACTTACGGGCCCGCCAGGCAGAGATCCTGGACATGCAAAAGGCCCGGGTTGAAAACTCGGACCTCTATATGGCCATTTCCGACAAATGGATGGAAAAGATAGACAATTCCTTCAAGCGTTTCTTCACGGAGGAGCAGTGGGAAAAGTACTGGAAAGCCGGGGCCAAACGAGCCCAGAAGGAGCGTGACAAGAGAAAAAACAAGAAGTAGCCCGTGAGGCTACTTCTTTGTTTATTATTTCAGCATAATTGACCGGAGATCGTCTATGTCCTTCTGCGGGACTCCAATATTAAGGAGATACTTCACTATCCTCTCCTGGTAGGTGCCGCTGTCCGTTTCCTTGAAAATGGTTGAGTGGATGGAACCGTAACTGTAGTTGTCATAAGTGTGCTTGTACAACGTATAATTTCCGTCGTCGTCCTTTGACATACCCCAGTCCGTAGGAGTGAAATATGTGAGTTCGTAGTCCTTTGCCATATCGCTCTCGCTTATGCCCAGCGCGCCTTCCAGGAGAACGGCTAGCGTGGCGGTACGGTCACGGCCAGCCGCGCAGTGGAAGTAGACGGGTTTCCTCTCACGGAGTTTCTGTACAACCCACATAAAGGTATCCTTCACCTTGGGCTTGTTATCACGCACCATCTCATTGTAGCCGCTGTCAAAGCCCGGGGCATAGAAATCCACGTCACTTCCAAGGGGAGACGATGACGGGACATCTTCGGCCTCCCGGAGATCAACCTCGGCCCTGATTCCCTCGGCAAGCATTTCTTTCCTGCCGGAGGAACTTGTGCGGGAGCCGTGGATGGCACCTCCGCGGTAAAGTTTGTGATAGACCACGGTTTTGCCGCCATAACCCTTGTAACCGCCAAGGTCACGCCCGTTGCGTACATTGGGCTCATAGTACACCTGGCGCAGATGGCCGCGAGTTGCGAAACTCCCGCTGGCAACCACCGCGTCATTAGTGGAAGTGACCCTCCACTGGTAGGTGGTGTTAGGGACAAGGTTGGTTATATCCTGGCTGGAAACGCCAGCAGAAAGGCTGTATTCCCTGCTCCAGTCTCCTTCGCTGACCACCAGTTTCTGGGCGCCAGATGCAGCTTTCCAACTTATGGTGTACGTGGGAGGAAGCTCCTCATTGTTCACGCTGGGGCCGCCGCCGGGATAGCCTTTTACCTTGGAATGTCCTTCCTCTCCATAATACAGTGTGCTGCCGTAGTCCACCTCCGACATATACTTTTCAATATATGCATTGGTGGCAAGGAAAGACTCCGAAGCGTCTGCTGTCCAGCCAAGGAGCGGGCCGGCAATGGCCTTGGAAAGGGTCCAGTTGGCGTCATCTCCCTGGATAGCCCAGTACATTGCGCCCTTCAGGCCTTTCTGTTTCACATATTCCGCCTTCAGGCTTATGGACTGCTCGTTGTCATAGCTAAGGACCATGGTGCCGGAGGCGTCGGTGAGATACGGGACCTTAGCCTGGTCGTCCCAGCGCTCTACCCAATTGCCGATATTGATATCCTTGAAATAGACAAAGTTGTCATCATCTCCCTCAGTGAAGGCATGGCCGTTATCCCTGCCATAGAAAGGCATTCCCAGAGTCATCCTGTTATAAGGGACCCCGGCGTTAAGATGAAGGGTCACGGCCTTGTCACAATAGTTTTTGGCCATTGAAGAAGAGTACAGGGGCGCGTTGTGGCGGGGCGAGCTGCTCTTGGGAGAACCCATATCGTAAGTCATGATGTTCACCCAGTCCATGTACTTGAGGACCTCGGGATAATCCACGTGAGCCTTATCGGCCGATGAAGCCATGGTAATGAGTTTGTCTTTGCCGAGCACTTCACGTAATTCCTTGACCAGCAGGGTGAAATTGGCCTTGTCGCTGGAGGAAGCCTCGATATTCTCCGAGGTGGTTTCTCCGGGGTACTCCCAGTCAAGGTCTATACCGTCCAGGCCGTATTTGTTAACTGCGGCAAGGCAGTTGTTGCAGAAGGCCTTGCGGTTGGTTTCACTGGCCGCCATTCCGCTGAAATAATCGGCCCCCCAGCCGCCTATGGACAGCATAACCTTGAGGGCGGGATTGGTCTTTTTCAGCGCCACGATCTTCTGGAGACGGGATTCTTTCTTGATTTCCAGCGTCTGATGGTCACTCTTGATTTTGCCGAATGCAAAGTTTATGTGAGTCAGATACTTGGGATCCGGAAGGAAAGAGTCGCTATTTGAACCGTAGTCATAGCCCACGATGATGTAGCCTCCGTCCGGAGTACCCGGATTGGTCCCGGGGTTGGTTCCGGGGGTGTCATCACCGGGGTCGGTTCCGGGATCATCTGTGTTTGTGGTGGGCTTGTAATTGTTAATCCAATCTGTGTCCTCCTTGGGCGTATTGCACGCAAGGACAGCCAGGAGCAAGGGTAATAAATAATGCACTCTCATAATTAATTAAGCTTCACGGCTTATAAACCGGTGAAGGTGATTTTGTATATTTTGGATGAAGTACCGTCATCGCCGACCCACACGCAATTGCGCTGGTGGTCTACGCAAACGGATTCGGCGTTGCCGATAAAGGAAACGTCGTAGATAGCCTTAAGTTTAGTAACGTCACCGTCAAAAACAAAGAGCTTGTGAGCCTCGGAATCCGCCACCCAAAGAAGGTCTGTTTCCGAATCATAGTAAAGGTCTCCCACTTCTTCCACACCGGGAGCAATGGAGCCAAGCTGCTTTTTCCACTTCTTGGTTCCGTCCAGGGTATAACACCAAAGCGTAGCCCCGCTCTGGGCGCCGACGTAAAGATCTCCCTTATGCCAGGTGATGCCTTCTACACCGGAATTACCCATATTTGCAGCATCGTCAATGACAAAGATAGTGGTTTTTGAATTATATGGTGACGGAACCCTGTAAACGCGGTCACTCTCAATGCCAAGATAAAGCATAGTGGAACCGGGGTCTATGGTTACGCCTTCCATATCGGCACTATAAGTCCAGACGCTGGTGTAAGTAATGGCATCCACTCCGCCGTCAAGGTTAGTGAACTTGTACAGCTCTCCCTGGTCTCCAACACCCCAAAGATATGTTTTATCCCAGCTGAGGCAAAGGCCGGAGAGTTCCTCAACTCCGGAATCGAACACCTTGCGGGTATAACTCCCCTGTACGGGCATTCCGGGCTCATTGGTGAAGGGCTGCTGCTTTTCTGATATGCAGCGGACACTTCCGCCCTGGGCGGCCTTCTGGGAAGAACGGTTTGAGCTGTTCCCTGTTACAAAAATTCCATAACCTTGATCGTTGGCCGTATCCATGTGGGAGTTCCAGATCTTGGTCTGGGATCCTGCCTCAACGAAGTTTCCGGAAACATCAAGATAACCGGAATAAGGGAACCACACCTTGGGATTTCCGAGGGCGAACGCATTACCGGAAGAATACTCCCAGCCCTTTTCTCCGGAGAGATTGTCCGTGCGGAAAATGATTGTGACATCTTCACGCTGAGGCACTTTATAGCCCGGGGGACAGGGGTCGTAGATGGTCTTTGACCCGCCGTCTCCCCAAACCGTCTTATCTACGCTGGACATCCAGGTGCCGCTGTTGTCGGCAAAGGTAGTGGGATTGGCTATTGACTGAGCAAGGCTCATGGTGCCGCCGTTTTTGGATGAGGCGTTCCGGCAGGGGAAAGGATCCTTTCTGCCCCATTGGTACAGGAGGCCGTAGGAATCCTGGCCCGCCGAGGCGGAAGCCGCCTCAAGGGCACCCAGGTTACGGTCCATCATCGTGTACCAGGACAAGTCGTACATATCGGCCTCGATTGCCGTTTTGGGAATCCAGATGTGCCAGCTCCAGAGGATGGTTCCGGACGAGTTTTTGGCGGCGATGAGGGCATTGCCCGGCTTAAGGGTTTCCGGTGTGGAGATGTAAATATAATTGGCGCCGTAAACGACCTCTTTTATCATTCCCTCCGTGGTCTCCCAGAGGATATCGGCCTTGGAGACCGAGCCCACTGAAGTGGAGCCATTGCCCTTGACGGTCTTGAACTTGTAGGTGCCGGGCGCAGAAATTATGTAACAGTTTGCCGTGCCGGATGTGCTCAAGTCTGCCCCCTGACCGGGAATGTCCGGGGGTTCAGGAGTATCCGGACCATCAGGATTATCAGGATCGTCAGGAGTATCCGGGCCGTCAGGAGTGTCCGGGCCGTCAGGAGTATCCGTTTCTCCGCCGCCGGAGGGCGGAGGAGGGCCGATTACCAGGCCGGTCTGTTCCTGAGGGCCGCAGCTGACAAGAAGCAGGCACGATATGGCTAACAGAAACGCAACAAGTTTTTTCATATCAAGTTTGTTTGTGTCTTGGCACCCGCCAGGCCGGTCAGAGCCTGGCGGATAAAAGCAGTACTATTCGTCATAGGTTTCGCAGCGGATGGAAGCGCCGATGGAACGGGACTTCTGGCCTTTCTTAAGGCTTCCGCCTGACACCAACATACAGTATGTGGAGTTAGCAGTATCGTGGTCCATATGAGTGTTCCAGACCAAGGCGCCGTCTGCGTAATAAGTCCCGTCTTCGTCGAGATATCCGCAGAGAGGGAATGCCGCAGACGGATTACCAATCAGGTAATACGCATTTTCAACGCTGGCACTGAAGGTTGCCGCAACTCCGGGATTCTTATCTGGCTCATAGAACTGGCCACGCTTACGTCCTCCTACACGGTAACCATACGGGCAGGGGTCGTAGATGGTCTTCTTGTTGGAACGCTCCTGGTCTCCCCAGGCTTCGCGGTCGTCAATCAAGTTCCAGTCTGCTCCTGTGACCGTTAGGAAGGTGGTGGGCATGGTTGCCGTTTCTTCAAGGTCGTCAGAGCTCTGATCCTGAGTAACGCGCTCTGAATGGGTTGTCATGGCTGTTCCCACGAATGTTGCAGATTCGTCTGAGCCGGCTTCCTTAGGGCCAAGGAACGGATCCTTGCGGCCCCACTGATAGAACAGGCCGAAGGAACGGGGATCGGCCATAACTCCGGGCTGGGTGTCCACCAGGGCTCCCAGGTTGCGGCCCATAATCTTGCATCCCACGGCATAACCGTATTCGTCTGCAGTGGGCTCTGTCTCCGGCATCCAGATATGCCAGCTCCAGAGGATTGTCTCATTCTCGTCCAGAACGGCGACAAGGGCGTTACCGGCATGGAATGGCGAAGGAACCTCAAAGTAGAACTGGCCTCCCTCGAACATGGTGTTGCTTATGAGGCTGCCCTCTGTCACGGTTTCTCCATTGTTCCAGGTTTCCCATAACACCTTTGTGCTCTCTACGGTGCCAACCGATTTTGAACTGTTACCCTTCACCGTAGGGAACTTATAGATTCCCGGCTCTGTAACAATATAGCAGTTGGCGTTGCCGTCAGGAGCAAGGTTCACCGCCTTGGTAACATCGATGGCCTGCTGGAAGTCTTTCAGCCCGGCAGTAATGTCGCCAAGGTCAATGGGCTTTCCGGGCTCGGCCGTTGTTTCCGTTTTGACGGTATAAACCTTTTTAGCCTCGCCGTCCTTATAAAACTTGAGGTCAAAACCAGCAGGTAATTCAGTGCCGGCAGGAAGATAAATCTGCTGCAGGGCGTCCATGCCAGCGTTGATGCTTCCCGAGATTGTCACCACGGGGGTCCTGTGATACTGGTCAATGATAAACTCTTTTTCCGTGACTTTTACCTGTAAATACTCATATCCGACCTGTGCGTCCTTGCGCCCGGTAAAAGCATAAGTATCAAAGTCTCCGGAAACGTTGTAATCTATGGCGGCGGTAAGCTCCTTGAACTGGAACTTATTGTCGGCATCGTTACATGCGGCCATCAGGAGTGCGTTTGTTGTATTGAATCCGCTGTAGAAAAAACAGTGGTCCGGGTTCTGTACTAACTCGGCGGGCCAGGCCGCATAGAGGTTGCTCGCAAGGTCTTCCCTGACATAAGGCTTGAGCCCGTCCACGGTTTGTGTGGCAACCCTGCCGTCGGAGCCGATGTCTCCGGCGGCAAGGGTTACTGTCACCTGGTCCTTGGCGTATTCACCGTGAACCACAATCTTGTCTCCTGCTTCCCAGGCGGTTTTTACACCGCCTTCAGGAAGCATGAAGGTCAAAGTAAGGGACACAGGGTCAACATCCACCACGGGCGGAAGTCCTTCCGGCGCCCTCTCCGGGATAACCTTTGCTTTCTGGGTGCAAGAGCAAACAAGTGCAAGTACGGCAAGTATGACTGCCAGTGTTGCAAATATCTTTTTCATAATCTTTGCTTTTTAAATTAGTCCCATGAGAACGGAGGTGTGTACTCATACCAGTCCATAACTGCGCTTCCCTTGTCTACGCCAAGATACATGTTGATGCCTGCGCCCCATTTACAATTGGAAACGGAATTCGGACCAGTGTTGAACTTGTAAGCCATAACTCCATCCACGGACACCGTAATGGCGCAGTATTCGCCATCCTGTGCAAAGTCAACGGAGAGGGTATGGTCAACAGCAGGGTCAAAGCCGTCGGTCACTCCGTACGTCTTGGCCGGTTTCTCTTCCGGAGCACTGACACTGAAGTCCAGATTTAAGGAACTGCCATAGAAATAAAGTTTGATTTCCTGGCCTCCGGAATAGCAGAACCAGTGACGTACCTCAACATCGGCCGAGAAGTTCTTCCAGTGGAAGGCATAAGAGCCGGCAGGCATGGAGCGGTTGAGTCGGGCGTAAGCGTCACCCGTACCCTTTTCAAAGTACATGCCCACGCCATCCTGATAAACAGGATCAAGGTTCTTGTCAGACTTCCATTCTGCCATTTCGGTAGGATCCATGTTATAGCGGATGGGCGTTGTAGCATAGGCCTGACGAACCAGGATTTCACGCTTGACCTGGAATCCGTCGCCATCAGCTTCCGTGGCGAGGATAATGGAGGAACTGCGGATAAACTTGGTGTCGTTCTGCTGCATCGTCAGCTTTATCACGCCGGATCCGGTGAAGGAGGCTGTCTGGATCGTGAACCAGTCGTCGGCCTCATCCTTCTTGGTGACGGTCCACTTGGTGTTGGCCGCTACTGCAAGGCTGGCCTCGGCGGCATTCCACTGGGCTCGGATTTCGGTAAACTCGGGTTCAAGCTGGACTCCGTCCTGAGTGTAGTTGATATTGGCTACAACTTTTTCATGACGATCATACAGCGTTACGGTTGCATAACGCATCTCGGCAGTGTTCTCCAAAGCAGAGACCTTGACCACTCCGTCCCCTTCACCCGTCTCACCTTCGGTAATAGACAGCCAATCTCCTTCTATTTGGGTGATGGCTGCACTCCAAGGCTGGTTGGAAGTAACATGGAAGACGGCTTCAGAAGCTGCTTTGGGAAGGAAGATATTAAGCTCTTCGTCCGGGACCGAAATGTATGCCGATCCTTTCTGATTTACTGTTACCTTCTTACCCACCCAGCCGTCGCTGGCGATTTCAATATAGTCCGTACGGTCATCCAACTGGGTGTTGTCATAGTATTGAATACGGATGGTGGTATTTTCGCCTTTTCCCACATGTACCAGGGAATCCGGCTGAGCCTCGCCAGATTCATGGTCGATCATACACCAGTCGGGGTTGTAACTGCGCACGGTCCAGGGCTTGGTGGATTTCACCACAATGACGATGGGCTCCGCATTCTTGGCGGTCAACTCATAGATATCATTTGCACGGTAGCGAAGCTCCACCCCTTCGTTAGTGGCGGCAGGGACCTGTTCCTTCCGGGATTCGCAAGCCGTCAAACCCAATGCGAGGGCCGACACCGCCAGAATAATATATGCTAATTTTTTCATAATTCGTAATGATTACAGTTAGCGCACTACCAGTCGGGGTTCTGCGGAGTCAGGTTAGGATTACTGAAGATCTCCGACTGAGGGATGGGATAGAGATACATTTTGTCGGCCCAGGGGCGAACCTCCACATTTTTGCGGGTGTAGGTCTTTACGCCGCCGTTGTTCTCAATCTGGACACCGTCAATCTGTTTTTGGGTCTCATTCCCAATCTTCCAGCGGCGGACATCCCAGAAACGGTGATCCTCAAAGGCAAACTCTACGCGCCATTCACGCTGAAGGGCGGTGCGGAAGGCTTCCTTTGTTGTGATACCGGCATCAAGCAGGGGCATGCCGGCATTGGCACGCACCTGGTTGATAGCCCAACGGGCACTGTTGTCAAAGGTTGCGTCAGTTACATCGGGTCCGCCCAGATATTCGTTCACAGCCTCGGCATAGGTGAGAAGCACCTCTGCGTAACGGTAAACAATCCAGACGTGCATTGCCTTAACAGGAGCTTCAGGATCGAAGTCCGTCTCCTCCTGGATATAGCGGCGGAGGAAGTAACCGGTAGGGGAACCATGCTCCTGACGGGTGGCGTGATAGTCTGCGCCGCCTACGAAAGCCTCGATGGTAGAGCCCTTGAAAGCCATGCCATCGGCAAGGATAGCCCGTGCAAAACGGGGATCACGGCCTTCGTAAGGCTTGGTAGGATCAAAGGCGGGATCGGCCGAATGCCAACCGGTATCGTCAAGGGTAACGTCATGACCGGCCAGGGTCTGGAAGGCATCCACCAGGTTCTGTGTGGGATAAGTCTCAGACATTGAAGTGCCACGGTCGCCCAGGGTGAAACGTACGGGGAAGTTGCGGCGCTCAAAGCTCTGGCTCTCCGAACGGAAAATCTGGAAGATAACCTCCGGGGAGTCCGTGCTGTTGCAGGTCTCGTTCGGGTCCAGTTCATAGAGGCCGAGGTCGATGATATCCTTCGCTGCCTTTGCCGCCTTCTGCCATTTCTCGGCATTGCCGCCGGGGTTGAACAGCGGACTGGCCGCATAAAGCAGGGCCTTGGTTTTGACGCCCATTGCAAAGGCCTTCGTTACGCGGCCTATCTCTGCATCTTTCAAATCCTTATAGCTGACAGGGAGATGATTGGCGCAAGTGTCGCACTCCTCGGCAATGAAGTCAATTACATCGTCAAATTTAGTTTTGCCGATAGAGTTGGCCTCCTCGATTGAAAGCATTGAAAGCGGCATGGCGATGTCGCCGTAACGGCGGGCCAGCTCAAACAGATAGTAGGCGCGAAGCACACGGGCCTGATAAGGGTAATAATTCATGTGCTCCATCTGCTCTGCAAAGCCGGCCACGTGCTCATACATGGAAAGATCCACGGTCTTCATGGACTCCAGGAACTCGTTGGCGGCACGGATACCGTAATAGAGGTCCCATTTTGTATCCACGGTGGAAGTGGGGCTCCAGTATCCGTTGTTGAAACGCTGGACGGAAGCATCGGGGTCTCCGTATTCTGCGTCATCAGAGCCGCAGTCACGCATGGCGCTACTTATGTCAACAATGTCCTTGTTGGGCATATATCCGTAGATGTTGGTAAGCATCTTCTTGATGTTGTCATAAGTCTTATACCTGTCCTCGCGGGTGTATATCCCGGATGTCTCGTCAAAATCCAGGAAATGGCATCCTGCCATGAGCAGGGCGGTAAAAGCTATGTAAATAATCTTTTTCATATCGTTTCCCGGTTTAGAAGTTGAACTTGACACCGGCCCAGATAACCCGGGTGGAAGGATAGTTGGCACTGAGCTGCTCAGGATCGGCAAACTGGATTGTGTCTATGCTGAACAGATTTGTGGCCGATAGTGATATGGTGGCGTCGCATATCTTGAGGAGGCTCTTGGGAATAATGTAAGAGACTCCGATGTTGCGAAGCTTGAGGAAGGAACCGTCACGGTACCACTGGCTGCCGGAACGGAAATTATTCTCACCGCTCTGGGTTGTCAGTCTGGGCATCGTGGCCTTTTCTGCGTTTTGCGGCGTCCAGGGGATTTCCCTGCCCAAATAGGTAAGGGAAATGGTGCGGTTGTTTGCGATGGGCTTATACAGCGGAGAATCCAGCAGGCTCACGGTAACACCGGCCTGGCCCTGGAAATCGGCATATACTGTAAAGCCCTTGAATGAGGCATGAAGTCCGAATCCGTACTGGAAGACGGGGAAACTGGTTCCGGCCATCTTTATGCGGTCCTGATCATCGATTACGCCGTCGGTGTTCTGGTCTTTATACTTGATGTCACCGGGGCGGACGTCACCGAATGTCTGGCGCGGGGAAGCGTCAATCTCGGCCTGGTCACGGAAATAACCGATAGCCTCAAGACCATAGTACTGGCTGGCGGAATTGCCCTTATGATAGAGGTATTCATAGGCCTGGTATGCCTGGCCGTCATTTACCACCTCTGAGATAAGGAGGCCGCCGTTGCCGTATATGCCATATTCGACTTCTCCAATCTTGTCATCCCAGGCAAGGGCGATATCGGCACCCTTGTACTTGTTTTCACCAAGGCTCTGCTCCTTGACGCCAAGGCCAAGGATGCCGGAGATGTTGGACGGCTCGATGAGAATCTTGGTGCGGTCCTCAAAGAATCCCTCTGCCCGGAAACTCAGGCGGTTGTTCAGGAAACGGGTGTCTACACCAAAATTCAGCGTTGCCGCCTGTTCCGGAGCAAGCGTGAGGGCGGCCATGTTGTCCTCGGCAAATCCGCTGTATCCCTTGGCGGTTGTGCCAAAGTTGTAGCTGTGGGCATTGATCTCGCTGCTATAAGCCTGTCGCCAGAGTTCGTGCTCAAGGTCTCCGTCGCTGCCGGAGAGGCCGAATGAGCCGAATACCTTGACGAAGGGCTCGCGCAGAATGATACCCGCAACGCTTATGGCAGGATACCAGTTGAAGCGTTTTTTGGGAGCGAGATATGCGCTACCGGAGTAGTTGACAACTGCGTCGGCAAAGATGCGCTCCTTCCAGTTGTAACTTACCGTACCCAGGATTTCCTGAGTCTTGGAGGATTCGTTACGCTCGTTCATGATCCATGAGCGCTGGCGGTAGGCCAGATGGCTGTTCAGATGGTGGTCTCCAAAGTTCTTTTCATAGTTCAGGCGGGCCTGAAGTTCAAACTTCATGGCGAGACTGCTGAACCAGTGACTGAAAGAAACCGTCTTGGAATTTACACCGGTGTATTTCTGAACACCGTCAATAATCTCTGAATACTGGAACGTCTTCTGGGCGACTTCAGTGAGTTTGCCGATATAGTCAAAAGCTACTGTAACGTCAGCGGACATACCGGGAACAAGCGGACTCAGGTCCTGGCGGAGGGTAAGGTCGGCCAATACCTTTGTCTGAGAGTACTGGGCCTGACCGGACTCCTGGAACTGGGCCACGGGGTTGTTGGTGCCGTAATAGTCGTTTCCGCCGTAGGTACCGTCGGCCTGCTTGATGGGGAACACGGCAGCGGGAATCTTGTACAGAAGTTCATCAATACTGTTGCTGCGCATGTAGTAGGGCTTGTTGAACTCTGCAAGGCGTGCCATTACACCAATCTTCATGGCGGTGTAGTCCGTGATGTTCACATCTACATTTGCCCTGAGGCTTAAGCGGTTGTCATAGACGTGCCCGTTGTAGCGATTGTCCGATGAGGGCTTTACGTACATTGCATTGTCCTTATAATAATCCACCGCGGTAAAGTAGCGGAAGTTGCGATTGCCGCCGGTAAAGGTGAACTGCGCACGGTGATTGTCTCCGTGATTGCGGTAAATCTGGTCCCACCAGTCTACGTTGGGATATTCATAAGGATCTGTCCCGTAGTAAATCTTGTTGAGAGCCTCATTGGAGTATGCGGCGGGAAGGCCGTCCTGATCACGTGCGATATTTACCAGGGAAGCATAGGTATATGCATCGGCAAACTTTGGTGTACGGGTAGCAAGGGCAAGACCATACTGGTACTTGGCGCTCACCTTCAGGGGTGTTGCCTCTCCGCGCTTTGTAGTAATCATTATTACGCCATTGGCGCCTTTCACGCCGTATAGCGCAGCCGCGGCAGCATCCTTTAGAACCGTTATGGACTCTATTTCAAGACCAGTAATATCGTCAAGGGACCTGGGTAAGCCGTCTACAAGGAGGAGAGGGCTGTGACTGCGCAGGCGGAGCTTGGACTGGTTCTCTTCGCTGCGGCCGGCGCCCTGTTTTACAAGGAGGCCGGAGAACTGTCCGTAGAGAGCCTTGGCAATGTCGATTTCCGGGCTCTTCTCAAAGACGGCCGATCCAAGCGTTTGGCCGGCGCCAGCGGCAAACCCGAACTGATTGCCTAGCTTAATGGAATCCATCTGTGACGGGGCCACAAAATCCTGAGCATAGGAGGCTGTTCCCAGCATCAGCAGAGGCAGTATTATGTATGTGTATAATCTTTTCATCGTCGGTACATTTTAAGATTACCAACCAGGATTTTGTGTCATGCCATAACCCTTCAGAACCTCTGAGGAGGGAATAGGGCACAGATACCATTTGGTATCAAAGTCTCGATACCAGGCACGGGGCGGCTGAGCCTCAAATACGGCCGGGGCGCCGTTCTGAGGGTTTCCGTATGTGAAACTTGCGGCCATTGTCCTTCCGTCGGTCTCACCCCAGGAAAGAAGGCCGTGAAGCTTGGTTGTAAAAGCTTCGTTCAGTCCCCAACGAACCATGTCGAACCAGCGGACCTCCTCAAAGCCGAACTCAAGTTCGCGCTCAAGGATGAGGGCCTTACGGAACTGCTCCTGAGTCATGCCATCAGGATATATATCCTCAAGGGGCTTAAGGCCTACACGCGCGCGGACCTGATCTACGCATTGGTATGCAAAAGTAGAAGGAGCACCTTCATACTCGTTGTAAGCCTCGGCGGCATTCAGGAGAATCTCGGCATAGCGCATAAGGCACCAGTGCGGAGGATAGTCACGGTCGGCATCCTGCTGGAGAACATATTTCATCATCAGGAAACCGGGGCAGTTGTTCTGGTGGTTCCAGTGGTTATAGAAGCACTTGCCCTGCTTGCCGTCTTTCCAGACATCTCCGGGAACGCAGAGGTTCTCATAGAGGCGGGGGTCGCGGGTTTCAATACCGGGAGCCTTGATCTGTCCCGTGGGGTCGGGCTTGAAGAAGGGCTGTTCCGGCCAGGTGCTCTGCTTTGCATCCCAGTCCCAATTCTCAGGGAAAGGAGTACCATCGGCCCAGGGGAACTTGTTCACCCATTCCAGGGAACCGCCGCAACCATAGTTGTTCTGCAGTTCGATGTGCTTGTCCAGATAGCTGGTGCTGTTGGATTTGCGGGTTGATATTATAACCTCTGAAGAGCTGCGCCTGAAATAACCTTCACGGTATGCAAGACGATAGTCGCGGGGGGTGGTGACACCACCGGCTCCGGTAGGTGTTGCCTGTACCAGGCGGTACTGCATGCCGGCATTTGAAGCAAAGAACTCATCTGCTGCCTCCTTGGCGCGTTTCCAGAGATCTGCGTCATAATGGTCGGCATAGCGGACATATTTGCCCATGCTTTCCCAATTTGCGGCATCCGGATGCCAAGGCGTATCTGAATTAAAGGTGGGAGAAGCGGCAAAACAAAGAATCCTGAGCTTGAGGCCGATAGCAGCAGCCTTGGTAAGGCGGCCTTTTTCAGTATCGGACACCGTCCAGGGAAGAACTGCGGCGGCTTCGTCACAAAGGTCTACGATATAATCCACAGTTTCAGCAAAAGTGGCGCGGGGGAAGTTCATTTCCTCCTCCAGCGAAAGCGCGTGAGTGAGAATAGGAACACCGCCCACATAACGGAGCATGTTGGCATATGCTATTGCCATGCACATTTTTGCCTCGGCCTTTTTGCGGTCTAACAGCGCAGCGTCATAGTTCTTGGAATCCGTAGGAATCTTATCGGCATTTTCCAGGAAGAACCAGGCGTAGCGGATGGTATAGTAATCGGTCTCGGCAAGGGAGGCACTGCCGCGCTTGGCACCGAAACGGTAAGCTTCGCCACCCACTCCGTTACCGGAGATGCTTGCGCTAAGGGCTCCGTTGTAGTATAACTCGTTGGGGCCGTTGCCTTCTGTATTCTTGTTGCTGATAAAGTGGTCTGTTATGGACTCAAGTATGTCAGAGCCCATCTTGTTGTCAAAGTCTGAGATAAGGCCATAAGGAAGGTAATAATAGGCCGATGTCAGAACTTTGTCGGCATCCTGGATAGTGGCGAAGAGCGTATCCAGAGTTGCGCCGGAAGTTTCCGGAGACTGACTCAGGCCTGCGTCACCGAGCTTGAGGTTTTCGCAGGCTACCGCACCTGCCGCCAGCAGGACGATCATTAAAGTATATAATGTCTTTTTCATGGTCACTCCGGTTTAGAAATTGATGTTGAGAGCCAGGTTGAAGGTCTTCACCAGAGGGTATTCACCGTTGCTGCTGGAAGAATTGGCTTCCGGATCCTGCAGGTCCATCTTGGAGAAGGTGAGGAGGTTGTAGCCGGTGAACATCAGGCCCACGGAGCGTATTCCAAGCTTGTCAAAGAACTTGTTACGGGAGAACGTGTAGCCGAAGCTTGCGCTCTTGAGCCTTATGTAACTTGCGTCTTTTACCCAAAGGGTGGAGTTGGCTGCGTTGTAAGACCAGTTGGTGTTGGTGAAACGCGGCAGGGAGCCATCCTCACGTCCAGGAACCCAGGGGTTGTCGTTGTCTATCCAGCAGTTCTCTGCAAATACGGTGAGAAGGCCACGTCCGTTGGAAGAGTTGGTGAACGGGACACGGTAGTCTTCCGTGAGCTCACGGGAAACATTGGTGGCGGCCACCCAGTTAAGGGCAAGGTTGAATCCCTTGTATCCGAACTTCCAGTTGGAACCGAACAAGTATTCAGGACGGTCCGGATAACCGGCGTACATCATATCGTCACCGTCAATGACCATATCGTTGTTGAGGTCAACATACTTACAGTCACCGGGATATACGGTGGTGGAAGGCTGGGGCAGATCCTCTTTCAGGCGCCGGTTACCTTCGTTGTCGGTATAGAAGTCGGATTTCTGATAGAGGCGGTCAAACTTGTAAAGGAGATAACGGTGAGTTGAACCTCCGGTCTGGCGCTGATAATCATATTCCGTCTCGACCTCGTCCATATTGATAATGGTGTTCCTGGCGAAGGTGACGTTGGCGTTGATATCATAGGTAAAAGCACCGATGTGGTCTTTCCAACCAAGTTCAAATTCATAACCACGGTTGTTGACCTGGCCGAGGTTCATGTTGGGAAGTTTCTGGGCAAGAAGTGCCGGCATGGAAATAGGCGATACCAGAATACCCGAGCGCTTTTCCCAGAAGAGGTCTCCGCTGAAATGCAGGCGGTTGTCAAACATGTCAAAGTCAAGACCCACATTAGCCTTGATTGCGGTTTCCCAGGTAACGTTCATATTACCGGCCGTTCCAAGTTCGTAACGGGGAACACCGTCCGACTTGTTTACGCCAAAGTAGTAGGAACCGGAGTCTGTCCAGGTTGCGGGCATGTACATGAATCGATTGCTTGAGCCGATATCATTACCTACTTTACCTATGGAAGCACGAATCTTCAAATAATTGATGAACGGCACCTTCCTCATGAACGGTTCTTCCGAGACAACCCAGCCGACGGATGCGGAAGGGAACAGGCCGTAACGTGTTTTGCCGGGAGCAAAGTTCTCGGAGCCGTTGTAACCGGCGCTGATGTCTACCAGATACTTGTCCTTGTAGCCGTATGTGGCGCGGGCCACCCAGCCCACATATCCACGGGGCAGCCATTCGTACTGGCTGGGATAGTAGTCACGGGACTGGTTGTACAGCAACAGTCCGCTCACTGAATGGGCGTGCGCAAATTTGCGGCTGTAATCTACTCGGGCTTCAAGGTACCAGGATTTGTCGTCGCTTGTGTCTTCGTCGTACTCCAACGGATTCTGATCGCCGGACACGGTATAGACAATAGTACGGTCGAAGTCCGGGTCATAAAGGGCAAGGCCTGAATTGTTGGCCCATGAAGCATAAGTGACCTCCTGATGCATGGGAGAGCCGCCCTCGTGAATCTTGGTTATGGACATGGAGGTGTCGTAGCTGCCCTTGATGCCCACGCTGAGACCTTCCGTGAGGAAATCCAGACGCTGGGTAAGGGTCAGATCCAGGCCGAGGGTTGTCTTATACTTGTCCTTATAACCGGTACCATAATAATAGTTATACGCATTCCACATGGTAAGGCCGGGAACAGCCTTCTGTGAAACGGTGGTGTAGTGATAACCGTTGATGATACCGGGAGTGGCCGTAGGATGGGACCACAGGAGAGTACGCATCCATATGTAGCTGGCGCCTTCGATAGGCTGGTGCTGGTCTCCGATAACACCGCTGATGTTGAACTTCATGTCTGTGGTTTCCGTAAGTTTGAAGTCCAGGTTTGCACGGTAGTTATAACGGTTGTATTTGTAGTTGTTGTCATAATCCAGACCTTCCATCTGCTTGAGCAGACCGTTCTGGTACATGTAACCCATTGAGACAAAGTAGCGCACCTTGTCTGAGCCGCCAGAAATGTTGATGTTGTTCTTGGTCTGCAGGAAAGCCTTGCGGAACATTATCTCTGCCAGACGGACATCCGGGAACATAAGGGGATCGGACCCTGTGCGGTATGCCTCAATGGCCTCCTTTGAATAGTTCTGTGAAGGGTCGTTCTTGCCGTCGTTCCACTGGCGCACGTTGTAATAACGGGCGAAGTCATAGCTGGAGCACTGGGTGGCATATGCCAGAGGCACCTGCACACCTGTGATGGAGCTGACGGAAATCTTGGGTTTTCCGGCATCGCCTCGCTTGGTGGTAACGATGATGACACCGTTAGCGCCTCGCACACCGAACACTGCGGTTGATGCGGCATCCTTAAGGATGGACAAGCTCTCGATTTCGTTGGGGTCTATGGTGTTGAGCGGGCGCTCGATGCCATCCACAAGGATAAGCGGGGTTGAAGCGCTCTCGTTCAGGGAGCCGACACCACGAATGTAAATCTTGGCATAGTCGTCACCG
This sequence comes from Bacteroidales bacterium, assembly GCA_017550525.1. GTDB lineage: Bacteria > Bacteroidota > Bacteroidia > Bacteroidales > UBA932 > Cryptobacteroides. The sequence continues at coordinate 21,013 of JAFZOU010000072.1, forward strand.
GGCTGACCGGAATCCTGCACGGTTGTGACACCGGGCATCTGACCGGCCAGGACATTGGTTACGTCGGCCACCGGTGCCTTGACCAGGGTTTTGGTGTCGATGGTGGTAAGGGCACCTGTGACGGTTGCCTTGGTCTGGGTACCATACGCCACCACGACGGTGGCCTCGATGGACTGGGTATCGTCCTGAAGAACCACCGTCAGTGTCCGCTGTTTGCCGATTTTCACTTCCTGGGTTGAATAGCCAAGAGCGGAAACCTCAACCACAGCAGTCTCTCCGGGGACAGTGATCACGAATGATCCGTCCGCCCCGGCGGCAACACCGCTTGTGGTCCCCTTTATGGTAACCGCGGCGCCGATAACTGGAAGACCGTCCGCATCCACCACCGTACCCTTTACGGTGACACCCTTCTGGGAGAACGCGGGGACGCCGCCCAGAATGGCCAGTAGACACGTGACAGCAGCCAGTCGGAGAATTTGGACTACTTTGTGTTTCATTGGTTAAATAGTTAATTATTAGGTTAATAAATATTTATTCCAAAACGGATTCTTTATTGTAAATACCCTTCACAAGAGCCTTGAGCAGGGCGTGGTCGTCTGTATCGCAGCGGTACTCCCAGAACATTGCGCCCAGGTGACCGTTGGCCTTCGCATACTTGCCCTTGAGTTCCACGGATTCAGGGTCATCGTAAGAAAGCACGTTGAGTCCGGATTCATCTACAAGATAGGGCACCATGGAAGTGGGCTCCCACTTGCGGGTAACCTTACGTGCTAAGGGTTTGCCTTTGTAGGTTCCTTTATTAAGGATGTCCGGCATTTCATAATACCTTACCGAATAATCAAAAATTTTGTTTGCAAGATAAGTCTGATACTCAGCCGATTCCTTGTCTGACGGCGGTTTCTGGGCCTTGCCGTAGAAAGGAACACCCATGACCATGCGATCCCTGGGGACCCCGCCGTTGATATGGGCTTCGATGCTTTCATCCCAGCTGCGATGACTGAACTTCCCGGACTTATGAAGCGGTGAATTGTGCCCGTTGGGAGCCGCCCCCATGTCATAGGTCATTACATTTACGTAGTCAAGATACTTCATTGCGGTGTTCCAGTCTACGTACTTGGCGCTGGAAGAAGAGGCAAACGAGATAATCTTGTCCGTGCCGATTGTTTCACGGAGTTCCTTAAGGACCAGGTTGAAGTTGCGGGTGTCGGAGGGGTCGGCCCCGGTTTCGTTGTCGGCGCTTTGGGTGGGATATTCCCAGTCTATGTCAACTCCGTCCATCTGGTTCTTTTCCAGAAGGCTCTTTACACTCTGGCAGAATTCCGTGCGTTTTGCAGCGTCACGGGCCATCATTGAAAAGCCGTCGGCGTGGCCGCCCCAGCCGCCTATCATCAGACATACCTTGAGCCTGGGGTTGACGCTCTTCAGGGCCACCACATCCTTGATGGGGGCCTTCTTGGATTCAGTGATCACAATGCCGCCGTCTCCGGTGGAGGGGTTTGCGAACCTGCCGTGGGCATAGTTGATGTGGGTGAGGAGCCGTACCTCCGGAAGAGATTCCGTATACTCCGTGAAATAAGCCAGCACAATGGGGGTCTGGCCGATGTCAGAGCAGTGGGTGGAAGAATCCCAGCCCGGGGTATCGGTATTGTCTCCACCATCATTTCCATTGCCGTTTCCGCCGGAAGGGGTATCATCCCCGCCCGACGGGGGTGGCGGCCCTGGAAGATTGTAGAAGTTTACGGGCTTGGAGCACGCTGGCGCCAGTAGGAGCATCGCCCCCGCCGCAAGGCACGCCAACGTATCTACGAACAGTTTTTTAAACATATATAAAGTTAAGTATGTTATCTACTTCATCAGCTTTTTTACGATCTGACCTATTTCAGAGTTCTCGTGTACACCGGAAAATGCCTCCGCACCGGGGCCGTATGCAAACACAGGAACAACTATTCCATCGTGGCCTTTTGTGGAGAAATGCACCTTCACGGTACGCTCCTCTATGCTGCCCTTCAGAAGGGTGAGGCCGCCGGTATTGTGATCGGCGGTTACAACCACAAGAGTGTGGCCGTCTTTTTCGGCCCACTTGAGAACGGCGCCTATCACCTTGTCAAAGTCGAAGAGTTCCTCGCAGGCGTATCCAACCTTGTTTCGGTGGCACCAGTCGTCTATCTGGGAGCCTTCCACCATAAGGAAGAAGCCCTTCTTGTTATCCAGCATCTGGATAGCCTTCATTGTGCTTTCCATAAGGATGGGGCCACGATCCAGGGCGGGGCCCAGGTCATATTCGTCGTAGAGGCCAAGGAATTTGTCTCCTTCTGCGCCGGCTATGTCTTCCAGTTTATCCACGTAGGTATAGCCTTTGGCCTTCATCTCCTCAATGAGGTTACGGCCGTCGGAGCGCTGGTTCCAGAAATGGGTACCGCCGCCGGAAATGAAGTCCACGTTGGCATCTACATACTGGGCGGCCAGGCCTTCCTCATCCCTACGGGAAGGGCCGTGGACGCAGAAATCGGCCGGAGTGGCGTCATTGATGCGGCATGTTACCGCGACGCCCGTCTTCATCCCCTTGGACTTTGCGTATTGGAGATTTGACTCTACGGGTTCCGCATCTTCATTTATGCCGATATATCCATACTTGGTCTTCTCTCCTATTGCCAGGGCGGTGCCACCGGCGCAGGAATCCGTGATGAGTTTATCGGTGCAGTAGGTGCGGGAATAACCGGCCACTGGCATCTGGTCCACGTTGAGGGCGCCGCCGTTTGCCACCCAGCCCACATTCCACTGGGTGAGGCCGGTGCCGTCTCCAATCATGAAGATGACGTTCTTCACCTTCTTTCCCTTGGGCTGCTTTACCGTAACGGTTTCATAGGGAGTCTCAACGGTGTATTGGTCGTCCTTGGAGAAACTGTAGGTGGCATATTTTGACTGGTCCCTGTCAAGGGGATCGGGGGTTTGGGCAAAAGCCGTGGCTGAAAGCAGCAGGGCTGTAGTTATGAGAAAAAGACGTTTCATTATTCCTGGGGTTTTATGTTCCAACCGGAAAGTGTGATGCGGGCCTCATTGCAACCCTCCGGGAGAGTGCAGGCAACGGTGCGGGTTTCTCCCGGCCTCAGGGAAATGAAGTTGTCTTCCCAGAACGTGCCGGGGATAAGCTGCGATGCGCCGTCAAGGGCCTTGAGGATGCTCTGGAAGGCCACCACGTCTGATTTGTTGGTAAGGGTGACGCGGTATCCGCCGTCCGTTTTTTCAATATCCATCTTGACGGAAGCGCCGGGGAGTTTGCAGACAAAGGAAAGATCGGCATACTTGAGGATGTCCACACCCCACCAATCGGCGTGAGCCCAGTCATAGAGGTTGTTGGTACAGGCAACGCTGTAGGCGTTATACTCCTTCTTTGCGTCCACGGTGAATTCAAGGAATACGTAGCAGGGGCCGTGGATATCACTGAACACCCTGAGGGGCTCCCTTTCAAGGCTTACCACCGTGCGGGACTCTTCCCTCACAAGCTTGCAGGAGGCGTCATAGACCCTGAGGACTGCGTTAATCCTGGCGCTTGGAACGGCGTCATTTACGGCATAGACGGAACCGTCTCCGTAATTGTACACCAGCTGTATGGGCTTACAGGCCTTCTTCACGCCGTAATAGCCGGCGGTGGGGATGCCGTACCAGTCGTAGAGCTGCCAGTAGATTGACGGCCAGGCGCTGTTGAGCATCCACTGGACGATGCCGGTGGTGCGGGGAAGGTTACAGCGGAAGGCTTCAAACATGGCGCGCTCCGAGTTATAGTCCATAGCGTGGGCGCGGTACATATAGTCTTCTATATTATCGGCCTTTCCGTACAGGCCCTCCATTGATTTTACCTGGAAGTCAGTGGTGTTCATGCATGAACTTGAAGCCGTGCAGTGAAGGGCCCAGTTCCGCTTCTGGGGCCAGAGATGGTCCTCTCCCACCATACGGCGGACGCTCTCCAGCTGGGGAATGTTGAGCCCGGGGCCGGTTTCCGTGTTGAAGCCGTATGCGCCGCCGCCAACCGTGTCTATGTACCAATAGTCCGGGCCCACAAACTCATAGGGACCTTCCATCTTCATTCCGGAAGGACCGGCAAGGCTGGTGAGTCCCTTTGCGGAACAGATGTATGGCCTGTACTCCAGTTTTTCGTATAGTTTGAGATACTGCGTTTCAAGACGCTTGTTGGGGATGCGGTCGCTGCCGGTAAGCCAGCCGATAAGTGAGGGGTGGTTCCTCAGGCGGATGATCTGGTCACGGAAGTAACGCACTGCAAGTTTCTCCGTTTCCGGGGTGTTGATGCAGCCGTAACCGCGGGTTTCCGGGATACCGCAGTAGGACTTCCATTCCCACTGGCAGCTCCAGCCGACCAGCGAGAGTATGCCCATCCGGTCACAGAGGTCATACACGTAGTCATCTTTACCCCAGATGTTCTCAAAGCGGATGCAGTTGAGACCCATATCGCACACCATATCCAGCTGGGCCTTGATGCTGGCGGGGGTGTCCTGCATAAATATGTCGTCGGTCCAGCCGCCGGCCTTCACAAGGACTTTCTTTCCGTTGAGGATGAAAAGCCTGTGTCCGTAGCCGTCAATGATGCCTTCAATCTTGCGGATGCCGAAATCGGCCCCTTTGGCGTGGCTCACATCCTTTCCCTTTGCAAACTCCACGTCTATGTGGTACATCTCCGGCTTGCCCATTTCCCTGGTCCACCAGATACGCGGGTTTTCAATGGTTTTCCGGACATGGATCTCCTTTGAGGCCGATGCCGGAATCTCCACCTCTTCCTCAAATGCGCCGCCGTCGTCCCACTTTGCCCTGAGGGTGCCCTTGACGGGTTTTGCAGAACGGTTGACAAGGGTTGTGACAACTTCGATATCGGCCTTGGAGAAGTCTTCAGTATTCACATAGGGCTTCACAAAGACGTCCTGGACCTCGATATCCGGGGTAGTGATGAGGGTGACGGGGCGGATGATGCCCATGCTCTCGTCTATGGCGCGGGGGTTCCAGTCCACGTAGCCGTGGTTGAGGTCTCCGTCTACGGCGCGGCGGAGGGTTACCTTGAGGCGGTTGGTGCCCTTCACCAGGGACGTTACGTCAAATTCCCTCACGCTGAACGTGCCGAATGTGGTGTCGGCCGATGCAATGAGTTTTCCGTTAAGTTCTACGTCGGCGTAATAGTTGAGCCCGTCAAAGCGGAGGATGTGCCTGAGGCCCTTACGGGTCTTGAAGGAGGTGGTGTAAATCCATGGGGAGTCGAAGGGCGTTTTGTCAAGTTTGAGGTAACGGTCCTCGTCCAGGACGTTTTCCCCAAAGACTCCGGCCTCATTGAGGGCTCCGGCTACGGTGCAGGGAACGGTAACTTTGTAGGAGGTTTTGTCACCGTCTTTCCTGAGCGTCCAGTCCTTCAGTTCATCGGAGGCGCCAAAGGCGGCCGATGAGCCGGAAAACAGGAATGCAAAGAAAGACAGTGAACACATAATGAAGCGCGCGTGTTTCAATGTTATACAGTTTTGTGGTTAGCTAATGCAAAAATAGCTTTCACGCACGCGCACAAAGGGGAAATTTGCGTATTTATTCACTCATTTTGCGCAAATATCGGCGTCTATACTCCCTTGGAGTGCATCCTTTGATGGCCGAGAAGCGCCGGGAGATGCTTTTTGTGTCGGGTTCGTCCATAAGGGCGGCTATCTGGGAAACAGTGTCCGTTGTGGTAAGAAGGAGTTCCGCAAAGGTATCCATCCTGACCTTTGTGATGAACTCGTAGACGCTTAATCCCGTGGCTTTCAGGAAGCGCTGCTCAAGGGAGCGGCGGGACATAGGGACGTGGGAGAGGACATCTGAAACCTGTATCTTACGGCGTGGGTTCTCCGTTATGAAACGTATGGCTTCCTGGACGGACCGGTCTCCCGTCACAACTATTCCGGAAGACTGCCTTGTCACAATTCCAAGGGGCTGCATCACTATGTCCTCACCCTTGTAAGATGGGTCTTCCACCATACGGGCTGCCATTGAAGCCACGGCATAGCCCCCGCCTTCCATATCCACATCCACGGAAGAGAGTTGCGGCAGGGTCATCGTGCAGCGGACATCGTCATTGTCCACCCCTATGACGGCTATCTCTCCGGGGACGGCTATCTCGAAGGTGTTGCAACACTCAAGGAGGATATTGGCCTGGGTGTCATCGCAGGCCATAATCCCCACGGGCTTGGGAAGGGACAGGAGCCAGTATCCCAGCTTTGCTTCGTCATAACTCCAGAGAACATCCGTACGTATCCTCACGCCCTCCTCAAAACTGTCCTTGAAACCTTGGGAGTCAAGGTAGTCCACGAATCCCTTCCTGCGGCCGTCGCTCCAGACCACTCCGTGGTACCCGAAAAAGGCAAAATTGCGGTACCCGCTGGCCACAAAACGGGTTGCCACCATCTCACCCGTCCTATGGTAGTCCGAGGTAAGGCTGGGGATTTGGGGGAAGGGGCGGATATGGTCCATGGAGATAGCTACAATGCCGTTTTCACGGAATTTCTCCACGGGGTCATCGGGGTTGAAAGGGGCAAGGACTATATTTGCCCGCCACCTCTGCGCCCATGCAAGGAAGTCTTCAAAACAGTGGGTTTCCCTGTAGGAAGACGGCATTGTACATACCACCCAGGGTTCATCGGTCTCCTGGGAGTACTTGCGGATTCCGCGCAGTATCCGGTTAGGAAACTGCTCGGAGAAATCTCCCATGAAAATGAGTCTCATAGCAAGCGGGTTTTGCGCAAATTGACACCATAAAGGTACAAATATTTTTCTTATATTTGCATCTGCATTATCTGTGTCAATATGGCGGAATCATTCTCTGAGATTGGAAAAATAGAGGCTATCGAGCAGCTTTACAGGTTATCTGCCTACAACCCCGTGAGCGGGCTCAGCTACACTTCTAAGGGCGGAAGCATCATAACGGCATCCAGGATGTACCTGGAGGGGCCGGATTTCAATCTGGTGTATTTCCCCCTGAAGCACCTGGGCTACAAATGCGTTGTGGGCGTAGTGGGTGAGCTTTATGCCGCCATGGCAC
>JAFZOU010000073.1 GCA_017550525.1 Bacteroidales bacterium
ACCTCGTGGGAAGGGAAATCAAGGCCGTTTTCGGTGAAGATATCGGCCGTCTTTCTCCAACATTCCAGAAGATTTGCCTTTAAAGGCTCAAAACCGGCCTCAGAAAGAACTTTCAGGCTCCGGGTGACCGGATAGTCTATGCAGTAGAAACCGTAGCCAAAACGCCCGAAAAGTGCCATTAACGTGCCGTATCCGTCAAGGGCGTACTGCCTTTCCCCGGTTATCTCATACATCCTGAAATAGAAGTCGGCAATCCAGGGGTAGTTGTAGCCTCTGTCCGGGACTTCGTGGAAGACGCTGGAGGTGGTTGTGTAGTCTTCCTTCTGGAGTTTCGTGCGGATGAACCGGGCATACTCCAAGAGGGCCTCCAGAAGTTCGCGGGATGGATGGCGGTTGTACCATGCGGCAAGGAAGATGCCCATTCCAACCCTTTCCCGGCCTTCGTCAAGGTCGCTGCGGCCGATGTCGTCCGTGACTATCTTGCCGGTCTCGTTGTCGTAGACCATGAAGGCGCCGAAGCGTGGATCGGAGGGGTCTTTCATGCGCTGCCTTTCAAGGATGAACGACGCCCTTGCCTGAAGGAGTTCCCTGACCGGTGGGACTGCAAGGATATCGGCCCTGGCGCCGCGGCGGGAAATGCCGTATTCCCCGGGATGGCGGAGTTTGAGACACCTTGTAAAACTGCTCCGGCCTTTTTTGAAAACCACCTTTGCACGCTCCCCGGTCTCATACACGTAGCGTTCTGTGGAAACAACCGTGCCTCCGCGCTTAAGGAGTTCATCCTCAAAGTCTTCAATCCCGTGCGCAAAGATTCTCCATCTTACGGTGAAGGACTTTCCGCGCCCAAGGGTAATGTCGGGCGGGCACAGGGCTATGACGCCCCTGTCGTTGGACCATCCTTTGTCGTTGCCCCTTTCCCAGATTTCGTAGTCCGTGATGCCGCCTTTCTCCAGCATAAGTCCAAGCCCGCGGCCTTTCCCGCCCATGGGGACGGCGCATACCCAGGCGGCCTCGCCCCCCGGCCATATATGCGCATGGCAGCGGGACTTCATGCATGTGGCGGCGTCCGGGTAATTGTCGTTGAAAGGGGTGTAAATCCCTATATTGGAAAGCCTTGCTTTCCTGTCCAGCTTGTTTGTGAAGGTGTAGGATTCCACCATGTCGGGCCCGTCAAGCTGTCTTTCAACCCTGATTTCCACGCCGCCGGCGGTATATTTTCCTCCGTCGTATTCCCAGCGGAAGGTTTCCCCGTCCACATCCAGGTAGCCAAGTCCCCAGCCGTATTGCTCCTGTACCCAGGGGTACTGGGAGCCGTCGGTTCTCAGAATCCATTGCATGGGGTCTTCCCTGATGCCCAGTTCCGCCACAGACCCGTTCAGGCCGTTTACCTGAAAGAAAACCTGTCCGGCAAGGGAGAGTATCAGGGCAAGGAGCGTCATCGTGAGTATTTCCTGGTCCTTGAATCGGCAATTACTCCCTTCCAGTCAAGGCCGAATGCAAAGTCGTACTTGTTTCCGTCTGCATCCGTGTAGGGCTCCATGTCCCAGGGGAGGTCTTCGCACTGGAGTTCCACTTCCTTCATGGAGGCGGGCATCTGGACCGGAAGCAGGCCGGAAGGTTCGGCCGCGCCGGAAACTATCTCAAGATAAGCCTGGTCCTGGATGGAGAATCCCACCAGGATGGCATCGGCAAGGGGATCGACCTCGGAGAGGACCATGGGCCTCATGGCCGTGATGGCTGCCACCACAGGCTTGTCTCCCATAAGTTCCCTGGCGCTTCGGAGTGCCTCGAGGTCGTCCTTGTCATACACGCTCACGGTCTTTCCCTTGTAACTCCTGTTGGTGAAAGATTCCAGGGGGTCTCCTCCGGCAATGCTCACTTCACGGGCGTCTGTCGCCGTGTAATCCTCATACTGCAGGCTGATGGGGATGTAGCCGTTGCCGCCGGCCTCGCGGTCCTCCACCTCATATCCCTGGGGACCGTAAGGCTCGTTCATGTAAACAAGGGCAAAGTCGGCATCGGCCGGATCCTCAACGACGTCATAGAACTTGGCAACTACAGCGGTGTCTACCCTGTATTCCCAACTGTCATCCTCTGTCATTGGACCGAAGAATCCCTTTGAAGGGGCGATGTGCGTCTTGGGAACATAAACCTTGCTGCGGGTATCTACGGGTAGCGCTCCGCCGTGGTTTTTAAGCATCACCACGCTCTTTACCTGGGCGTCATAGCCCTTCTTCATGAATTCAGGGCATCCTACCACCTCTTCTGTGATGTCCGGATCCACATACGGGTTCTCAAAGAGGCCGGTCCTGAACATATTCATAAGGAGCCTGACGGCAGATTTTTCAAAGCGTTCGCGGGCCGATTCTTCGCCGTATGCATCGGCCCATAACTTATA
>JAFZOU010000074.1 GCA_017550525.1 Bacteroidales bacterium
AATCCTGTCACCGGCGCCTAAAACGGTTTTGAGCCCAACGTGCGCCAGTCCCCTCATGGCCAAGTCAAACAGATAGATCTTCTCCACCTCCTTGACGCCTACGATGAAAGCTTCCAATTCGGTGCCCGCACTTTTGGGCGGTGGATTGGTAACGGTTTCTATCATCGCACGGCTCACTTTCGCACCCATGAAGGCCACTTCTGTCCAGAACCCGGTCAAACAGCCCACGGCCAGCCGTCCGAAGAACCCCAGATGGGTATCCATCCACTCCTCGGCTTGCAATCCGGCTTTGGTAAGAGCCAGGAACACTTCCGTAAAAAGCCCGAGGTCTTGCACGGGTTCCGGATCGGCATTGGCGCCCAGGGTTTTTCCGGAAATATAGTCCATCCACGTATCCAGTACCTGCTTATAAAGAGGGGGATAGAAGCCGAAATGGTAGTCGTAACCTTCCAGAAGTATATCGGCCATGCGGTACACGGGTCCTATCCGGTCCATGAGCTGGTGTCCGGTGATGTAGTCCTGGACCCGGTACAGTATCTTCCGGTCTTTCTCGTCCTCTTCGGCCATCTTCAAAAGTTCGTCCGGCGAACCTTGCCGCAAGGGCTGGCTCAGAAGCCATACTTCCTGTTCGGCGGTATAGAGCACTTCCTGGGCCTCCGGATTATTGGGATCCTTAAAAGGGTACGTCATGCGCAGACCAACCTTGTGGCGGGACGGCGGGACCAGGAGGGAATTGCAATAAAGTGAGCTGGTGACCACATTGTCTTCGCCAAAGCTGTAGTCTTCCATCCGTAAATCCATCTTCTGGATGAATTCTTCTTCCGTCAAGTTTCGGTCGAACTTGGATACGGCTTCCTTCATCCCGGATTCGGCTTTCTCCTTCAGGGCATAGCCCTCGATGTTTATCTTTTTATTGTCGGGCACATGATGTACCAGCTTGTGGCTTGTTTTGTCCCAGTACAGGAGAGTATATAACACCTTGTTAAACGGCGGTGCATAAAACCGGCCATTAACCTCTTTCCTAAGCTTGTACACGTGCTTGGTGGAGTCGTAAGGTTCGGCATAGCAGCCAACATACGGATCGGCCTTGAACACCAGGCCCATGTGCATCCTGATTACCGGCAAGGTGCCTTTAATCTGGTGGCCGTTGGAATTGGTGGCCGTGACGGTGAGCGGATATACCTTGTAATCTCCGGCGTTGCCTTTACTCTTGTCCATCTCCTTGATGTGGATATAGCAGGCGCCCGGAACCTCCGTCCTTTCTACTGTTGCCGTATAGGCACCGTCAATGGAGGCCTCTACATTTGTATCGGCAGAAACGCCGTACAGAACCACCGGAAGCTCTTCAATCTCTTCGTAACCGGCGGGAAGGGTAAGGTTATCCTGGAAGAACTGCACGCGGCCGTCTTCTATCTGGAACACCAGCCGGGAGCGCAGGCCGCCGCCCACGTCGTGGTAACAGAAATAGAAATAACCGGTCTTGGGCTCCTGAGAGGGCGCCTCGTCCACCTTAATCTCTGCGCAGCGGTACCGGCTGGTGAGACCCACTTGGGTAATCTTGATATAGGCGCCTTC
>JAFZOU010000075.1 GCA_017550525.1 Bacteroidales bacterium
ATCTCCTCCGTGTAGTAGCACTGCTGCTCATAGAGGTCATTGGAAAGGCCCGGAACCTCAGTGGGGTGCTTCATTACCTCAAGGTAATAGTCCTCCCCAAACACCCTCTTGTGCCACTCTATGGCCTTTTCAACGCCATCATTGTCATGCGCCATTATAAGGCGCGGGATCTCTCCGGCAAGGCAGGCCGATGAACAGATGAGCCCCTCATGGTACTTCTCAATTACCTCATGGCTCACGCGGGGCCTGTAGTACATTCCGTTGATGTGGCCCTCCGACACTATCTTCACAAGGTTGAGGTAACCGGTGTAGTTCTTGGCCAGGAGTATGAGGTGATAATAGCCCTTTTCCTTGAGCCTGTGGTCTCCTTTGGAAACATAGATCTCACAGCCGATGATGGGCTTCACGTTGGGGTGCTTCCCGGCATATTTGAAGAACTCCTTTACGCCGTACATGTTGCCATGGTCCGTGATGGCAATGGCCGGCATACCAAGTTCATCGGCCCGGTTGAAGAGGTTTTCTATGGAAGAAAGTCCGTCCAGGATTGAGTACTGGGTGTGGACATGAAGGTGCACAAAACTCATAGGAACAAAGATAACTTTTTTCAGCGGAATTCACCGAAAAAAGTTATCAACAACTGTTGCGCCGCCCCATCCGGGAAAAAGGCCGAAATCCCGGACGGAGGGGACTAAAAGGAAGTTCCGTCCGGGAAAACGGGGTGTTTTTCCGGACGGAACCTTTAGAGACGCTGACGCAGACTATTTTGCGTCGTCCTGCTGGAAGGTGTAGGTGGCGAGGGTGTATTTCTCGTTGCCATACTGAGCCTCCAGGGTGACCTTCTGGCCCTTAAGGGCATAAATACTTACAAGACCGTACTTAGAACGGTTGTTGTCAATATCCTGAGCCTTTGCAAGGAAAGCTTTCTTTACCTTGGCGTCGCAGGCGTTCTTTTCGCCGTTGAGGTGCCAGTAGTTGGAAGAAGGAGAAAGTTTGTCGCATCCCGCTTCCTTGAAAGCTTCGTCAAACTTTGACGATAAAACATCCATGTTGTCAAAGAAATCTACCTTGACCTCATAAATGAAGTCTCCCTGCTGCTTGGTGCAGGATGAAGTGGCGAAAGCGGCGCCAACGAGAGCTGCGATAGCGGCAGCGATTGCAATGATCTTTTTCATAATAACATAGAATTATTTGTTCTCTTTCTTGCGTGCTGCAGCGGCAGTGGCGTCAAACATAATAGGAGTACCGATCATGATTGAAGCGTAGGTGCCGATGATAACACCCAGGCACAGTGCAACTGCAAGACCGCGGATGCTCTCACCGCCGAAGACGGCGATTGCAAGCATAGGAAGCAACGTGGACACGGACGTGTTGAGGGTACGTGTGAGGGTTGCATTGAGAGCGGTGTTTACAGTGGTGCGGAAGTCTTCCTTGGGGTGCAGGCCGCGCTGCTCACGGATACGGTCGAAGATAACCACGTTATCGTTGATGGCGTAACCGATGATGGTAAGGATAGCGGCGATGAACGTCTGGTCTACATCCAGGTTGAACGGCAGGATACCGTTGAACAGGGAGAAGAAGCCGATAACGATGAGTGCGGTGTGTGCAAGTGACACTACGCCGCCAAGACCCCATGTCCAGCCCTTGAAGCGAACTGCGATGTATGCGAAGATTGCGATGAGGGCAAGGAACACTGCGATGAATGCGCTGCGGGTGATGTCGCGGGCGATTGTAGGACCAACTTTATCGGAGGAAATGATACCGTTGGGGTTCTCCAGGGTTGAGTTGAAATCGGCCAGCTGGATATCCTCAGAGTAGAAGCCCTTCAGAGCCTCATAGAGGAGGCCTTCAATCTCTGCGTCTACCTCTGTGCTCTCTGAGCTGTTCTTGTACTGGGTGGTGATCTTCATCTGGGCGTCTCCACCGAACTGCTTCACCTCAACGGAGTACTGGTCAATGCCTTCTGCCTCTGCGGCGGCCTTGAACACATCCTCAACGGAAGCGCGGACATCCTCGGCGGTGACGCTCTTGTCGAAGCGCACGATGTAGGTACGGCCGCCGGTGAAGTCAACACCATAGCTGAAGCCCTTGAAGGCGATGGAAGCGATGGAGATGATGATGAGGGCGCCGGAAATCATGTAAGACCACTTCTTGAGGCCGATGAAATCTACCTTGGTGTTCTTGAGGATGTTCTGGGTGAGCTTGTTGGAAAGGGCAACGGTCTTGCCGGCCTTGATACGGTCGTCAAAGATGATGCGGGTGACGAAGATGGAGGTAAGGACGGAAGTCACAATACCGATGATGAGGGTGGTAGCGAAGCCCTGGACAGGACCGGAACCGAAGATGTAGAGGATGATACCGGTGATGAGGGTGGTGAGCTGACCGTCGATGATGGCGCTGTAAGCGTTCTTGTAACCGTCATGTACTGCAAGCGAGAAGCCCTTGCCTGCTGCAAGCTCTTCCTTGATGCGCTCATAGATGATAACGTTGGCGTCAACGGCCATACCGAGGGTCAAGACCAGACCGGCGATACCGGGCAGGGTAAGGACGGCGCCGAAGCTTACGAGCACACCGAAGAGGAGGAGAACGTTGCACAGCAGGGCTACATCGGCAATAAGACCTGCGCCCTGGTAGAAGAATACCATGTAGACGAGCACAAGGCAGAATGCGATGAGGAAGCTGATGAGACCGGCCTTGATGGATGCGCTACC
>JAFZOU010000076.1 GCA_017550525.1 Bacteroidales bacterium
CCAGAAGGCGGAATCCCCCCACGTGAATCCCGTTCCCAACGTAACTCCCGCCACCAAGCCGGATCCCGTCGGAGACGTGGAGGTCCCCACTCCCAAGCAGGAGGAAGAGCCCAAGCTTGATCCCAGGGCCGCTTTCCCCGGAATGAGCAAGAAGGACAACAGCGCCACAACGCCCCATAGCGCCTCCGAGGCCTCCGAGGGCCTCAAGGCCGGCCAGCCGGACGGCAACACCAAGGAGGGGAAGGTGGAAGGATCGGCCAACGCCCATCTTCAGGGACGGTCAGTGGTTGGATCTCTGCCCAAACCCTCCTACGGCATCCAGGCCGAGGGCACCGTAGTAGTCCAGATCAAGGTGGACCAGTACGGTAACGTAACCGAAGCCATCCCCGGCGCGGAAGGCACCACCGTAACAAACAAAGAGCTTTGGAATGCGGCACGTAACGCCGCCATGAAGGCTCATTTTAACATGAAAGCTGATGCTCCGGCCCTCCAGACCGGAACCATCACATATATTTTCAAACTTAAGTAACGACGTGAGTCGTAAAGTAGTGTATTATGGAAGACAATAAAAGAGGTACGAGAAAACGTATCGCAAGAAGGCCTGAGACAGGTCACGCAGAAAAAGTAGATTATTCCACCAGCCGTAGTTTTGACTCCGGTGACCGCCCGGCACGCCGTAGCGGTGCACCCCAGCAGGGTGATCGCCGTGGCGCAGGCCGTTCAGAGCGCACCCCTTACGGAGAGCGCCGTGAAGGTGGCCGCCCCGAAAGAAGCTCATCTTACGGAGATCGCAGGGGCTCTTCATCGGCCCGTGGCGGCTATTCCAAACCCGGAAGTTCCCGCAGCGGATCCGGCTATGGCAAACCCTATAAGAAAAGAGACGGCGCCAAGGAAGGTATGGACGCCATGCTCCGCCGCAAGCCCCAGGTGAACGGCCATTACAGTGACAACGACACCGCCCCCACCGAAATCAAGGAGGTTGTGCGTCTCAATAAATTCATCGCCAATTCCGGCGTCTGCTCCCGCAGGGAGGCCGATACAATGATCCAGAGCGGTGTTGTAACCGTGAACGGACAGGTTGTGACGGAACTTGGCACAAAGGTGAACGTCCTCACGGACGACGTCCGCTTCAACGGACAGCGCCTCAAGGGCGAGGAGAAGGTTTACATAGTGATGAATAAGCCCAAAGGCTATGTCACCACCGCCAGTGACCCTCACGCAGAGAAAACCGTGATGGATCTTCTGAAAGGCTGCCCCACAAGGGTATTCCCCGTGGGCCGTCTGGACAAGAACACCACCGGCGTCCTCATGTTCACCAACGACGGAGAGATGGCGGAGCAGCTCACCCACCCCTCCTACAACAAGAAGAAGATCTACCAGGTGGTCCTGGACTCCCCCCTCAAGGAAGAGGATAAGGAGAAGCTCCTGGAAGGCGTAGAGCTCAGTGACGGCATTACAAAGGCCGATGAACTTGAGTACATCGACGCCCACGACCACCGCCAGCTTGGCATTGAGATCCACTCCGGAAAGAACAGGATCGTACGCCGCATGTTCGAGGCCCTGGGCTACGAAGTCCGCGCCCTTGACCGCGTGTACTTTGCCGGCCTCACTAAGAAAGGCCTCAAGAAGAGCGACTGGCGTTACCTCACCGAGGGAGAGGTGAACATCCTCAAAATGGGAGCATACGTATAATGGCACACAGGGCAGGATTCGTAAATATTATCGGCAATCCCAACGTGGGTAAATCCACGCTGATGAACGCCCTTGTGGGTGAAAAGCTCTCTATTGTGACGGCAAAGGCCCAGACCACCCGTCACCGCATCATGGGTATCGTGAGCGGAGAAGACTTCCAGATTGTCTACTCCGACACCCCCGGCATCCTCAAGCCCAACTACAGGCTTCAGGAGAACATGCTCTCCTTTGTTGACACCGCCATCGGTGATGCCGATATAATCCTCTACGTGACGGACACCGTTGAGAAGGCCGATAAAAACGACGCCTACATTGAGAAACTCTCCAAGGTGGACTGCCCGGTGGTAGTTGTGCTCAACAAGATCGATCTCTCCACCCAGGAAAAGGTGGTGGAGCTCATGCTGTGGTGGAAGGAAAGGCTCCCCAAGGCGGAGGTCATTCCTGCATCGGCCCAGGAGAAATTCAATCTTGAGAGCATCATGGAGGCCGTTTCATCAAGGCTTCCGGAAGCCCCGGC
The DNA here is from genome assembly GCA_017550525.1 of Bacteroidales bacterium. Classification (GTDB taxonomy): domain Bacteria; phylum Bacteroidota; class Bacteroidia; order Bacteroidales; family UBA932; genus Cryptobacteroides. The sequence goes on from JAFZOU010000076.1 coordinate 2,210, forward strand.
CTGGTTTGACAAGGACCAGTTCACGGACAAGAATCTCCGCTTCTTTGCGTCGGAGATCATCCGTGAGAAGATCTTCCTCAACTATTCGGAAGAGATTCCCTATAGCTGTCAGGTGGAGATAGAGTCCTTCCACGAGGGCGAGGAACGTTATGAGATAAGCGCCGTAATCTATGTGATGAGGGAGTCCCAGAAGGGAATCATCATCGGCAAGAAAGGCGCCATGCTCAAGAAGGTGGGCACCGAGGCCCGCATAGACATGGAAGACTTCTTCCAGAAGAAGGTCTTCCTTTCAACTTTTGTAAAAGTGGACCCTGACTGGAGGGAGGACCGCAAGGAACTCCGCCGGTTTGGATATGAATTTTAAGGCTTAACCTATGGCAGACGATTGGGACGACATCAAAAACGCACCTGAAGACGAAGACGAGGAACTTGGAGAAGACG
>JAFZOU010000077.1 GCA_017550525.1 Bacteroidales bacterium
AATATAACCTAAATAATCATGTCCAAAAAAGTTCATGTTTTCAACGCAGGCCCCTGCCTTCTTCCGCAGGTTGCCATTGACAATGCAATTGAGGCCCTGAAGGATTTCAGCGGCACCGGAATCAGCCTCATTTCCATCTCCCACCGCACCAAGGAGTGGGATGCCGTAATGGATGAGACACGCGCCCTCTGGAAGGAGCTCCTCAATATTCCGGACACCCATGAGGTAGTATTCCTTGGCGGCGGCGCATCCCTGCAGTTCCTCTATGTGGCCATGAACTACCTTGAGAAGAAGGCCGCATACCTTGACACCGGCGTATGGGCCCATAAGGCCCTTGTAGAGGCCCAGGGCATTGGAGAGGCCTATGCAATCGCCTGCTCCAAGGACAAGAACTACACCTATATCCCCAAGGGATTTGAGGTCCCCGCAGACCTTGATTACCTCCACATCACCACCAACAACACCATCTACGGTACGGAGATTAAAGAGGACCTTGACGTTCCCTGCCCCCTTATTGCCGATATGTCATCCGACATCATGTCCCGCCCGGTGGATGTGTCAAAATATGACCTCATCTACGGCGGCGCCCAGAAGAACGTGGGCCCTGCGGGCGTCATCTTTGCCATCATCAGGAAAGATTCCCTTGGCCGCGTAACCCGCCACATCCCCACAATGCTGGATTACCGCACCCACATTGACAAGCTCTCAATGTTCAACACTCCTCCCGTTTTCAACATCTTCGTGATGAAGGAAACCCTCAAGTGGATTAAGTCCATGGGCGGCGTAGAGGCCATCCAGAAGATCAATCAGAAGAAGGCCGATTTACTCTACAGTGAGATTGACCGCAACAGCCTCTTCGTGGGCACTGCGGCCAAGGAGGACCGTTCCCTCATGAACGTATGCTTTGTGCCTTCAGAAGGCCACGAGGACATCTTCGATCCCTTCTTTGCCTTTGCAAAGGAACGCGGCATGGTGGGCATCAAGGGCCACCGCAGCGTAGGCGGATTCCGCGCCTCCCTGTATAACGCCTGCACGCTGGAAGACGTCCAGGCACTTGTAGACTGCATGCAGGAATTTGAAAAACTTCATAAATAATGAAAGTATTATTAGCTACCCAGAAGCCCTTTGCAGCAGCAGCTGTAAAAGGCATTGAAGATATCCTCAAGGCCGCAGGCCATGAGGTTGTAAAACTTGAAAAGTACCCTGAGCAGAAGGACCTTGTGGCTGCAGTCGCAGACGCCGAGGCCCTTATCATCCGTTCAGACAAAGTCACCGCAGAGGTACTCGACGCAACACCAAAGCTCAAGATTGTGGTGCGCGCCGGCGCAGGCTTTGACAACGTGGACCTTGAGGCTGCAACTGCCCACGGCGTGGTTGTGATGAATACTCCCGGCCAGAACTCAAACGCAGTGGCAGAGCTTGCCCTTGGCCTTATGATCTTCATGGCCCGCACTCACTTCACTCCCGCAACGGGTTCAGAGCTCCAGGGCAAGCGCCTTGGCGTGCAGGCCTACGGCAACGTGGGCCGTCTGGTTGGCCAGAAGGCAAAGGCGCTGGGGATGGAAATATCGGCCCTGGACCCCTTCCTTACGGATGAGCAGATCATCGCCGGCGGAGCCCAGCCCGTCCATTCCGTGGAGGAGCTCTATGCATCGGCCGATTACCTTTCAATCCATATCCCTGCGCTTCCTTCTACCATCAAGAGCATCGGCTATGACCTTATCATGCGCATGCCTAAGGGCGCTACCCTTGTGAACACCGCCCGTAAGGAAGTCATCGATGAAGATGGCCTGTTCCAGGCACTTTCAGAGCGCGAGGACCTCAAATATGTCACGGACGTAATGCCGGACAACTACGACCGCCTCACCAAGAACTTCGGCTACCGCGTCTTTGCAACTCCCAAGAAAATGGGTGCCCAGACCGCCGAGGCAAACGTGAACGCCGGCCTTGCCGCCGCCCGCCAGATAGTGGACTTCTTTGCAACCGGTAACCGTAAATTCCAAGTAAACAAATAATATGGTACGTGTCAAACCCTTTGCGGCAATACGCCCGCCCAAGAACCTGGTCACTGAAGTAGCGGCTCCGCCCTACGATGTCCTTAACTCCGAGGAAGCCCTCGCAATGGCCGGAGAAAAGAGCCTCCTGCATATCACAAAGCCGGAAATTGACTTCACTCCCATCGCCGGAGAGCACGAGCAGCGCACCTATGACAAGGCCGTGGAGAATTTCAAGGCCTGGAAAGAGCGCGGCTGGCTGGTCCGTGAAGACAAGGAAAAGTACTATGTGTATGCCCAGACCATGGGAAAGCGCACCCAGTACGGTCTTGTCCTCTGCGCCCACACAGACGACTACGCCCAGGGCATCATCAAGAGGCATGAGCTCACCCGCAAGGACAAGGAAGACGACCGAATGGTCCACGTCCGTATCCAGAACGCCAACATCGAGCCCGTGTTCTTCGCCTACAAGGACAACGATGAGCTCAACAAGATTGTGGCCGATACAGCGGCCGGAAAACCGGAGTATAAGTTCGTGGACGAGAACAAGTTCACCCACACATTCTGGGTAATCTCGGACGATGCCGTAATCAGGCGCATCACTGAAATCTTCACCAATGACATAGACGCCTTCTATGTGGCCGATGGTCACCACCGTACCGCCGCCGCTGCACGCGTTGGCGCAGAGAAGAAAGCTCAGAATCCTCACCACACGGGAAATGAGGAGTACAACTACTTCATGGCAGTGTGCTTCCCTCAAAGTCACCTCGCAATCATTGATTATAACCGTGTGGTGAAGGACCTGAACGGCCTCACGGAGGAAGAGTTCCTGAAGGCCCTGGAAGAGGATTTTGACGTAGCCGTTGCCACCAAGCCCCGCTGCGGGCGGCCGGCAAAGCCATATGCCCCTATCGGCCTTCATAACTTCTCCATGTATCTTGGAGACAAGTGGTACAGCCTCACGGCAAAGCCCGGAAGGTACAATGACGCAGACCCCATCGGCGTTCTTGACGTCACCATCCTTTCCAACCTTGTCCTTGACAAGATCCTTGGCATCAAGGACCTCCGCACCGACAAGAGGATAGACTTCGTGGGCGGCATCCGCGGCCTTGGAGAACTTTCACGCCGCGTAGACTCCGGAGAAATGAAGGTGGCCTTTGCGCTGTATCCCGTTTCCATGGACCAGCTCATAAATATTGCCGATACCGGCAACATCATGCCTCCCAAGACCACCTGGTTCGAGCCCAAACTCCGCAGTGGCCTGGCTATCCACAGCCTGGACTAAACGATGCGTTGAATGGAATCTACTGAGTATCAGTAATTTAGCAGAAAACCCCTATGTAAATATAGGCACACCTGCAAAGTTCCGTGGCATATTAGCCAAAGATGGTGCAGATTCTATACATGAAGAAAGGCAGATCAGATACGCCCCTCAGTTGAGCACGGAAGCCTTTGAGTTTGGAGTTGAGTGATTCCGCAGACGCGTTGGT
>JAFZOU010000078.1 GCA_017550525.1 Bacteroidales bacterium
ATCGGTATCGCCGGAGGCTCCGGCTCAGGAAAGACAACCGTTGTCCGCGCAATCACGGAACAACTTCAGGGACGCGTGGTAGTCATCCCCCAGGATTCCTATTACAAGGATTCCAGCCATGTGCCGCCGGAGGAGCGCAAGAACATCAACTTTGACCATCCGGATGCAATTGACTGGAAGCTGATGTGCCAGCAAATCCGTGAACTCAAGGCCGGAAAGACCATAGAGCAGCCTGTGTACTCATACATCACCTGCTCACGCTCCACAACGGAAACAATCACCGTTGAGCCCGCAGAGGTAATTATCATTGAAGGCATCCTCATCTTCACCTGCAAGGAACTCCGGGACCAGATGAACATCAAGATCTTTGTAGACGCCGATGACGACGACAGGGTTCTCAGGATTATGGTCCGCGACATCGCAGAGCGCGGCCGTACCATAGAAACCGCCATAGAGCACTACTGCGACACAGTGAAGCCCATGCACCTTCAGTTCATTGAGCCTTCAAAGCGTTATGCCGATGTTATAGTGCCTCAGGGCGGCCACAACAAAGTAGCCATTGACATAATCTCAAATACCATTGAGAAGGCCCTCCACCAAAGGAAACGCCGCACCAAGAAATGAAACTGACTCCGGACCAGAAAGCAGGAATTTACATCACCGTGAGCATCCATCTCGCGGTGATTATCGTATTGCTTCTGGTGCGGATTGGAATGGAAGTCCAGAAGGAGAACAGCTTTGTGCTGGATTTCACAAAGCAGGAGGAACTGGAGGAACTCCAGAAGAAGGAGGAACTCCTGAGGAGCGCCGCCGAGCAACTTGAGGACATGATTGCGGCCGCCGGAGTGCCGGTCAGAAACGTCACGGTTGAAAGGAGCGCCCTGAAGGACGACAGAGGAACCAATGCCGATGAACTTTACAAGGAGGCAGAACGCCTGGCCCAGGAATTGAAGGATGGGCAGGAGCGCCCGCAGGAAGTGGAGGAGATAGCCGTTGAGCCAATAAAGAAGGATGAGCCCAAAAAGCAGGAGGAGGTAAAGCCATACAGCGGCCCCTCCGTGCTTTCATGGAGCCTTGACGGCCGCAAGGCCACCCGCCTTCCCATTCCGGCCTACCGTTGCTACGGTGCCGGAGAAGTTACGGTAATAATCACCGTGAACAACCAGTGAGACGTGGTCAACGCCAAGGTGGACGAGAAAATATCGGCCACGGATGGCTGCTTACGCACGTTTGCCGTACGCGCAGCAAGGCTCTCCAAGTTCAATGCCTCCCCGGAGGCCCCCGCCCGCCAGATGGGCACAATTACATACGCATTCATATCACAATGAGAAAAATATTGACAGTCCTTACCCTGTGCCTCATTGCAGCATTATCGGCAATGGCCCAGGGCCGCGTTGAGACGCGGAGTTACATACTCTCCGACTTCCAGGACAAGGTCACAAAGGTGGTCATCCCGGAAGATGTCTTCCTCCAGAGCGCCATGAGACAGGAGGTCACTAATATCTGG
>JAFZOU010000079.1 GCA_017550525.1 Bacteroidales bacterium
ACCTTTTTGGCGCTCACCTCCCAAGTCACGGGGTCTTGTGGCTGCGCCTTTACGGGTGACGCGAAGGCCAGAATGGCCGATATAAGGATGACGGATCTTTTGAGCATATAATTATTTCTCTGCCTTGAAAAGGCGTACGCCACCCCATGCAAGGAGGCACTGGGCGGCAACGTAGGTTACCATTACAAGGAATTCCAGGATTACTTTTGCGCCGTGGAAGGTCTGGACGGCGATGAGGCTGTCGGACAGGGCAAAGAGCACGGCGCCCACGGTGAGGATGATCCAGGTGGCCTTTTCTTTCTCACGGAGGACTCCGGCAAGGGCGCTCCAGATAAGAAGCATGAGCATCATTCCGTAAACGGCGAACGGCACCAGGAAGGTTCCCTCAACGCCGATTGCCATAAGAAGACCGGCCGTTGCTGCAACCATCACAACAATTGCCAGGATCCACTGGGCGGGCTTCAGGCCTTTCCAGCTGCGGCCGCCGAAGTTGATGCAGTAGAAGATGTGGCCGATAAGGAAGCACACCAGGCCGCACGCGAATGTGGGAAATCCGTCCGGGATGAGGAGGATGTCACCGGCAGCACCCAAAAGCTGGGCGATGACAAGAAGACGGATGGTTCTTGATTCCATCCCGCCTGCCGCTGCAACGGTGGTAAGGGCTATAAGGGGCAGAAGGGCGGGTTTTACGATTGCCGCAATGGGGGCGTTTCCAAACCAGCGCGCCACAAAGTTCACAAGAGCGGCTATTACAAGCGCTACTGCGGGGATAATCCAGGACTTTTTCATATCTAAGGTTAAATTTTGGCTAAACTTACAAATTATTTTTCAAAAACTTGCGCTTTGAGTAAAAATTCGTATCTTTGCAGTCCCGCTTCACCGCGGGAGTTTCAAACGCTTTAAGCCCGGAGGGGTGGGTGAGTGGCTGAAACCAGCAGTTTGCTAAACTGCCGTACGGGTCATTCTGTACCGGGGGTTCGAATCCCCCCTCCTCCGCAAAAAACGCCTCTGAGGTTACTCAGGGGCGTTTTTTATGTTTCTACCAGTTCTTGGTCCAGCGTTATCTTCCGGCCTTCTTGAAGAGGTCTTTCTGGAAGCCTTTCTCTATCACGATGCTGATGCAGGCGTTTGTGCAGCGGAAACCGTTGAACATGGTTGCATCGGCCTTGTAGGTTTTGCTCTCCCAAAGTTCGTTGCCTTCCTTGTCCAGGACAGAGGGGGTGAGCCAGGTGCGGGGGCTGTTGAAGACCATCTTCTTCTTTGCCTCTACGCGGAGGGTAAAATCGGCCTCAGAAGCCTCTGAAACGCACACCCATGCGCCTGCAGCAGCAAGCTCCCTGGTGACGTCCTCAATCTCATCCTGGGGGATGGGATGATCGTCGTCGTTGACAATCTGAACGTAGACTTTATTGCCGGGAGCAACCGCTTCCCTGAGGGTTGTCTGAGCAAGGGCACCGGTGCAGATAAGCCCCAGAGCCACAGCAAGAATGGATTTCAATGCTTTCATCGAATTAAATATTTAATTATTAAATCTTTTCGTTACAAAGATTATGCGAAGGTAAGAAAAAATTGCAATGTGGCCGCAAAATGCGGTTATTTGAATCGGACGCGGGAGCGGATGTCCTGGGGAACCTGGCGGGCGTCCACGTACTGCCACTCATCTATCATATAGCCGCCGTGCTGCTTGATGTTTTCCTCAATGGCCTCCATAATGCCAAGGCGGTAAAAGAGGTCCTCCGTTGACGCGAAAGCAAATTCAGAATGGCCCTGGAGGCTGACTATAAGGGTGTCGATGCAAAGGTTGCACTGCGAAATGCCCTCCATTATCTTATCTACAGGAACGGTGATTTCTTTTGGCTCTTCGTCCGCGGAAGTATCTACGCTCACCATATCTTCCTCTATCTCCTGCTCCGGCTCGTAGCCGTCAAAGATATCGGGGTCGTCGAATATCTCTTCATAATCATCGTACTCCTCAAAGCCGCCGGGGTCTTCCGCGCCTATTGATTCCAGTTCTTCAGATGACGGCAGCCTTACAAGCCCGCCCGTAGCGGCATTCAGGAGTTGGATGAACATATAGACCCGCTGGAGGCCAACCATCGGCATAAGGGAATAGGTCTTGTCATCTTCCAGGACGAAGATTACCGTGCCACGGATCTCCTGGGCCTGCCCGTAAATTAGGGTTCCGGGCATATTGTCCGGAAGGTCCTTCATATAGCCGTCTTTGTCCACAAGCATAGCCACGTGGTTGCCTTCCAGGGAGAGGGCCTTGTTTATGCGGGAGAGAAGGGGTGAAAAATGCACCACGTCAAAACCCCGGGCGTCCACCTTCTGAGCCAAGCTTTCCAGGTCCAGTTGCTCGCCTTCCTCAACGTCCATCGCGTAATAAAAGCCTTGCGGATACACAGCAATCAAGCCCAGGCTGTCCTTGGTGTCTTCATCCTCAGGATTGGCTTTGAGATACTCCTTGAGCCAAAGCTGCTCTATCTCTTCCGTATACTGGGAAAGTTCCCCGGAAACATAGCCACGGGCCACCTGCTCCAGGGTAAACTGTTCCCTGTCTCCAAGGCGTACAGCCTGCAGGCTGGCTTTTGCCACTCCATCCCTGCCAAGTTCATGCAGGATAACCGACTTGAGCCAGAAACAGTTGTTGTGGCCCATCTGGCAGCCTCGCTCAAGCGGCTCCAGGGCCTGGATCAGGTCTTCAGTATAGCCTAGGTTGCCATAATACAGACACATACCCTTGAGAAAACAGGCATAGCGGTCGTGATGGGAAATGGCGTAATCAATGCCTTCTGAAATCTCTTTGTGAAGGGCTTCCTGCTCCTCCCCGGAAAGAGCCAGGAAATCCTCCTGACTCATCCTGGCCTTGAAGCGGCGGCAGTTTACAGCCCCCTTGCGGGCGCCTTCATCCGCAACCAGGCAGGCACGGCCCCAGTCTCCGGCCGATTCATAAAGCGAAGCCAGCGAGTAATAGCTCTCATTGTCTCCGCGGTCTATACTCACCCGAAAAGCCTTTTCAGCAGCCTCCGGGTCCGTTTCTTCCAGCGCCTGACCCAGCAAATCATAGTAGAGCGTATCACACTCCGGGTGTTTCTCTATGTGCTTCCTGAGGATATCGGCCACCATTGCAGGGTCATTGGGGAATCCGTAGTCCCCGAAAATGGTATTTTCCAGCGTCATGACCTGGGCAAGTTCGCTGCCAGCCTTATAGGAGGTGTCCATAAGGAAGGCGTGCATCTGGGGCATTGCTTTATCGGCCTCAGTGCGGCCGTCAAAGTACATCTGCGCCAGGGCGGCATTGGCGTCCTGTACGCCGTTACTGCCTGCCCAGGTGAGAAGGACTTCGGCCTCTTTGAGACATTTTCCGCCGGGATTCACAAGCGACAGCCATCGGCCATAACCATAGGCGGCGTAGGGGTTACTCTGGCTTTCTGCCTTGAGTTTTTCAACC
>JAFZOU010000080.1 GCA_017550525.1 Bacteroidales bacterium
CATAGACTATCCGGTCACCCGGAGCCTGAAAGTTCTTTCTGAGGCCGGTTTTGAGCCTTTAAAGGCAAATCTTCTGGAATGTTGGAGAAAGACGGCCGATATCTTCACCGAAAACGGCCTTGATTTCCCTTCCCACGAGGTTAATTATGAGCAGAGCATCGTGGCCCCCGCCGTGCAGTTCCTTTCTGAGATGTACCTTCAGGACGGCGACGAACGCTATCTTGAAGCCGCCCGGAAAATGATGCCGGCACTAAGGGCCTTCGCCTTCAGGCAGCCTTCATACCGGCTCCACGGCATTCCAATCCGCCACTGGGACGGATGGTGGTTCGGGAAAGACCAGACCTACGGGGACGTGTTCCCGCATTACTGGAGCGTGATATCGGCCGCTGCATTCCACTACTATTCGCTGGCATCCGGCGAGCCGTGCAACCCTGGAGAGATCCTGGCGGCCAATCTTGCTTCATCCTTCCCCGACGGTTCCGCCACCTGCGCGTACCTATATCCCCGCCGCATTGACGGCAAACCCGGCAAATACGCCGACCCCTATGCCAATGACCAGGACTGGGCCCTGGCCGCCTACCTTGATTTCATGCAACCATGATTACGTCCATCCTACTGTCCGCCGCGCTTCTCATACCCGTAGACGCAATGGCGCCTTGGCGCGACTCCTGGGCGGAAAAGGCCCGGGAATACACCCCTGAACTCATTTCCGAAACCGTATGCCCTGCGCGTACGGTGGAAGTTTTCCGCTCCGCAGAAGCCTTCCAGGGATGTGGGATAAGGGAAGCCTCATATCCCCGGCAGTTGGATGAAGGCTGCGCCGTAGTGTATGACTTCGGCCGCCATGTGACAGGATACCTGACACTGAAATTCAAGGTCCTGCGCCGCACCCAGGATGCTCCGGCAAGGCTGAAGATAAACTTTGCCGAAGTTCCGTCAGAGTTTTATGTGGACAAGTGGCCCGCAAGCATAGGCCGTGGATGGATGCAAGAAGAAATCATTACCGTGGAAGACGTTTCAAAGCCCCTGGAACTGCCAAGGCGTCTTTCCGGGCAGTACCTGAGGGTAGAACTCCTTTCAGGCTCCGCGGGCTTTGACATGGGCATTTCCGGGGTATCGTTCAGGGCGGTTTCTTCGGCCGGAGAAAACATGTGCCCGGTAAGCGGGGAAATAGGCTCCCGCGCCCTCTCCACCCTCCGGGAATGCATGCAGACTGTCCTGGAAGACGGCCCCAAACGGGACAGAAGGCTCTGGGGCATAGATTCCTACTTCGGGGCCCTCTCAAACAACTACTCTTTCCGCAACCAAAAGGTGGTGCTAAGGAGCCTGTATCTTCTGGCATCGCTCTCATCCGAAGACGGCCTTTTGTATGCCGATGTCTTCGAGACCCCTTTTCCCCACCCCCAGGACGGGAATTATTCCCTTGACTGCAGCCTCTTCTACCCTCCGATGCTTCTGGAATACGCCAGGTCCTTTGCCGACACCGACACGGTCCGGGACCTCTGGCCCATAGTGGAGCGGCAACTGGACGCCATCCGGGACCATATAGGAGAAGACTATGTCTTCAACCCCGCCGCAAGGTATTCCTGGCTCATCTTCGACTGGAACGAGGGGCTGGACCGCCGGGTGCAGACGCAGGGGATAATGATTTGGTCACTGAAGGCTGGGGCCGCCCTTGCCGCCATGACCGGACACCCGGAAAGGGAAAAGGAGTGGACCTCCCTTGCCGCCAAGATGACCCGGGCCGCCGTCAAGCACTTTTACAACCGCGCTACCGGGCTTTTTGAAAGTTCCGGGCAGATATCCTGGAACTCCCAAATATGGATGGTAGTCTCCGGCGCAGTTACCGGAAAGAAGGCCGAAAAATGCCTTAAGGCCGTTTCCACATGCCCTTCGGCACTACTTCCAGGGACCCCTGCGGCCAATCATTTCCTTGTGGAGGCATACCTTGCCGCAGGAATGGAAAAAGAAGCCCGCGAGAGGCTTCTTTCCTATTGGGGCGGAATGGTTTCAAAAGTTACAGACACTCTTCCGGAGGTCTTTGACCCTGAAGACGACTTCACTTCTCCATACGGTTATCATCCCGTAAACAGTTA
>JAFZOU010000081.1 GCA_017550525.1 Bacteroidales bacterium
TCAATTTCTACCAGATCTGCGGTCTCATAAGCGGCTCCTGCACAAATCCTCCCGTCCTGGCCTTCTCCCAGGGTATGTACGGAAGCGACTATGCCTCAGTTAATTACGCTACGGTGTATCCTCTGTCAATGTTCATGAGGGTGCTGGTGGCGCAGCTCCTTGTTCTAATTGCAATAGGATGACGGACATAGTGTATCCAGGTGGTCCGGTTATCCTGTACCCGCGCCCTTCAGTAGACCATCCAGGTCCGTTTCCTCTTCCAAAAGGGGAGATGCTCCCCATTGTGGAGCCAAGCGGCGTAGTGTACGGAAAATGCCCCCGGGACTGGTGCCACAGCGGTGCCAAACCCCTCCACCCGGTGGTACACCTTCACCTTATTGACCGTGACGGCAACATCTATCTCCAGAAGCGTTCCATTGTGAAGGACCTTTATCCCGGATACTGGGACACTGCTGTGGGTGGCCACGTAAGTTTTGGAGAGACGGCTCTGGAGGCTCTCTACAGGGAGGCCGATGAAGAGCTTGGCCTCACAGCCTTCAACCCTGTCCAGCTTGGTACCTACGTGTGGGAAACAGATACTGAGAAAGAACTTGTGTTCCTGTATGCCTTTGTGGGCCATCCTGACATAACTCCCAACGGCCTGGAAGTCTCCAAAGGCAGGTGGTACACAGTCCGGGAAATAGCTGAAAATGTTGGTAAAGACAGGCTTACGCCTAATTTTGAGCACGAATTTACCAAATACGGGGAGAAACTTATGGCAATGCTGTAGATTTTTTTGTATCTTTACACCTGATGGCTACGGACATAGATAAATTTGTGCACGACCAACTCTCTGTTTGGCCCGCGGTTGCTGCAAAATACCGCGCGCTCAAAAGTACGCGCACAAGGACTCTCCCGTACGGAGGCATTCTTGTTACCCTCCAGTCAAACCCCGGCCGTCTTCCCATCTTCGACCACGGTTGCCCTCTTTGTGAGGAGAACTATATGGAGCACCAGCACACCCTTCCCTTCGAAGGCCGCAAAGGGCGCAAATACAACATTCTTGTAAACCGTGCTCCCATCTTCCCCAACCATCTGGTAATTACCCGTGACGTCCACGTACCCCAGACCATCTGGCACCGTTTCCCGGATATGCTGGACCTTGCCGCTTCCCTGGATGGTTACCTTGTTTTCTACAACAGCCCAAAGAGCGGCACCACCGTCCCCGGCCACGCCCATTTCCAGGCCTGCCCCAAAGGCTATATGCCCTTGGAAAGAGCCGCAGAACGCCTTCTGAGGGAAGTATCGGCCGGAAGGTCAACTGAAGAGCTGGAGTTTGTAGCCTCCGTCCGAGACGCTGAGCTTTACCATTACAAGAAATTCCACCGCGGAATCTTTATGCTCCGTGCTCTCACACCAAAATCCATGGCCAAGATGTTCTACAGGCTCCTTGACTGCCTGAACCTTCTGGCCGAGGACACGGAACCCCGTTTCAACGCCCTCACTTATTGCAGTGAGGGAGAATACCGCGCAGTGGTTACACTGCGGAGTGCCTCCAAGCCAGGCTGCTATTACGCAAAAGGGGAGAAGCACTTCTCCATCTCCCCGGGCGCCGCAGAAATGGCAGGCTTCGTGGTGGTCCCGGAACCCGAGGATTTTGACAGGCTCAATGCCAATGTCCTGGAGCAGATATATAATGATGTCACCCTCTCTGAAGAAGACGAAAAACGGCTTCTGTGGCGTCTTGTAAGGACTCAGCCCCGCATAGAGGTGGGTATAGTCCGAGATAAGGAAATCCGCTTTGAGATAATCTCTGACGGTGCCGGTCCCCAGAGAGTAAGTTACCGTGAAGGCAAGATAGACTACGGCGGGATGCTCTACGACGAACTTGTGTTTGAGGCCGTCACCATCTCAACGCTCTTTGCCGAGCCTTCCTTCATAATATACCGTGACGGCGGGGAAGAGCGCTTTGCCGGCACCCTCAAGTTCATTGTGGATGGCGGCAAGGTTTGTGCTGTAAATATAATCGGCGCAGAGGACTACCTTATGAGCGTAGTCTCCACTTCCGGGGCCCGGGATCTGAAATCAGCCGCCATTGGCACCAGGCGTTGGCTCATGGCCCAGGTTGGGCACAGACATGCCCACAAGGCCGTCATAGGCGGTCCTGGGCTTGATAACACGCCTTCGCTTGTGACTTGGCTGGAGCATCGGCCACAAGAAGAGAAGCCGGAGGATATCCCGGCACATTTACGCTTTGACGTATGCGCCACGGAGCACTGCCGCCCCTATTACGGCATAACTGACAAGGCCGATACAAAGGCCCGTATGGCAATTGACGAAACCTGGGGACAGACTGAATAGCGTATGGCAAGGATAGGCATATTCGATTCCGGAAGCGGCGGGCTCTCTGTGTACAGGGAGCTTGTGAAACTGCTGCCCCAGGA
>JAFZOU010000082.1 GCA_017550525.1 Bacteroidales bacterium
CGTGACTGGATCCTGGAGCAGCACAAGGAGTGGAAAACCAACGTATACGGCCAGTGCAAGAGCTGGCTGGACGGAGGCCTGCAGCCCCGTGCCGTCACCCGTGACCTGGACTGGGGCGTTCCCGTTCCGGTAGATGGCGCGGAGGGCAAGGTGCTGTATGTGTGGTTCGACGCTCCCATCGGCTATATCTCAAACACCAAGGAACTTCTCCCTCAGTCCTGGGAGAAGTGGTGGAAGGACCCGCAGACACGTCTGGTGCATTTTATCGGCAAGGATAATATTGTATTCCACTGCATCGTGTTCCCTTCAATGCTGAAGGCCGAGGGAACATATATCCTCCCGGACAACGTCCCTTCCAACGAGTTCCTGAACCTTGAAGGAGACAAGATCTCCACTTCCCGTAACTGGGCCGTTTGGGTGAATGAGTATGAGGAGCAGTTCCCCGGATGCGAGGACGTTCTGAGGTATGTCCTTACCGCCAATGCCCCTGAGACCAAGGACAACGACTTCACTTGGAAGGACTTCCAGAGCCGCAACAACTCTGAACTCCTTGCCGTCTTTGGAAACTTCGTGAACCGCGCCGTGGTGCTTACCCACAAGTATTTTGGCGGCGCAGTGCCGGAGAATAAGAAGCCGGAAGCAATTGACGCAGAAACGCTTCAGGCTCTTAAGCCCTGCCGGGAGGCCCTCGAAAAGTACATCGAGACTTTCCACTTCAGGGAGGCTCTGAAGGAAGCCATGAACATGGCGCGCATCGGCAACAAATACATCTCCGACATGGAGCCCTGGAAGGTTGCCAAGGAGGATATGGACCGCTGCGCCTCCATCCTCTACACCTGCCTGCAGATTTGTGCCGATCTAGCTATTGCCTTCGAGCCCTTCACTCCCTTCAGCGCCCAGAAACTGAGGGACATCCTCCGCGTTGGCGTAAACGCCGGCTGGGACTACCGCGCCGGTGAAGGCACCCCTACCGTCAACTTCTACAAGGCCGATGAAGGTCTTGCGGTTCATACCGTACACGCCAACGGCAGTGGTGTGCAAATCGCCTCCGCTGTCGCTCCGGCCCCTCCCATCGCAAGCGATGGGCCCCTCCCTCTTACACGGCCGAGGGTGGCCATGGGTTTGCACACCACTGCCACTGGCTCAATCACCCTGTCCTGGGACATGCTGGGTAATGCAGAACTCCTGCCGGCCGGCCATCAGCTTGGAGAGGCAGTGCTGCTGTTCCGTAAGATTGAGGACGCTGAGGTGGATGCCCAGATTGCAAGGCTGGAGGCCATCAAGAAGGCCCGTGAGGAGGCCGAGGCCGCAAAGGCCGCCGCAGAAGCTGCAAAGAAGATTGAGCCGCAGAAGCCTGAGGTTACCTTTGAGCAGTTTGGTGCCATGGACATCCGCACGGCAACTGTCCTTGCCGCAGAGCGTGTGCCCAAGACAGATAAGCTCCTGAAACTCACTATAGATACGGGCATAGACCAGCGCACAATTGTTTCCGGCATTGCGGAATACTACAGCCCGGAAGACATGGTGGGTAAGC
>JAFZOU010000083.1 GCA_017550525.1 Bacteroidales bacterium
GCGGCATGTTGGGATATTCCACAAGGTCATCGGTAAGTACAACGACGTGAGAAGCGTAGCGGGCATCCGGAAGGGCATAGCCCAGGGAGCCGCAGACGCTCTTTTCACCGTGACCGGTTGCGTTGCCAAGTTCATCGGCCGATGAAGCACCAAGGAAAGCTACATCTATCTTCAACTCCCCTTTTGCGATAGCGCTGCCGCGGCCGCCGTGAGAGCGGAATACAACTGGTTCTGCAAGAAGACCGTGGGAGATGGCATCGGCCAGTTCTCCCCTAAGTCCGGAAGTGGAGATTCCGGTGATGACGCCGTTTTTGATATGCTCAATAAGAGGCTTATGGACATCTGAGAGGCTGGATGCTGCCAGTTTGAGGTCCTTAAACCCCATCTGGGCAAGCTTATCCACAACCATGTTCACAACTTTGTCTCCGCCACGGAAATGGTGGTGGAAGGAGATTGTCTGACCATCCTTGAGGCCGCTCCGGCGGATGGCCTCTTCAAGGGATACTACCTTTGAGTTTCTCATAGCGCTTCCTCCTCAGAAATAACTCCGGCAGCGACTGCCAGGGCAATGGTTCTCTCTGCCCTTAACACCACCGGACGGTCTACCATCTTGCCGTTCACAGCAATTACGCCGGAGCCCTTTGCCTGTGCCTCCTTGATGGCGGTAACAACCGCGCGGGCCTTGTTAATCTCTTTCTCGGTGGGGGTAAACACCTCATTCACAACCTCAATCTGGCGGGGGTTGATGATGGATTTTCCGTCAAAGCCAAGGGTTTTGATGAGTTCAACCTCCTTGCGGAAGGTTTCCATGTCGTCCAGGTTGGAGTACACCGTGTCAAAGCAGGCAATACCTGCGGCACGAGCGGCCACAACAATCTGCTCACGGGCAAGGAGAAGCTCCGCGCCGCCCGGAGTACGGTTGGTCTTGAGGTTTGCGCTGTAGTCCTCTGCACCAAGGGCAATGCCCATCATACGCTTTGAGGCCGTTGCAATTGCATAAGCGTTCACTATGCCAAGGGCGCTTTCAATTGCTGCCATAATCTGTGTGCGGCCCACTGCGCCAATCTCTTCCTCCACCTTGAGGATTTCCGCCTCAAGTTCACGGACTTCATCGGCAGTCTCCGTCTTGGGCATACGTATTACGTCCACACCGGCCTTGACAACCGCCTCTACATCCTTTTTGCCGTAGGGAGTATTGAGAGGATTAATACGGACAACCATTTCCGTGGTGCCGTAATCTATGGATTTGAGGGCGTTGTGCACCAGAAGGCGCGCAGCGTCTTTCTCTGCCATAGTCACGGAGTCTTCAAGGTCCAGCATAATGCTGTCGGGGCCGTATATATGGGCATCGGCCATCATTCCGGGATTATTGCCCGGAACGAACATCATGGTTCTCCTTAGTCTTTCCATACGTCCTTTCCTGTTGCGCGTACCGCCGCTGCGGTGACGCGGGCCCTTATTGTGCAGTCCAGAGCACCCTTGTCTATGGCCTTTACGCTGGCGTCCTTGACGCCCAGGCCCTCAAGGGTCTCAGTGATAAGCTGCCTTATCTGGCGGCCGAACTGGGCCTCCACGGAACTTTGCAGTTCCACTTCCAGCCCCTTTCCGGGGCCGATACTGATCATTATGTCACCGGACTCTAATGTTCCGGCTATTGCTTCTTTCATGCCTTTTATATTATGCATTTGGTATATATGTTCTCAGACCTGTTGCCACCCTCGGCATCATAAGAGGGAGGGGCCCACCGCAGGTGGGAGGGGTCGCGAAGCGACGGTCGGAGAATATATGCACCAAATGCGTATCATTATCCTTGATGTGCTGGTCTTAATAGATCCAGTACTACTTTTACGGGATTGAAGGTTTCTACGGGAACTTCCACAAAGAGGGTGTTCCAGTCGCTCATGGAGCCGTTCCAGAGACCAGGGAGTTCCAGGGCTTTGAGCTCACGGCCTTCGAAACTCTTAGAGCTGATGAATCCGGCCTGGGGGTCCACGTGCTCAAGGAGGTTGAACTTACCGCCCTTGTAATCCTTCAGGCAGCACACGAGGTCTACGGGATTGAAGTGAGTGGCGTGCGACATTGCTGCCATAGCGCCGGCATCTTCCTTATTGATCTGTACGCTCTCAAGGATCTGGAGGCTGGTGCAGCCGTCCTTACCGGCAATGATGTAAGGGCCGCCGCCGGGCTCACCCTCGTTCTTTACCATGCCGCAAACGCGGATGGGACGGTTGAGTTTTGCACGGAGCATCTCTATTCTTTCGGCCTCACTGCGGGCAAGGGGCATCTGGATGCAGAGCTCCTTGTCCAGGAAGTTCTCTATTTCATTGCAAAGCTGCACGGAAGGGGCAGCGTCCAGTTTATGGAGGTAATCGAAGACCTTGTCCCTTAGCTGGAGAGCGACGCCCATGAGCACCTGCTTGTACTCTGCGGTGATGGGCAGGAGTTTTTCATGTGCAACGTTATCTATGTTCTTTATGCTTACAAGTTCGTCTTCCACCTTGTTAAGGTTGTAGATGAGGGCGCCGTGACCTGCGGGGCGGAAAAGGAGGGATCCATCGGCCTTACGGAAAGGCTTGTTCTCCATATCTACGGCAAGGGTATCCGTGGCTTTGTCCTGGAAGGTGAAGTGGATGTTGTACTTTACGCCGTAACGCTTCTCATAGGCCGATTTAACCTCTCCGATAGCCTCTTCAAACAGGGCCTGGTGTTCCGGGGAGATGGTGACGGTGAGGTTGCAGGTGCCGTCTGCGTTACGCATATATTCCTGAGCCTCCACAAGGTGCTCGGCGATTGCGGTGCGCACTTCCTGAGGATAACGGTGGAATTTCAGGACGCCCTTTGGCTTACTGCCATATGCAAGGCCTTCTTCCTTAAGGAGGGCCTTAAGGGCCTTGAGCCGATATTCCTTAGTATCGGCCGGCTCTCCGAAGAGCTCAGGGGTGTAGAAGGCGAAATCCTTGATCTTGGCTGCCAGCTTGTAGCCCGGGGCATCGGCGGGAAGATCCTCCCCTGCCTCAAGTTTTGCAAGGCCGCTGAACTGGTCCTTGAACATACGGGATGCCGCACCGGAGGCAGGAACGAATTTGCTCTTGCCTTTAATATCGGCCTTCTTATAATACTCTACAGCCTTGGCCACGGCCTCTTTGTCAAGCACCTTGATGCCGCGCTCAGGGGTTGCGGGGCCAACGATCTTCATCCAGGGGAAACCTGTCCTGAAATGCTCGATCTGCTGTTTTACGCCGGCTACGGTAGCGCCGCGTTCCTCAATCTGGAGGATGTCTTTCTGGTTTAGCATAGTGTTATGGTTCAAAATAAAATTCTCTTCTGTAGTTGTATTCGCTGCGGAGTTTCTCAAAGTTGGACGGATTTACCCGGAAAAGGAAATCGTCCGTGAAGATGGGGTAATTATATTGAAGGGCAGCGGCAATCTCCCCCTGTGTCTTACCAGTCACGTTGATGACCTTTGGCATGAGGGCCTCTTCCATGGCGGGGCTGAAAAATTCCAATTCCTTGATCCCAAAGTGCCTTGCAATAGCCTGTACGGCCATTGCAGTGCCGTTTTGCTTGCCCTGGTAGGAGTAGCCGGCAATGTGGGGCGTTGCAATATCACAGGCGTCTATGAGTATCTGGCTCACATTGGGCTCATTGCACCAGGTATCAAGTACAAGGGCGCCGATCTTGGGACGGGCCCTCAGGAGGGCGGCCTCATCCACAACTTCCCCGCGGGACGCGTTGATGAAGATGGTGCCGGGACGCATCTTCTCAAAGAAGGCGTCATTGCACATGTTGTGCGTAGATTCATCCAAAGGCACGTGAACGGAAATAATGGTAGCCTGCTCAAGGAGAGTATCAAGGCTCACGAAGCCTTCCTCTCCTTCCTGGGCAGCCCTGGGAGGGTCATTGAGAAGCACCTTGAGGCCAAGGGTGCGTGCCATATGCTCCACCTTCCGGCCAACATTTCCAACGCCGATAATACCCAGAATGGCCTCTTCCATCTTGATTGCACGCCTTGATGTGACAGCATACATGGCGGAAAAGATATAGTTTGCAACGGCGCCGGCATTGCAACCCTCTGCGTTCTGGACCTCAATCCCGTGCTCTGAGCACCACTGGAGGTCAATATGATCCGTGCCGATAGTAGCGCTTGCAATCATCTTGACCTTTGTGCCTTCAAGGGTTTCCTTGCAGCAGCGGGTGCGGGTGCGGATGACAATAGCATCGGCATCCATCATAGCCGCGCGGTCTATGGCACGGCCGTCAAGATATACAACCTCTGCGTACGGCTCCAGCACTCCCTTCAGGAAAGGTATATTGGTATCTGCAACAATTTTCATAATAGCATACAAATATAATCATATTTGTTGTGATAAACAATTGCCACAGCGTACTCACCTTTCAAAGAAAAAAACGGCAAAAGTTTTTGCTAATTCAAAAAATTGCATTACATTTGCAGTCCCAAAAGGAAAACGGGGTATTAGCTCAGTTGGTAGAGCGTTTGAATGGCATTCAAAAGGTCAGGAGTTCGATTCTCCTATGCTCCACTCCGAGAGGTTTATCTTTAACTTAGGTTAACTGATAAACCTCTTATTTTATTGATAATCAGCGGAATTCTTAACAAAGTCTATTAAGCCGCGTAAAGGGTCGTTAAGAATAAATAGTACCATTTTAGTACCGTTTTAAAGAA
>JAFZOU010000084.1 GCA_017550525.1 Bacteroidales bacterium
GTCAAACAGGTACAGTGTAAGGGGAATGTTGCCTTTGTGGGCTTTGATTACCTTTACCAGGTCCTTACGGAACTGGTCTGTGAGCATGGGGGTGGTGATGTCCATGCAGAAGCCGCCCAGGAGGTCTTCGGCAATATTGCCCAAGAGGGTTACTTTCTTGAGCTTGAACACGTAAGGCGGTGCGGGTTTTCCGGCCGCCTTTTCTTCTGGCTTGAGGAAGTACTTTTCTGATATTTCGCCGTCCAGGAACAGGGTGGCCTTGGGCTGCATGTACTGCATGAAAACCTCATGGTCCTTGCCGAAGAGCGTGAGCTCAAAGGAGCCGGAATAGTCCTCCAGCATGGTCCGTGAGTATGGTTTGCCGTTCTTTGTGGTGAGAGGTTTGAAATCCGTCACAATGCCGGCTACAGATACCTTGGCGGTCTTTTTCTTGGCGTCACAATCGGCAATCAGATCCTGCAGTTCATTGATCTTGCAGGAGGCGAAGTTCTTGATTTCAAAGTCGTAGCGGTCAAGGGGATGGGAACTGAGGTACATTCCCACAAGGTCCTTCTCCTTCTGGAGCTCTTCCATTATGTCCACGTTAGGCGTGCCCTCAGGCAGGGATGGACGCTCCGGCTTCATTTCCTCCATGTCTCCAAAGAGGGATGCGCCGGCCTGGACTGAGTCGTTCTTGTAAAGGTCCCCGTATCGGGAAAGCTGGTCCAGGAATATCTCTCCGCCTTTTCCGGGCAGGAAATACATGCCGCGCGGATGGCCGAAGCTGTCCAGCGCTCCTGAATTCACAAGGCTCTCCAGGCTCTTGCGGTTGATGCTTCCGCTCATCCTCTCCACAAAGTCGTAGACATCGGCAAAGAGGCCGTTCTCTTCCCTCTCCTTCATCATTGCATCCACCACATTGGCGCCGAAGCCCTTGATTGAGCCAAGTGCAAAGCGCACGTCGCCCTGGGCGTTTACGGTGAAATGATCGGCACTTTCGTTGACATCGGGGTTGAGAACTTTGATGCCGTGACCCTTGCAGTCGTCCATTATCTTGACTATTTCTTCCATGCTCTTGGCGCAGTCCAGGCAGGATGCGAAGAATTCTGAAGGATAATGGGCCTTGAGCCAGCCGGTCTGGTAGCTAACCCAGGCATAGCACGTGGCGTGGGACTTGTTGAAGGCATACTGGGCAAACTTTTCCCAGTCTTTCCATATCTTGTCCAGGACTTTTTCCGGATGGCCGTTGGCTGCGCCGCCGCTCATGAACTTGTCCTTGAGGGAGTTCAGGATGTCTATCTGCTTCTTACCCATGGCCTTGCGGAGCTTGTCGGCCTCGCCTTTGGTAAAGCCGGCCAGTTTCTGGGACAGAAGCATCACCTGCTCCTGGTACACTGTAACGCCGTAGGTATCCTGCAGGTATTCCTCCATTTCGGGCAGGTCGTACTCTATGGCCTGTTCCCCCTGCTTGCGCGCAACGAAGTCCGGGATATAGTCCATTGGCCCTGGCCGATAAAGCGCATTCATGGCTATCAGGTTTTCAAACCTTTCCGGCTTGAGGCGCTGCAGCCACTGCTTCATGCCCTCGCTTTCAAACTGGAACACGGAGGTGGTGTCTCCGCGGCCGTAGAGCTCCAGGGTGGCCTTGTCGTCAATTGGAATGGCCTCAATGTCAATGTCTTCCCCGTGGTGCTCCTTGATGAGATTCAGGCAGTTGTGGATGATCTGGAGGGTGATGAGGCCCAGGAAGTCCATCTTGAGCATGCCCACGTCCTCAATGTAGTGGCCGTCAAACTGGGAAGTGCGCACGTCAAGCCCGGTTTCCTTATCCTTTGAAAGGGTGATGGGCAGATAATCCGTAAGGTCCCCACGGCCGATAATGGTGGCGCAGGCATGCATGCCAACCTGGCGGACGCAGCCCTCCAGCGCCTGGGCGTACTTCAGGACCTCCTTGTTGATTTCCGATCCGTTCTTTAGCTCCTCAATGAACTCCGGAACCAGCCTGTAGCAGTTCTTGAGGGTGATTTTTACATCCACGTCCTCCATGCCCTTCTGGAAGGTCTTGCCGTCGTGCTCCACTACCTTGAAACCGGGTTTAAGCTCATCCAGCTTGGGGTTGAAGGGATATTCCTTCTCCTTTTTCTCTGAAAGTCGGTCAGGAACCATCTTGGAAAGGCGGTTGCTCTCGTCAATGGAGACGCGGGAAATGCGCGCAAC
>JAFZOU010000085.1 GCA_017550525.1 Bacteroidales bacterium
ATCACTCTCACGGAATTTCACCTTGGGATGAGCCAGAGCGAGATGGACGCCATCCTCACGGACGTCTATTCCAAAGCCCAGGAGGAGCGTGAGAAAAACCAGGCCACCCTGGATATCCTCAAGGCTCGCCTTGATTCCCTCTCCCTCCGTCTGGAAACTCTGGAAGCCCTCCAGCAACCCACAGATACCCTTGGTTTGGATACGGAAGAATATTAAAAAAACGGCCTTCATCAAGGCCGTTTTTTTTAATTAAGAAGTAATGATTAAATTACTGAACCGTATAGGTAAAAGTAGTGCTACCGCCACCCTTGGAACGCCAGTTAAAAATCTTAATAACATCACCTGCGTTAACCTGTGTATTGAAGTTGGCACGCGGCATCACGAATTCAATTTCGAATAACGTAAAGGTAGAACTTTCAAATGTGAGGACAGGTTTAAAGACTATACCGGAAGTTGTAAAGCCTCCATCTGAACTGCTCATGATAACAGGATCTGCCACAGCACGTACTGGGGTTGACGGATCTGAGCTATCGTACTTCGTTCCGCCGAACGGGTAGATGCAGAGCACAGCCTCATAATTCTTGCCTTCATTCGTATAACTACCCGTTGCCGCATCATTGTCAAAATCGAAATCATAATAGAAGTACCCCTGTTTATACCCCCACAGTTCTTTCTCCCTAGTACCGGGAGTGCAGGAAGTATAGAGATAGAAATTAGTATCATCGTTCCATACCTTGAGGGTGATGTCTGATGTGCTGGATCCCGGCACTTTAGCCCAATCGGACATATTGCCGTCAATGCTGATAGAGATGGGCGCTGCCGGCGGAATGGTAAATGAGGTTTCAACCTGGCCAGCATCTTTGTTGCCGTAAACGGAAACTCGTACAGTCTGGGAAGAAATGGTCGGGAAGTTCTCACGAGGGAATGCAACCTCTACCTCCACGAAGTCTGAGGTGGCATTACCGTTGCAGATGACACCGCTGAGCGAAGTCAAGCCATTAGCGGTACCGGTGGGACTTGTATTGAAAGTGCCTGAAACGTTTCCAAAAAGATATAAGAATGGACCGATTTCCCATTTCCCGTTCTTATCGTATGTACCTGTAGAGGAATCGTTATCAAGGTCAAAATAGAAATAGTAATAGCCTGCTCCACGGCCACTCTCATCGTCCCAAAGTTGACTAAATCGGCCTTCGTTGGTTCTCTTTACATAGACATAAACATAGTCATCGTCGGCATAGGCCTTTACCTGCTGGATGGCGCTACTGGAACTTGTTGCTGCTACCGTTCCGGGAATAGAAGCCCATTCAGACATATCTCCATCCATAGCCAGAGTTACTGGAGCGGAAGGATAAGGACAACCTGAAGCAACAAGTTTTACCTTTTCGCTGTCTCCCTTAGTGGGATCGAAGATAACATCGTATAAACCGGCATCAGCAACTACATAATTGCTTGAAGGATAGGCAACATTAGGTGAATCCCAAGATTTGTTCTGACGAACCTTGAATTCCCCACCGGCTGCAAAAGAAACTCCCTTGGCAATGCAAATTGAGCCATCTGTAACCATGGGAATATCGGCATTCCAATTAGTACCGTTTACGGTGCCTATAACGGTCCACTCTGCACTCACAGAATTAAACTGCTTATACGGAGTAATATCCAGCGCAGGCATTTCAAGGACTTCGGCACGGCCAAGAGCAACATCTCCCTTGGTTCTAGCACCTGCAGACCATACCTTTATATCATTCTTATCGTAGATATCGAATGAGAGTTTGGAAGATGCAGGAAGTGTAGGAACAGGGAAAAGGAATGTGAACTCCCTTTCGGAACCAGAGGGCTCAAAATTTAGCCAAACATCATTGAGAGAGGTGTTTTCTGCATCATCAAGAGCCATAGCATCTGTACCTGCATTGGCGGGATTCACATGCCAATCTCCACGAATCTGTTTGCCATCTACGGAGAGTCCGATTGACTTTGCGCCGGCAGGGAGATTGTTGATTTTAACCTTTACGGCCGAGCCTGCATGATAAAACTGAAGATCGTGATACTCTTCACCGGTACGGGTAATCTTAGCCACCAGTGGTGTAAGCATTTTACCGGAAGTGTAGCTGTAATAACCTTCAGGGAGTTTGAAATACAACGTACCTTCATATACGTTGTTGTCTGTTGATGAATTTGTGCCATTCCAAGGGAAGAACGCCACAGTAGCATTAGGATTTGTGAATTCCTGTGCTGGATCCACATCCCATGCGAAAGCACCAGTTGTGGAGCCACCAGCACCAACAAGGACAAAGGGCTGGTTCTTATCTGCCCAACTATCATTTACAAACACACCAATCTTATCACCGGCAGCCCATACAAGCTGGTTGCTGGCGTTGATATCGGCCTTGGTGGGAGAATCTAGAGACTCAATGGAAGCTTTGAAAGCAACATTGGCTACAGGAGTATTTTCAGGTTCCTGTTCCAGTGCCTTTTCCATTTCTTTAGCGCATGAGAAGAAGAGCGGGGCAGCGAGAGCTGCAAAAATAAATAACTTTTTCATAATCATACCCTCCATTTAAAGAACCCATTCACCTTCTACGACAATCAATCCCTCAACTGATTGAGAATTGATGTCACTGCCTTGAAGGAGATTCCCTTCAGGCTTTAATTCAATAACTTCCGTTTCCGGAACCAAATAAGTGTTTTTTGTCATAGTAGTTATAGTATTTGTGTTAGTATTCATGTTTATTCAATCTGCAAATATAAAAAAATTTTCCTATTTTTGTTCCCCGTCAGAGAAATCTGAAAGTGACATGAACGTTCATAAAACCATTATATCGGCCTATCTACTTGTGGCAGTGGCACTTACCTCCTGCGAAAAAAAAGAAGGATGGGTGTCCTCAACTGGGGCGAAGGTAGACCTCACGCTGAGTTTTGTCTCACATTCTCCCTCAACAAAGACTACTTTTGAGGTTGAAGGCTCTGGCACTTACGTCCGCTGGACAGCGTCGGACAAGCTCAACGTCATGTTTGACTGCTGGAAAGACGGAGATGCTCCCCTACTATCCATGCCAAACAGTTCCTCAAGCACAGAAACCGGGAAGTTTGAGGCAATGGCCCTTGGCATCCCTGACGGCAGCCACATAGTCTACGCCTTCGCATCAAACAGCGGGTATGAGTTAAAGGCCCACACTAAAATCCGGTTCAACATACTTGACGCCCAGAGTCCAGGCCGCGAAACCTTTGACCCTGCCGCAGATATAGTGGTAAACCGCCGTTACCACCTTGTTGTAAAGGCCGATGAAGACCACGCCACAATTGACGACATGTCCTTCAACAGGATTCCCTCAACAGTTATGGTAAGCGTATTCAACAAATCCGCCAAAGACCTTTCCGGAGAGACAATAAGAAAGATAACACTTGAGTCAAATGCCCAAGACCTGGCCCTCACAGGATCTGTCATTTATGACTTTGAGAAAGAAACTCTCAGTATTGTATCGGCCATTCCAAAAGTGACCGCCACCCTTTCCTCGCCCCTTGAAATAGGATCCGGGGACAAGACGTATATTCTTATAGCTCCGGTCACTTTACCCGAGGGCAGCACCTTCAAGGCAGCGATGGAAACTGAGCACTACCGGATTACAAAAACAGTAATCCTGCCTGAGGACATGCCTTTCAACGCCGACAAAGTATCAAGCCTGACCCTGAATCTACAAGATTCCGACACCGTCATAGAAGAGTTGTAAAAGGTTAAACGGGACAACGCAATTTAATTTTGCATATTCCAAAAAACCTAGTAACTTTGCAATCCCTTACGGTGCGATGGCCGAGTGGTTAGGCACAGGTCTGCAAAACCTGCTACAGCGGTTCGATTCCGCTTCGCACCTCCAAGAGTGGCCTTTCATGGCCACTCTTTTTTGCATTCTAAGATTAATGAAAGCAATCGAAATGCTTTTATCCCCCAAAAAGAAACCTTAAATTTTGATGTGAAATGGTTTTATATTATATTTGTTTCACAAATAATAGTATCTTATGAAAAAGAATTTTCTTTTTATCACCCTTTTGATTCCCATGCTGATCTTTTGCGCAAAGCCTCAGCAAACAAATGATGACTCAAACGATGGCGGGGATAATAATTCTCAAGAAGAAAGCTACAGGGATCCTGTTTTCGAACGCAATCCCGCAGATCCTGCAGATGAAATCCTGACGGAACTGCCTCCAGAAATAAAAGACGGAGACATCGTTCAAGTAACCAGGGACTACATAGAAAAATTTCTCACAGAGGTAAAATATGAAGATGGAGATTTCTCCGGCACAAGAATTTATGATTACCCCGGCGGCTACAATGATAAGAACGCTACAGAATTAGGTCCTGTCACAAATGCCGATAAACCCGCTTTGTATACCATCAGATGGTCTGAAGATGCATCTGCCGGAGATCTTACACTGACTCTTAAAGATGGTGACTGGAGCCGTGATTACAAGATTGCCAGCGGAGAGAGCAGCCAGATTATTACTAATCTCCGTCCAAATGCCAGCTATACTTACGTAGTTACAGGTTCATCCGGCAAGGAGATGACACACGGCAGTTTCACCACCACGGGTAGTATCCACCAATGCTTCTTCCCTTGGAACGTCAGAAATTGCAGAGACCTCGGCGGATGGAAGACATATGACGGAAAAACAGTAAAATACCGCAAGATATACAGAGGCGGAAGAATGGAAGGAAGCACTATGTCTCCGGAAGGAAGGCAGGAGATCCTGGCAGAGGGCATAAAGGCACAGCTTGATCTCAGAGGCAAAAGTGACATGTTGCATTGGGGTGTTTTGGGAAAGGATTCTCCATTCGCCAATCCATGCATTGAGCAAGGCGGTTACACAATGTTGGGGGCCGACAAGGGAAAAACAAAACAGTGCTTTGATTTTACCCTCAACTGTCTCAAGGAAAACAAGCCCGTGTATTTCCACTGCTCACTTGGTAGAGACAGAACCGGAACATTCGCCGCACTGGTACTTGGCATCCTTGGCGTTCCTGAAGGAGATATCACGCAGGAATATGAGCTCAGCTATTTTGCTCCTGTAGGTTGGAGCATAGCATACTCTGAGAAAAACAAATACTTTAAAAATACTCGTCTAACGGATATCAAATCTGTTGTAAACTACTTCAAGCAGAAAGGAGAAAGCACAGACCGCTTTGACGTCTGCGTGGAAAAGTATCTGCTTTGGATTGGTGTTCCGCAGGCCGATATTGATGAATTCCGTCGTCTGATGCTTGATTAAACTTTTTAACACAATATTTATGAGCAAGAAATTCGTCTGCACCGTATGCGGCTACGTTCACGAAGGTGACAAGGCCCCAGAAGTATGTCCTAAATGCAAGAAGAGCGGAGTCTTCAAGGAAGTCAATCCCCTGAAAGGCACCAAGACCGAGGCCAACCTCATGGAGGCTTTCGCCGGTGAGTCCCAGGCCCGCAACAAGTACACCTATTTCGCTTCCAAGGCAAAGAAGGAAGGCTATGTTCAGATTGCCGCCCTCTTTGAGGAAACCGCAGCCAATGAGAAAGAGCACGCCAAGATTTGGTTCAAGTATCTCTGCGGCGGAGAAATCCCCACAACGGCCGATAACCTCGCAGCAGCAGCAGCCGGCGAAAACTGCGAATGGACAGACATGTATGCCCGCATGGCCCGCGAGGCCCGCGAGGAAGGCTTCGATGAAATTGCAGCCAAGTTTGAGATGGTAGGCGAGATTGAGCGCCACCACGAGGAACGTTACCTCAAACTCCTTGAGAACGTAAAGGGCAAGAAGGTGTTCTCAAAGGACGGAGACGCCATTTGGCAGTGCGCAAACTGCGGCCACATTGTGGTTGGAAAGGAGGCCCCGGATGTATGCCCTGTGTGCAACCATCCCCAGTCCTATTTCCAGGTTCTTGCACAGAACTACTAAAAAAAAAGCCCGCAAAAATGCGGGCTTTTTTTTGCTTACAGAGATTAGTAAGTCACAGCGGGATCAAGGGCCTTTGCAAGGTCAATGAACTTCTGGATTTCCTTCTCTACGGGAGTGCGCTTGCACAGGTGCTTTGCCTCATTGACCTCCAGCATCTTGGCGGCCAGGTTTGCGGCGTTGCGGTTACGGAGTTCCTTCACGGTGTCTACACCGGCGGCCTCAAGGAGTTCTGCGAACTGAGGGCCTACACCCTTTACGCGGAAGAGGTCTGCGTGGTTTACCCAAGTGAGGATAAGGTCTGCGCGGATACCGGTCTTGTCTTCAAGTTCCTTGCGGCCCTTGGGGCAGGCGCCCTTCTCAAGAAGCTGATCTACGGTTTCAATGCCTTCTGCAATGAGTTTTTCGGCATAAACAGGGCCGATTCCCTGGATGTCAATGATTTTGTAAGCCATAGTAAATTATTAATTATTAAAGGTTGATGCACTTTTCATCATTCAAATATAAAAATTAATTCTCAAAAAAGGAAATTTTTTCATATATTTGCGGATGTAAGGTATTATTATATGGATACATATCCTCTAGAAGCAGAAAAAATTTATTATTCCCAGGATCTCCTGACTCTGGACTGTGAAAACGGCCCGGAGACATTCAAGATTGGGGAATGGCTTCTGAAGGACCCTGTCCGTATCCATCGTATGATAGTAAAAGAGAAAACCTTACAGGTGGACCAGATGGAGGTCTTCGCTCCCCTGGTTTCAAAACTCCGCCGCGCAGATTATGAGTATTACCGCCGCATCACCGGCCTCAAGATGCTCATAGATTTCCCCGGTTTCAGCTCTGAGGTAGAGGCCCGCATTCCCTATGATACAGACCCCATCGCGTTCTACAAGTGGTGGCGCAAGGGCAAGAATGAGCACAAGGTCTATCTCTCCCCCGCTTACCAGTTCAAGCTTTTCCAGAAAGTGGCAAAGATGGAACCCAAGGTAATGCTCAAGAAAGACATCGAGTACGTAAAGAATTTCTAAATGACCATCCCGGAAATTTTGGCAGTCCCCACAGCGCCTTCAAAGGAGGAGCTTGAGAGGGACTTCTGGGACGACGAATACTGTCTCAGCTACTCTGAGGACGGGACAAAGCTTCTGGACGCAGAAAATTTCCCCGGTGAAGTGACCGTACGGGAAGGATGCCGTATCATCTGTGACGGCGTTTTCGCTTTCCAGGATTATATGGCCGATGTAAGGCTTGGGGAGGATATCCCCCTGGAGGAGCGCAGTTCATTCCTTGAGAAGATCCATCTTCCCGCCACCCTTACACACATAGGAGAAGGGGCCTTTGCCGAATGCGGGGAGATAATTGGCATAAAACTTCCAAAGAGCCTCCTCTTCATTGGGGAATCGGCCTTTGTAGACTGCTGGCAACTTGAGACCATTCATATTCCATCGGCCTGCGCCGTTATCGGTCCCAGGGCATTCCAGGGCTGCATCAATCTCTATAAGATAACCCTTGGAAAGTCCATGGAAGTGATTGGAGAGGATGCCTTCGACGACTGCGAGGGGGTTGAGGAAATCATTGTCCCCAAGGGCATGAAAGACCATTTCAAGGCGCTGCTGCCAAAGCGCCTTCATAAATACATTGAGGAAAAATGAAAGGACAACATTACAGAGTCCAGGAGGCCGGCCCCCTTCTTGAGCAGCTTCTGAAACTGTTCCCGGAAAGGTCCCGTACAAGCATAAAGACAATGCTCTCCAAAGGGCAGATCCTTGTTGGCGGGGAATCCGTCACAGCCTTTGACCATCCACTGAAAAAGGGAGACACCGTTACCGTGCTCCAGAAAGGCATCTCCATTGCCCGCGCAATGCGTTCAGATGCCCGGCAGACCGTGGAGAAGGCCGGAGTGAAGATATATTTTGAGGACGAGAACTACATAGTGGTAGACAAACCTTCCGGAATGCTTACGGTTGCCACCGGAAAGGAGAAAAAGACCCTCTATTCCCTCCTCAACGCATACATCAAGCTCAACGCCCGCATGCAGAGGAAGGAGGATATAATCTCCGGAGTAAAACCGGACCGTTCAACCGCAAAGGTATGGATAGTCCACCGCCTGGACAAGGGCACTTCCGGAGTGCTGGTATTTGCCAAGAACGAGCGAGCAAAAGACATCCTCCAGAGCAAATGGAAAGACCTTGTGACGGAGCGTAAATACATTGCCTGGCTGGAAGGAAACGTGGAGAAAGACCGCGGCGCCATCCAGAGCTGGCTGGTGGAGAATGAGAAATCCATGAAGGTGAAATCCTTCCCTGAGGAAGTGAAGGACGGACAACTTGCAATAACGCATTACACGGTCTTGGAGCGCACCCGCCATTATACTGAGGTGGAATTCTCCCTTGAAACCGGCCGCAAAAACCAGATCCGAGTCCACGCGGCAGAGGAACTGGGCCATCCCGTTGCCGGAGATGAGAAATACGGCGCGCAGTGGGATCCCATCCGCCGCCTTGCCCTCCACGCCCATACCCTTAAGTTCCGTAACCCCTTCTCCGGAAAAATCCAGAGGTTCACCTCTACCCTTCCGGAATCCTTCCAAAAGTTCCTGAAATGAACTCATTCGCCCGCGTAGAGCGCCTTGTAGGGCCAGATGGACTTGCAAAACTTGGCAAGGCCCGGGTAATCCTTTTTGGTGTCGGCGGGGTTGGAGGATGGTGCGCGGAAGGCCTTGTAAGAAGCGGGATCGGCCATCTTACAATTGTGGATCCGGACTGCGTGGACGAATCCAATATCAATCGTCAGCTTCCGGCAACATCATCCACAGTAGGACTTCCCAAGGTGGAAGTGCTGCGGGAAAGGCTTCTGGATATCAATCCATCTTGTGAAATATCGGCCATCCAGAAAAGGTATGAGGCCGGCACGGAATGGGGCCTTGAGGGCTTTGACATCATCATCGACGCCATAGACTCCCTGAAGGACAAGGCTGCGCTCATCCTGGAAGCATCGGCCGCCCCTGGGGCCTTCTTCTCATCCATGGGTGCCGCCTGCAAGATGGACCCCACAAAGATCCGTGTAGCCGAATTCTTCTCCGTGAGGGGATGTCCCCTTGGATCGGCCCTCAGAAAAAAACTCCGCAGGGAAAACACCCTTCCTGCCAAACCTTTCCTCTGCGTCTACGACGAAGAGGTTCTCCCAAACCTTGGTCCGGAGCAGGATCCGGGGCCCGGGAAAGCCATTGCAAACGGTACTCTGGCACCCATAACGGGCATTTTCGGCTTCACCCTCTGCGGTCTGGCACTGCAGGAGATTTTGAAAGATGAATAATAATTGCTAACTTTCGGCACTATGGCAGACAAAAAGTACATCATAAATTACGAGGAATTCAGTTCCGCGTCTCAGATGACACCGGAAGACCAGGAATTGGTAGCCGCTGCTATCCAAGCCCAGAAGGGTTCCTACTCCCCATATTCCAAGTTCCAGGTGGGCGCCGCCCTCAAACTGGAAAACGGTCTTGTACTCAAAGGCGCTAACCAGGAAAATGCCGCATACCCTTCAGGCCTCTGCGCAGAGCGCACTGTAATGTTCTTTGCCGGTGCAAATTACCCTGATATTCCCTTTGACACACTTGCCATTGCAGGCGCAGACCACGGAGTATTATGTGAAAGCCCCGCCTCCCCCTGCGGCTCCTGCCGTCAGGTAATGGCAGAATACCAGAAGAAGCACAAAAAGCCCTTCAACATCATCCTGGTGGGTTCCAAGCGCATCCGCAAGTTCCACTGCGTAGATGACGTCCTCCCCTTCATCTTCGATTCCCTTACGGTGGAATAGTCCCACCCTGCGTCCCCGT
Source organism: Bacteroidales bacterium (assembly GCA_017550525.1). Taxonomy (GTDB): domain Bacteria; phylum Bacteroidota; class Bacteroidia; order Bacteroidales; family UBA932; genus Cryptobacteroides. The sequence goes on from JAFZOU010000085.1 coordinate 9,753, forward strand.
TGGCGTAGCGTATCACCTGACATATAACTGTATTATGACAGCAGTTTACACCATTACATCGGGCCTCCACAATGAAAACGAGGTCTCCCGCCTGAGTGACCAATTCCTTTCGGGCATTTTTCCCGACGGTAACTTTGAGTTCCGCGGCAGTTCTTTCCAGGACTTCGGAACGCACACGCTAGACCTTATATACGTACGCACAGGTGGTGCAGAGGGCATTTTCAAGAGTCTTCTGCCGGAAATGCTCTCAAGGGGCATAAGCCGATACTACCTACTTACCTCCGGAAAAAGCAATTCCCTGGCGGCATCTCTGGAAATACTCTCTTACCTTGGACAGCAGGGCCTGAAGGGAGAAGTGCTTCACGGCAGCCCAGAGTATCTGAGGGGCCGTATCAACGCCCTTGAGAGAGTTGCCATTGCAGGGAAAAAACTACAGGGGGCCCGCATTGGCGTAATAGGAGAGCCCTCCGACTGGCTCATCTCCAGTCATGCGGATCCCGTGGCCCTGATGGACAGAATAGGAGTAAAGTTAGAGTCTGTTCCAATGGAGGAACTGCTTCAGGAGATTGGCCGCGCCAAGGCCGATCCAGCCCCTTCCGAAGTGCCTATGGCCAATAATGTCCGTGCCTCTTACCCGGGCGCAACACAGATATATCACGCTCTTGAAGTACTTGTTAAGAATCATAAACTTAACGCACTTACGCTCAGGTGTTTTGATTTACTTTCATCTGTTGGTAACACCGGCTGCCTGGCGCTTGCTTCCTTCAACGCTGACGGCTTCCCCGCCTCCTGCGAGGGTGATGTCCCGGCGCTTCTTTCTATGATGATCTCCCAAGCCCTTACCGGCTTTACCGGCTTCCAGGCAAATCCTTCCAGGATTGATGTGGAGACAGGTGAAATTCTCTTCGCCCACTGCACCGTTCCGTTCAATATGGTGCGCAACTGGCAGTACGACACCCACTTTGAATCCGGCATCGGCGTAGGCATCCACGGAGAGATTCCGGAGGGCCCCGTGACGCTTTTCAAGGTGTCAGGGAAACTGGACCGTTTCTTTGCCGCAGAGGGAGAACTCCTCTACAACCAGTATGAGGACAATCTATGCCGCACGCAGGTGGTCCTTAAGGTGAAGCCTGAGGAAGCCCGTTACTTCCTCACCAAGCCCATCGGCAATCATCATATTATTGTTCCCGGGCACTGCAAGGCCCTTTTTGAAGAGCTCCTTGGATAATGGAAAAACTTTTGGAACAGCACGGGGTAAAACCCACACCAAACCGCCTTCTGGTGGCGCGTGAGTTGTCATCGGCCGGCCGGCCGCTGTCCCTTATGGAACTGGAAAGAAGGCTTGAAACCGTGGATAAAAGCAGTATTTTCCGTACGCTTACCCTTTTCCGTGACGCCCATCTTGTGCATGTACTGGAAGATTCCGGTGACGGCGTCCGTTATGAACTCTGCCACGCCTCCGGGGAGCACGACGACGACCTTCACGTGCATTTTCACTGCACCCGCTGCCACAAGACCTTCTGCCTTCACAGCGTTCCTGTGCCGCCCGTAGAAATCCCGGAAGGATATACGGCGGCTTCTTCAAGTTATCTCATTCACGGAATCTGCCCGGATTGCAGCAGATAACAAAAAAAGGGAAAGCACCTTAACATCGCACCGCTACAACCTCCTACCCTTGCTGCATTCCTGCCCTGGGGGGATTCAGAGGGAGCTGGTCGTGTAAGACTTTCCCTGTGCAAATATAGCATTTTTTTCTGACAATATTTTGAAATTTATTTATTATCTTTGAAATTCAAAGATAGACAACGCGTATGAAACGTATCCTCATCACCTTAGCAGCCCTTATCGCTGCAGCAACTGCAATTGCCCAGGAAGTACCCCAGTGGGTACGCCGTAACTCCATATCCCCAGACGGCAAAACCATAGCGTTCAGCTATAAGGGAGACATCTATACCGTGCCCTCGGAAGGTGGTCTGGCCCTCCAGATCACTACCAACAAGGCCTATGAGACAGATCCTATCTGGACTCCGGACGGCAGCCGCATAGTCTTCAGCAGCTGGAGGGAAGGTTCCAAGGATATCTTCATCACAGGAAAACAGGGTGGCATTCCTACCCGCATCACCACTATGCCCGAAAGCGAGACTCCCCTTGCGGTATCTCCTGACGGATACGTTTACTACAACTGGTACACCACCGCTATCCAAAGCCCCCAGTTTGACGGCTTCCCCGGAGACCCCGCCCTCTACAGGTCATCCCTGGAAGGCGGCGCCCCTGAACTTGTGACATCCCTCACCGTATGCGCGCTGAGTTTCGGCCCCAACGGCACTATCCTCTATGAGGACTGGAAGGGCTATGAGGATCCCCTCAGAAAACACCATACATCGGCCGTCACAAGGGACATCTGGCAGTGGGACGGAAAGCTGAACTTCAGGAAGCTCACTACTTATAATGGTGAGGACCGTAACCCTGTTATCGGCCAGGACGGAGATACTTTCTACTATCTTTCAGAGGAAGGCGGTTCCAATATAAACGTTTGGAAATCAAGCATTTCAAATCCAGAAGCCAAGACAAAGCTTACCTCCTATGACAAAAATCCCGCACGTTTCCTTTCCGCAGCAAATGACGGCACCCTCTGCTACTCCTACAACGGAGAGCTTTACACCATCAAGGACGGCAAGGAAAGCAAGGTAGAGATTACTGTCCTAAGGGATGAGGCCGATAAATCCGTGAACCAGCTCCAGATGAAGAGCGCATCGGCCATGGCAGTTTCCCCGGACGGTAAGGAAATAGCCCTTGTGATGAGAGGGGATGTCTTTGTGACCAGCGTAGACTACGCCACCACCCGCCGCATCACAAACACCCCTGAGCAGGAGCGCGGCGTGAGTTTCTCAAAGGACGGCCGTGAACTCTACTACGCAAGTGAAAGAAACGGCTGCTGGAGCATCTACAAGAGTTCCCTCACAAATAAGGAAGACAAACTCTTCACTTACAGTGCTTCCTTCAAGGAAGAGCGCGTAAGTCCGGAGGGAGAGACTTCCTTCCAGGTGCAGGTATCCCCTGACGGCAAGCACATCGCATACCTCCGTGACCGCACTGAGCTTGTTGTAATGCCCGCTTCCGGTGGCAAGCCCAAGAGCCTTTTCAAGGACATAAACTACTCCTACAGTGACGGAGACCAGGAATTTGCCTGGAGTCCAGACAGCCAGTACATCCTTGCCAACTGGGCAGAGGGCGGCGGCTGGAACAACGAGGACATAGCCGTGATAGAGGTAGAGAGCGGAAAGATCACAAACCTTACCCGCAGCGGCTACTCCGACGGCGGTTTCCGCTGGGCTCTTGGCGGCAAGGCCATGACTTGGGAAAGTGACAAAAACGGCTACCGCAGCCACGGCAGCTGGGGCGCAGAGGATGACATCTACATCATGTTCTTTGACGGCAAAGCTTATGCCGATTTCGGCCGCAGCAAGGAGCAGAAGGAGATAGACAAGATGCTCATGGGAGAGAAGAAGGCGGAAAAAGAGGAGAAGAAAGCGCAAAAAGACTCAACCGCCAAGAAAGTGGAAAAGGTTAAACTGGACCTTGAGAACAGGGACATCCGCATCAAACGCCTCACCCGCTTCTCAAACAGGATGGGAGACCATTTCCTCACCCCGGACGGTGCCAAGCTGTACTTCACCCAGCGCCTTGAAAAGGGCTTTGACCTCTGTATGCTGGATATAGAAAAAGGCGACATAACTGTTGTGAAGAAGGGCGTAATGGGCAGTTTCACTCCCTCCCCTGACGGCAAGTCAATCTTTATCTTCCGCGGTGCGCAGCTTTCAAAGCTGGACATTTCCAACAATAAGGACAAGGCCATAAGTTTCTCCGGAGACTATGAGTACAAGCCTCAGCAGGAGCGTGAGTATATCTTCGAGCACTGCTGGAAACAGGTGAAGGAAAAGTTCTATGTGCCGGATCTCCACGGGGCCGATTGGGATTACTACCACGCCAACTATTCAGCCAAACTCCCCTACATCAACAACGACTTCGATTTCACGGACCTCCTCTCGGAAATGCTTGGAGAACTCAACGGTTCCCACACCGGAGCACGTTACCGCGCCACGCAGGGCCACAGGCTTGGACATATCGGCATCCTGGCCGATACTGAGTATAAGGGAGACGGCGTCAAGATAGCTGAGGTACTTCCCGGCGGCGCCATCAACCTGATGGACACCGACATCAAGGCCGGAGACATTATTACAGCCATCGAAGGCCATGAGATCAAGGCCGGAGAAAACTGGCTTGAGAACCTATATGATAAGGTTGACAAGAAAATCCTCATCTCCATAAAGGCTTCCGGCAAGAAAAAGGAACTATTTGTGACTCCCACCGCAACTGATGCTCCCCTCCTGTACAAGCGCTGGGTGCGCCAGAGGGAGGAAATGGTTGAGAAACTCTCCGGCGGAAAGGTTGGCTATGTTCATATCCAGGGCATGGATTCCCCCAGCTATCGTGAGCTCTATTCAAATGCCCTTGGCAAGTACCGTAACTGCGACGCCCTCATCGTGGACACCCGCCACAACGGCGGCGGTTGGCTCCACGACGACCTCGTTACCTTCCTCGGCGGCAAGGAGTACTGCCTGTTCACTCCCCGCGGCCAGTATATCGGCCACGAGCCCTTCAACAAGTGGACTAAGCGCTCATGCGTCCTCATCGGAGAGGACAACTACTCCGATGCCTCCGGCTTCCCCTACGCCTACAGGAGCCTTGGCCTTGGAAAGCTCATCGGCGCCCCCGTCCCCGGCACTATGACCGCCGTCTGGTGGGAGAATCAGGTCAATGCCCTAATTGTGTTCGGTATCCCTCAGGTGGGTAACTACGGTGTCAAGGACCAGACCTACATTGAGAACTTCCAGACAGAGCCGGACATTCTCATCTACAATGACCCTGCCTCTACCCTCTCCGGCCGTGATCTCCAACTTGAGGCCGCAGTTAAAGAAATGCTGAAATAATGGACAAGAAACTAGTCATAATCCCCACATACAATGAAAAGGAAAACGTTGCCGATATAATCCAGGCAGTGTTTTCCCTGGAAGGAGACTTTCACGTACTTGTGATTGACGACGGTTCCCCTGACGGCACTGCCGATATCGTGAAGGGATTGATGTCTCCGGAGGGACACATCCCTGAATCGTCGGCTACGCCGACCCCTCCCACTGCCTCCGGCAGCGGGCCCCTCCCTCTTACCCGGCCGAGGGTGGCCAGGGATTCCGGGATGTGCCCCTCCGGAGACAAACTTCACATAATTGAGCGAAGCGGAAAGTTGGGGCTGGGAACGGCATACCTGACGGGGTTCAAATGGGCGCTGGAGAATGGGTATGACTACATCTTTGAGATGGACGCAGACTTCTCCCATGACCCTAAGGACCTTCTGAGACTGTATAAGGCGTGTTCCGAGGGCGGCGCAGACCTTGCCGTGGGGTCACGCTACTGCAACGGCGTAAGCGTCGTGGACTGGCCCATGAGCAGGATCGTGATGAGTTACTTTGCATCAACTTATGTACGCTGTGTCCTCCAGATGAAGGTATATGATACCACTGCCGGCTTTGTTTGCTACAGCCGCAAGGTGCTTGAAACAATGAACCTGGATGGTGTCAGGATGAAAGGCTATGGTTTCCAGATTGAGATGAAATACACTGCCTGGAAACTTGGTTTCAAGCTCAAGGAAGTCCCTATCATCTTCACAAATCGCCAGAAAGGCACCTCCAAAATGAGCGGCGGCATCTTCGGCGAAGCCTTCTGGGGCGTCATGGCCCTCAGGTTCAGGCGTTTTTAGCCTTTTCCGTGTATCTCGTTACCCCAGGACAGCCGGGGACACAAAAATGGCCATTTTTGTTCCGCGGGACGGTCTGGAGACCAGCTGGAGACACAAAAAGGGCCATTGTTGTTCCGTGGGGCGGCCGGACAACAAGTCAGGCCGGGTTACCACTTCATGTCAAACACGGCAATGTACTATCCCGCCTTAAGCGTTAGGTACGCGTTCTAACCTGAACTCTTTTGTTTTATGAGCGGACAGAGCAATCTGCCCGCTTTTTTTTGCCGGAGCAGAGGAAAATCACTATATTCGTATCACTTATGAAAGATATATACGTAAACCACATAGCAGGACTTCTTGGCGTTCAGCCATGGCAGGTCCTCAACTGCGCTGAACTGTTTGAAGACGGCTGCACCGTGCCGTTCATCAGCCGCTACCGCAAGGAGCGCACAGGCGGCCTCACTGACATTGAAGTTGCTGAGGTAAAGCACTGGGCCGATGTATTTGCCGAAATGGAAAAGCGCAAGGAGCTGATCCTGAAGACCATAAAGGAAGCGGGCAAGCTTACTCCGGAACTAGAGAAGGAAATTGAGGAGTGCGTGAGTTCTCCCCGCCTTGAAGACATATACCTCCCGTTCCGCCCCAAGAGAAAGACCCGCGCAACTATGGCAATCGCCGCCGGTCTGGAACCCCTTGCCAATCTTCTTTGGAGCGGCAAGTCCCGTAACCCTGAGGCCGATGCCAGGAAGTTCGTCAAAGGGGAAATCAAGGATGCAGAAGCAGCCCTTGGCGGGGCCCGCGACATTATGGCGGAGCGCATAAGTGAAACCGCCTCCTTCAGGGAAACCCTACGTGGCATCTACCGCACCAGAAGGGTTGAATCGGCCGTAACAAAAAAAGGCCAGGAAGACCCTGAGGCTGCAAAGTACCGCAGCTATTTCAAGTTCTCGCAGCCCATTTCCAAAATCCCCTCCCACAACCTTCTGGCTATGCTTAGGGCAGAGGGCGAGGGCTTTCTTAGGGTAAGCATAGATGCAGATCCGGAGAAGTGCGGCAATAAAATCTACTATGACTTCTGCCAGGAGCACGGCTACCCCTCCCGTGAAAGCGGTGAGCAGATCCGGATGGCCGTAGACGACAGCTTCAAGCGCCTCCTGGACCCTTCCATCACAACGGAAATCCTCAAAGAGGCCAAGGAAAAGGCCGATAAAGAGTCCGTGCAGGTGTTTGGTGAAAACCTGAGGCAACTTCTTCTGGCGCCTCCGGTGGGCCAGAAGCGCGTGATGGCCATAGACCCCGGCTTCCGTACCGGCTGCAAGGTTGTGTGCCTGGATGCCCAGGGAAACCTCCTCTGCCACGATGTTATCTATCCCCATCCTCCTGTTCCCAAAAAGATTGAGGCAATTACCAAGGTGGCAGACCTTGTGGATAAGTATGACATTGAGGTCATAGCCATAGGAAATGGCACAGCAGGCCGTGAGACGGAGGATTTCATCCGTAAAGTTGGCCTTCCGGAGAGCATCCGCGTATTCTCCGTAAGTGAGGACGGTGCCTCCGTTTATTCTGCATCTGACGTTGGCCGTGAGGAGTTCCCTCAGTACGACGTAACGGTGCGCGGGGCAGTTTCTATCGGCCGCAGGCTTATGGATCCGCTGTCTGAACTTGTGAAGATAGACCCCAAGTCCCTTGGCGTTGGACAGTATCAGCATGATGTAGACCAGAATCTCCTGCACGAGAAACTGGACGCCACGGTGGAAAGCTGCGTGAACTCCGTTGGCGTGAACCTTAACACGGCAAGCCCTTGGCTGCTCAGATACGTGAGCGGAATAGGCCCCGCCCTCTCCAAGGCAATTGTGGACTACAGGGCATCTAACGGGGATTTCTGTTCACGTGAAGAACTCCTGAAAGTTCCACGCCTTGGCGCCAAAGCCTACCAGCAGTGCGCCGGTTTCCTCCGTATCCACGGAGCAGAGAATCCATTGGACAACTCCGCTGTGCATCCTGAGTCTTATCACATTGTAGACAAGATGGCAAGGAGCCTTGGGGTAAGTACCAGAGAACTGGTTGGCAATGAGGATCTTTGTTCAAAACTGAATGCCGCAGACTTTGTGGAGAAAGACTTCGGACTTCCTACGGTGAACGACATTATCCAGGAGCTCAAAAAGCCAGGCCGTGATCCCCGTGAAAGCGCCCAGGAGTTCTCCTTTGCCGACGATATCCGTGACATAGAGGACCTGAAGGTTGGAATGGAACTTCCCGGCATTGTGACCAACCTCACTGCCTTTGGCGCATTTGTGGATATCGGCCTTCACGAAAACGGCCTCATACACGCCTCAAACATGGGAGAGCGCGGAATGGCAGTTCCATCCAGGGTCCTTAAGCTCCACCAGCAAATAAAAGTCCAGGTCCTTTCCGTAGACATGGAGCGTAAGAGAATTGGACTGAAACTTCTTAAATAATTCCGTAATTCCAGGCTCTGATATGTTGTCCGGCCACCCCGCGGAACAAAATTGGCCATTTTCGTGTCCCCAGCTGGTCTCCAGACCGTCCAGTGGAACAAAAGTGGCCGTTTTTGTGTCCCCAGCTGGCCGGCCGGGACATTAGTCCTGTGAAAAGTCTTTAAGTGATTCCCTATAGGCGTTGAATATCTTGGATTTGGACAGGAAGCCAAGGTATTTCCTCTCATCATCCACAACGGGAAGGTTCCATGCGCCGGTTTTTTCAAACTTGCGCATCACGGCTTCCATGGAATCCTGCGGATAAATGTATTCAGGGGCTGTTTTCAGGTAGTTGAAAACGTGGCGCTGCTCATATAGTTCCGGACGGAACATGTCTTTCCGGATATCTCCAAGCGTCACATAGCCCTGGAACCGGCCGCGGGCATCAACAACAGGGAAAAGCGAACGTTCAGAGGAAGAGACTGCCTCTACAAGCTTTCCAAGGGTATAATCCATCCTTACGGGGAGAAAGTCACGCTCAAGGAGATCCTCCATCCGGAGGAGCGTAAGGACGGCTTTATCGGCCTCATGGGTAAGGAGTTCACCGGAAGCCGCTATACGCTTGGTGTAGATGGAATATTTCTCAAAAATACGCGTTGTACCATATGCTACGGCCGATGTAAGGATAAGCGGCACCAGCAGCTGATACCCTCCGGAAATCTCTGCGATGAGGAAGATGGCGGTAAGCGGCGCCTGCATCACGCCAGCCATGAGGCCGGCCATACCCACAAGCACAAAATTGGCAACAGGGACAGCGCCGGGGGCAATAAGGTTAAGGACATCGGCAACCACAAAACCCACCAGGGCACCCACAAAAAGAGTAGGACCGAATGTTCCGCCCACTCCCCCTCCGGCATTTGTGAAAGTCATTGAGAATATCTTGAGGAGCGCTACCAGAAGGAAAAAAAGCGGCACTCCCCAACTGAATTTCATAAGAAGGCCTACAGGCGTACCATCCCCCACCTCCGGGTCCAGTCCGTTGAGGAGCGGCCCAAGGAAGTTGTAGCCTTCTCCGTGAAGCGGCGGGAAAAGGAAGATGAGAAGACCCAGCGCAACTGAGCTCACCAGCCATTTGAGGTAAGGGTTCTTGAAGCGGGACAGGCGGTCTTCCATCCCAAGGGTAGTGTGTATGAAATACAGGGAGAAAAGGCCACATAGCATGCCCAGAAGTAGGTAGAACGGCACATTCCCCATCCGGAAGTCAACAATTGTTGCAGCAAACGGACTCACCCTTCCAAGGCAGAGATAACTCACCAGCGTGGCCGATATGGAGCTCAGCAGCAGTGGCAGTATGCCGGACATGGAGAGGTTGAAAAGGAGTATCTCCAGGGTGAAAAGGACGCCGGCAAGCGGGGCGTTGAAAATGCCCGCGACTGCTCCGGCGGCGCCGCAGCCAAGAAGGAGGGTCATTCCGCGGTAGGACATTCCCGTGTATCGGCCCAGATTTGAGCCGATGGCAGCGCCGGTATATACAATGGGGGCTTCAGCGCCAACAGAACCGCCAAACCCTATGGTAAGAGCGCTGGTCACAAGAGATGACCAGATATTATGGCGCTTTATCTTGGACTCATTCTTTGAGACGGCCTGAAGCACCTTTGTGACCCCATGGCCGATATTATCCCTCACCAGATACTTTACAATGAGAAGGCTCAGGAGCATCCCAACGCCAGGAAGCACCAGGTAAGGAAGGCGGCTGCCCGGCATAATCCCGGAAAGCCAGCCCTGGATTGCGTGGATGGAAACCTTCAGCGCTACAGCGGCCAAACCGCAAAGAAGGCCTGTCACCACCGACAAGCCAAGCAGCGCCGTACTCTCAGGCACCTTACGCAAAAGGGCCCTCAGAGGGGCCCATATAAACTTATTCATCATCTGCTCCGGAAGAATACTGGGCGATGTTGTCGTCTGGAAGGGTTTCTCCGGAATCTTCAGGGGAATCCGGGGCGCCGCCGGCCACTGCCTCGTTCTCCGCATCTTCCTCTCCTTCAAGCCAGCGGGCTACATCCTCTAGGTCGTCAGTCTTGACGTTGATCTTTACAAGATATATAGCATCTGAGGTTTCCACCGTGACGGCATAGAAACTGGTGCCGTCCGGCTTGGGGTATTTGACGAGGTCGTTCAGATAATCACTGAAGCCCTTGGGATATTTCTCTTGAAAAGCGGCAGCCAGATCCGGATGCAGTGCATTCATCTTCTCAAAGCTTACTACGTGTCTCTTCTTAATGTCTGCCATAATTACTTCTTCTTAGGTTTAGTCTTTCCGCCTGCAATATTAGGCTTTTGTTTTGAACCTTGCAAGGGCTTTCCGCTTTTTTTTGAAGAATTTTTAAAGAAATATGATTTTTGCCTCATTTTGCGCTCCGGGTCACGCTCCACAAACACCGGCTTCATGTCCCTGGGGTCTATTCCGCTATAGAACATGACGGATGATGTGGTCATGGGTGTGGGCGTGAAATCCTGGACCTGGTCCATCCAGATACCCTTGAGGGCGGGATGGTTTGCAAGGCATTCCATATCCTTCAGTGTACATCCGGGATGCGACGATATAAAATAAGGTACAAGGCCCACGTGCGTGCCCGCGTCACTGTTAATCTTGTCAAACTCCTTCCTCAGGCGCTCGAAGAGCCGGAAGGTGGGCTTTGCCATCTTCTGAAGGACATGGTCCTCAGTGTGTTCCGGGGCCACTTTTAATCGGCCTGAAGTGTGGTCAAGGACAAGGGTCTTGAGATAAGGCTTGGAACTCTGGTCCACAAAACCTTCCTCAGTGAGGAAGAGGTCATAGCGGATGCCGCTCCCCATGTAACTGTGCCTGATGCCCTTTGTGGAGTCTATCTTCTTGTAGAGTTCCATGAGGCGGGTGTGGTCACAGTCAAGGTTGGGGCACCTGGCCGGGAAAAGGCAGCTGCGGCGCTTGCATTTGTCGCAGATATCGGTATTTTTCCCGTGCATACCGTACATATTGGCCGTAGGAGCACCTACATCAGATATATTACCTGCAAAGTCCGGAAGATTGTTCAGTTCCTTCACTTCCTTCAGGATGGAGGCCTCGCTACGGCTCTGGATGAACTTTCCCTGATGAGCCGCAATTGTGCAGAAGTTACAGCCCCCGAAACAACCCCTGTGGGTGTTTACGGAGAACTTTATCATATCGTATGCAGGAATTCTCTTGCCCTTGTAACGTGGATGAGGCAGCTTTGTGAACGGAAGGTCCCAGAAACTGTCCATCTCCTCCTGAGTCGCAGGCGGATACGGCGGATTAATCTGGACATAGCCGTCCCCCACCGGCTCAAGGATGGTATCCGGATGCATCATATTGGCATGCGTCTCAATCCAGTGGAAATTCTCCGCAAAGGCTCTCTTGTCTTTCTGGCATTCTTCAAAGCTATGCAGCACCAGAGTACCGGCAGGCACACCCACTTCAACCGCCTTCGCGTCGCGCAGGCCCCACCCCCAGGCGTCGCCAGCCGGCCCCACCCGCGTATCCGCCCGAGGGTGGCCAGA
>JAFZOU010000086.1 GCA_017550525.1 Bacteroidales bacterium
AAACCCCTTGGAAACGGCCTCATCAATGACACCCTTTTAGTCAAGACAGACGGCCCGGACAATTACGTCCTCCAAAGAATCAACAATGCCATTTTCCAGGACGTGGAGCTCCTGCAGCACAATATCGACTGCGCCACGGCCCACATCCGCAAAAAAGGCGCCCTCACGCTCACCTTCATCCCATGCAAGGAAACAGGCAAAACCTACTGGACGGACGGCACGGAATACTGGAGAGTTTCAGTGTTCATCAAGGATGCGTTCACCTTTGAGACCGTAAATCCGGAGTATTCCTACTACGCCGGCAAGGCCTTCGGTGCATTTGAAGCAATGCTCTCCGATATCCCCGACACCCTTGGAGAAACCATCCCGGACTTCCACAACATGGAGCTCCGCGCCCGCCAGCTGCATGAGGCCGTCAAGGCCGACAAAGCCGGCAGGATGGCAAACAAGGAAGTCCAGGACATACTGGCCGAACTTCTCCCCTTTGAAGAGGAGATGTGCAAGGCGGAACGCCTGCACCGTGAAGGAAAACTCCCCAAACGCATCTGCCACTGCGACACCAAGGTAAACAACATGCTCTTTGATGCCAAGGGCAATATCCTGTGCGTCATAGACCTGGACACCATCATGCCCAGCTACGTGTTCTCTGACTTTGGAGATTTCCTCCGCACCGCCGCCAACACTGTGGCCGAAGACAGCCCCGAGGTTGAGAAGGTAGATTTCAAGATGGATATCTTTGAGGCATTTGCAAAGGGATATCTTGAAAGCGCAAAGGTGTTCCTCACCCCCATTGAGATAGAGAATCTGCCTTACGCCGCATGCCTGTTCCCTTACATGCAGGCCGTGCGTTTCTTTGCCGATTATATTAACGGGGACACCTACTACAAGATCAAATATCCGGAGCACAACCTTGTGCGCACACGCAACCAGGTGGCCCTGTTCAAGGCCGCCATGGCAAAAGTTCCCCAGATGAAAGCTTATATTGAAAAGATATGAAAGTAAAAGTGATCCTCCTTGCGGCAGCCCTTTGCGCCGCTGTTGCCTGCAATCAGAGCACAAATCTTATCAAAACCAAGGTTCCCGCCCGTCCTGCAGGGCAGGAAAACGTTATCGGCCTTACGGCAGATCCCATTGAAAACGTCCGTATCGGCGTTATCGGCCTTGGAATGCGCGGCAGTTTTGCCGTAGAGCGTCTCAGCTATGTTCCCGGCTCGCAGATTACTGCCGTGTGTGACCTCCTTCCTGAGCGTGTGGAGTGGGCTCAGAATACCCTCAAAGCCCTCGGCAATCCTGACGTTGCCGGTTACGGTGGGGAAGAGGAATCCTGGAAACAGGTGTGTGAAAGCCCGGACGTGGACCTTGTGTACATTGTGACGGACTGGAAGCACCACACTCCCATGGCTCTCTACGCAATGGACTGCGGAAAGCACGTTGCAATTGAGGTGCCCGCCGCCCTTGACATGGACGAGATCTGGGCTCTCATCAACAAGTCAGAGCAGACCCGCCT
>JAFZOU010000087.1 GCA_017550525.1 Bacteroidales bacterium
GGAATAGAACAAGGGTAGTTCAGCGGTCTCCAAAACCGTCGATGTGGGTTCGAATCCTGCTTCCCCTGCCAATATCAAAGGTTACGATTTGGTAAATGTTTAACTTAGGCTGGTAGATTCCCGCTTCCAATTTTCCACCGGCCCATTGTAAGCAAAGATGAGAAAGTTCATTAACTATCTGAAAGAGTCCGCTCAGGAACTGACAAAGAAGGTCACCTGGCCCACTTGGGAAAAGCTGCAGAGTTCTGCACTGCTGGTCCTGGTAGCCACGCTGATCCTCGCTGTTGTTATTTTCCTGATAGACTTTGCTTTCCAGCATCTGATGGAGTTTATTTACGCACTGTAACTGATTAAAAATCCTTATGGCTGAAAAGAAATGGTACGTCCTTCGTACCGCGGGAACCAAGGAAAAGAAAGCCGCCGAATATCTGATCAAGGAAATTGAAAGACACAAAGATCTGCAAGCAATTGTGGATCAGGTTCTTGTGCCCGTCAAGAAGGAGATCGTGACAAAGAACGGAAAGCGCAAGGAAGTGGAGCGTCTCCTCTTCCCCGGCTACGTTCTCATTCACGCAGAACTCAACCCGGACCTTGAGTACGTTATCCGCAACGGCATCCCCGGCATGTCCGGTTTCCTTACAGAGAAGACAGGCAACGGTCCCACCGAGCGCGTGCCCGTCCCCATCCGTGACGAAGAAGCCCAGCGTATACTGGGTGTCCAGGATGAGAACGCGGTGAGCGCAGCGGAGACCGAGGTCAACTTCACCGTAGGTGAGAGCGTAAGCATCACCGACGGTCCGTTCAGCGGTTTCAGCGGAACAGTGGAAGAGATACTCCAGGACAGGAGCAAACTCAAGGTAGTTGTTGTGATTTTCGGAAGAAAGACTCTTCTGGAACTCAGCTTTACACAAGTAACTAAAGAGTAAGTTTTAATTATGGCAAAAGAAGTTACCGGATTCATCAAGCTCCAGATCAAAGGCGGAGCAGCGAATCCCGCGCCCCCGGTAGGACCGGCACTCGGTTCCAAGGGCCTCAATATCATGGACTTCTGCAAGCAGTTCAACGCACGCACTCAGGATCAGGCCGGTAAGGTTCTTCCTGTTGTGATCACTGTGTACTCTGACAAGTCCTTCTCTTTTGAGGTCAAGCAGCCCCCGGTGGCCGTCTCACTCAAGGAAGCCGCTAAGATCAGCAAGGCCTCCGGTGAGCCCAACAGAAAGAAAGTGGCAACCGTTACCTGGGATCAGGTAAAGGAGATTGCCCAGTCCAAGATGCCGGACCTCAATGCATTCACTCTTAAGAGCGCAATGTCAATGGTAGCCGGTACAGCCCGTTCAATGGGTATCAAGGTAGAAGGCCCTATGCCTGAGAATCTCTAATAATACGCACAAGTTATGAGCAAACTGACCAAAAACCAGAAAGCTGTTCTTGCCAAGTACGACAAGACCCAGGTTTACTCCCTGAATGACGCGTGCGCCCTTCTCAAGGAGATTACCTATACCAAGTTCGACGCTTCCGTGGAAATCACCACCAATCTTGGTGTTGATCCCCGTAAGGCCAACCAGATGATCCGTGGCGTTGTCACCCTCCCTAACGGAACCGGTAAGGTTACCCGCGTTCTTGTACTCTGCACCCCTGATAAGGAGAATGAGGCAAAAGAAGCAGGTGCCGATTACGTAGGTCTGGACGACTACATCACCAAGATCAAGGAAGGCTGGACAGACGTCGACGTTATCATCTGCACCCCTTCAGTTATGGCAAAGGTTGGCCAGATCGGCCGTATCCTCGGTCCCCGTGGCCTCATGCCTAACCCCAAGACCGGTACCGTCACCATGGAGGTGGGCGCCGCCGTCAAGGACGTAAAGGGTGGTAAGATTGACTTCAAAGTAGACAAGACCGGTATCATCCATGCCGCTATCGGCAAGGCTTCCTTCACCGCTGAGCAGATCGCTGAGAACGCAAAGGCCTTCGTAGGCGCAGTCCTCAAGCTCAAGCCCCAGACTCTGAAGGGTACCTACCTCAAGGGTGCTACCATCTGCACCACCATGAGCCCGGCCATCAAGCTGGACATCAAAGGTTTCACAGCTGAATAATCTGTAAGGAGGAAAAGATAATGAAAAAGGAACTGAAAGAACAGGTTATTGCAGCCATCAAGGCTAACATCGCCGAATGCCCCAATTTCTACATCGTTGACATCGCAGGTCTCAACGCCGAAGATACCGCAAAGCTTCGCCGCGACTGCTTCAATGAGGGCATCAAGCTCACTGTTGTTAAGAACACCCTCTTCCACAAGGTGATCAAGGACGCTCAGAACTCTGAGATGGATCTTCTTGTTCCCGCTCTGGAAGGCAACTCCGCCATCATGTACTGCGAGGCTCCTGCAACCCCTGCAAAGCTCATCAAGAAGTACAACAAGGCCGGTTCTGAAAAGCCCGCTCTCAAGGCTGCATACGTGCAGGAGTGCGCTTTCGTGGGTGCCGACAAACTCCAGGAGCTCATCAACATCAAGTCCCGCGAGGAACTCATCGGAGAGATCATCGGTATGCTCCAGAGCCCTATCCAGAACGTTCTCAGCGCTCTGCAGAATGGCGGCGGACAGACCATCGCCGGCCTCGTCAAGACTCTCGAAGAAAAAGAAAACAAATAAACATAAACAATTTAAAAATTTACAATTATGGCAGACGTTAAGAAACTCGCCGAGGAACTCGTGAACCTCACCGTCAAAGATGTCCAGGAACTCGCTAAGATCCTGAAGGAAGAATATGGTATTGAGCCCGCAGCTGCAGCAGTTGCAGTAGCAGCTCCCGCCGCTGGCGCCGAAGCAGCCGCTCCCGCAGAGCAGACTGAGTTCGACGTTATCCTCACCAGCGCAGGTCAGGCCAAGCTCCAGGTCATCAAGGCCGTTAAGGAGAATGCCGGTCTTGGTCTTAAAGAGGCCAAGGAACTCGTTGACAAGGCTCCCGTAGCCGTCAAGGAGAAAGTGTCCAAGGCTGAGGCCGAGGCACTCAAGGCTGCCCTCGAGGAAGCCGGTGCAGAGGTTGAGGTTAAGTAACCCCGCCCGCTCCCTTTAAGGGATGCATCAAACAGGTTTAGAGCCCTCAGTAGGCTCTAAACCTTTTTTCCGTCTTAAAAATTTTCCCCATAACGAAGGCAGAATATGTCTAATAAGACTACCAATCCGCGAATTAATTTCGCAACCTCAAAAATTCTGGAATACCCTGACCTTCTGGAGGTTCAGCTCAAGTCTTTCAAGGACTTCTTCCAGCTGGAGACCACTCCGGACAGCCGCCGCAGCGAGGGACTGTATCAGGTTTTCCAGGAAATTTTCCCAATTGAGGACACGCGGAACAACTATGAACTCACCTTCATCGATTATTTTATCGATCCCCCGCAGTATTCCATCGAGGAGTGTCTTGAGAGAGGACTTACCTACAACGTTCCTCTGAAGGCTAAACTCCGCCTTTCATGCACGGACCCGGAGCACGAGGACTTCGACACCCGCGTGCAGGACGTATACCTGGGCAACATTCCTTACATGACCCCTGCCGGTACGTTCATCATCAACGGTTCCGAGAGAATCATCGTTTCGCAGCTTCACCGTTCCCCGGGCGTGTTCTTCGACC
>JAFZOU010000088.1 GCA_017550525.1 Bacteroidales bacterium
AACTCATCAAAACCCTTGGCTTTGACGGAAAATCCATCATCAACCCCCGCCAGATTGAGGTTGTGAATGAGGTGTTTACACCCACTGAGAAGGAAATCAACAAGGCCCGCGCCGTTGTTGCCGCCATCAAGGAGGCCCAGGCAAAGGGTTCCGGTGTAATTGCCGTGAACGGCAAGATGGTAGACCGTCCGGTGGTCCTGAGGGCAGAGCGTACAATTGCCCTGGCCGTCGCTGCCGGTGTTATTTCTGAGGAGGAAGCGCTATGAGAAACTCAAAGGTAGTATCCCTTGAAGAGGCCATCCGCCGGAGCGGCCTCAAGGATGGCCAGACCATCTCTTTCCACCACCATTTCCGTGGCGGAGACAAGGTTGTGAACATGGTTGTGGATAAGCTTGCCCAGATGGGGTTCAAGGACTTAAAACTTGCCGCATCCAGCCTCTCGGATGTTCACAAACCTCTTATCGAGCATATTAAAAACGGAGTTATCACCGGTATCTCCACTTCCGGACTTAGGGGAGAACTGGCCGATGCAATCTCCCACGGCCTTCTTGCAGAACCTGTTGTATTCCGCTCTCACGGCGGGCGCGGCAGTGCAATCGCAAAAGGGGAGTTGAAGTTAGATGTAGCTTTCCTTGGCGCTTCATCGGCCGATGAACTTGGCAATGCAACCGGACACGGTGAAAAGAGCGTCTGCGGCTCCCTGGGCTATGCCCTTCCGGATGCCCGCTACGCTTCTCACGTCGTTGTACTTACCGATGACCTTGTGGAATATCCCAACATGCCGCAGTCCATTTCCGCCGCAGACGTAGAGTCAGTGGTGGTTGTGGAAAGCGTTGGAGACAGCTCCAAGATTTCTTCCGGAGCCATCCGAGATTCCAAGAATCCCCGTGATATCCTCCTTGCTAAACAGGCTGCTAAAGTGATAATTAACTCTGGTTACTTCAAGGACGGCTTAAGCATCCAGACCGGAACCGGCGGTGCTTCCCTTGCTGCCGTGAAGTATATCCGTGAGGAGATGATAGCCCGCGGAATCAAGGCCAGCTTTGCCCTTGGCGGCATCACCGCCCATATGGTGAAGCTCCATGAGGAAGGCCTTATCGGCAAGCTCATAGACGTCCAGTCCTTTGACAAGGTTGCGGCAGAGTCCATCCACAATGATCCTCTGCATCAGGAGGTATCGGCCGTGGAATACGCTTCCGGAGAGCATCTTGGAAGCGCCACGCACGCCCTGGATATTGTAATACTCAGCGCGCTTGAGGTTGATACCCAGTTCAACGTGAACGTGCTTGTGGGAAGTGACGGCATTATCCGCGGCGCCATTGGCGGCCATCAGGATACCGCTGCAGACAGCGCTCTAAGCATCATCGTGTGCCCGCTTCTGAGGGGCCGCATCCCTTGCGTGGTGCCAAAGGTAACCACCCTCATCACTCCAGGAAAGAGCGTAGACGTTGTGGTAACGGAATACGGCATTGCCGTCAATCCAGCCCGCCCTGAGATTGCAGAAAAGCTTAAGGAAGCAGGCCTCAAGGTGGTAGATATTAAGGACCTTGCCGCAAAGGCGTCTTCAATTATCGGCACGCCGGATCCTCTTCCTTTCGGGGACAAGGTTGTTGGCGTAGTCATGAACCGTGACGGCTCCGTGCTGGACAAGATCTATAACATCAAGTAGTGATAACACTTCAGGAACTCCTGGATAGCCGTGACAGAAGGGCCCGTCGTCAGGGAGAACTGCTTTCCCAGTTCCCCGGACGGGCACTTTTATGCCTTACCGTGCAGCTTCCGGGGCCAGAGAAGAGAAATGCACTCTCCCTTTGCGTCGCCCGCGCAGGGGTAGAGGCCGTTGAAAAGCTTTTCAATCCGGTTTTCAAGGAAACAAATGACCTTGAAACCGGTTTTGAAGGCTTTTATATAGTGGACGGGCAGCCGCTGGAAGTTAAGAAAGCGGCAGCTGAGCTTGAGGACACCCATCCTCTGGGCCGATTAATGGACCTTGACGTAATAGGCCCGGAAGGGCCGGTTGGAAGGGCCGATATCGGCCTCCCTGAGAGAAGGTGCCTCCTGTGTGACAAGCCCGCCCGGTATTGCATCAGGGCAGGAAGCCATACTCATGAGGAGCTTATGGCAAAGATTAAACAGTTAGTGAGTAGTTATGAGTGAACACAAAAAACTTACGCAGGAGCAGATCGATCTGCTCATAAGCCGCGGATGCCGCGCCGAGGACTGGGGTACCGTCTACTGCACGGACCCTCAGGCGCTCAATTATGTTCGTGGAGTACGTTTTTCAGGAACTGTCAAGTTTGGGCAGTTTACTGAAGTTTTTACCCTCCCAGGAGGCATCAGGAAGCATTCAGGCCTCAGGGAGTGCACACTCCACAATGTTACCGTCGGGGACGATTCCCTTATTGAGAATGTCACCAATTACGTTGCCAATTATGATATCGGCTCTCATACATACATTGAGAACGTTGACATTCTTCTGAACGAGGGCCCCAGCGCTTTTGGTAATGGAGTGGAGGTGTCTGTCCTCAATGAAACCGGCGGCCGTGAGGTCAAGATTTACGACCGCATGAGCGCCCAGATAGCCTATGTCCTTGCCATGTACCGCCACAGGCCGGTCCTCATAAAGAAGATCAACGACATGATTGAGGATTATGCGTCTTCCCAGGTATCTGAGCGCGGGCGCATAGGCGATTACGTCTCCATCCGCAACACCCGTCACATCAACGGCGTGAGGATAGGGGATTACGCGGTCATCAGCGGCGCCAGTCGTCTCCGCAACGGTACCGTGCATTCCAATAAATACGCGCCAGTAACAATTGCGCACGGCGTCATTGCCGATGATTTCATAATCTGCAGCGGTTCCCACGTGGCCGATAACACCACCCTGGAGCGCTGCTTCGTGGGCCAGGCGTGCCGGCTTGGACATGGCTACAGCGCATCTGATTCCCTGTTCTTCAGCAACTGTCAGGGAGAGAACGGTGAGGCCTGCGCCATCTTCGCCGGGCCCTTCACGGTCACCCACCACAAGAGTACGCTCCTCATCGCCGGTATGTTCTCATTCATGAACGCCGGCAGCGGCTCTAACCAGAGTAATCACATGTACAAGCTGGGCCCCATCCACCAGGGTATCCTGGAAAGGGGAGCCAAGACGGCATCCGATTCCTACATCCTCTGGCCATCCCGCGTTGGCGCCTTCTCCCTTGTCATGGGCCGCCACGTAACCCATTCAGACACGTCCCACCTGCCGTTCTCATATCTCATTGAGCAGCAGAATACAACATATCTGGTACCCGGAGTGAACCTCCGTAGCGTTGGTACCGTCCGTGATGCACAGAAGTGGCCAAAGCGTGACAATCGCAAGGACCCGGACCGCCTGGACTCAATCAATTTCAACCTTCTGAGTCCCTATACCATCCAGAAGATGTTCAAGGGCATAAAGCTCCTTAATAACCTTCAGTACTCTTCCGGAGAACTGTCCGACATATATTCCTACCACAGCACCAAAATCCGCAACTCATCCCTCCGAAACGGCATCCGTTATTATCAGATTGCCATCACAAAGTTCCTTGGGAACTCCATTATCAAGAGGCTGGAAAAGCTGCCTGCAGGTGCTTCTGACAAGGAAATCCAGGAGGCCCTGAAGCCCACCTGTCCAATCGGCCAGGGTATCTGGGCCGATCTTAGCGGCCTCATCGCCCCAAGGGACGCCGTTAAGGATATCATAGAGCGTGTTGAGAGGGGAGAACTTACTCTCCAGGGCCTTTTTGACGCTTTCCAGAACCTCCATGCCTGGTACTACGACGCTGAGTGGACCTGGGCCTATGACAAGTATGAGGAGTTCTTCGGATACCCGCTGGAAAGCATTACGGCATCACAGGTGATTGACATAGTGGAGCGCTGGAAATCGGCGGTTATCGGCCTTGACAAGGAGCTCTACGAGGACGCCCGCAAGGAATTCAACCTTGCCTCAATGACAGGTTTCGGGGCCGATGGTGACCGAGAAATCAAGGAGCGTGATTTCTCCGAGGTCCGTGGTGACTTTGAGTCCAATTCCTTCGTCACGGCCGTCCTTGAGCATATCAAGGTGAAGGAAGCCCTTGGAAATGAACTGATTGAACGCCTTAAGAGATAGATGCAGGATAATGGTCTCATACAGGAGCTTCCTCTGAGCATTCCTTTCTTCCGCGGTCAGGTTGAGACTTTCCTCCGGGAAAGCGGCCTCCGTATGGAAGAGCTGGACCATTACTATGCCTTCACCTCCCCGGATGGATCCATCCTTGCCGGCGCCGGGATCAGGGCCGATATAATCAAGTGCGTTGCCGTGGCCCCTTCTGCACGTTCAGAAGGCCTCATGCTGCCGCTTCTGTCCAGGATTGTCTCCGATGCTGCCGCAAAGGGCATCCTGAACCTAAAGGTGTTCACTAAGCCTGAGAACCAGGAGATCTTTGAGAGTATAGGGTTCAAGGTTCTTGCAAGTGCTCCCAAGGCCATACTTATGGAGAATGGCCGGGGCCTGGAGAAGTACTGT
>JAFZOU010000089.1 GCA_017550525.1 Bacteroidales bacterium
CCGCGGCCGACAACCAGCCCGGCGTTGAAATCCGCGTGCTCCAGGGCGAGCGCCCCATGGCCAACGACAACAAGCAGATTGGTATCTTCCATCTGGACGGCATCGCGCCCGCACCCCGTGGAGTACCTCAGATCGAGGTGACCTTCGATATCGATGCAAACGGTATCCTCAATGTGAGCGCCGTTGACAAGGCTACCGGCAAGGAGCAGCACATCCGCATCGAAGCCTCCAGCGGCCTGTCAGACGCTGAAATCCAGCGCATGAGAGACGAGGCCAAGGCCAACGAAGCAGCAGATAAGGCAGAGAAGGAGCGCATTGACAAGATCAACAGCGCCGATGCCCTTACCTTCCAGGCAGAGAAATTCCTGAAGGAGAACGGTGACAAGGTTCCTGCCGATATAAAGTCAGAGGTGGAGACTAACTGCAACGCCCTCAAGGAAGCCGTGAAGGCTCAGAATATTGCCGATATCGACAAGTACTCCGAGGCCCTCAACAAGGCATTCGAGAAGATGTACCAGGCCAGCCAGCAGGGCCAGGCAGGTCCCCAGGGCGGCCCTCAGGGCCCGTTCAACGGCGGTCCTCAGCCCGGTCCTCAGGATCAGGGTCCCGATGAGCAATAAGCCCGCGTGGAGGTAATCTGCTGAAAATCAATAATTTGACTAAAAGAGGGTGCGGAATTTTCCGCACCCTCTTTTGCGTAATACGCTAAGTATCAGTTACTTGTCTCCACGGTACTTTGCCGCCTGCTCTGCAATTAGCGCTGCGTCGTCAAAGTAATTGATCTGCATGGCGTCCTTCATCTCATGGAGAGTGGCGGCAGCTACCTCACGGGCTGCTTCAGAGCCCTTGCGGAGGATCTCATACACTGCGGGGATATCCTGCTCATAGGCGTGACGGCGTGCGCGAATGGGTTCCAGACGGTCATTGAGGACACTGATGAGGAACTTTTTGCACTTCATATCTCCAAGGCCGCCGCGGCGGTAGTGGTCCTTGAGTTCATCAAGGTTATTGTACTCAGGCAAGAACTTCTCAAAGTCCCCTTCTTCACAGAATGCGTCAAGATAAGTGAAAACGGTGTTGCCTTCAACCTTGCCGGGGTCTTCCACCCTGAGGTGGCCTGGATCCGTGAACATTCCCTTCACCTTCTGCTCCATGGTCTTGGCATCGTCTGAAAGATAGATGCAGTTGCCAAGGGACTTTGACATCTTGGCCTTGCCGTCCGTTCCTGGAAGGCGGCGGCAGGCAAGGTTGGAAGGCAGGAGGATCTCAGGCTCCACAAGGACATCGCACTTGTAGGTGCCGTTAAAACTGCGGACAATCTCACGGCACTGCTCTATCATAGGCTCCTGGTCTTCTCCCACAGGGACGGTAGTTGCCTTGCAGAAGCAGATATCGGCCGCCTGGGAGATGGGATAAGTGAAAAATCCCACAGGGAGGCCGCGCTTGTTGTCATCCGTGGCACCGCCGTCAAATCCGCGGAGAGCCATTTCCGTCTTCACGGTAGGGTTGCGCTGGAGACGCTGCACGGTGACAAGGTTGGAGAAGAACTGGGTCATCTCATGGAGCTCGGGTATCTGGCTCTGGATGAAGAGGGTGACCTTAGAAGGGTCAAGGCCGCAGGAAAGGTAATCCAGTGCTACCTCAATGATGTTCTGACGCACCTTCTCAGGGTTATCGGCATTGTCTGTGAGTGCCTGAACGTCTGCGATGAACACAAACATGCGGTCATAGTTGCCCTCGTTCTGAAGGAGCACGCGGTTACGCAGTGAGCCCACGTAATGTCCAAGATGGAGTTTGCCCGTAGGGCGGTCTCCGGTAAGTATGATTCTTCCCATAGTTTTCAAATAAGAGACGCAAAGATACGCTTTTCCGCGTTTATTTGCAACGCTGGAGCTGCTCAACCGGAACGTCAAAGTAGGTTTCCGGGAAAGGCTCCTGCCTCAGGGTAAAGTGCCACCACTCGCTGTCAAGCGGTTTGAAGCCGTGGCGGAGCATTGCGTGCCTAAGGATTAAACGGTTACTGAACTGCTCCTCAGTGATAACGCGGCCGGCTGGAGAAGGCACGGGATTATAAAGGCCTGTGTCCGGGTCTCCGCAGAAATCAGGGTGGCTTTCTGGGCCGAACCAGTCGAATGTGCCGCCCATGTCAAGTTCCTTTTCCGATGCCATGTCAAAGAGGGTGAGATCTACGGTAGAACCACGTGTGTGGCCGCTTTTTGCCATAATATATTCCTGATCGAAGAGCACGCTCTTGTCAAGGTCCGGGTAGAAATAAGCCTTCATAAGGGTGTCGGGGACATTTGCAGCCCAGCGCACAAAGTGATCCACAGCCCTCTGGGGCCTGTAGGCATCGTAGATCTTGAGCCTGTAGCCAAGGGCCTTGACATCCTCTGAGACGGCGTGAAGGGAATCGGCCGCCTCCTTTGTGAGAAGGGCGGTGGGCTGAAGATACCCGTCTATGCGCTCTCCCACAAAATTGTAGGTGCCAAAGTAACGGATTTCCAGGATGGCATCCGGGACGGCGTCAGTGATGGTGACAAATGAAGATTTAAATTCACTTTTGCTGCAGCAGGCCGATATCACCGCCAGCACAACTCCCAGAATCACAGCTTTTTTCATACAGACTAATAATTATTATCTTTCAAAATTAAGCATTTTTTCGATAAAAGCAGTAACTTTGGATAACCTAAAACTTCATTATGGTATCGTTTCTTTTAAGTATCGTGGCTCTGGTCCTGGGGTATATCCTTTACGGAGCATTGGTAGACCGTATTTTCGGCCCTGATCCCTCCCGCAAAACCCCGGCCATAACCAAGGCCGATGGCGTGGATTACATTGCCATGCCCACGTGGAAGGTTTACATGATCCAGTTCCTCAACATTGCCGGAACCGGTCCCATCTTCGGAGCCATCATGGGTGCGAAATTCGGCCCTTCAAGCTATCTCTGGATAGTGCTTGGCTGCATTTTTGCCGGCGCGGTACATGACTACATGTGCGGAATGCTCTCTGTCCGCCACGGCGGAGCCAGTTTCCCGGAACTTGTTGGAGAATACCTTGGCAGGCGCACCAAAACCGTTATGCTGGTGTTCAGTATGATTCTCCTTCTCCTTGTGGGGACGGTGTTCGTTTACAGCCCCGCCCTCATCCTTGGAGACATTGCCGGAGACGGTACCCGTGGATCCATTATGCTATGGGTGGGAGCCATATTCCTATATTATGTAGTGGCAACGCTCCTTCCCATAGACAAGTTAATCGGCAAAGTATATCCCTTCTTTGCAGCCGCACTTCTTTTCATGGCTGCGGCCCTTATGGTTTGCCTCTTTGTGAAGTGGCCTTCACTTCCGGAGCTTTGGGACGGCCTTGGAGGTTGGAATGAGAAGGCCGGTATTGGAAACCAGCCCATTTTCCCTTGCCTTTTCATCACCATAGCCTGCGGTGCAATATCAGGCTTCCACGCCACGCAGAGCCCGCTTATGGCCCGCTGCATCCAGAATGAGAAACTTGGACGTCCGGTATTCTACGGCTCAATGATAACGGAAGGCCTGGTTGCCCTCATCTGGGCCGCCGTGTCATCCTGGTTCTTCTTTGACGGCGGTGCCGCAGAGGTTGGTTCAACCAC
This sequence comes from Bacteroidales bacterium, assembly GCA_017550525.1. Classification (GTDB taxonomy): domain Bacteria; phylum Bacteroidota; class Bacteroidia; order Bacteroidales; family UBA932; genus Cryptobacteroides. The sequence continues at coordinate 3,620 of JAFZOU010000089.1, forward strand.
CGCTGCTGCAGCTCCCACGGTTGTGACCAAGGTGTCAGAGGGCTGGCTGGGGCTGTTTGGCGGCATCCTTGCAATCATCGGCGTAGTTGCCGCTCCCATCACTTCCGGAGACACCGCGTTCCGCAGCGCCCGCCTCATTGTTGCCGATTTCCTCCGCCTGGAGCAGAAAGGCATCTGGAAGCGCCTGTGGATCGCCATCCCCATGTTCGGTGCATCGGCCCTTCTCCTTTGGTATAATATTGCCGATGCAAACGGCTTCAACGTAATCTGGCGCTACTTTGGATGGAGCAACCAGACCCTTGCCGCATTCATGCTCTGGACGGCTACGGTCTATCTCACCCTGAAGCGCCCCGGAGGAGCATTCCTCATCACCCTCATTCCGGCAATGTTCATGACAGCCGTCTGCACCACCTTCATCCTTGTAGACAAGATAGGTTTCCGCCTTCCTACCGGCCTTGCGCCGTGGATTGGCATAGCTACATTTTTGATTTCCGGCCTGCTGTTCTTCCTGTGGTACAGGAAGCGTGGGGATAAGTAACTGATACTTAGCGTATTACGCAAAAGAGGGTGCGGATTTTTCCGCACCCTCTTTTGGTTAAATCACTGATTTTCAGCAACTTACTTCCACGCGGGCTTAAGCCTTGCCATTGGAGCCAAGCACATTCACAATCTTGTGGATGTAGAGTTTCTTCATTTCGTCGCGGGCGGGGCCAAGGTATTTACGAGGGTCAAACTCACCGGGTTTGTCGTGGAAGACCTTGCGGATGGCGGCGGTCATTGCAAGACGGCTGTCACTGTCGATGTTGATCTTGCAGACAGCGCTCTTTGAAGCCTCACGGAGCTGCTCCTCAGGAATACCTACTGCATCCGGGAGTTTTCCGCCAAGTTCATTGATGATGTCTACATACTCCTGGGGAACGGAGCTGGAGCCGTGGAGAACGATGGGGAAGCCGGGGAGCTTCTTCTCAATCTCATGGAGGACGTCAAATGCAAGGGGCGGGGGAACAAGCTTTCCGGTCTTGGGGTCACGGGTGCACTGCTCAGGGGTGAACTTGTATGCGCCGTGGCTGGTGCCGATGGAGATTGCGAGGGAGTCGCAGCCTGTGCGGGTAGCGAAGTCAATCACTTCCTCGGGCTTGGTGTAGTGGGATTCTGCGGCGGAAACCTCATCCTCAACGCCTGCGAGGACACCGAGTTCTGCCTCTACGGTTACGTCGTACTGATGTGCGTAGTCCACAACCTTCTTGGTGAGGGCGATGTTCTCCTCATAGGGAAGTGAGGAAGCGTCAATCATGACGGAGCTGAAGCCAAGGTCTACGCAGCTCTTGCAGGTTTCAAAGCTGTCACCGTGATCCAGGTGCAGGCAGATCTGGGGCTTCTCCCAACCAAGTTCCTTTGCATATTCCACGGCGCCTTCTGCCATGTAGCGGAGAAGGGTCTGGTTGGCATAGTTACGTGCTCCCTTGGAGACCTGGAGGATAACGGGGCTCTTGGTCTCTGCAGCGGCCTGGATGATGGCCTGAAGCTGCTCCATATTGTTGAAATTGAATGCGGGGATGGCGTAACCGCCGGCAACTGCCTTGGCAAACATTTCGCGGGTGTTCACAAGGCCGAGTTCTTTGTAAGATACCATAACTAATATGAATTAGAATAAAATATTTCTTTAAGCCCACAAATTTAACTATTTTTGCGGAAAAGTAAAAGCGATATGAGCGGTAAAGTACTAATTTTTTCGGCCCCTTCCGGCAGCGGAAAGAGCACCATCGTAAACCACATCCTGGGGCTGCATCCGGAGATAGAGTTCTCTGTATCGGCCACATCACGCCCCCCCAGGGGAGCGGAGCAGGACGGCGTTGAGTACCTTTTCTACAGCGCGGATGTTTTCCGCCTAATGGTGCGGGACGGAAAGTTTGTGGAGCACGAGGAAGTGTACCCTGACCGCTTCTACGGCACCCTGAAGAGCGAGGTTAACCGCATCTGGGCAAAGGGCCATGTCATCATCTTTGACGTGGACGTGAAGGGTGGCGTGTCGCTCAAGAAGTACTTCGGGGACAGCGCCCTTTCCGTATTCATCCAGGCCCCTTCTGTGGAGGAACTCCGTAAAAGGCTCATAGCCCGTGCCACGGACCCCATGGACGCCATTGAGCAGCGCGTTGCAAAGGCCGCGGAGGAAATGACCTACGCTCCCAAGTTTGACCGAATCCTCATAAACGATGACCTTGAGACCGCCTACCGAGAAGCTGAGAAAATGGTGGATGATTTCCTATGCGGATAGCAGTTTACAGCGGGTCCTTCAACCCGCTCCACATCGGCCATGAGGCAATAATCCGTTTCCTTACGGAGAAGGCGGGATTTGACCTTGTGTACCTTGTGGTGACGCCGCAGAACCCCTTCAAGGACGCCCACAGCCTCCCTCTTGGCAAAACCCGCCTTGACGCTGCGGTGGAAGCCGTTTCCCGCCACCCTGAACTGAAGGTTGTGGTTAAGGACACGGAGCTCCATATGACGCCTCCCCAGTACACCATCCGTACGCTGGATACCCTCAAGGCGGAAGAACCGGAAAACAGTTTCACCCTTGTAATTGGGGCCGATAACCTAGCCTGTTTCAGCGGCTGGCGCTTCCATGAGAGAATCCTCCTGGACTACGGCGTAGTGGTCTTTCCCCGCAAGGGATATCACAGGGGCCATGCCAAAGCCCGCCTGATGAAGGAGAATCCGCTATACAGGATAATTCTCCTGAGGGCTCCGCTTGTGACCATCTCTTCAACAGAAATACGTAAAGGCCTTCAGGAAGGCAAAGACATGTCCAAATGGCTGATGTAGGAATCCATACGGAAACTGAGCGCAAATTCCTGGTGCTCAGTGACGCTTTCAAGGCTGAGGCTGTTGCCTCCCACCGCATAAGGCAGGGATACATTGCCCGCGACAACGGCAACTCAGTCCGCGTACGCATAAAGGATAATACCGGCATCCTTACCATCAAGGGCCCTTCGGTCGATGATATCTCCCGCACGGAATGGGAGATAGAGATTCCCCTTCCAGATGCCGAGGCTCTTCTCAAGCTCTGCCACGGCGGAATCATTGATAAGACCAGGTACATAGTTCCGGAGGCAGGTACACTGTCCCAGACCCCTGGCCACCCTCGGCCGGGTAAGAGGGAGGGGCCCAAAGCTGCGCGTAGCGCTGCGCCTGGGAGGGGTCGCGAAGCGACGGTCGGGGACAGTGTACCTGCCTCCGGAAGGGTGTTTGAGGTGGATGAGTTCTATGGGGACAATGAGGGCCTCGTGATGGCGGAGATTGAGTTAGAGAATGCCAGTGACCCGTTTGAGAAGCCGTCCTGGCTTGGGCGGGAGGTAACTGGAGACCGGCACTATTACAATTCCTACCTGTCACTGCATCCGTTCAAGACCTGGTAGCCCACCGCCGGGTTCTTTCTGCCGCTCTTAGCCAAGAAAATGACCTAAAACTTGACTAAGATTGTCAGTTGTGACGATCTTAGTCATAAAACAGGGGTAAAATGTGACTAAGATTGCGTATATTTGCACATCAACACAAAATAGTTCTATGAAATACAAATCACTGCTGGTTTTCAGCGTGCTCCTTGCGGCGATAGCCGTGAGTTGTAGCAAGGAAAACGCCTCGGGCAACCTGCCCACGGGCATCGACATTGAAGTAGGTGAAAATTCCGCTCTGTTTATTCTGAATCAGGGTGCGTGGCCGGGGGGATCAACCCTGGACCTTAAGAATCTTTCCAGCGGCGCATTCAGCGCCAACTGGTTTGCCGCGGCCAATCCGGACGTTACGCAGGGCCTTGGAAACACCGGTAACGATATGGCCGTCATCGGCGGCAGACTCTGGGCCCTTATGAACGGCTCAAACCAGATAGCCATCATTAATCCCTCAACCGGGAAACTGGAGAAAGTCCTTGATGTGGACAGCCCCAGATATATCATCAAAAAAGGTAATTACGCCTATGTGACCTCATACGGGGCCGCAGTAAACGGCTCTGTATATGGAGTCAAGGGCAAGGTATACCGTATAGATCCCGCTACCTATGAAACCAAAACCGTTGAGGTTGGATACCAGCCCGACGGCATTACTGCCCTTGGGGAAAAACTCTATGTGGCAAACAGCGGCGGTTACCAGACGGAGCACGAAAACACCCTTTCTGTCATAGATATGGCCTCTTTCTCCGTTATCGGAAATATTGAACTCCCCGTAGAGAATCTCAACCGGCTTTTCAGCGCAAACGGAAAACTCTGGGTAACCACTTACGACTGCTACAACGAAGACTGGAGCGCCGTCATAACCCCCGCAAGCCTTGGCAGCGTGACACCGGAAGGTGAATATGAGGCCATAGAAGGTGTCACGGTAGGAATGCAGGCCCTTTCAAAGGACAAGCTGTATAACATCTCATATGCAGGGATGCAGGTGGTGGACACTGCTACGGGCACAGTATCGGCCATTGAACTCAAGGGCGCCCAGATAGGTTACCCCTATGGCATTGCCGTCCATCCCGTAAACGGCGATATATACATCTCTGACGCAAACTTCACCGGAGACAGCCAGGTGGTTTGTTTTGGGGCCGATGGCTCCTTTAAATGGTCTCAGACAACGGGACTTGGCTCAGGGCCGCTTCTTGTATACTAGCTAAATCTCAACACTCACAGACCCCATGACGTGGAAACCCGGCATGGGGTATTGTTTTACTATTTCGTAGTGGGTGCCGGTGAAGTTGCGCAGTTCCACGGCAAGCCTGAGGCCCCAGGGGCCCTTCCAGCTCAAAGTCATGTCCCAGGTGGTGAAGGCGGGAATAACGGCCTCCGGGCGGGAGGAGGCGGCCGTGTAGCGGACGCCGGTGACCTGCCCGCGGATATCGGCCCTGAAGGACTTCCACGCGCCAAAGATGTTGAAGGACCCGCTGTGGAGCGGGATATAAGGAATCTGCCAGGGATTGGACGGGTCAAAAGCACGGTTGAAACTGTAACGGGCGGTGATTCCGGCCTGCCAGGATGCGGCAGTATAGGCCGATGACGCGCTCCACTCGTCCCCGAACACCTGGACATTTCCGATATTGTACATACTCCAGCGGAAAAGGCTTCCGTTGGGGACGGCGATGAGTTTATCCGTGACATGATTGAAATAGAGTTCCTCCCTTATGCGGAAGCTCCACGGACCGAGACTCCTGTCCCAGAGCCACCAGATGGATACCTGCCACACTTTTTCCGGCCTCAGGTCCCTGCTCCCCACGTTTGTATAATAAAGGTCGTTGAAAGACGGAAGGCGGCAGGAACGCTTTCCCAGGAAGCCGAACTCCCAGTCAAAGCGCGGATGCCAGTCCACAAGAAGGGCGGGGGAGAGGAAGCGGTAACCGTCGGAGGTGCCCTGATACTGCGCGCTCACCTGTATCCTCCACGGGTCCAGAAGGAAGGCCGATGAAAACGCCCCCAGGATCTGTTGCCTTTTAGCATTAACCTGCGCGGTGAGCCAGTCGGCCTGGGCGTCCACGGCGGCGTTGAGGTGGAGCCAGGGGAGAGCCTGATAGCCAAGCGATGCGGCGGCATATGCGCTCTGGAGATTGTAATTCCACGTGGCGCTTATGGAAGGGTCAAGTTCCGATACATCTACATAATCCAGTATGTCAAGGGAGTATCGGCCTTTCACAAGAAGGCTCAGGCCGTGCCCCAGGGACTGTTCTCCGGAAAGCTGTGCAGTAAGGCTGCGGTCATACTGACGGTCATCGGACATTGGATACTTCCCGCTCTGCTTGAACACGGGCCCGGGGATGCCTCGGCCGGCGTCGTACCAGTTCACCGAGGCTTCGTATCGGCCCCCCTGAGGCAGGAACCAAAGGTGTCCGGCGGCCCGGAAGGCCTTAATGTCGCAGTTCTGGCGAATGAGGAGGGTGTCTTTCCCAAGGTCCAGCGTGTGGAAAGGGTACTGCCCGTGAGCCCGGTCTCCTCCAAGGCGAAGACGTGCGGCAAAACGTCCCCTGCGGGTTTCAGCGCTGCCGCTTGGGGAGATGGTCCCAAATGCGCCGCCGCGAAACTTAAGTCTCAGTTTCCGGCCGTCAGGGAGGGAGGACCTCAGGTGCAGGGAGGATGCGCTTCCGTATTCCCTCGCCGTCTGCACCAGGGCCGATTTCTGCCCTGCGTAGAGTTCAATTGTCTCAAGGTCTTCGGTGAATAACCGACCAAGGTCCACCTGCGCATTCTGGGCGTTGTCTATGGGTACTCCGTCAAGGAAAATGGCCGTGTGGGCGCTTCCAAGGCTCCTTACGTTCACGGTTTTGAGGCCGCCCACGCCGCCGTAGTCGCGGAGCTGGATGCCGCTGAAATCCCGGATGGCATCGGCCGTGTTTGGCGCTTGACGAAGGAGTTCCCCGCTTACGCTTTCGCTTGCCGGGGAAATGTTGCGCCGTGCCGTTACGCTGGATGCCTCAAGCGTATCAGGAGGAGAAACAAGTAGGGCTGCTATGAAGGCAAGAATCATTCAGAAAGTGCCTTCAGGATTGCTTTGGTGGTGTTTACGGCCTTCCCGGAAGGGAAGTCGAAGGGAAGTTTTGGGGCGTCTCCCGTGCGGAGAACCGCGGCAAAGGTGCCGGGGATGGAAGTCTCCTCAAGGATTGCTTCTATGAACTGATGGTACCGCCATGTGGAAAAGTCAAGGACAAGGTGGCCGCCGGCCTCCGATACGCTTCCATATGTCCTCAGGACATCGGTAAGCTTAGCCTTTGCGGCTTCCATATTATCGGCCTTGAACAGCGCGGTTCCGCTGTCCATCAACTTAACCATTAAGATACTTGACATATTCTTTCATTTACCTATGCAAATTTACGGAAAAAACTTATATTTGCGTATTCAAATCCAAATTCAAAACAATGCGTAAAGTTTATCTCCTTATGGCAGTTGCCGCTATCGTGGTGGTGGGCTGCAAGAACATCGGTTCAAAGAAGGCCGCCCAAGAGGCCGCCGCAGCAGAGGCTGCTGCTGAAGAAGCTGCCGCAGCACAGGCAGAACGTATCAATCATGCAATCGAAGAAGTTGAGGCCGCAGAGAACATGACAGCCCTTGAGGCAGTTGAGGCTCTTTCCCGCGCCCAGCTAGTAGAAGGCGAGGCCCTCTCAGATGAACTTGCCGGCAATCCTGATTTTGCCGTTCCTTTTGCCGCAGTTGAGGAAAAACCTTCATTCAACGGCGGTGACGCAAATGATTTCTCAAAGTGGGTTGCAGAAAACATCGTTTATCCCCAGGACGCTCAGGACCGTCAGGTGGGCGGAAGGGTAATCCTCCAGTTCACTGTGAGCAAGGAAGGAGATGTCAAGGATGTATCCGTCCTCAAGGGCGTGGATCCGGTACTTGACGCAGAAGCAGTCCGTGTAGTGTCCGCTTCTCCCAAGTGGGCTCCCGGCAACCAGAACAGCATTCCCGTGAACGTAAAGTACACCTTCCCCGTAGTCTTCAAGCTCAACTAAGCGCCCTCTATTTGAACTTTATTGCAGTCCCTGGTTCTTTGTAGCCGGGGGCTGCTGTTTTTGGTGCGTGGCGGCTTTGAGTTTTGAGAGAAATTACTTAAATTTGTATGCTTTAGTTGAAGAAAACAAAAAAGAACCATATATGAAACTTACTATCTCCAGTACCAATCTCCTGAAGGCCCTCATGGACGTTTCCAAGGCCATCCCGTCAAAATCTCCGCTCCCCATCCTGGAGAATTTCCTCTTCGTCCTCAAGGAGGGCGTCCTGGAAATCACCGCATCGGATTCAGAACTTACGCTCCGCACCCGCATTGAGGCGGAAGGATCGGAGGAAGACGGCTCAATTGCCGTTCCCGCACGTCATATGATAGACCTCCTGAAGGAGCTCCCGGATCTTCCGCTTTCTATCAAGACTGTTTCTGACAGCTCATTCGAGTGCAGCTGGGGCAGCGGTAACTCCGCCCTCCCTTATTTCCCGGCTGCGGATTATCCTGAAATCAAGTCTACCGGAGATGACGCCATTACCGTGGAATTCCCCGCAGAATCCCTTGTAGAAGGTATCCAGAGCACCGTTTACGCTACCGCAGACGACGAAATCCGTCCTGCCATGAACGGTATCTTCTTCGATATGGATGTGAACAGTACCACCCTCGTGGCATCTGATTCCCATAAGCTTATCTGCTACACCACTAAGGACGTCAAGGCCCCGGAGAAGGCTTCCTTCATCCTTCACAAGAAGCCTGCAAGTGTGCTTCGCTCAATCATCGGCAAGGATGTGGAGAACGTAAGCATTTCATTTGATTCTTCATCGGCCCAGTTCAGCTTTGGCGCCACCACCCTCATCTGTCGCCTGGTAGTGGGCAAGTACCCTAAGTATCGTGACGTGATTCCCCTGAATAACTCCAACGTCCTTCAGATAGACCGTCAGCTTCTCCTGAACACCGTCAAGCGTGTTGCAGTGTGCGCCAACAAGGCTTCCAACCACATCAAGCTCACCCTCAAGGAAGGCCAGCTGGAAGTATCGGCCCAGGACCTTGGCTTTGCCCTTGCCGCATATGAGAAGATCATGTGCAATTACTCCGGAGATGAGCTCACAATTGGCTTCAAGAGCACTTTCCTCACGGAAATCCTTGCCAATATGAACTGCAACTCCCTGGTTGTGAAGTTTGCCGATGCCCGCCGCGCAGCCCTTATCCTCCCCGCAGAGGAAGAGGCGGAGACTGAGAAAGTCTGCGGCATTCTCATGCCAATCATGATCCAATAGGAATCCTATGGAACTCAATCTACAGCGCCCGTTGCTCTTTTTTGACATAGAGAGCACCGGGCTTAATATTGCCACGGACGGCATTATTGAGCTTAGTTTTGTGAAGGCGTTCCCGGGAGGGGAGACCAGGGTGAAAACCTGGAAGATCAAGCCCTGGGACTACGTGAACCACTGCGTGATTCCCATCAATCCGCAGGCGTCGGAGGTGAACGGCGTAAAGGACGAGGACCTTGTGGACTGCCCCAAGTTCATAGAGGTTCTGCCGGAAGTGGCAGAGTGGCTGGAGGGGAGTGACCTTGCAGGATACAATTCCGCCAAGTTTGACCTGCCGCTCCTTGCCGAGGAAATTGAGCGTGTACGTGAGTACTGCGGAACCCGCCTCAAGGATGAAAAATCGGCCCCTAAAGCCAAGGAGATGCTCTCTCTCATTGACAAGCTGGACCTTCATTCCTGCAAGATGGTGGACGTCCAGAATATCTTCCACCACTTTGAACCCCGTAACCTCAGGGCCGCATACCGCTTCTACTGCGGCGGCAAGGACTTTGAGAACGCCCATACCGCAGAGGCCGATACCCTTGCAACCTATGAGGTGCTCAAGGGCCAGCTGGACCGTTACCAGGAACCCACGGAGTACCAGCCGGAGGTCCTTAAGAATGACGTTGACGCCCTTGCAAAGATTGGGGCCCGCTCCCGGACTGTGGATTTTGCAGGCCGATTGATAGAAGGTGAGGACGGGGAACCCGTCATCAGTTTTGGAAAGCACAAGGGCCGCACTGCACGTGATGTGTGGAATACGGAGCCTTCATACTATGCCTGGATAGAGGGCGGGGATTTCACCCTTGACACCAAGAGGCAGTTTGCCCTCCTTAAGGCCCGCTTCCAGAAGGAGCGCAAGGAGGCCCTTAACAGGCCTGCCACGGACGATGAACTCCAGGGCCTTGCAAGTAAGTTCAACACAGGCAAACTTTTCTAAAGGTTCGGCACGGAGTTTGAGCAATCTCCGCGCGGAAAATGTTTAAAAAAGAAATACTATGAAAAAAGGATTCTTGACTGTACTGCTTTCAGTACTGGCAGGCGGTCTTACCGCCTATGGCGTAGTGAAAGTAACCGGACCACAGGCCGCCCAGGCCACAGTTGTGAAAGATTCGCAAGGGAATGCAGTGGAGTACCGCACTGTCAATTTGGCAGACTCCGATTACCCGGATTTCACCTATGCCGCAGAAACCGCCGTTGAGGCCGTGGTATATGTTGAAGTAACCGTCCAGGGCCGCCAGCAATACCAGAATATTGACCCGTTCTTCCGCTTCTTCTTTGGAGATGAATTCTCCCAGCCCCAGTACCGTGAGCAGAAGGGTAGCGGCAGCGGCGTCATCATCCGCCCTGACGGCTATATTGTGACCAACAACCACGTTGTTTCCGGAGCTACAAAGATTTCCGTGACGCTCAATGACAACTCCCAGTATGATGCCACAGTTGTGGGTACAGACCCCGTCACAGACGTTGCAATCATAAAGATTGACGGCGCAAACCTTCCCACAATCCCGCTTGGAGACTCAGACAAACTCCGCCTTGGAGAATGGGTGCTGGCAATTGGCTCACCTCTTGGCGCGCAGCTCCGCAGTACCATCACCGCAGGTATTGTATCGGCCAAGGGACGCTCCATGCCGGATGGCTCCGGAGAATTCAAGATTGAGTCCTTCATCCAGACCGACGCTGCAGTGAACCCCGGCAACTCCGGTGGCGCCCTTGTGAATAAGAAGGGTGAACTGGTGGGCATCAACACCGCCATTGTGTCCCAGACCGGTGCCTACAGCGGCTATTCCTTCGCTGTTCCCGTGAATATTGTGAAGAGGGTTGCCGGAGACCTCATTGACTACGGCTCAGTGAAACGCGCCATGCTTGGCATCACGATGGGCTCCGTTGACAAGAAAATTGCCGACGAAATGAAACTTTCTTCGGTCTCAGGCGTATATATTAACGAGGTTTTGAAAGGCAGCGCCGCGGAAAAGGCCGGTCTTAAGAAAAACGACGTAATCGTAGCCATTGACGGTGAGAAGATTACAGACGCTTCATCCGTACAGGCAAAGGTGAGTGGATACCACCCCGGAGACCAGGCCGATGTACTCTATGTCAGAGACGGAAAAGAGGCCCGCACAACTGTGGTTTTCCAGGCCGCTTCAACCGAAAACGGTGAAGTGGACGCGGAAGGCACCGTTGCTTTCTACGGAGCAAGGCTCAGGGCAGCCCAGAAGGGCGTTGAGATAGTTTCCGTGGGGCAGGGCAAGATGGCCGATGCCGGAGCCAAGGAGGGCGGAATCATCCTCTTTGTAAACGGAGATGCCGTTGCAAAACCTCAGGATGTTGTGGCCAAGGCCAAGAAAGGCGCCCGCGCGGTATATATTGAAGGTATAGACGCAAACGGCAAAACTTTCTACCTGGCATTTGGCAAGTAGAAATTTTTAGCACACATGAGGCAATTAAAAATCACAAAGTCCATCACCAACCGCGAGAGCGCGTCACTGGACAAGTACCTGCAGGAGATCGGCCGTGAAGAGCTGGTAACTCCGGACGAGGAAGTAGAACTGGCTCAGCGTATCCGTAAAGGAGACCAGGAGGCACTGGAAAAGCTCACAAGGGCAAACCTTCGTTTTGTGGTATCCGTTGCAAAGCAGTACCAGAACCAGGGCCTGAGCCTTCCGGACCTTATCAACGAGGGAAACCTTGGTCTTATCAAGGCCGCAGAGAAGTTTGACGAAACCCGTGGCTTCAAGTTCATCTCCTACGCAGTGTGGTGGATCCGTCAGAGCATCCTCCAGGCGCTGGCAGAACAGAGCCGTATTGTCCGTCTCCCTCTTAACCAGGTGGGTTCCCTGAACAAGATAAACAAGGCCCTCGGAAAGTTTGAGCAGGAGTATGAGCGCCAGCCTTCCAATGAGGAGCTCGCAGAGATGATAGACATCCCCAAGGACAAGATTTCCGACACCCTCCGCGTGGGCAGCCGCCACGTTAGTGTGGACGCTCCGTTTGTGGAAGGCGAGGACAACTCCCTTCTGGACGTTCTCCCCAACGACGATTCCCCATCGGCCGATAAAACCCTTGTGAACGAGAGCCTCAACACAGAGATCGAGCGCGCCCTTTCCACCCTCACTGACCGTGAGAGGGAGATTATCAAGAGTTTCTTTGGCATCGGCTGCCAGGAAATGACCCTTGAAGAGATTGGAGAACGCTTCGGCCTCACACGTGAGCGCGTGCGTCAGATTAAGGAGAAGGCTATCCGCCGTCTCAAGAGTCCCTCACGCAGTAAACTTCTTAAGAGCTATCTTGGATGACCCCGGAATCTTTTATTCAGTCAAAGGCCGCTGAGGCCATCAAGGCAATCTATGGAACTGAAGTGGCGGAAACGTCACTTCAGGTTTCTGTTACCCGCAAGGAGTTTGAGGGAGACTACACCCTTGTCACTTTCCCTCTCCTTAAGATCACCCGTCAGGCACCGGACGTTACCGGCAACGCAATAGGGGAGTGGCTGGTTTCCAATGTGCCGGAAATATCGGCCTTCAACTCCGTAAAAGGCTTCCTTAACCTTTCATTCTCTCCCGTTTACTGGAACGAGTCCCTGAAGGCTATTTCAGAGGCCGATGATTACGGTCAGCTGCCCTCTACCGGACGCCGCATCATGGTGGAATTCTCTTCCCCCAACACCAACAAGCCCCTTCACCTTGGCCATATCCGCAACAACCTCCTTGGAGACAGCGTTTCGCGTATCCTCAAGGCCTGCGGCAATGACGTGGTGAAGAGCACCATCGTCAATGACCGCGGCGTGCACATCTGCAAGAGCATGTATGCATGGGAGAAGTGCTTTAACGGCGCCACTCCTGAGAGCACCGGCAAGAAGGGAGACCACCTTGTGGGAGACTGCTACGTGGCCTACGCCAAGATGGAGAAGGAGCATCCGGAGGTCATAGATGACGTCCATAAGATGCTTGTGGACTGGGAAAAAGGAGACCCTCACGTACGTGAACTCTGGGCCATGATGAATGGCTGGGTGTATGCCGGCTTCGATGAAACTTACGCAGCCCTTGGCATCACCTTCGACCAGGTGGACCATGAAAGCGAGACCTACCTCCTTGGTAAGGAACTGGTCCAGAGGGGTTTGGCCGAAGGCGTCTTTGTGAAAGACCCGGACGGCAGCGTGTGGTGTGACCTCACAGCAGACGGCCTTGACCGCAAGCTGGTTCTCCGCGGAGATGGCACTTCCGTGTATATCACTCAGGACCTGGGCACCGCAGAGCGCCGCTTCCAGAATTTTAAGCTGGATTCCCACGTTTATGTGGTGGGAAATGAGCAGGATTACCACTTCCAGGTGCTTAAGCTCATCCTCAAGAAGCTTGGCTTTGACTGGGCCGACCAAATCTACCATCTGAGTTACGGCATGGTAGAGCTCCCGGAAGGCAAGATGAAATCCCGCGAGGGAACGGTTGTGGACGCAGATGACCTTATTGAGAACATGTACCTAGAGGCCAAGAAAACCTCAGAGGAAAGCGGCAAGCTGGCCGATATCTCCCCCGAGGAAAAGGACAGGCTCTATCATATGATCGGCCTTGGCGCCCTCAAGTACTTCATAATCAAGGTGGATCCCAAGAAGACCATGCTCTTCAACCCCAAGGAAAGCATAGACTTCAACGGCAACACCGGTCCCTTCATCCAGTATACCCACGCCCGTATCTGCAGTATTCTCCGTAAGGCAACCGTTGCTTTCGGCCCGTCAGATATTGCCGCGGATGCCCAGCCATCGGCCAAGGAAGTGCGTCTTGTCAAGCTCCTTGACCTTTATCCCGGAAAGGTGGCAGAAGCCGGTGCTGCGCTTAGTCCCGCCGTCATTGCCAATTATGCCTATGAGCTTGCCAAGGAGTTCAACCAGTACTACCACGACACCCCCATCCTCAAGGAAGAGAATGAGGCTGTCCTCAAGTACCGCCTGGAACTGATTGCCGTCATGGCCCGCACCCTGCGCAGCGCCATGGGCCTTCTGGGAATTGAACTTCCGGAAAGGATGTAAGCTAGCGGCGCCGTTGTTTGGCAATATCCACCACAGCCACAACCACAGAGCTGATAAGCAGGGCTATTGTATCGGCCGTAAGGTCAAGAGGATCTCCGCTGCGGTATTTGGTGAGATGAGCCTGGCCCCATTCCGTTCCAAAGGCAAGCAGAAGGCCGATAATAAAGGTGACGCCCACAAAAAGCAGGGTGCTCTTTACCGTTTCCGTGAACCTGTCAAATGCAAAGAAAGCCAGGATAGGAAACGGGAAGAACATGATGAAATGCGCCAGCTTGTCCGTTGGAATGCCCAGGAAAGACATGGGAACGGAAGGGGTATTGTCAAAATGGCCGAAGCAGAGGAAAAGAACCCCTGCTACATACAGCCAGAAAAGTATCTGAAAGGCTATCTTATTGCCGCGACTCATTAAAAACGCAGTTCCCCAAAGAATTCCGGCCTGTGGAAATCAGGCTGGGGAGTATCAATTGGAGCCCAGCTTACATAATGAGGATGGGCGGTTTTGTCTCCGCACTTGTAGAAGTTGGCGCGGATTTTCTTAGGAAGATTCTCAGGATCAATGCCGATTAACTCGAACGGTATGATGATGCATACGCGCCAGTTCTGGAGGCCTTCCTTAGGGGTGTCTACCTTTGAAACAGATGCAAAGCGTGCGATGGCTTCCATTTCTTCCGCAGGGCGGCGGGTACGGTTATGACGGTCTGGGCCGGAGCAGGCAAGGACCTTTCCAAGGGCATTGATCTCAAAGTTGTAATATACGGAGCCGTCAGGATCCTCAACGAAGAACTCCACGCAGCTGTCTTCCCACTGGGAACCGTTGTCCTCCTTATTCTCTGCCCTGAGGTCAAGGCCGCTTACACGGAAATCTACCACCAGGGAGCCTTCCGTGCGGGCAATTCGCCCTGCGCAAACAGGAGCATAGGGATATTCTGAAGGCCAGTTGACCGTATTCACGTCAAAACGGGCGGCCTGAAGCTCCATTACACTGTCAAGGTCCAGGGTGTCAAAATTTACAAGGGGTACTTTAATGGTTTTCATAGGGCTTGCATGTCGTTAAGTTTCCTGTAATATCCGTTGAGGGCAATCAGTTCATCGTGGCGGCCTCGCTCCACAATCCTGCCGTCATGCATAACTATAATTTCATCGGCATTCTTGATGGTGGAAAGCCTGTGGGCGATGGCAATGGTGGTGCGAGTGGTCATGAGGCGGTCCAGGGCGTCCTGTACCAGGCGCTCGCTCTCCGTATCAAGGGATGCCGTGGCCTCATCCAGAATGAGGATGGGAGGGTTCTTCAGGATGGCGCGGGCAATGGAAAGCCTCTGGCGCTGGCCGCCGGAAAGCTTGGAACCGCGGTCTCCGATGTTTGTCTCATAACCCTCCGGCTTCTCCATGATGAAGTCGTGGGCATTGGCAATCTTTGCCGCCGCAACCACCTGCTCCATTGTGGCGCCTTCCACGCCAAATGCTATGTTGTTGAAGATTGTGTCGTTGAAAAGGATGGGCTCCTGGTTCACGTTGCCCATAAGGGCCCGGAGGTCCTTAACCGCAAGGTCCTTGACGTCCTTTCCGTCAATGGTAATCCTGCCGCCCGTAACATCCCAGAAACGGGGGATTAGGTCTACCAGGGTGGATTTACCGGCGCCGGATTCTCCCACAATGGCTATCATCTTGCCGCGTGGAATCTCAAGGTCTATCCCACGGAGTATCTCACGGGAGGAGTCGTAGCTGAAACGCACGCCTTCAAAGCGGATGGCATCCTGGAAGGACTCCATGGGAAGCGGGTTCTGAGGGTCCTTGATGGGGTTGTCGTACTCCAGGATCTTGTTAATCCTTTCCATGGACGCCAGGCCCTTGGGAATACGGTAGGTGGCTGTGGAGAGCTCCTTGATGGGCTCAATCACGGAGTATAGGATCACAAGGAACAGGATGAACTGGGAAGCATCCATGAAAGTGCCGCCAAACAGGCCCCTGCCGCGGATGATCATGGCACCGCCTACGCAAAGGGCAATCATGAGCATTGTGGTGCCAAGGAATTCGCTCACGGGATGGGCGGTAAGCTGCCTGGTAGAGACCTTGGCAATCTTACGGCGCATACGGTCCGTGACATTGCCAAAGCGCTTTGACATGGTTTTCTCTGCGTTGAAAGCCTTCACTATCCTGAGGCCACCAAGGGTTTCATCCACCTGCGACATTGTGTCACTCCAGAGTTCCTGCGCCTCCAGGGAACCTCTCTTAAGCTGCTTGCCTATGACCCCCATGATCCACACGAACCCCGGAGTGAAGAGGATGGTGAAAGCCATCATGTCCGGGCTCAGGAAAGTAAGGAAGGCAAAATACATCACAATAAGGATGGGGTCCTTGATAAGGATGAAGATAGAGGCGGTGATGGAGCTTTCAACCTCTGAGACGTCTCCGGTGATACGGGCAATGATGTCTCCCTTACGCTCCTCTGAGAAAAAGCCGATAGGCAGGCTTAGGATCTTATTGTAGATGCGGCAGCGCAGCTCACGTACGATACCCGTTGAGATGGGCACCATCACGGCGTTTGAGCCAAAGTAGCAGCTGGTCTTGAGGAGGGTGAAGAAAATCATGGTGCCGCCTAGGAGGATAAGTGTGTTCATAAGCCCGAACTTCCCTGCAAAATCCGACACATAGAAGTAGAAATTGTTTACCAGGGTATCCTTGAAGCTGCCCGTGCCCCAGGGAATGAACTCATAGGCTTCCACATTGGAGTTCACCTTGAAGAGGATATTGAGGAGCGGCACCAGCACCGTAAAGGAGAATATATTGAATATGGCCGATAATATGTTCAGTAGAACTGCCCCGGCCAGATGACCCTTGTACGGAGAGGCGTACTGCCTCATCATTTTGAGGAATTCCTTCATAGGATACAAAGATAGCAAAAAAAACCTTACAGCACCTTGTCCAGCCAGTAGAAGATGAGGCGGATACGGTCCTTGAGGACGTCGTAGTCAAGGGAGGCGGCGTTGTCCGTGGGTTTGTTGTTATTGAGCGTGATGCCGGAAGTGAACATCACGGCCGGGATCTTGTGCTCCAGGAAGATGCGCTGGTCGGAGATGCGTCGGTAGAAAAGCCGCGTGAAATCCTTGCTGCCGTAATAGTCATAGCCAAGCTCCAGCCCGAAGCCCTTCCCTTTGTTGGCCGATTCCAGCGAGGAGCGGTGGGAAACTGCATCGTCCGAAAGCATCATAAGGAAGCGGGGATTGCCGTCCGTAAGCGGGGCGCTTGTGCCTCCAAGCTGGTCCAGATTCACTACAAGGGATATCTGCGAAGCCGTTACGGGCTGTCCGGACACGGGATCCAGAAGCTTTTTAGAATCTATCTGCCGCCACAGTTCCACGGCGCCGGCCTGGTTCTTCTCCTTGCCGTCAAGGGCAACCAGAATGAGGGAGTGCCTGTAAATCTTGTGGCAGGTGTTCATCCTGCCCACCATTGCGGCAAGCTCCAGGAGGGCGGCAACCCCGGAAGCGTTGGAATCGGCCCCGGGATAGAAAGTGCCGTTAAGGGTGCCAAGGTTGTCATAGTGGGCAATTACCACAATGTAGCGGGCGGGGGTGGAACTTCCTGGAATAAGGCCGATGACGTTCCGGCCCATGCCCTCCGAAGTGCTGAAACCGTGGAGCCATGCCCCGCCCAGCGGCTGGAGCCCAAGGACGCGGAAATTACCGTCCAACCAGTCGGCCACCTTATGCGCCCCCTCAGAGCCGGTTGCGCGGCCGCCGAGGGCGGGATCTGTGAGATATTCTACGGTGGAGCGGATGTGCTCCTTATTGAGAACCATATCGGCATTCATGGGGCTGATGCTGTAGCGGACGCTTTGTGCCTGAGCCGTCGCAGTCCCCGCCATAAGGCCGAAAATGATTAAAAATTTTACTAACTTTGTCATTTGGTGCGAAATTAGCTATTTCACTCAAGAAAAGGAAATTTTTTTGATGGTAAAGCCTCTGAAAATACTCTTCATGTGCCTGCTGCTGTGCATAGGAATCAATTCCCGTGCCCAGTGGGACAAAGACGTGTTCTCTTTCAGGGGCCGCACCGCCCTCCAGGACGGCCGCCTCAGTGAAGCGGTGGCCAATTTCAACATCCTGGCGCAGCTTGACTCCACGGACCACTGGACCTTCTTCTACAGGGGCATAGCCAAATACAATCTTGGGGATATCCGCGGCGCCAGGGCCGATTTCTCCACCGCCGTGCGCCTCAATCCCGTATTCACTTCCGGCTACCATTACAGGGCCATCACTGAAAGCCGCACCGGAGACTACGACGCCGCCCTCCAGGACCTTGAAAGGGCCATAGAGCTGAGGCCCGGCTCCCACGGCCTGTATTTTACCCGCGGCGTCACTTATTTTTTGAGCCGCCAGTTTGAGAGCGCCGTCAAGGACTTTGACAAGTATATAAGGAAAGAGCCAAAGGACCCTGCGTCCTACCTTAACCGAGGCGCTTCCTACCTCTTCCTTGGAGATACCACAAAGGCCCTGGCCGACTACAACCACGCCATTAAGATAGACCGCTTTGAGCCGGAAGGATACATCCGCCGGGGCGGCCTGGAGGCCTCCAGGGGGCAGTTTGACGATGCCCTGGCCGATTTCAACAAGGCCATAGACCTGGATTCAACCCTTACCCTGGCCCACTTCCAGAGGGCCCTTGTGAATGCGGAGAAGGGTAACCTGAAGGAGGCCATGAGTGATCTAAACACCGTGCTCAAGTATGAGCCAGGCAACGCCCTTACGCTCTACAACCGCAGCCTCCTGAGCGCCCAGGTGGGGGATTATGATGCCGCCCTGGCCGATATGGACAGGGTGCTTGCCATAAACCCCGGCAACGTCCTTGCGTATTTCAACCGTGCCAGTTTCTTCATAGAGATGGAGCGTTGGGACGATGCCCTGGCCGACTACAATAAGGCAATTGAACTGTACCCGGACTTTGCCAAGGCCTATATGAACAGGGCCTATGTAGAGCTCCAGCTTGGCATGAACCGCGCCTCCAAGGAGGACTACCGCACCGCCAGGAAGAAGGTGGCGGAGTATGAAAAGGCCACCGCTTCCGGGGCCGATTTCTCCGACACAACTAAGAAATACTCTTCCCTCCTTGCCTTGGATGCAGATTTCGCTCGTAACGGCGGCTTTGAGGACGAGATGCTCCGTCACCGTGACGTGGACATAAACCTGAAGCCGCTGTACCGCTTTGTGATAGCAGGCGCTTCGGGCGGCGGGGCCAATATCCTCCAGCACAGGTATGAGAACAAGCTCCTTGATACCTTCATGGCTTCTCTTGAGGTTCCAGTGGAGGTGAGTTCCGGCACTGCATCAATCCCAGCCGGGGAGGATTTGCTCCAGAAGCATGTGAAGGGGTCCTTCGAGAAAGGCCTCCAGGATATGGGGTCAAGGCAGTATTCAAAGGCCCTCGGGCACTTTACGGACGCCGCAAATGCAGAGCCCGTGGGCCCCTATGATGCCTACTACAAGGCCTTCTACCTTATGAACAGGGCTGCGCTGAGGGCGGAGATGATAGAGTTCATAGCGTCCTTCGAGTCCAACGTCCAGACCCTCACCATGGACGACAAAGGCAACACCCGCGCCCGTGTCCGTGAGCAGGTTACCCGTGAGTATGACTATTCTGAGGCCCTCCAGGATATGGAGGCCGCAGCCGCAGTGCTGCCATCCGTTCCGTATATCCAGTTTAACCTTGGCAACCTGTACTGCCTGAGTTCACGCTTCGTGCAGGCAATAGAGAGTTATGACAAGGCCATAAAACTCTATCCCTGGATGGGAGACGCCTATTTCAACAGGGGCCTGGTGCTTATCTACCTCAAGGACCGTGAGAAGGGCTGCATAGACCTTTCCCGCGCCGGAGAACTGGGCGTGGAAGGTGCGTACGGCGTCATTTCCCGTTATTGTGACAAGGAGGAGAGGCCGTGATGAGGTTTGTGAGTTTCTCCAGCGGCAGCTGCGGCAACTGCTATCTGCTTCTTGGCCCGTCGTCCGGAATAATGATAGACGCCGGGGTGGGTATCAGGCGCGTAAAGAAAGAACTTGATGCCCTGAAACTGGGCTACGATAATATATCGGCCATCCTTATAACCCACGACCACGGAGACCATATCCGGTCCCTGGGCTCTTTCTGCAAAAGGCTAACCCCGCCGGTGTGGACCACCGCCAAACTTCAGGATGCCCTGGCATTCCATCCTTTCACGCGAGATTGGATAGGCCCCTGCCGCCAGGTACTTGAACCGGGCGTTTGGAACCCCGTGACTGAGGATTTTGACGTGCGCTTCTTTGTGGTTCCCCACGATGCCACCCAGTGCGTAGGATACGTGATTCGCTGTGAGGAGGAACTATTTGTCCTTATGACAGACCTTGGGCACGTGACGCCGGAGGCTCTTAAATGGGCTTCTGAGGCCCAGACCGTGGTGGTGGAGTCAAACTATGACTTTGATATGCTCATGGGCGGCTCATATCCGCAGGAGCTGAAAGACAGGATAAGCCATGGAATCGGCCATTTATCAAATGACGCCTGTGCCGATGCCATCTGCCGCTTCATGCACCCCGGCCTCCGGAATATCTTCCTCTGCCACCTCAGCGGCAACAACAATACCCCGGAACTGGCATTTGACAGCGCCCTTTCCGCGCTGGAATCTTTGGGGATAGAGAAGGGAAGTGTGGCCCTGAGGGTGCTCAGAAGGGGAGAGGCGTCTCCTCTACTTACCCTTTAGCCAGGCGCCGCTGGCAAGGCGGATGATAAAGATTACTCCCCTGAAGCAGAGTTCCACAGCCATACACATCCAGAATCCCGGCAGACCGTAGATGCGGGTGATGAATATGGCCGGGATAATCCTCACAAACCACATCGACCCGAAGTTCATGAAACTTGGGATCTTTGTGTCGGCCGCGCCCACAAATGCTCCGTAAATCACAAGGGAGGCGGCATATCCAAGTTCCGCCCAGGCTTCTATCCTGAGGACGCGCGCGCCAAGGTCAATCACGGCTGCATCCGGAGACATTATTCCCATCATCTGAGGGGCAAATATCCACATCAGGATAGCCAGGAAGCCCATTATGCCCATGCCCATGAGGGTGGTGATCCAGGCAAAGCGCTTTGCCATGGGTTTTCTTCCGGCGCCTATGGACTGACCCACAAGGGCCGTGGCTGCATCGGCAATACCAACTCCCGGCATATAGCACAGGCTCTCAGCGGTGATTGCAAAGGAATTGGCTGCTATGGCGATGGTGCCAAGCGGGGCCACTATCATGGTTGCGGCAATGTATCCGCCCCTCATGAGGATGTTCTGAAGGGCCATGGGACCGCTTATTCCAAGGGCCTTATTAATAACCGTCCTGGTGGGCCTGTAGCTGCCTTTTTCCTGAGTGAGCCCCAGCTCCTTAGATCTGAAAGCAAGGAAGGAGAACATGGCAATTCCAGTCACAACCTCTGCAAGGCCGCTGCCAATTGCCGCCCCCACAACGCCCATATCCAGGGCGTAGATGAAAACGTAGTTGAACACCACGTCAAGGACGCACATCCCAATGCTCAGGATGCTTGGAACCTTCATGTTGCCGCTGGCCTGCAGCATGTAGGCACAGGTCCAGTCAAGGGCCATGGCGGGCATGAAGAGGGACATGATAAAGAAGTAGCTGGTTGCATCCTGGCTTATGTCAGGGCCGCCTCCCAGCCATCCGGGAAGGAAGGGGGAGAGGCATATGCCGATAAGCGCAAGGATCCCGCTGAAGACAAGAGCGCAAACAAGGCCCTGGCGTACCACGGACCGTGCCCCTTCAAAGTTGTTGGCCCCAACGGCATGTGCCACCTGCACGGAGAAACCGCTTGTGGCAGCCATCCCAAAGCCTCCGAAGAGCCACAAACACGTGGAAACAAGGCCGATAGACGCTCCCGCAGCCGGCCCCAGGTGCCCAACCATAGCGGTGTCTATGTACTGCATCATGACGGAGGAGAGCTGGGCAAGGATGGCGGGATAACTCATGGACAGGCACAACTTTATCTGCTGCCCTGTTGTGAGCTGTCCTCCGCCGCGGAGGATTCCAAGGAGTATGTCTTTCCTACTTGCCATATCCGGGTACCTCTCCTTTGTCTATCATGTCCCTCAGGACCTCCAGATATGTATCCTCTGCGGTTCCAAAGGCACTTCTAAGTTCCTTCAGGGTGTATTTCCCGCCCATCCCCTCTATCCAGGCCGCAAGCTTTTCCCTCAGGTCCTTAGGCTTTGCGGCACCTGCGCGGCAGATGTCGCACTTTCCGCAGAGGGCGCTTTCCATCTGGCCGAAGTACCTCAGAAGGAACTGTGAGCGGCATTCGGTCTCTTCTTCCACATAATCCATCATAGTCTGGACCCTCTCATGGAAGGTGCTCCTAAGGAGTTTATACCTCTGCGGGCTAAGCTGGAGGTTTCCGGGCATGAGGCGGCCGTGCGCAAGACATATTATGGTGGCGTGGTCTGCGGGGATATATCTGATCACATGATTCACGGAAAGCCCGTACAGAATCTGCCTGAGGGCCGATACCGGCACTCCCGCACGGCTTGCCACCGCGTCTTCCTCTATGGGCGTTGCGAATGAGAAGATGCCGGTGTACATTCTCATGAGGGCATCCAGGACATCCGGCATCCTCGGGTCCGGAAGGTCTACGCTGTAAAGCGCAGTGCGGTCTATGTCTATCTTGACGCGGGTGTCTATATCGGCATCCTCCGCAAGGGACCAGTGACCCTCCCGGCCGATATATTTAATTGCATACCAAGCCGGCGCCTGCTGAAGGCCGAATCGCTTACAGAACTCCCGGATGTCGAATTTGAGCATGCGCCCTTCTCCGCCCTCATAGGGAATCTCATAGAAGATGTGGAGCTTCTGGTAGATGTCCTCAATGTATTCCAGGGAGGGGAAGGAGACCTGCTCAATCTGCCTAAGCCGGGTTATGTCCGTGCCGTTCCAGAGAAGGACGGCGTATGAAGGCTTCCCGTCACGCCCGGCGCGGCCCGCTTCCTGGAAGTAGGCCTCCGGGGAGTCAGGGATATCGGCATGAACTACAAACCTTACGTCGGGTTTGTCTATACCCATCCCGAAGGCGTTGGTACACACCATCACGCGGGTTTTGCCGCTTTTCCATTCCTCCTGTCTCTCCGCCCTTGTATGAGCCCCAAGGCCGGCATGATAGAATGAGGCCGATATCCCTGCGCTCCTGAGCTGGGCCGATAATTCCTCCGCCCTGCTGCGGCTTCTCACATACACTATCCCTGTGCCTGGAACCCCTTCACAGACGCTTCTTATCTGGCCTGCCTTGTCCTGGGTTTTGCGGACAATGTAGCTGAGGTTAGGACGCTCGAAGCCGGATTTCAGTATGAGGTTTTCCTTGAAGGCGAGGCGCTCCATGATGTCACTGGCCACAAGGGGAGTGGCGGTGGCGGTAAGAGCTATCACCGGGGCGTCTATCTGCTTTCTGATGTTTCCTATCTCAAGGTAATCCGGGCGGAAGTCATAGCCCCACTGGGATATGCAGTGGGCTTCGTCCACCACAATGTAGGATACGTTGAGAACGCTCAGGTATGCGTGGAAAGCACGGGTCTTAAGGCGTTCAGGGCTGAGGTACAGGAACTTGTAATCTCCGTAGGCGGCGTTGTTGAGGGCAAGGTCAACCTCACGGCGGTTCATTCCGGCGTGGATGGCGATTGCCCTTATGCCACGGGATTTAAGGTTCTGGACCTGGTCTTTCATGAGGGCGATGAGGGGAGTGACCACGAGGGCAAGGCCGTCCTTCATCAGGGCCGGCACCTGGAAGCAGACGCTCTTGCCGCCTCCGGTGGGGAGGATGGCAAGCACATCCCGGCCATCCAGAGCGTTCTGGATGATTTCCTCCTGCATGGGCCGGAATGAGTCATAGCCCCAATATGTCTTAAGTGTCTCCTTAGGACTCATTAATTCCACTTACGTTACCCCCTCCCGAACCCCCTCCCCTCGGGGGAGGGACTCGAGGTTTGCTAAGATACGGCTTTTTTCTTAGATTTGCGGTATGAATGTGCAGAAAACAAATGCCGCAAGGCTCCTGGATGCAGCGGGGATTGAGTATTCCCTTGTGCCATATGAGGTTGATGAAGAGCATCTTGAGGCTTCCCATGTGGCAGAGCAGCTTGGGGAGGACCTTGACCGCGTGTTCAAGACTCTTGTTCTCCGCGGAGACCGCGGCGGGCTCTTTGTGTGCGTGATTCCCGGCTCCATGGAAGTGGACCTGAAGGTTGCTGCGCGTATCTCCGGCAACAAGAGCTGCGCAATGATCCACGTGAAGGAACTTCTGCCCCTTACGGGCTATATCCGTGGCGGCTGCAGCCCTATCGGCATGAAAAAGCCGCTTCCCACATTCATCCATGAAAGCGCCCTCCTCTGGGACACCATCTACGTCTCTGCCGGCGTCCGCGGCCTCCAGCTGTGCATTGCTCCTCAGGCCATGATTTCCTTTGTTGGCGCCTCCCTCTATCCGCTGTAACCCTCCATTGTAATGCCGATGCGGTGGGGCTAACTGGACGCTTACCCCACATTGTAATGCCGAGTGGGTGGGGGTTAACTGTTTGTGTATCAGGCTGTTACGACGTTGTTTGGGATTACTGGTTTTCCCAAAGACCCGCGTAAGTGACTGTGTGACAGTGACTTGAGCCCCACCGCATCGGCATTACCGGAGGGGTGGACTGGGCGTTTCTCTACTGCGTTGGCATTAGTTACAGAGGCGGTAGGCTCCGGGCAACGAATCACACGTTTTGGGGCCTTTTTGTGCATTTCGTTGCCCATTTGGTCAATGATTCACACGAAAATGGCGTTAATTGTGCGTTTCGTTGCCCGAGGGTACCATCTGAGATAATTGTTTATTGCAGCAGAGCCGTATTTTTTGTATTTTTGCAGCCAAATAGATCATTATGCGTTCTGACATTATTGTTATAGGCGGAGGAGCCGCCGGACTCATGGCAGCCATCGGCGCTGCGGAGCAGATTGCCGCTGCAGGTGGCTCGGGTACCGTGACCGTACTTGAGAAAATGCCCAAGGCAGGCCGTAAGGTTATGATTACCGGTAAAGGCAGGTGCAATTTCACCAATGTGAAAGAATGGGGAGATTTCCAGT
Organism: Bacteroidales bacterium; assembly: GCA_017550525.1. Taxonomy (GTDB): domain Bacteria; phylum Bacteroidota; class Bacteroidia; order Bacteroidales; family UBA932; genus Cryptobacteroides. Next base: position 28,543 of record JAFZOU010000089.1, read on the forward strand.
CCCACATACGTACGGATGTGAATTTCCTTAATCCCGCCTGGCACACCCTCACCCCCCAGGGCGTAATAGATCTTCTGAAGCGTAACGGGCTCAGGAGCGTTGTGGAACGCGGAGACCGCGCTTTCCCGGAATCACATATGGCAGGAGACGTTGTGGATACCCTCCTCCGCGCCTGCACCCTTTCCGGCGTGAAAGTGGTCACGGACTGCGAGGTGAAAACCATTGACGTAACGCCCCGTGGGTTCAGCCTCGACTGCGTCCAGACTTCCCGTAAGCAGGTGCGCGTCCACACTGACCGTCCCCCCATGCGCGGAAAACCCGCTCCCACAAGGGAGGAACTGACAATTGAGCCCGTAGAGTATAACTGCACCAAGCTTATTGTGGCAACCGGAGGCCTCTCATATCCCGGCACCGGAAGCACCGGAGACGGCTATATGTGGGCAGAGGAAATGGGTCACGGCATAGACTCCTGTTTCCCGGCCCTTACCGCACTGGTTCCTGCCGGCTACAAGGATCCCAATCCTCTCCAGGGCCAGATCAAGGAGGCGTTCCGCGGCCGCACCGTTTACGGCAAGACCAAGGAGAGAAAGATTGCCCCGCTCCCGTCCTGGTACCCTAAATTCGAGAAACACATAGAGCGCGTAACCCCTCTGAGTGAGCTTGGAGAGCTGTTTAACGGCAATAATCTGGACAATGTCCAACTGTCTCTCTACATCAACGGGAACCTTGCCCAGCAGGAGTTCGGGGACATTGAATTCACGGACGGAGGCCTTGAAGGCCCCCTCGGTTTCATGGTAAGCCGCAAGGCCGTGAAGGCCCTCATAGACGGCCAGAAGGTGTACGTTTCCCTTGACCTCAAGCCCGCAGTGGAACTTGAGAAACTTGATGCCGATATACATGCCAAGTGGGAGGAAGTGATTCACGATGACCGCTCCAAGGGCCAGAGTTTCCAGCGTCTTTTCCGCATCATGCTTGGAAAACTCATTCCATGGAACCTTACCCTGGCCTTCCTGAAGTGCAACCCCAAGGTGAGCGTAGACACCCTTGCATCGGCCCTTAAGGACTGGCGCATGGACATTGCCGGATTTGTGGGCTTCGAGCGCGCCGTCATCACTGCCGGAGGTATTTCCACGGCCGATGTAACCGCCAAAACCCTGGAATCCAAGAAGCAGCCAGGCCTCTATTTTGCCGGAGAGGTGCTTGACATGGACTGCGACACTGGCGGCTACAATATGCAGGTTGCATTCTGCACCGGATATCTTGCGGGTCAAAGCGCTGCCAAAGCACTGTAATGTATAAGGTTAACGAGATATTCTACAGCCTTCAGGGAGAAGGGTTCTGGACAGGGACCCCTATGGTGTTTGTTCGCCTTAGCGGTTGCAACCTCCGCTGCTCATTCTGCGACACAAACCACAGTGAATTCCGCCTGATGACCGTGGAAGATATCGTAAAGCAGGTCACGGCCATTGACCCTGAAAACTGCGGTCACGTGTGCATCACCGGTGGTGAGCCCCTCCTTCAGTTGGGTACGGACCTAATTGACGCCCTCCACCGTTTCTACTACAGCATCCACGTGGAGACTAACGGCACCAAGCTGGTTCCTCGCGGGGTAGACTGGGTTACGCTCAGTCCCAAGGAGGACGTAAGGTACATAGGCCCCGCAGCAAAAGTGGTTCTGGACCAGGCCCAGGAGGTGAAACTGGTCTTTGACGGAACGCTTACCCATGAGCGCATTGAGCGCTGGGCTCAGTTCCCCGCCAAATGGCACTTCCTGCAGCCCTGTGACACCGGTGATTCCGCCCGCAATACAAAGATTCTGAGGGATACCATAACCTACATCAAGTCTCACACTACCTGGCGATTATCCCTCCAGACGCACAAGTTGCTGGGAATCAGATAATTAATTGTTCTGCTTCCTTCAAACCATCCGGGCTGCCGATGTCCACAAGACGCATATCGGCCGGGGCAAGGACGCCTTTTATGGTGCTGCTGGCGGCCATGGAAAGGTAGAAATCGATGATTGAAAATTTGTCGGGCCATGAAGCCATTGCCGGGAAAACGTCCTCGGAGATGATGTGAATGCCGCAGAAACTGTATTTATGATATGCCGATGGATCATAATCCGGAAGATATGGGCTTTTCACCTCCCCGGTTTTGACATTGGTCCAGCCGGTGAGGCGCATATCATCGTCAAAAAGGAGGTAACGGTCCGACGGAACGTCCCTCACAAGAAGGGTTGCAAGGCTGCCAGGAGTATCCTTGCCGATAAACCAGCCCACATCCAGAGTCGAGAGGATATCGGCATTATGGACAAGGAAGCGGCCCCGGGCCGATTTCAGCAGCGGCGCCGCGTGCTTTATCCCGCCGCCGGTCTCAAGGGGCTCCACCAGTTCTTCGGAGATGGCTATCGGCAGGCCGAAATTGCCTTTATCGGCCAGATAATCCTCTATCTGCGAGGCAAAATGGTGGACATTCACCACAAAGGAGTCGCAGCCCTGAGAGGCCAGCTTGAGGATGACGCGTTCAAGCATTGGCACGCCTGCAACGGGCACAAGAGCCTTTGGCATATGGTCTGTGATGGGCCTCAGCCTGGTACCAAGACCGGCCGCAAAAACTAAAGCTTTCATAGCTCAACCTTCATTCCGGGCATATTGGTACTGCCGTCCCATTCATTTGCAACGCGGCGGAGAACCTCCGTCACATACGGGTACCTGGGGAACGGCTCCTCCGTCAGTTCCCTCAGGCAGCCAAGCACTGTTGGAATGCAGTCAAGGAAGATCTGTTTCCGCTCCACAAGGCCCCTGAAGCCATAAGCGGCGGTCTCCTGAAGGAGGCGTAGCAGCGTCATAAGGCGGTATTCCTTATAGAACTGCGTCTCATCTACTGGCCGATATTTCTCCAACGCCTTCAGATATGTCAGTTCCAGTTCACGCCTTAACCCCGCATTGAAATGGGTTCCGGCATTCCAGAGGAACGATGCAAGGTCGTACTGAATAGGCCCACGCCTGCCACCCTGGAAGTCTATGAAGCAGGGCTCCCCGTCCTTTATCATCACGTTCCTGGCCTGGAAGTCACGGTAAAGGAATGTGTCTCCGGTATAGTTCACGGCATCTTCACGGATGCGGTCGAAGTCGTCCTGAAGCCGGATTTCATTGAAATCCATCCCCGTGAACTTGAGGAAATCGTACTTGAAATAATTGAGGTCAAAGTTCACCATCCGGTCATTGAGCTCCCTGTCCGGGAAGCATACGCTCCAGTCAAAGCCCTTTCCCACCTCAAACTGCACGGAGGGAAGAAGTTCCATAGTCCTGTGGAGCCACCCCAGCTCTTCCTCCGTGAAGGATCCTTTTTCTATGGAGGGCTTCAAAAGAGCAAATAACTGCCCGTCCCCAAGGTCCTCCTGGAGGTAGGACATCTGGTCATCGGCCACGGCATAAACCTTGGGCGCGTGAAGCCCTGCGACACAGAACTTTGCATCCAGGGCAAGGAACGCGCGGTTTTCCGCAAGGTTAGTTCCCCGGCAGCCTATCACGGTTCCGGCATCACCTGTAATCCTGTAATACTTACGTGCGCTGCCGGACAGAGGAAGAAGGTCCGCATTATCGGCCTTTATCCCAAAATGACTGTGGTATAATTCAAGTAGTTTTTCCATAATGACAAAAATACAAAAAAAAGTTGTATATTTGTAGTCCCGATTCACCACGGTCGGAAAAGGCCACTTTAGCTCAGTCGGTAGAGCAGCGCATTCGTAACGCGCAGGTCGTCAGTTCGAGCCTGATGAGTGGCTCCAGGGAGGGTGCCGGACACGGTACCCTCTTTTTCGATTATGGAAACTGTTATTCAGGCAATAGAGATATTTGCGGCTGTTACCGGCGTGCTTTACGTGCTGCTGGAAATCCTGCAGAAGAACGCTATGTGGGTTATCGGCATCCTCACCGGAGCCGCATGTGCCTTCAGTTTCGCCGTCCAGCACGTGTGGGCCTCCATGGGCCTTAACATCTATTATCTGGCAGTTTCCGTTATCGGCCTTTACAAGTGGCAGAAAGACAGCGCAGAGGTAGGAGAAGGAGACATCCACCTCAGGAAACTTCCCGGAAACGTGATGGCCTGGAGCGCGGCGCTCTTTGTGCTTGGCTCCCTGGCGCTCACCTGGGTGCTCAGGAAAACCGGAGACGCGGCGCCGCTTCTGGATTCATCGGCAACCGTCCTGAGCGTCATCGCCACCTGGTGGCTGGCGCAGAGTTACCTAAGGCAGTGGATCCTCTGGATTGTGGCCGATATCATGTCCACAGCGCTCTGCCTCCAAACGGGGCAGTGGTGGATGGCGGGCCTTTACATTGTTTATTCGGCATCGGCCGTATATGGATATTATCACTGGAAAAGAAAAGGAGTATTTGTATGAAAAAAGCCCTTCTTGTCTTAGGTCTTATTGCCCTGGTTTCATGCCAGAAGCATATAACTGTCACTGACCCCATAACAGTGGAGTCCCCAAATCCTACCAGGCAGATCACCAAGGTAACTCTCACGGATACTGAGCAGGGCTATATGGCTGCCGGGAATGCCATGGCGTTCCGTTTCATGGATAAGGTATATGACGGGAGTAACCTTATTGTCTCCCCGCTCAGCCTCCAGTACGCCCTGGCTATGACCGCAAACGGTGCCAGCGGTGAAACCCTTCAGGAGATCATAGACTTTCTGGGTTACGGTGAAGAGGGCGTAGATGCCCTCAATGCCTACAGCCGTAAACTCCTGGAGCAGCTCCCGGCAGTGGACCTGGATGTGACCTTAAAGCTCACGGATGCCATCCTTGTAAATGACCAGTTCCCGCTTCTTCCCGCTTTCAAGGAAAACGTTCAGTCCAACTACTACGCAGCCGTGGAGAGCATGCCGTTCACAAATCCGGATTATACGGCTGCCAGAATCAATGAATGGGCAAGCCGCTCCACAAACGGCTTCATAGACAAGGTCCTTGATCCCTCAGAACTGTCCCCGGATGCCGTGGCATACCTTATGAACGCCCTGTATTTCAAGGCAAAATGGGCAGGGAGTGATTATTCTCCTATGTTCAGGGAGCACGCCACCTATCAGGAAGATTTCACGCTTACTGACGGCTCAAAGAAGAAGGTGGACATGATGCACAACGTCAAGGACCACCGTTATGCCATAAGGGACGGCTACAAGGTGCTGGCTCTCCCTTACGCGGGTCACAAATACTATATGTACATCCTTCTCCCTGACGGGAATGACGTGAAACCGCTCCTTGAAAAGCTTGCGGCAACGCCATGGGGAGAGATTACAGGCAGCCTTCTTGGTGATGCTGAGGTAACTCTCAAACTTCCCAAATTTGAGATAGAGAATAAGATTTATCTTAAGGAAACACTTGAAGCCCTTGGCGTGAAAAAGGCTTTCAAGGGGAGTGTGGCCCAGTTTGACCATATGTTTGAACCGAAGCCAGGCTGGTATTACTGGATAGAGAAAGTTATCCAGAAGGCCAGGATAAAAGTTTCAGAATGGGGTACTGAAGCCGCCGCCGTCACGGTAGTGGAGATGGTTGGGGAGTCAGCCATGGCGCCAGAACCCAAGAGGATAGACTTTTTTGCCGATCACCCCTTTGTGTACGTGATTGGAGAAGCCACTTCCGGCGCAATTCTTTTTGAAGGAGTTTATACAGGAAAATAATGTACTACGTTTGTAAAAGACTTGAAATAGCCGGGGCCCACGCCCTCAAGCTCTCCTATGAGAGCAAGTGCGAGGACCTTCACGGCCACAACTGGATAGTCAAGATCTACTGCAAGAGCGAAACCCTCAACGCAGACGGTATGGTGACGGATTTCACGCACATAAAGCGTGACATAGCCGGTGCCCTTGACCACAAGAATCTCAACGACATCCTGCCTTTCAACCCCACCGCGGAAAACATAGCCCGCTGGATATGTGACCACGTGGAGAACGCCTACCGTGTGGAGGTATGGGAAAGCGAGATGAACATGGCGGCATATGAACGCTAGCCAAAATTTAGTATCTTTGTAAACACAACATCTACTATATGGATAAGAAATCTTATGCATTCGGAATGAGCGTTGCCTCCAGCTTCTATCAGCAGGGCATACGCGTCCCCAACGTTGAAGACTTCCTTGCAGGCCTCAAGGCCATGCTTACCGGCGCCAAACCCGCAATCTCCCTGGAGGAGGCCGGAGAGGCCCTGGAGGCATTCTACAATGAACTTGAGAGTGAATCGGCCGAAAGAAACGCCGCCGCAGGCGCAGCCGCTAAGGAAGAAGGAGAGAAATTCCTTGCCTCCATGGCAAAGGACCCCGCCGTGAAAGCCACCGGCAGCGGCCTCATGTATAAAGTCATCAAGGAAGGCACCGGAAAGAAGCCCAAGGCTACGGACAAGGTGTACTGCCACTATGAGGGCACCTTCCCCAACGGCCAGGTCTTTGACTCCTCCTACAAGAGGGGAGAGCCTATCGAGTTTGGTCTCAATCAGGTTATCAAGGGCTGGACTGAGGGCCTTCAGCTTATGAGTGAAGGCGCAAAGTATGAGCTCTATCTGCCATACCACCTCGCTTACGGAGACCGCGGTACCGGCGGAATCCCTCCCTACAGCGCCCTCAAATTCGTTGTGGAACTCATAGAGGTCCGTTAAACAGTTGCCTTACAAGGAAACATACCCGTCGGCCCTGCTTACAGAGGCCGTGGAAGCCATAAGCTCACTCCCCGGAGTGGGCCGCCGCAGTGCGCTGCGCCTGGCTCTCCACCTCCTCAGGCAACCCCAGGCCAACGTCCATCATTTCACGGAAGCCATTGACAGGCTGCGGGATGATGTGAAGTACTGCAAGTGCTGCCGCATGATTTCTGACGAAGACGTCTGCTCAATCTGTTCAGATTCCAAACGTGACCACCGCACCATCTGCGTTGTGGAAAGCGTCCGTGATGTCATGAGCATAGAGGCAACCGGCCAGTACCACGGGGTGTATCACGTCCTTGGAGGCATAATATCGCCCATCCAGGGTATCGGCCCTTCAGACCTTACCATCAAGGAACTTGTGGAAAGGGTTAAGGATGCCGATGAGTTAATCCTTGCCTTAAGCGGAGACGTGGAAGGGGAGACCACCGCCTTCTATGTGTACAGGCAGATAGAAAGCTCCGCCGTAAAAGTAACAACGCTAGCCCGCGGCCTTGGCTTTGGGGACGACCTTGAGTATGCCGATTCCCTGACCCTCGGCCGGTCAATACTAAACCGACAAACCTTTAAACCATGAATCCAGAAGCATCACGCTGCCTCCTGTGCAAAAAACCAAAATGCGCCATGGAGGGCTGCCCTATACATACCCCCGTTCCAGAATGCATGGCCCTTTACCGTGAAGGCCGCCTGAAGGAAGCCGGAGCCCTTCTGTTCCGGAACAACCCCTTGAGCGCCGTTACCTCACTTGTCTGCGACTGGCAGAAGTTCTGTTACGGCCACTGCGTCCTGAATGTGAAGAAGCAGGCGGTGCGCTGGTATGAGATAGAGCAGGAGATATCATCGGCCTACCTTTTCGGCCATGTACTGGAGCGCCACTCCCTGGAGCATTCCTATGACCGCGTGGCCATAGTGGGAGCCGGTCCCGCCGGAATTGCCGCCGCCATCTGGCTGTACCAGACCGGCGCGGAGGTAACCATGTTTGACGCCAATCCCCGTATGGGCGGCGTCCTCCGTTACGGCATCCCCGCTTTCCGCCTGGACCGCAAATACTGCGACGCCTACGAGAAGATGCTCCTTGACGCCGGCGTGGAGTTCAGGGAGAACGTGGAAATCGGCAAAGATATTACCATTGCCGATTTATCGGCCGAATACGACGCAGTCCTTGTAGCCGCCGGCGCGGAGTATCCCTCCACCCTTGGCATCCCCGGAGAGTCACGTGCCGTGCAGGCTCTGCCTTTCCTGAAGAATCCATCGGCCTATAAACTTGGAAAGAAAGTGATTGTGATTGGCGGCGGAAACGTTGCCATGGACGCCTGCCGCACCGCCGTGAGGATGGGTGCGGAAACCTGGGTGTACTACCGCAAGACCTTCGAGAACATGCCCGCCAACCCTCTTGAGGTGCAGGCTGCAAAGGCCGATGGCGTCCAGTTCAAGGTGTTCCAGGCCCCAGTGGAGATTAAGGAAGGCGGCGTAGTGTTCTGCGACTGCAAGAACGTTATCCCGGAAGACGGCGGCCGCGTTGTCACCAAGATACTCAAGGGCACTGAGCATTTTGTGGAGTGCGACACCCTCCTTACCGCCATCAGCGAGAAACCGGATCCCGTACTTACCGTTGAGGCTCAGCCATACCACAACGTGTTCCTTGCCGGAGACTTCATGAGCGGCCCGGCAACCGTTGTAGAGGCCGTCAGGAGCGCCCACACTGCCGTAGAGAACATCCTCGAGAGCTTATGAGGGCGGTCTTAGTATATTCCGGAGGCCTTGACAGCACTACGCTTCTTTATGAATATAAGGACAGCATAGCTCTGGCGGTTTCCTTCGACTACGGCTCAAAGCACAATAAGCGTGAGCTGGAGTATGCAACCATAAATTGCAAGCGCCTTGGGATAAGGCATCTTGTTATACCGCTTGAGTTCATGGGCCGATATTTCAAGAGTGACCTCCTGATTGGCGGCGGGGACATCCCTGAGGGCTCCTATGCCGATGAAAACATGAAAAGCACCGTGGTGCCGTTCCGTAACGGTATCATGCTCTCCATTGCCGCCGGTCTTGCCGAAAGCTATGAACTTGACACAATAATGCTGGCAAACCACAGCGGAGACCACGCCATCTACCCGGATTGCCGCCCGGAGTTCATTGAAGGTATGGCCGCTGCCGTTGAGGCGGGCACGTACAACGGCGTAAAGGTGGTTTCACCCTACTGTAACATGACTAAGCGTGACATTGCCCTCCGCGGCCGTGAGCTTGGAGTGGATTATTCCCTTACTTATTCCTGCTACAAAGGCGGTGAGAAGCACTGCGGCAAGTGCGGCACCTGCACAGAAAGAAAAGAAGCCCTTGAGGGCTTCGATCCAACGGAGTATTCAGAGTAGTTTCTTCCGGCGGAAGAGTACAAATACCAGAAGGCAGCTCAAGGCCATCAGGGCCACTATGATTACCCAGTTCCAGAAATTGGCATTGGGGTCATCGGCATTGATCATTGGAAGTCTCACGTTCATGCCGTAGAAGCCGGCGATGAGGGTTGGAGGCATCAGGAACACGCTCACTACGGCCAGGATTTTCATAATCTTGTTCTGCTCCAGATTGATAAGACCAACTACGGTATCCTGAAGATACTCAAGACGCTCGAAGCAGAAGTTGGTGTGGCTGAGAAGTGAAGAGATATCCTGCAGGAGAACGTTGAGGCGGTTCTCAAGGCTGCGGGGCACCTTAGTGGAGCGCATGAGGTTGGAGATAAGGCGCTGCTTATCAACCACGTTCTCACGCACCACCATGGTGTTTTCCTGCATCTGGGAAATGTCAATCAGGAGTTCCTGGTCTATGTCTTCCTGGTCGTTGATCTGTTTGGCGTACTGGGAGATTTCCTTTGAGAGGAGCTCAATCATATCGGCATCAAGGTCTACACGTTGATCCAGGATGGAAGCAAAAACGCTGAACCCTGAAGGATACTGTTTGGGATTTACCTGCATCCTTCTCTGAAGGTCCGTGAAAGAACGAAGGGGGACCTCACGGAGCGTAGTGAGGGTATCGTCCACGATTGTGAACGACACAGCCTGCTCACCGTACTCTTCCGGACCGGGGGTAAGGAAGTTGGTGTTTGCAAATATGGCATCATCCGTCTCAAAGTAACGGGATGATGACTCAATTTCCTCAGCTTGCGCACGGGACTGGATTTCTGTGCCCAGAAAGCCCTCCACGGCACGTTTTTCCGCACCGGTGGGCTGGACAAGGTCAATCCATACCACGTCTTCAAGCTTGATTGCAGGGAAATCTTTCTCCGACTGGGAGAGGAGAATTTTTCCGTTTTCCTTGTAGAAGATACTCAGCATATCTCTTGTCTTTGTTTTAGCTCCGGGCCAGTCGCACCGGATGGAGTTTATACCTATAACCAGCTGACATTACGGAAAAGTCAGCCTGCAAAAGTACGTAAAAAAACTGAAAAAGCAAGAATTTTTATTCCACGTTGGCCTCAAAGGTTTTTTGCCAGATGATGGTTGGAGAGCCGAAACCGGGGAAGTCTCTTTTGACAACGGCGTAGGTGAGGGCCACGGGGAACTTCCCGTCGGAGTTGTTGTCGTAGATGATATCGCAACCTTCTTTGATGAAACTGATGGCGTCTTCAGTGTCTTTCCAGGGACGGGTTGTGAGGGCGGCGGCACCGGTGTTGGGGTCTGTGGTGTCCAGGAAATCTTTGAAGGCCTGCTTGACGGCTAAATAGGACTGGCCGCATTCTTTGTAGAGATCTGTTCCCCTCTGGTCTGCCATCTTTTCCTTGAAGGCGGCATAAGCTTCATCGTAGTTTGATGTGTATGAGAAGAAGGCATACTTTGTGAACATGGCATCACCCATCTCATACACGGCAATGGTATCCTTGACTATGGTAATGGGAGGCTCCGGATTCACGGACTGTTTTATGAGAAGATAGCGCAGATACACGCTTTCCTTTCCAAGTTCTTCGTACTTTTTCACAACTTCGCTGCATGCAGCCATCTTGGCCTGGTCCTGGGGAACGGAGGAGGGAGTGCTGTAGGCATTTTCCTGGCAGCCTACTGCCTTGCAAAGCTCATCAAAGATTTTGTTGGCGTCTTCACGGATCCCGTAGGAATAGTATTTTTCGTAGGTTACAATGTACTCGTACGTCTTGACGTATCTGGTGATGGGCTGGCAGGAGACCAGCGTGCATAGTGCCGCAATGGCTGCAAAAAGAACAGTTTTCTTCATAGTGGTAAGAATTAACTCTCGCAAAGATACAAAAAACTATATAATGTTGTACACTGCGGCCAAAGCTGTTTCAGGGGCATTTCCACCATTTGGGGTGGTGTTTTTTATGATTATAACACCGAAATTTGCAACCATCAGATGTGAGAGCCTATGAAACTGAACGACAGGGAACTGGAGATAGTGCGTCAGATAGCGGCGGGAAAAACCACCGCCGAAATTGCCGCAAACCTTTCTCTGAGCCCGGAAACCATCAAATGGTACCGTAAAAAACTTCTGGCCAAATTCGAGGCCGGCAACTCCGCCATGATGGTAAAGATGGCCTCTGAGGCCGGGCTGCTGTTCTGAAATTATCTATAAACGTACACATATATGAAAGCACAAAAACAAAACAGCTTGAATTATCAGGCTCCGGATTGCGATGTGGTCCAGCTGCAAACGGAGAAAAACACCATGCAAATTATTTCAGACCCTAATGACTATGAAAACGGAGGTTCCGGCTTTGATTTGGACTAATATGAAAAAGATAGTATTCAGCCTTGCCGTTTTAGCGGCAATTATAACTGCCTGCACAGTTAAGAATAATCCTGTTATTCCGGAGGATAACCCTGCTCCCGGAGAAGAAACTATTGTTCCTGAAGAACCGGCTGCAGAGGGTATTCCCTTTGTGGCAACGGTATCGGCCAGTCGTGAAGATCCCGAAACCCGTTCTATTGCCGAAAGCGGGTCCGACCTTGCAGTAAACTGGGCGGAGAACGAAGAAATTGCCCTTATCTATACCGCTGGCGGAACCCCTGTAAATACTACGGCAAGGGTTTCTTCAGTGGATTCGGGTACTGGTGCGGCTACAATTACCGCATCTCTTGATGCCTCCGTAACTGACAATACTCCCGTCACTCTCATTTTCCCCGCATCCGTAGCAGATGGCACAACTGGCAATATCCTTTCCACGGCACTGAGCGCTCAGGACGGTGCTCTGAGCAACAACCGTGATATCAGAAAGGGCAGCGGCACTATCCGCGTCAGCGGTACCGCCACGCTCCAGGATGGAGCCACTCTTGTAGCCCAATACGCAATCTGTAAGTTTGAGATTAAGGATATTGATGGAAGTAATAACCTAAGCGTCAGTAGCTTTAAGGTAAAGGATGCATCAGGTAATGTCATAACAACCATAACGCCTTCTCCTGCCAGCAGTACTCTGTATGTTTCTCTCCCCGCATCATCTTCTCTCACATGGTTTGAAGCGGTTGCTTCCGGAAAGTCCTATGTCGCCAAAGCCACCGCGGGCCTTTCAGCAGGTGTTTTCTATACGCCCACGCTAAAAATGGCAACAATTGGCAACGTAATAGGAGCAAACTTTAAGTTCTACAAGGACAAGAACGCCGCAGTTTCCGCCGGTACCACCGCCGCCGCAATTATTGCCTATGTTGGTGATGACACCGCAGAGACTGGTTTCAAGAATGGTTTGGCAATCAGCATGAAGAACACTTCGGGTGCCACAGTCCAATGGTCCACTTCATCTACTGCGGTGAACCCCAATACTTATTCTACAGCTGCCTTGGCAATTGCTGCCAAGGAATCGGGCTCTTCATTGTCATCTGGTAGGGGTACTGATTCTTATCCGGCATTCAAAGCAGCCCTGGCAAACGACATCTCTTTAGAGTCCGGCATATCTGCAACCGCTCCATCAGGCACCAGCGGCTGGTTCCTCGCATCTATGTTCCAGTGGAATAATATACTGAAGGGATTGGGCGGCGCTTCCACAGATATCAGTGGTGTTGTTAACAATGATTTCAAAATCGACAAGTACTACACCATTATTCAGGCCTCATGGAACGATGACAGTTATGTAATACCACACCAGATAGGAAGGACAGGTTCGTATCTGGATAAATTCTGGACAAGTTCGGAAAGGTCTGCCGATTATGCCTGGGACTATTATGCACAGAACGGAACTGTTGTTGACAACTACAAAACTAATTATATGTCGGTCCGTGCCGCTCTGGCGTTCTAGTTCTCTCCAAATAAACCTAGTGCCCCGCCAATCGGCAGGGCACTTGTTTTGTGGCCGTGTTTGCACTTAAAACGCTCCTGTGGCCGTTTTCACTGCCTACACGGCACGCGGAGACGCATTATTCTTCTTTCTTTTTTGAACCATAGACGGGGCTGTCTGGTTCGCTTAGATATTGTGGCGCTCTATCTGGCTGATATCCATAGCCACTGACCAGATTGCCGGGATGGATAAGAAGATCCATGTCCAAAACTCTTTCCAATCTGGAGATAGTATCCAATGTCAGATTTTCCTTGCCTTTCAAAACAAGTGAGATATATTGCTGGGAGCATCCCATTTTTTCTGCCAACTCTTTTTGTGTCAGCCCAAGAGCAGCCATTTTTTTACGGGCGTTAAGTGCTATTTTAGCGGAATGCTTAAGCCAGCCCCAGTTGTCAACGTTCCACTGGGCCTGCTCTTTCCATTTTGACGGCTCACTGCTTTGATGAGCCTTCAGGACATCAATTGCTTTTGCCATTTTACTCTTTCATTAAATCCAACCAATTGCTAAAAGTGTGGTATAGGATATTATCCTGCATACCATCATATTTGGCAGCCCATAGGCGTCCGTCACCTGTTATTTCGTCAAATTTCATATTGCAAAGATATAATCATTTTTAACTTGTACAAGTTATAATATGATTTTTATACGATATTTGATTTCTAATCCGCCTTGGGATGACAACAAGAGGTGCTATTCCAATACCCCGCAGTCGCGGGCTTTGAGGACAAGTTCGGCCACGTTGGAGACGTCAAATTTCACAAGGAACTTCTTGCGGTACCATTTGATGGTTTCAGGGCTGAGGGACAGGGCCTCGGCGATATTGGTGCTGGTGTAGCCTTTGGAAAGAAGGTCCAGGATTTCCTTTTCACGGTCTGTGAGGGCGGGGATTTCCTCTGGCGAAATGCCCTCTGCGGGAGCATTGGCGGAGCGGCGTGAAGTGGCGGCCTTCTTGTCTTTCTTCCTTTTAACGATAGAGCCCGCGGCAACCAGGACAAGGCCGGTTAGGATACCCGTAAGAAATCCCAGCTGCTTTTTCTGGCGGGAGAGGACCTCTTTCATATAGTCCAGATTCTCTGTGCGGAAATTTGGCGCAAAGTCCGGGTGGGCGGCGTAGTAGGCATCGGCCTTCCTTAAATAGGAAAGGGACTTGCGGGTTTGGCCCTTCTCCATATACAACCTGCCATAACCCTTCCATACGTCCACTATCATTAGCGAATCCCCGGAAGCATCGGCAAAAGCCATTGCCTTGTCGTATTCGGCCTTGGCCTTGTGGACGTCTCCCTCGTCAAGCCAGGTCTCTCCCATATTGTAATGGAGGATGGAATTGCTCTCGTTCCAGCCGTATTTTTCAAAGATGGCGCCGGCCTTTTCATAATAATCCATGGCCTGCGGGATTGAATCCATCATATTGTAAAGATTGCCGATAGAGCCGTAAAGGGCCGAGTAATAGTCGTCAATCTCTCTTTCCGTGTATCCTTCCTGGTTGGTGGGGGAGGTGGCGCCGGCGGCCATTGCGTCCACGGCGGCAAGGGAAGCCAGATAATAGACGCGGGCGCTGTCATACTGTTCCCGGCCATAATAGATTTGGCCGATATAGCGGTAGGCGTCGGAATCGGCCGCATACCATCCGCGGGGGCGGCTGATGGACAGGGCCTTGCGGGCGTAGAAGAAGCTCTTGTCACCGTTGAGGACGTTGTAGCCCAGCATAAGGTCACGGCAGGCGCGGTTGTACTGCACAAGTTCCTGGTCTGACGCTTTGTCAAGGGCGTCAGGGGTCCAGCGCGCAACCACCCTTTCCAGGGAGTCCAGATTATGGCCCCTGTGGTCATTGTAGGCTGCCGCGCTAGGCATGATTATACCCGCAAGCAGAAGCAGTGACAGAAAACGTTTCATATTACAAAAATAGATAAAAAAGGCGTAATTAACCCTTTTTGGCGGCTTGTCGCGCTTAATTCCCCCCTTTAGGGTGGTGTTTTTTAGTTCAAGAAGTGTGAAATTTGTTCACCATGAAAACAAACTAATAACAGGATATGAAAAAATTACTTCTTTCCCTCGCCGTTCTTGCAATGGTTTGCGGAACGGCCAGTGCCCAGAGCTTTCTGGACAAACTAAAGGACCGTGCTAAGGAAGCCGCAGAGCAGAACATCGGCAACAAAGTTGAAAAGGGCGTCAACGACATCCTTGACGGTAACTTCGGCAAGAAAAAAGATAAGAAAGACAAGAAGGCCGATGAATCCGCGAAGCAGGAGGCCAGCGTCAGCTGGACCTGCGAGGAATGCGGCAAAACCGGCAACACGGGTAAGTTCTGTGCCGATTGCGGCGCAAAGAAGCCCGGCGCTTCTGAGGCTGCAAAGCCCGCTGCCCCCGCCGCCAGCGCTGCCTGGACCTGCGAGGAATGCGGTAAAACCGGCAACACAGGCAATTTCTGCGACGACTGCGGCGCAAAGAAGCCTTCTGGAGAAGCCGCTCCTGCTCCCAAGCCAAAGAAACAGGTGGAAACTGCTTATGCAAAGAGTGACTTTGTCCCGGGAGACGAGATTTTCTTTGAGGATACTTTTGAAAATGAGCAGCTGGGAGAGTTCCCGTCACAGTGGGATTTGATGTCAGGTTATGCCGAAGTGGGATCCGTGGGAGGACGTAAGGTGATTGCCTTTACGGATGACGGATTCGCCGAAATACAGCCCCTGATGAATGACCAGCAGCACTTCCTGCCAGACGTGTTCACGCTGGAATTCGATATGTATTTGCAGACAGGCGACGGCCTGGGCGGGGACGAACTGGAAATCGCCTTTGGCAACCCGGACCTTCCC
>JAFZOU010000004.1 GCA_017550525.1 Bacteroidales bacterium
TCCCTGGAACCGGAGGGCCTGTTCTCCCTGTACGACATAAACCGCCACATCACGGAGAATCCGGAAGATTATGTCTATGAGAACGGCCGATACATCCTTAAGATTGAAGGCGAACTTTCTCCCACAACATACATTTATCTCATTCAGGTTAAGTTGCTTAACAATGAAGGCAGGGTTATAGGTAGTTCAGGCGGCGGCGCCATCACAGGTATGGCTGAAGGAGTGGACCTCCCTTCCAGAATGACCTGGACCAGCACCGTAAGCGTTCCTATGGATGTTTATATGGACAAGGAGCAGGATATGCTGGGAGCCAAGGTGTTCACATTTGGCATCCCCGGATGTAACCCCTACGATGACGCTTCCGTTGCCTCCGCTCCAGACGGGAAACACTTTTTTGTGCTGAATGTAAGTTATGTGAACGGCAGCTGGCGCAACATCCGAATGGATATAACGGATCAGGTGCGGGCTCTGCCCCTTGGCGGTGTAATCACGCTGGAGATTGATGTGGACGATTTCCCGCCGGACGAAAGCAGCGGAGGAGGAGGCGGATTCAACGCACTTATTGGGACTTGGGATGAAGAGACAGGAAGTACAACGATAATCAACTAATTTTTAACTTTATACATTAACCTTTTTAATTTTCATGCGTATGAAAAAGATTTTGATTCTTGCAGTCGCAGCCACAGCGCTGGTTGCCTGCGCAAAGAGCTTTGACAAAAGCACTTCCCAGGGACAGGCCATCGGGTTTGGAACTTGGGCTGAGACTCTGACAAAGGCCATTTCAGACCCCCGCGTGGCCGGCACCAACACTTTTGCTGTGGGTGACAGCTTTGCCGTGTATGGTTACAAAGACATGACTGACGACTCTGATCCTCACACTGTTTTTGATGATGACGCCGTTGAAATGACTGTAGCCGGCACTCCCGGAACATGGGTTTATTCCCCTCTCCGTTTCTGGGATAAGAACTACGACAAGTACATTTTCTATGCTATCTCCCCGTCTTCGGTGGGAACCGCAGCAACAGTAGATCCTCAGACTGGCGAAATCACAAGCGCCAGCATCAGTTTTTCCGGCAAGAACGTTGCAAGTGACGTACTTGTGGCCGACAAAAAGACTGTTCTTAAGGCTAACTATGGCAGTGTGGTTGAGCTTAATTTCAACCACGTGGCATCACTTGTTGATTTCAAGGTAAGCAAGGCTCCCAACCTAACAGACGCCACCGTAAAGGTAACGGCATTCTCCATTGACAACATTGAGAATGCCGGTGTTCTCAGTGTAAACGACGCATATAATGCAAGTGTTTACGGTTCAACTCCCACTGGACTCAATCCTGTTGTAACCTGGTCAACTGGAAACGCTACTGGTTCTTATGGTCCTGGAGATGGCGCTACCACGGTCACGCTCGGAACCGGGCTTGAGATTGCAGAGAATGATGCGTTCACTAATTTTGACGGCACTGACAATGGCGAGCCCGCAGCAGCAAAAGCCACCTATATTATCAACAACCTGATAGTGAAACCTCAGCCTCTTACCGCTCCTTCTGATCCAACAGACCTTACCGAGACCAAGCCTCAGCTGTCTATCACATACACAATCACTACAGGATCAGGTACTAGCGAGAGCACTACTGAATACTCCAGCAAACTCTGGCTCTCCGATTTCGACGTTGTGAATGACAACGCTCAGAATGACACCAAGGTTGGCAGTTGGGCTACTGGAAAGCACTACGTTTTCTACATTACACTTGATGCTAATCCTATCGTCTTTGGTGCTTCTATCACCGACTGGGTTGTTAGCAACGGTTACCACTACCTCCTCAACTAAAGAATGCTTAACCGCATCATACGCATAATGGCGACAGCCGCGGGTTGCGCCCTGCTTCTGGCAGGGTGCAGCCTCAGGCTGGATAACCCGGCGTTGGAGATGGCGCAAGATACTGGCGTTCCCATCAGTTTCTACGCCGGGTCCGCCTTATTGCTTGATGATGCTCAACAAACGAAGGCCGCATACTACGACGACAGTAGTTTTGGAGTATTTGCCTTCAAACAAAGCGGAGGGAGCTGGTCGCAACTGAATTCCAAGAAATGGAAGCCGGACTTTTTGTTCAACCAGGAAGTCCATCACAGTTGTGGCGTGTATACTTACTCTCCAACCAGATACTGGCCTAATGCAGCAGTTAACACACTCACATTCTGGGCTTATAGTCCATACGATGCAAATGTTGATCTGCTGGTCAAAGGAAGTACCTCCAATGCTTACACTAGCACTTCTGTCGGCTTGCCTGATATAAGGTTTACGGCTGATGGACAGACTGACCTTCTTTATTCCGATGTGGAAGCGGATCAGACTTACATGACAAACTCCGGAACAGTACAATTTGATTTCAACCACGCACTTGCGCTTGTAGATATCAAAGCGGAAAAGATTGATGAGGATGGACTATACGGCGTTACCATGAAGGAAGTCAGCTTCAAGGGCATTTATGCAACCGGAATTCTAAAAAATAGCACGGCTAGCCCAGCGAGCCCGACTACCCCTGCCTGGAGCTGGGACAATTATAGTGGGGGCAGGCATGATCTTCCTGTCTGGGAAGATGACCCGCTAGACAACAGTGACGATGTTGTCCTGGCCCATGGAACCGCAACGCCTCTTGCCGGAGTGATGCCGCTTCCTCAGGATCTCACCAACGATGCCTGCTGGCTACATGTAGAATTCGAGGTCTCGTATCATGAAGATCCTTTGGACCCCAGTTCCGCAGTCCTGAGTTATACTACATCTCGCAATGTTTACCTTAGAGATGTTTTTTATTCAGTAGGATCGGCCTGGGCCAAGAATACTCACTACACGGTAACACTCCAGATTTCCCCCGACAGACCTATTCAGTTTACGGTCAGTTGGGATGATTGGGGAGCTGATCACAACTATCACCTTTCCAGTTAAGATGAAATTCAGGTACATAATATTGCTCGCTTTCGCTCCCGCGCTGATTATCAGTTGCGGAAAAGACTCATGCATAGATGTGCCGAATGGTCCCAAACCAATCAGTTTCTCAGCGGGGGTATCAACTATTACCAAGGCCATCAAGCCGGACGATCCCACTGTTCTTCTTACTGTCGGCAACGAGGTAAGTATCTTTGCTACCAGGGAGTATAATGATGTGCCGGAGCAGGTGTTTTCCAATCTTGCTCTGCATTGTGATGCAGTACCCAATCCGTCCACTCCGTCGAACCCGCTCAGCAGCGCATGGACCTATTCGCCGGTCGCATATTGGAAAGACAACGGAGACTACTATTTCTCCGGGGTGTTCCCGTACAGTTCAGACAAAGTGTCGATTGACAATACTTATACTCTGAAAGTCAGCTACTCTGCCGGTGATAATACCGACATGATGGTTGCTAGAACCCACCAGGATGCTGCCGTAAGCAAAGATCCCGTCAATCTTACGTTCAAGCACACCACTTCAGCTGTCCGCTTCCTGTTTGGCAAGTCATCTTCGTCTGACAGCGATCAGTATACGCTGACATCATTCCAGCTGGAAAACATCATCGGTGTAGGAGAGTTTTCGATGGCAACCAGAGTTACTGGGTCACCTACCATCACCTCATCCAACTGGTCAACAGGTAGCTCATATACAACGTTGTTTGAATGGGAAGCAGATCAAGTTGAAGATCGTAAGGCTATCACCCATCCTTCCGATGTTGACGATCCGGACGGATACACTCCTATGGGGTGGTATTATATGGTTCCTCAGTCGCTATCAACAGACGCTGCCGTCCGTTTCTCGGTTTCCTATAACGGCGGAGCTCCGGTAGAGACGGTGCTCAACTTCTATGGAGCTACCGACCAGATAAGCGAGTCAGGAATTGCCTGGGCGCCGAACCAGGTCTACAACTACTTCATTACCCTCAACCAGAGTGGTCTTGATCTCACAATTCAGGCTATACCCTGGGATGAGATTCAAGTAACGACTGACGACTTCAATTTCGAATAAAGATGAGAAAGGTCTTGTCCATAATACTTCTGCTCGGTGTCCTTACCGCCTGGTCCTGCCACAAAGAGGTGGAGCCGGTCGGTGCCGCACTTGGTAGCGGAAGCATTGAGCTAAGGCTTAACTCAGAAAAAGCCATCACTTTCCAGACTAAAGCCACAGATTTGGAAGAAGGGCTTAAGTTCAATAATGTCCTGGTCGTCCTGGTCAACAACGGTGGTAAAGTCGTCGCAAAGGAATATAAGGATGAAGTATCTCCTGTCACAGATGACGTCATTTCCTTTGGCAGTCTTCTTCCTGGAACCTATCACGTCTACGCTTACGCCAATATAGACGCAACAGCCTGGCAGAGCGGCTCGATTTCTTCCCAGGAGCAGGGACTTGCAATTGGAGCCTCATTCTCCAGTTTTGTCGACCGCGAACTTGCTACTCTTACGGGTACGGATGTTCCTTCGGATCCCTCCACTTCTATGCTTCTTACCGGGCACAAAGAGATTCCGGTCGGTCTCACAAGAGTTTCCGAGACTCTAAATCTTCTACGGCCTGTTGTCCGCTTCAAGGTCACGGTTCGTAACCACACACAGTTCCCCGTATCTGTTAATGATCTCCGTTTCGGAAGATTTAATCCTGATAAGTCATATCTTCTTGATCATTTTGATGAATCTGGTGTTCCTTCAGTACCCGCAGATGTTTCTTATCGTGCAATGCCAAGCTTTGACACCTCAGTTGGTGATGATAATTCAGTCGCCCCTGAGGCTGAAGAGGTCATCTATCAGCGCTTGATGTATGAGAATGCATATTCGGGCGTATACAAGATTTTTGCGACACTAGAGTTGGATCGAACATCCGAGTCATTGGCTAATCTGGTATTAAGCCTTGGAGACCGTCCGTTCGGCCCCATAGACTATGAGACTCTAAGCAGTATGGACGAAGGTGAACAGGTGGATGTTCTGGTAACCAATCCACAAACAAGCGCACGCTCGGGTCGTATATTGTGCAATATAAGCTCAGACAACAATATGGTATGGGAGAGTGCTGGATATGCTAATTACAATCTGTTTTACAGCCGCGCCCTTGCCATCTGGAATGAGGATAGTGATTACGATTACTCGACTTATTATTCATATACTAATGCAAATGGTTATTCCGGATGGGATGGACTTAACGCTTCTGATGGATCGCAAGCTACTCATTTTAACTATACCGGCGCAAGAAGCAGGTATTTCCACACCCTGACAAAGTCCAATGGAACATATTCTATCACCGGACTTGCCTTGCAGAAGAATAACAGCAATGATAACGGAAAGTGCTTGACAGAATTCTCCGGATTTGAGATTGAGAAAGGCGTTTCTTACAAGAAGAATAACTCGTGGAAGAATCCCGAGGATATGACAAACTATCTTGTTAGATTCAAAAAGAACACTAACCAATATATTCAGTGCGACGCCATTTGGTCAGAGACGAAACCAGATAAGAAGACAAATCTTAAGCTATTTGCGAATAATCAGGCCAATGGAGACCGTCAATTTGCCCTCTTCGGTAAGTATATGTCCGGGGGCAAGATGAAGCGCATTCTTAAAGACAATAATAAGGAAGTGCCCCTCAGCTATATGGCACGAAACGAAGAAATCAACGTTGTATTGAACGTCTACTATTCAGATCAGACCGGAGAACTGAACTTCGTGGTAGATAACTCTACTTGGAGCACTGCCACAACTTCGACACACACTTTCAATTGATTACGCAATGAGAAAACGTCTTTTCGAACTTTTGTTTTTGCTTTGCGCGGTCCTTCTTTCCGGGAGTTGCGTAAGGGAAGTATTTCAGAAACAGGGATCGGGCTCGGAAGGAGACCTTGTCGATTGTGTAATCTCGTTCGGCTCTCCTAAAGGCGCGACAGTAGATGTCGGCACCAAAGCCGAACTTGGCATTGTTCGCGAAAGCAACGTATTCAATATCTACCTTCTAATCTTTGAAGGCAACACTTCTAGCAGTAAAAAGATTTACGGCCACTATTTTGACGGTAACAACCTGAACACAACTTCAGAATCAAACTATTGGACTGTCACAAATATGAGCACCAAGGACAGCCCGGCAACTAATGGTACTCTTCATATAAAGACGGCCTCCAAAGCCGGTTGCACTATCGTAGCCGTCGCAAACATGAACCCTAATGACTTGGATGTATCGGCCGGTTTGCTCTCCACAATTCAGACCTTTGGTGAACTTCAGAATGTTGTAGCTACTCAGGTGCGAAGCGAAATTGCCGCCAATTCCGGTTTCTTCCTAATGACTGGGCAGGTTGATGGAGTCAATATCCAAGGCGACACGGAAGACACCAACGACATCAGCAAGAAATCACTCACTCTAAAACGCCTCTATGCCAAGGTTACATTCAATGTTAGAGTCGCGAGAAATCCGGATCAATCATCTTCTGATAAGAATAACTCTCTTCTCCGGGGCTTTGTCCCGTATACATGGCAGGTTGTCAATGTCCCGACTTGCTCATACCTGCTGCCCAGAGCGGTAGATGCGGCCGATACTCCAGCAGAGCTATTCTCGACTGAAGAACTCGGCTTTGAGACAGAAACTCTTACTCCAAATAAGACGACCGACTTCTATAACGACGGGGTAACGCCTGTTTCCATTCATAGTTTCTCCTTCTATATGATGGAGAATCGTCATGCTCCAGCATCAGGCATATCCATATACGCCGACCGTGAAAGAAGGGAAAAACCCGCGTCCTATACCCCTGGATCTTTCTTCGATAACGGCGATTACGTTTACACTGACCCCCTGTCTGCCTACGTTGTACTGACCGGCAAAATAGTTATGGGCGTATCTGCCTCGGGCAATGACAATGCCACCCTGGACGCAAATGTCCGTTATGAGATACATCTGGGTAATTTCACGGCTGATGTTACTGATTTCAATACTAATCGAAACTACAACTATGTTTACAATATCTTTATTGGCGGGGCGGAAGACATTAAGGCTGAAGTTGAGGCATTCAGTTCCGGTGCACTGACCGAACCAGAGCCTGGCGCGACAGGCCGCGTGGTCGTTGCTCTTGAAGAAGTGTTCGACAGTGATTGCCACTACAGCACCCAGGTTATATCCTTCCACGCAAACTATATGGACCCTGAGAACATCAGTTGGTATGTAGAGACCCCTTTCAATCCGGACGGAGTGGGAGGAACTGATATTGCTGCAGGAAGAGCAATCTTGTCGCAGATTGACTACAAATGGGTAGAATTCTTTGTAAACGAGAAAGACGCTAGCGGCAGTTACTATTCCGATAGACGTACAATTTACAAACCGCACGACTACGACTTCAGGGATATAAACGGAGATGCTATTCCTCCTGGAGACAAGAGAAGGACCATGTACGTGAACGAGCTCGTCGATTACCTGAAGGGCCAGAAAGAGCAGTACGATATTGATCAGAGAAAAGCCGATCCCTCGGATCCTTTATATGATTCCACTTGGGTGCCTAAAAGCGACTTTGATACCGACGGAGGCACAGACGGGCCGAAGATCTCCGTAACCGCCTTCATCGACGAGTACTACTATACTAAGCACCCTATCACCGGCCAATATGATCCAACCCTCTGGAAAGAAATTGTTAACCACCCTATGCGGCGTATGCACATTCTGGCTTCATCTGCGACTTCGGCAGACAGAGAGAGTTCGCTGATCGGTTCATCATTCACCATTCAGCAGCGTTCGATCCAGAGTATCTATGCCGTTCATGAAGTAGCCGGTCTGCAATCGGCGTGGGGCATGGAATTCACAGATGATAACCGCGAGACAGGATTATCTACCTACTGGAAGACAAAAAATGATCCGATTGAGGATTGTGGTAACACCAGTTCGACCAATGGAAGACTTAACTCTTTAAAAATCTGGGGCATTCTCAATCCAGACGGGACAGAAAAGCCGAACAGAATGAGATGGGATGAATTCCTGAATCTTAACGGCACTAATGAAACAGCCCATCTTTGGCGTTCTACTGATGACGGATCGAATGGCAGGGATTATGATTATCTTCGTTACAGCTGCCTTTCGCGCAACCGTGATAATAATGGCGACGGATATATTGATCCTGACGAAATCCGTTGGTATATGGCCTCGGACGTCCAGTTGATCGGAGTGTTCTTGGGATCATATGGAATTGAAGGAGATGCACGTCTGTACCAGCGAAGCGCAGCAGATCAGGCCGACGGAAACAAGGATAAATGGCGTCAGCATATTGTTGCAAGCAATCGGTTTATCTATACTCCTCAGCAGCAGTCAGATTGGAACAACAGTAACAAATATCCCCGAATCGTCTGGGCGGAAGAGGGGGTAAACGGTAGTAACTATAATTATTCCGGAAACGACCAAACCACAAAGTTCAGTACACGATGCGTCCGTAACCTTGGGTATTACCTTGAAGGAGGTCAGCGCAAGGATATTACGCTTGCCGAAGACCCTGAAGTAGAGCCTAATCCCTTTATTACAGTAACTAGAAAGAATCTTGATTCTAGCGGTGCATTCGATGGTACCTACAATGACAAGACTTACTATGAGTTTGATTGTTCCAGAATTAACAAGGCTTCGCTTCGTGAGCCTGTAGACCATCAACTCATAGGTCACGATGAGCATAGCAAGATGGCTTGCCTGTCAAGCGGATTTGTCACCTTGCCGGCAATAAGTACTGCTAGCCTCAGCTCCTACTCTTCCTATTCCTTTAACAACGCAACCTATAATCTGACAAAGGTTAACGAGCTTAACAAATATTTAGATGACAGTTTCCCCAACCTTGACGCCAATCTCAGTGTATGTCCGGAAGGATACAGGCTTCCCAATGTAAGGGAAATGTCTATTATGTGGACTGAATTGGTGGCAATGGAAACCGGAGATTCCGCCTATCTTGGAAAAGATGACAACAATGCAGTTCCTTGCAGGACTCACTGGTCGTTCGGCGTAGAAGGCTCTAAAAAAATGAACAACAAATGGGGATGGGGTATGAGCAAGGGGCACCTCCTGATGGCCGACAATAATAAGGTGATGCCCACCATCCGCTGCATCAAGGATTTATAGACTGCGTCCTCTTTGCCGTGTCGACACGCAGAACGCGTGTAACGGGGTTTTGGGGACCGACACGGCAGCGCAAAGCGCTACCCCTACATCCCAATGGCGGCAAAGAACTGCTCCGGGGTGGCGTCCTTGAGGAGGACGGTTTTATCGGCCGAGAGAAGATACAGCGACGGCACGGCGCGGACGTCGTACACAAGGTCCGTGCGGATCACGAAATCCGGGTCATACCCGTTGATCCAGGATGCGGGGTATTGAGGGATGTGCTCCTTGCAGGCGTGGCAGTCAGGATTTCCAAACACAAGAAGAAGGAGATCGGCCTTGACCCCGTACAGCGTGCGGGAGCGGCCGTCCGGGAAAACGGCCAAAAATCAGGACGGAGGAAAGGGGAAAAACAAAACAAGCCAGGCGTCTTGCCTGGCTTATTATGTAGCCCCAAGTGATATAATATCGAACCTTTTTCTGGAGGACCTGGAGAAGATCCGGGAACTTAAAAAGTGAATTCCAGACCCGTGTAATCCACATTTACGCGATTTAAAGCAAGACGACGAAGAGGATAAACAGCCGTAGAAAACAGGCGATAATTCCTCTTGGGGTACAAAGCCCATTTTTAGTCTCTCTCCCTTAACATTCGTTTCTGGGAGCTGGCATTTGCGTGCCTGATTATGCAGAAAATATCAACATATTTGTTTATTATTTATGATTTTTGTATTTTTGCACGTAATGAGTGACAAAGAAGTTAATATCGTGCGGTCTGCCGCTGAAATGATGCGTGAGCGGATGAACAACCTGGGATTAAGCCAGATTGAGTTGGCCTGCCGTTGCGGGGAGCATCCCCAAATCATTTCGGCAATTCTAAAAGGACAGCGGGAGATTCCCATTCCTCTGTCTTTGAGACTGGATTATGCCCTTGAAATGCCCCCCGGTTCAGTGGCTGTCGCCCAATCCCGGTATCAAGTAGCCAATGAAATGCGCAAACAAGATATCCAGGACATGAATAGCCGCAAAATGTCCATTCTGGAAAAGATTAAAGCTGCTGGAGGATTATGGTCTTATCAAGGCATTCCGGAGCACCTGGACGACGACTCCATCATCGAAGCGGCCCTCGTCCATCTGGATTTGGAGGATATGCCCATGTTGCTACAGATTTGGAGTAAATCGCATCTGAAGAGGGTCTGGAAAGAACGTCTTGTCAGCCAGGGAAGAAGGATGAATATCCTAAATTACATATTGGCAGTTAAACTATTCGGGGTAAAACATCCCGACAACTATCTTTCACGCTATGCCTACTGAACTTAAAGGATTAACACCTGCCACAAAAGAGGTGTTCGGGCAAGTCTCCCAATTGGAATGTATCAAGGGTTTGTTCCTTTGTGGAGGTACCGGGCAATCGCTTCAGATTAATCATCGTTTAAGCGAAGATTTAGACTTTGAGCTCATCGGCTTGAAAAAAGAAAGGCCAGCATTGGACTTCAGCGCAATCATTGAGGAAATAAGTGCCACGTTTCCTGATGCCAAAGTCGAGATACTGGGAGACGACCATTTCCTGATATTCATCAATGACGGAAAGGTCAAGCTATCGTTTTACAGACCGGAGAATCCAGTGAAAACGATGAAGGTCGGGTGGCAGTACAATAATCTGAAAATCCCTACTCTTCAGGAGTTGCTGGGAATGAAACTATATGCCATTTGTATGAGGACCGTGTTCCGGGATTACTACGACATTTACAGTCTGCTCAAAGCCGGATGTGATTTGGATGAGGCAATTAGCTACGCCAGCTATTTGTCCAGGCATACGATTCGCTCTAAGACAATGTACACAAGGCTATTGTCCCCGCAACTATTTCGCAAGGATGAGGACTTCAGGCGCATGTCTCCTAAGGAGGACGTCTCTGCCGAAGAAATCAGAGATTATGTCAAAGCGACAATGGAGAAGGACTGAAATGCGCATACAGGTACCGTCACTTGGACCGGTATCGGCATCCGGTGCAAAAAAAGACGAGCTCCTGCTGGAGTTCGTCTTTCTTGTGTAGCCCGGAGGGGAATCGAACCTCTATTTAAAGTTTAGGAAACTTCCGTTCTATCCGTTGAACTACCGGGCCATCATGCAAAAAAGCGCCGATTACTCTGCGCTCTTTTCAATGATCTGACGACCACGATAGTAGCCGCACTCAGGGCAAACACGGTGATACATCACTGTGGCTCCGCAGTTGGGGCAAACGCTCAGAGTGGGAACGGGAGCGAAGTCGTGGGTACGACGCTTATCTCTTCTCTGCTTTGAGATTTTGTGTTTAGGATGTGCCATTGTTTATAATTTTAATTGTTTATTTGTCTTTAAAAAGTCCTTTCAGAGCTGCAAACGGGCTGTTCTTGGTGCCAGCCTCCTCGTTCACCTGCCCACTCTGGCCCAGGAACCGGACGGTGTCCGGGTTGCACTGCCCTTCAGGATGCACCCTTTGCAGGGGCATTGCCAGACAGATGTAATCATACACCTCCTGGCTGAGATCCCATTCGATTTCCACCGTTCCCGGTTTGAAAACCTCCTGGGGATTCTCATCCACCGGAATCTCCAAGGATTCCAGGCAGCGGTCACACTGGACAGTAACGCTTCCTTTGAGTGTGACGTCCGCCTCTACTTTCTGCGAACCCTCCTTTGTCACTCTCACTTCCACGTCAACGTTTGCGTCCAGGATTTCCTGATTGCCAAACATTTGAAAGAACTCTGTGCCTGCCTTAAAGCGGAATTTCCGCTCCCCGGCAGCCCAACCGTTCAAGGGTATGATGATTTTACACATTACCTCAAAAACTGATTAAGGGGTGCAAAGATAGCAATAATTTTCCAATTATCAATCTTCTGAGACGGAATTTCTTTTCCTGTCCAGAGGATCAAGCTGAATCTTGCGCATCCTCATGTGATTTGGAGTGATTTCAACAAGTTCATCCTCCTGGATATACTCCAGGGCTTCCTCCAATGAGAACTTGATTGCGGGAGGGAGAACAACCTTCTCATCACTGCCAGAAGCACGTACGTTTGTGAGTTTCTTTGTTTTGCAGATGTTGATGTTGAGGTCCCTCTCACGGGTGTGCTCACCTACCACCTGGCCGCCGTAGATTTCCTCACCGGGCTCAACGAAGAATCGGCCCCGGTCAAGGAGCTTGTTCATGGAGTAGGCAATGGCCTCGCCTGTTTCCAGGGACACAAGGGAGCCGTTTGAACGCATCTCTATGTCTCCCTTGTAAGGCTGGTAATCCTTGAAGCGGTGGGCAACCACTGCCTCACCCTGTGTGGCGGTGAGAAGGTTGCTCCTCAGGCCCATAAGGCCGCGGGTAGGGATCTCGAACTCAAGGAGAGTGCGGTCTCCGCGTGGTTCCATCCTTATGAGGGCACCCTTACGGCGGGTGGAAAGCTCAATGGAGGCACCCACAAACTGCTCCGGGACCTCGATTGAGAGTTCCTCGATGGGCTCACACCTCTGGCCGTTGATGGTCTTGTCAAGGACCTTGGGCTGACCCACCTGGAGTTCAAAGCCCTCGCGGCGCATAGTCTCAATAAGCACTGAAAGATGCAGGACGCCGCGGCCGTAAACCACAAAACTATCGGCATTGATACCGGGCTTTACGCGGAGGGCAAGGTTCTTCTCCAGCTCTTTCTCCAGACGGTCCTTTAGGTGGCGGGAAGTGACATATTTTCCGTCCTTGCCAAAGAAGGGGCTGTTGTTGATCATGAAGAGCATGCTCATGGTGGGCTCGTCCACTGCAATGGGCGGGAGGGCCTCCGGATTCTCAATATCGGCAATTGTATCTCCAATCTCAAAGCCTTCAATGCCCACAACGGCGCAGATGTCTCCGCACTGGACCTCGTCCACATTTGCCTTCCCAAGGCCTTCAAACACCATAAGCTGCTTGATCTTGGACTTCTCCACTATGTCGTAGCGCTTGCAAAGGCTCACGGGCATTCCGGTCTTCAGGCTGCCGCGGGTGATGCGTCCCACAGCGATACGGCCCACGTAGGGGCTGTATTCAAGGGAAGAGACAAGCATCTGGGGAGTGCCTTCATTCACTGCCGGGGCAGGGATTTCTTCAAGGATGGTGTCAAGAAGGGCGGTGATGTCACCGGTGGGCTTTTTCCAGTCCTCAGACATCCAGCCCTGCTTGGCGCTTCCGTAGATGGTCTTGAAATCTAGCTGGTCCTCATTGGCGCCAAGGTTGAACATTAGTTCAAACACTTCCTCCTGAACTTCATCCGGGCGGCAGTTGGGTTTATCCACCTTGTTTATGACCACGATGGGTTTCTTGCCCATCTCTATTGCCTTGTTAAGGACAAAGCGGGTCTGGGGCATGCAGCCTTCGAAGGCGTCTACAAGGAGCAGTACGCCATCGGCCATATTGAGCACGCGCTCCACTTCCCCGCCAAAGTCACTGTGACCGGGAGTGTCTATGATGTTGATTTTCACGCCCTTGTAGGTAACGGATACATTCTTTGCGAGGATGGTGATACCGCGTTCCCTTTCAAGGTCGTTGTTGTCCAGGATAAGGTTGCCAAGATCCTCCGGACGGCGTACAAGATTGGCCTGGTAGATCATTCTGTCCACGAGGGTGGTCTTACCGTGGTCTACGTGAGCGATGATGGCTATGTTTCTGATGTCCTGCATATTAGTGCTTCTTCTAAAAATCCTGCAAAGGTACTAATTATTTTGCCTTTTCGCAAAGACAGAGTTTGTGCACATTCCGCGTGAAACGGATAATTTTTTTAATGTGCCTCTGAGGGGCCTGTAAGGCCGATTTTTTCTCCGCCCCGGCCGATTTCCGGGCTTTTTGCAGCATTTATCCGTTTCACCGCCCTCAAAAATCGGCCCCAGGAGGGCCTGTAGGGCCGATTTTTCAATTAAACGTTTCCCGCTTTGTGACACGGATAACTTTACTCACCTTTGCCAAAAATTAACGCCTATGAAAAAGATTTCAATGATGCTGCTTGTCCCAGCGCTGGCGCTTCTCTCCTGCCAGAGAAGCGGGCTTCCGGAAGAGAATTCCAGAATGGCCGATGGAGAGATCTACCACGACATGATCCAGCTTGGAGAGAAGCTGGACGACCCCTACACCGTGGCCAATATGCAGGCCGCCCTCACCAAGGCGTATCCCACCAAGGCGGGGCGCGTAAGCCTGAAGGCCACGGACCTTTACGTACGTTTTTTACCTAAGGACGACTCCCAGATGGATACGCTGAAATCCCGCGGCCTGTATCTTATGGACCACCCCATGGATTACCGTATCCTCCGCGAAGGAGACTATTACCAGGACCCTGAGATCGGGGATGACGCCATAACCTGGCAGTATTCCGTGGTGCCTTATGATTTCAAGTTCCCGGAAGGGATGGTCTATGAGGTGCTTGACGAGTGTTACCTGGCCGAGAATGATGCCACAAAGGCCGATGACATAAACTGGACGGCTGTGGAGGAGGAGGCTTTCAGGCTCACCGGCAACGAAGACCTCTGGTGTCCGCCCACGAAGGCCGCCGCCTTCCCCTCCGGGCGCATTACAATTACGGACCCGGAGTTCAGCGGAGGCAAGGCCATAGGCGTTTCCGGGGTTGAGGTTGTGGCAAATATCTTTGTAAAATTTTCAACATGCTACACCTCCAGGGACGGCTATTACACCATGCCCAAGAGTTTCTCCGGAAAACCCCGCTACAGGATAGTCTTCAAGAACGAGAAAGGCTTCTCAATAGGCTTTAACTTCATCATCGTGCCGGCTTCCGTAAGCACCATGGGCCTTGGCGGCCCGGAAGGGATAGATGTGGATGTGAATGCTACCGGAGACGATGCCCTTTTCCGCCGCTGCGCAGTGAATAACGCCGCCTACGACTACTATTCCCGCTGTACGGAGGCCGATCTTGAGATTGCCCCGCCGCCCGGAGACCTCCGTATCTGGATTTTCCCCGGCCTCAGCGCCTCCAGCGCCTGTATGCTTCACCACGGAGCATTCCTGGACAATGACCTCCTGAAGAGGTATCTTGGCGTTTGGCTGGGGCTGATCCAGATCTTCCTTCCGGACATCACAATAGGCACTTCCGGACAGGAGAATTACAAGGCCATTTTCAGCGCCACAAGCCATGAACTTGCCCATTCCAGCCACTTTGCCAAGGTGGGGACCGGGTTCTGGTCGCCGTACATCCAGTATATCATCCAGTCCTTCGTGACCGGAGGCGGACAGTTTTACGGGACCGGTACGGCCGAAAACTCCGGCTACTGCGAGGTTGGGGAGATGTGGGGCTACTTCATGCAGGCTTCCCTTGTGAAGGACCGTTACAAAGGTGCCATGGCAACCTATGGGAACAGTTTCTGGTTCAAGCCCGACATACTCACCTACCTGTATGAGCGCGGAATGACCAGAGGAGAGATTTTCCGTGCGCTGAACGCCAATGCAGTGGACATAGGAAGCCTGAAGGAGGAACTGATAAAGATAGCACCGGGACTTGAGGAGGAGATTGTGAAGACTTTTGATAGCTATGGCAAGTAGAAGGGCATTCCTGGCGCTTCTTGTCTCTTTTCTGGTTACATCCTGCGCCGCAGTGAAAGAAGATCGCCGGGACTGTCCATGTGAACTTGCCCTCCATCTGTCCGGCCCGGGGCCCATAGAATACCGCGTGGAGAGTGTTGACGGAGAAGTATTACACGTGGGTTCGGTCCAGCGGGACACCGTCATCTATCGCGATGTCCCGCGGTCCCGGGTACGGATAATGGCTGTATCAGGGGCGCCGCTGAGGGATGGCATACATATCCCCTATGGCTCCGAGAGTCCGCCGCTGTACCTTTACCACGGGGTTATATCGGCCCGCAGCGAAGCCCTGAGGATAAACGTTACCCTTCATAAGAATTTCTGCCGATTAACCCTTGTCCTGGACGGCCCCCCCGGAGACGGGGAACCCATAGGAATATCCGTAAGAGGCGAAGTGGATGGAATAAGCCTTGACGGGAGGCCTGCTCCGGGCAGTTTCAGTTGCAATGCCGTTTCCGGCGTCTGCTCTCTACCAAGGCAGTCCCCATCTGACCGCCTCCTACTGGATATTGTGATGGAAGATCACGTGGTAAGGACCTTCGCCCTAGGCACCTACATCCGTGAAGCAGGCTATGACTGGGCCAATGCTGACCTTGAGGACATTACAATCCACATCTCGCTTTCCGTGACGCATATCCGCTTCCAGATTGGAAACTGGTCACTGGAGCAGTGCATCAGTGTGGAAATTTAGGAGTTAAATGTTTGGAGTTCCAAAAAAAGTTCCTATCTTTGCAGTCCCGAAAAACTCAAGCGCGGATGGCGGAATTGGTAGACGCGCTACTCTCAGGAGGTAGTGTCCGAAAGGACGTGTCAGTTCGACTCTGATTTCGCGCACAAAAAGGTGACCGTAAGGCCACCTTTTTTGTTTTGATCTCTACAGGCGTAATGCCGATGCGGTGGAACCCATCTAATTGATACACTGCTACTTACACAAGTGTTTGGGAAAACCGGTAATCCCAAAGGATTTTGCAACCAGCTCACATTCAGGCAGTTAACCCCCACTCAATCGGCATTACCGTGGGGGATTATTTACCGGCTTCCAGGACCCAGCCGCCGCCGGGGGCGAGGTGGATGGTGATAAGGCTGGGGATGGCGGTTTCTCGGCGGGTGAAATCACGGCCAATGCGGTGGGCGTTGGCGCCATCGGCATAAATAATTGCCCGTCCGGAACTTATAAATGAGAGGTCCAGGGTGAGATTTCTCTCCTCAAGGCCGTTGAGAGCACCCACATACCATTTGGAGCCCTTGCGACGGGCCATTACCACGTACTTCCCTATCTTGCCGTCAAGGCAGACGGTTTCATCCCATACCGTAGGGATGCCGGCAATGAATTCCGTACATTCAGGTTCACGGAGGTAACTGCTGGGAGAATCGCAGAGCATTGTAAGGGGTGCATCAAAGACCACATATTCCGCAAGCTGATGGCAGCGAGTTCCCTGTGACATGGGCTCTGAGTTCACGGGCCGATAATTCCCCCTTGATGCATTCCTCATAGCGCCCTGGGTATAATCTGCAGGACCGGCCACAAGACGGATGAAGGGGAAGGTGACGTCATAGGTAACCTGATCCACATCCGGAGCGGCCCATTTCATATTCTCAAGTCCGTAGACGCCCTCATAGTTCACAATATTGGGATAGGTGCGGTTAAGACCCGTGGGCTTGTAGGCTCCGTGAAAATCCACGGTCATACCATATTTTGCGGCAGTTGCGGCTGCGCGCTCATAGAAGCGCACCACATCTTGGTCGTCACGGTCCATAAAGTCTATCTTCCAGCCCTTTATGCCCATCTTGGAATAGTGGGCGCAAACCCCGTCCATATCCTTGTCAAAGGCCTTGTAGCCAGCCCAGAGGATGAGGTCAACGTCCTTAGAGCGGGCATAACTGGCCAGCATTTTCACGTCAATCTCCGGAACCACCTGCATGAGGTCTGCCTTGCCATTTACGGCCCAACCCTCGTCAAGGATAACATACTCTATTCCCTTTGCGGATGCAAAGTCTATGTAGTACTTGTATGTATCATTGTTCACGCCGGAGATGAAGTCCACTCCGGATATGTTCCAGTCGTTCCACCAGTCCCAGGCCACTTTCCCGGGCTTTACCCAGCTCCAATCCACTGGCTCCGCCGGCTTGGCCAGGCGATAAACCATATCGCTCTGGGCCAGTTCCCTGTCCTCAGAGGCCACTATCACAACCCTCCAGGGAAGGGTGGAAGTTTCACGGGCAATGTAGGGCTCACGGGCAGTCACAATGCTCTGGAGATTGTTGTGCCCGCCCTGGACTTCTTCCTTGGGAACCGGGGCAAACACGCCTTTCAAAGTGCAGGATGCATTCCCGTTATAAAGGTACATTCCGGGGTAATTGCGGAGATCGGCCTCCGTGATGCAGAGTTTCACCTCACCCGCCGCAACGGTTATGGGAAGGAATGCAAGCCTTTCTGGATTCCAGCCACTGATGTGAGAGAGCGTATACTGGGACTCGAAGGAAGACATAAACTGGCTTTCCAGAGTCTCAAGGTGCTGGCTCACGTACGGGATATACGCATTCCAGTCCCTTGCAAAGGAGAATGAGGCCGATTCACTCTTCACCGTTACGGCCTTTTCCGGGACA
>JAFZOU010000090.1 GCA_017550525.1 Bacteroidales bacterium
GATGCAAAAATGGCCCTTTTTGTTCCTCCAGCTGGTCTCAAGACCGCCGCGTGACACAAAATCGGCCTTTTTTGTTTCCCCAGCTGGCCTGGACTGAAAATATTGAATGATGAACGTTATTTGGCTGGACACAATCGATTCCACAAATTCGGAGGCGCTGAGGCGTCTGCCGGAGCTTGAGAGCGGCACCGTGCTGGCGGCGCGTGAGCAAACGGCCGGCAGGGGGCAACGAGGCAATACCTGGTTCACTGAGCCCGGCAAGAATCTCACGTTCAGCATAGTCCTCAAATACGGGGAGGGCGGACTTCCGCCACTTCCGGCCAAGGATGCCTTCTGGCTCAATTACGTCATTTCCGTTGCCGTGGCGGATTTCCTTCAAAGCCACGCCATTTGGTGCAAGGTGAAATGGCCCAATGATGTTTATGTGGGGAAGAACAAGATATGCGGAATCCTCATTGAGAATGCGCTCACAGGGAATGGTCTTGCCGCATCTGTCATTGGCATCGGCCTTAATATTAATCAGCGGGAGTTTCCCCAGTTGGCAAATGCCACATCCCTCTGGAGCCTCACCGGTGAGGAACATCCGCTGGAGGAATGCCTTGAAAAAGTGCTTGCCCTTATTGATGGATGGCTCCCGTATCTTCAGGACCAGGATAAACGTCAAACCCTCTTCTCACACTATTCCCGCCGCCTTTTCAATCTGGACGTGAACGCCCGCTACCATGATTATATTGAGGAAAGGGAGTATACGGGCAAAATAAAAGGCGTCTCGGAAGACGGACGCCTTATGATTTGGGATCTGGAAACTCCGGGAAAACCCATCCGGTATTACCGCTTCAAGGAAGTGGGATACATTATATGAGTTCGTCCCTCTCCCTTATGTCCTTCAGCCTAAGCTGCACCGTGGAAGAACCGCGGTAGAAGTTTTCTACTATTGAATAGCAGATATCAATGGGGTTACCGGCCTTGATGTGGTCATAGAACTGAGCCATATTGAAGCCGATGGCCGCAATTTGCCTGTAGGGCTGGCTCTCCTGCATGAGGTCCAGTTTGAGGTGCACGCCGCCGGCGCCTACCTTACGGCCATTTCCGGCATCATAGACATCCTCAGTTATGAAAACGGGATTGCTGTTGCCGGGGCCAAATGGCTGGAACTGCTTGAGGATACGGGTGAACTTTGGAGTAATCTGTGAGAAGTTGAGACTGGCGTCAATCTCCACCACAGGGGTGAGTTCCTCACGTGTGATGTTCCCCGCCACAAACTTGTTCATACGGCGGCAGAACTCCTCCAGGTTCTCTTCCTTCATGGTAAGGCCCGCAGCATATACATGGCCGCCGAAGTTCTCCAATAAATCTGCGCAACTCTCAATGGAGGAGTAAAGGTCGAAGCCCTGCACGCTGCGGGCGCTGCCGGTTACAAAGCCGTTGCTCTTGGTGAGAACCACCGTGGGCTTGTAATAGGCCTCAACAAGGCGTGAAGCCACAATTCCAACCACCCCCTTGTTCCAGGTGGGGTTGTAGACTATTGTTACGTTCTCTGTTTCCAGTGCCGTTCCGTTCTGGACCATCAGGAGGGCTTCCTGGGTGATTTCACGGTCTATGGACTTGCGCTCATTGTTGTTGTCGTTGATCTGCTCGCCAATACGGAAGGCGGTTCTGTCGTCCGTGGCGGTGAGAAGTTCTACGGCAAGGCGGCCGCTTTCCATTCGGCCTGCAGCATTGATACGCGGGCCGATCTTGAAAACAATATCATCTATTGAGATATGCCCGGGCTCCAACTGGGCAAGGTTTATCATTGCCAGAAGGCCCTTGCGTGGATTCTCATTGAGGCGTTTGAGACCGAAGTGCGCCAGGATGCGGTTTTCTCCGGTCATGGACAC
>JAFZOU010000091.1 GCA_017550525.1 Bacteroidales bacterium
GCTCTGACATCCAGATGGAGCGCTACGCCCAGATGTTCTCCGCCTACGGAGACACCCTCAAGGTATCCGATGTTCTTGATGTGGCCGATTACCTTGCCGCCCGCACTTTTGGAGAAGGTGACATTGACTCCTTCAAGCAGGCGGAGGGAGACCTCCTCTACTTCCTTGCCGGCCGCCGGGAAGAGGTTTATAAGGACGCAATAATACCGTTTGTGGACAAGTACCTGGGCGTTCCGGACGTATGGACGGCACCTGAAGATACCGCAAATGTTGTATCCCTGGGGCATTTTCTTGCCGATGTTACGTCCCGCACTCCGGTTGGGAGCCGCGTTCCGGACCTCAAGGTTCCGGGAGTCCTCCGCCGCAAGCCCTGCCTGTTTGCCAAGGACGGAAAGGAAGGCGTCTATGCCCTCCGCAAACTCCGCGGAAAACCCGCATACGTTGTGTTCTTTACCGGCGGCTGCAATGCCTGCAAGGAAACCCTGGATGATGTTGCAGCGCTTATTATCTCCAAGCCCAAGGTACGTGTTCTGCTGGTAGATATGGATGAACTTATGTCTTCCAACCCTTCTATGGCGGAGACTCTTCTTGAGACCTTTGACGTTACCGCAATGCCGTTTGTCCTGGAACTGGACAGGAAGGGTATCATTACCCACAGGTACGTGGATTTAAGAAAATAGAGTTATGGCCCGCAGAAAGAAAATACCGGGTGTGGATCCCCTCTACCTTGAGAAGCAGCGTGAGATGCTCCTCAGGCGCAACCGCCACGTCCTTCTTTTCAACGATTCTGAGATGGCAGCAATAGACGAATACTGCTCCCGCTTTGGCGTCCGCTCACGCAGCGCCCTCTTCCGTGAGGCCATAATGAGTAAAGTGCTCTCAGAACTGGAAGAGAATCATCCTACACTCTTCTAGCATTATGAAGTACTTGAAAATCATCATCCTGCTCATTCTGACCACATCTTGTGGGCTCAATAATTATCCAGATAGATATATGGCTTATGACGCCGTAGCCATACACCAGGAGCCTTCTGAGGATTCCCCGGTGGTGGCTCACGTGAGTTCCCTGATGGCTCCTCGCAGCTTCCGCTATGACCGCTCAAAGCCTATGTTCTACCTTGCCGATTCCCGTGGTGTGGGACGGCCGTTATCAGTTCTGGAGACAGACGATTCCGGAGACTGGGGCCTTGTTAAGGTTACGGATATTGACCATAATGCCGCCGGATGGGTTCATCTTAGCCAGTTGTCTTACGCAGGCAACGGCCACCCCAAAACCGTCACCCCTGCATATCTGGTTAATAGAAAAAAAGTTTCTCTGTACAGGCAGCCCAAAGCAGGGACTCCTCTGAATTACTGGCTTTTGCAGGGAGACACGGTAAGGCTGTGGGCCACTGCAAAAGGCGGCTGGGGACACGTTTCCAGTTATAAGATGAGAATCCGGAGCTATGAAGACGAACCCCGCACGGGATGGGTTCAGCTTAACCAGCTTACGCCTATGGATTCGCTTTCATATTCCGGTGTAAAGAAGGCACGAAGGGATGAAGCCCGTCAAAAGATTGAGAAGAAGGAGCAACTTCAATCTCAGGAAAAAGGCATAGGAGGCAATGAGGCCGATAAATTAATTTACGGAGGGCTGGCACTACTGGCGCTGCTTCTTGGACTGCTTCTCAACAAGACGGCCGGAGTAAGGGGCAAGCGCCGGGAACTTTGGATTTCACTGGTGGCCTGTGCCATCATACTTGCAATCCAGATGGTTTTGACCGGGGTGCCCGTGATGTCAAAAACCGCCGGTATCCTTATGCGCATTTTGGGTGTGGTATCGGCCTTCTGTATGGCATTTACGGTATTGTACCCGCTTCTTTACATAAGGTTTATTGCACGTATCTGGCAGTACATTTTCATAATAGTGGGCGGTTACCTGGTCCTCTTGTCGTCATTCTCGGTGAAGCACCCTGTATTTGTAATCATACTTGTTGCAGGGGGGCTCTGGCTTGTGGTGACGGTGGCAAGAAGGCTTCAGAAAGATGTGTGCAAGCACTGCGGTTACTATGCGGCGCATCCTGTTATAGGACGCTATCACGAAGGCGGGGACACATCCAGGGAGCGCTGGCGCGAAACAAACAAAAGTGGTGGATACACAGTTTCCACTAGAGATTATTCCATCATCAGAGGATGGTCGCGTTATACAACCCACAGAGTATGCCTCCGCTGTGGGAAGGAGTTCCAGAATGTTTCGTTCTTCGGGACAGAGCGCAGAGAATACTGATGCCACATTATTTAGTTTCAAGAAAAAATACTATCTTTGCAACCCGGAATTGAACTGTGGTGTAATGGTAGCACTAGGGATTTTGGTTCCCTCAGTCAGCGTTCGAATCGCTGCAGTTCAACACAAAAGGCTCGCCTAAGGCGGGCCTTTTATGTTGAAAGTATACTTTGATTAGCGTTTACGGGGACGGAAGATGGCGGCGGCGGCAAGGAGGAGAAAGAGGAAGACGGAAACGCGGCCAACAATGTCTCCGTAACGGACAAAGAAGGTTTCTCCGTCAAGGAGTTTCACCTCCCCTGAAAGGACGGCCTGCCGCCACCAGGGCGTGCGGTCAAGAACGCGGCCTGAGGGGTCTATTATGGCCGATATCCCCGTATTGCCGCAGCGGGCTACGTACCGGCGGGTTTCAATGGCACGGAGGCGGCTGTAGGAGAAATGCTGCTTATAGCCGGGAGTGTTCCCCCACCAGGCGTCGTTGGTAATGACGGTAAGGAGCCTTGCGCCCTTACGGACATAGCCGGTGCAGTACTCTCCGTAGACTGACTCATAACATATTGCCACACCCACAGGAACATCGTTCACGTGGAGACAGGATATTTCCTTCTGCCCTACGCATTTACCCATAAGGTTACCGCCAAAGAGCCTTTCCAGAGGGACAAAGAACTTGGGATAAGGAGTAAGTTCCGTACCCACAACAAGCTTGGATTTATGGAAGACCTCATACCTCCCGGTAGTGTCTGTGGCCACGGCAGAGTTACGGCTGGTGAGCCAGATGTGACGGCCTTCGATATCGGCCTTTCCCTGGTCATAGCAAAGAAGGGACGGGGCTGAATATGAGACGTTTACGTCATAGGCCGATGCCCCAAAGATAAGCGTTGCGTCCGGATGCTCCCGGAGCCAGGCCTGATAGCGCTGGAAACTCTTCTGGCCCCTCACATTATCCAACATGAAGTAGCGGGTGAAGGTTTCCGGAGCCAGGATAAGGCAGGGGCCGTCAGGGACGCCGGCGCTGTCCAGAAGATGAAGGAAACGGGCGTCCTGCTCTTCCTGAGTAAGGGAGCCGAACTTCTCATAAGGATCAAGGTTTGGCTGACCGGCCATAACCTTGAGGGACGGCGCATCCGAAGGAACCTCATAGCGGAGGCATGAGGACCAGATCATCGGCCCGAAAAACACCAGCGCAAGCCCGGAAAAGGCTGCTACGCGGGCTTTGGCATTCCACCCGCCCATACGACCGTCAGAGAGCGCCACCATAACGCCGAAGACGGCAAGGTTTGCCGCCAGCACCCACAGTGAGCCGCCAAGGTGACCAAGGACGGAATACCACTGGATAAGGCCAGGGGTTTCCGCAAAGGCATTGCCAAGAACCAGCCAGGGCCAGGAAATTTCAGCAATTGTGAGATAATACTTCTCCCAGGCCAGCCAGGCTGCAGCCAGATATATATAGGGAAGCACACCGCCGGTGCGGCGCTTCACAATGCGGAAACTCTCAAAGATAACGCTCATCTGGATTGCGTTGGCAAGGATGGCAAACACAGCCCCGCCTACGGTGGCGCCTGCCACCCACCACGTTGTGACGGCGTTCCAGAGCACAAAGGCAAGGTAATGCCACCAGAAGAACCGGCGGGTTTTCCACTCCGTGGCCAGCCTCTCCATAATGAGTAGCGGGACAAAGCCTACAAGAGCCGTCCACCCCATATGAGGCACCAGCCAAGGGAGGCTCATAAGGAGGGTGAAGGCCAGCGTAAGCCCAGCGAATATGCCGCTACGGTTTTTCATCTCAGATAGCATTTACGTAGTTTTTCCATTTGGAGATCAGAGCCTGCATATCGTCCGGGAGAGGGGCCTCAAAGTGAAGACGCTCCCCGGTTGTGGGATGCGTGAAGCCCAGGGTGCGGGCGTGAAGGGCCTGGCGGGGGCACAGGGCAAAACAGTTCTGGATGAACTGCTTGTATTTTGAATAGATTGTGCCCTGGCGAATCTCAGAGCCGCCATAACGCTCATCGTTGAAAAGGGGATGGCCGATAGAAGACATATGCACGCGAATCTGGTGCGTGCGGCCGGTCTCTAATCGGCATTCAACTACGGTAATGAAGCCGTAGCGTTCCAGGACCTTCCAGTGGGTGACGGCCCACTTGCCCTTTTCAGGGTCATCGTACACACGGAACCGCAGGCGGTCATTTGGATCACGGCCGATAGTTCCTTCTATTGTACCCTCATCCTCCTGGATATTGCCCCAGACCACAGCCGTGTAGATACGGTCTATGGAGTGGACAAAGAATTGATCGGCCAGATTTAGCTGCGCGGCAGGATTCTTTGCAATGACCAGAAGCCCGCTGGTGTCCTTGTCTATGCGGTGCACAAGAACGCCCATTCTCTCATCCTCTACGTCGGGACTGAGGTGAAGATAGTACGCAAGGGCGTTCACAAGGGTGCCGTTGTAGTTGCCGTGCCCGGGATGAACCACCATTCCGGCGGGTTTATTCACTACCAGAACGTCATCGTCTTCATAAGTTATGTCAAGAGGAATGTTCTCCGGAAGAATCTCAGTGCCCCTTCTCTCATACGGCATTACAAACTTCACAACGTCACACGGACGCACAATGTAGTTGGCCTTTACCGGCTTGTCATTCACAAGCACGTAACCAAGTTTTATTGCCTGCTGGACCCTGTTACGGGAAGTATCCTCCTGATGTGAAGCAATGAATTTGTCTATCCTCTCCGGCTCTTGGCCCTTGTCGACCAAAATACGGAAGTGTTCGAACATCTCCATCTCCTCATCCCCGCGCTCAATCTCTTCTTTGAGGGGGCTCTGCCCCCTATTATCCCCCGCGGCCTCCGGCCGGCCGCTCTGCAGAGCGGCTTGGCGCACAGATTCAGTGTTGGGGTCAATCATTGGGCAGGGAGTTTTGACTTATCAAGGGTGAGGTAGATGTTTATGGGAGTGCCAAGGCTCTTGGTGGTGCCCATAGCATCCTGCTTGTAGACCACGGCGTCTACGGAATCTGCGTAGGTTTTGATATTGGGATCGAACGTAACCCTGCCGGTATTTAGGAAGCGGTCGTGGAGAGCGTCCACTGCGCTTACGTATTTCATACCTATAAGCCTGGGCACCACGGTGGTGTTATCCTCACTGCCCACACCAACCTTGAGGTCAATGTCCGATCCGTTTACCACAAGGTCTCCGGCACTGAGTTCACGGCCTCCGCAGTACTGTCCCAGAACGGTGTTGGTGGCAATGTCCCTGACATAATTCAGTTTTCCAAGACTAAGGCCGCGGTTCTTAAGTTCTGCGCGGGCCTCCGTTACGGAATAACCGTAAAGATTGGGCATAACCACCTTACGGGGCACAATTGAATTGATTGTAAGGAATATGCTGCGGCCCTTCTTCACCTTTGCTCCGGCCTTGGGGTTCTGCCTGTATACCACACCGCCGGGAAGGCGCTTGACAAAAACTGAATCCACCACCTTTATACCCACGCCGTCGGCCTTGGCAAGGGAATCGGCCCTTGTAAGGCTGAGGTTTGTGAAATCCGGGGCGGTCACGGTTTTCCCGTGACGGGTGATAAGGTTGAGCCCTACTGCCGCACCAACAAGAAGCAGCACGAAGAATATCACTGCACCTATGAGGTTCTTTACAATCCAGTTATCCTTGAAAGCCATAGTTATAATCAATTCATCGTACAAAGTTAACAAAAATCAGCAATATCTCCTCCCCTTCCATCATCAACCGTCGCAGGTCACCGGGCAAAGTGTCGCTGGTCCAGCCACTTTTCGTTGCAGGTCCCAGGCCGTACCGTCGCAAGTCTGCGTTTTTGGGATGACCTGCGACGCAAATCGGCCACAGGATACAAAAAACGTCGCGGGTCGGGCATTTTTTGCAGACCTGCGACGTTTCAGGGATTTACCTGCGACGCCTAGAACGGACGGCGGCCACCGCCCATACCGCCACGGGCGCGCATCTGCTCACCGGCCTTGCCGAAGTTGCCGAACCTCCAGGTGAAGGAGAGCATAATGTATCGGCCAAGGGTGTTGTTACGCACTTCCTCGTGGTAGTTGGCGGTATCAGTGACGGTGAGGTTCTTGGCCTGGTCCAGGATATCGTAGGCCTTGAGGGAAATGGTTCCGCGGCGCTTGAACACCTGCTGTGAAACGGATGCGTTCCACACGAATTCTGAAGGCTGCGCCGTTGTGTAACCGCGGTACCAGTTGTAGTTACCGTCAGTAGCAATCTCAAAGCCGCTCTCCCCTACCGTCCACTTGAAGGACGCGCTCACCTGGTTGGCCCACGTGGCTGCAACGGCCGCCTGGACGGTGTACCAGGGCTTGGACATA
>JAFZOU010000005.1 GCA_017550525.1 Bacteroidales bacterium
CCACTGCCTTCACCTTGTGGGCGGGGACAAAGATGGCGGGACCGCCTTCGCAGATGAGGGCGCCCTTGCTGCCCATAGTGACAATGAGCTTGCCAACGCCTTTCGCCTGCATAGCTGCCGCGGCTTTCTGGGCCGATTCCACGTCCTTCACTTCGATTCCGCTGAAAGTGGAAAGTTCAGTCTCATTGGGGATGAAGAGGTCTATGTTTTTGAAAATCTCCTCCGGGAGAGGGCAGGCAGGAGCGGGGTTGAGGACCACGGTCTTACCAGCCTTGTGTGCAATCATTGCTGCCTTGAGGACGGATGGGATGGGGCTCTCAAGCTGCAGGAGAAGGATGTCGCAGCTTTCAAGATCCCTGCGGGACTTCTCAATGTCCTCTTCAGTCAGGTCTCCGTTTGCTCCGGAAGCAACCACAATGCAGTTTTCTGCGTGGGAGTCCACGTAGATGAGCGCTACGCCGGAGGGGAGTTCTGAGCGGAGAATTCCGGAGGTGTCCAGGCCCTCTTTCTCATACTGGGCTATGGAGTTGTCCCCAAACATATCCTTTCCCACCTTGCAGATGAACTTGACTTTGCCTCTAAGCCTCTGTGC
Organism: Bacteroidales bacterium; assembly: GCA_017550525.1. Lineage (GTDB taxonomy): Bacteria > Bacteroidota > Bacteroidia > Bacteroidales > UBA932 > Cryptobacteroides. The sequence continues at coordinate 593 of JAFZOU010000005.1, forward strand.
TGCCACGGCCTGGTTTGCGCCCTTTCCGCCGGCGCCCATTGTGAAGACGCCTCCAAGGACGGTTTCACCGGGACGGGGAAGTTCCGCTGTTTTTGCGGTCATATCCGTATTGCTGCTGCCTATGACCAGAATGGATTTTTGGCTCATATTCTTAGTGTTATTTTGTGCTCAAATTTTGCGCAAACGATTGCGCTATCCATAACAAATATAATAAAAAAACTTTAGGTTGTTTCGGTATGTTTCAAAAAAATGCATAAAAGTGTGTATCTTTGATGGAAAATTTTAACAAGTGGGGCACAAAAATACACTCCTTACCGTTTCGGAACAAACCGGATACTCTGTATCAACGGTTTCAAGGGTGCTTTCCGGCAAGGCTCGTAAATATAGAATCAGCAGGGAAGCGGAGGAAAAGATAACGGCTGAGGCTGCGCGGCTCAACTACCAGCCCAATCTCATCGCCCAAACCCTTAGGACCCAGCAGTCAAAGACCATCGGCCTTCTTATTCCATCCGTAGATAATCCTTTCTTTGCTACGCTCTCCGGTATAATAATAGGTATTCTAAATGCCAGGGGATATCATACGCTTCTGGCCGATTCCCGCGAGTCCGGAAAGGACGAGGTTCAGGAACTGCGCATGTTCATGAGCCGCAGCGTAGACGGCATTATCTGCATACCGGCATCTTCTACGCCGGATTTCCATGAGCAGGTCAGTGCCCAGATCCCTATGGTCCTTGTGGACCGTCACTTCAAAAGTACATCTCTGTCGTACGTATGTACGGATAATTATGCAGGGTCAAGGATGGCCACCGAGTATCTTCTGAGCAAGGGGTATAAGAGCATCCTGGCCATTCAGGGTGTGCCGGATTCAATGCCTAACAGGGAGCGTGTAAGAGGGTTCAAGGATGCAATCGGCGTTCATGGCGTGACCTATGAAGTGGTAGGAGATGCATTCTCCGTTGAAAATGGCAAGAGGGAAGTGCTGAACGCCTTTGGTGGCACCCGGAAACAATTTGATGCCGTGTTTGCATTCAGTTCAACTATCCTCCTTGGGGCAATCGATTCGCTGAGGCGTCTTAAACTAAGGCCCGGGAAGGATGTGGGGATCATTTCTTATGACAACAACGGCTTCCTGGATTTTATGGACCCTGCCGTCACCAGAGTGGAGCAGCCGCTCAGGGAAGCCGGCCAGATAGCGGTTGACACCCTGTTTGAGATTATCGGCGCCCGTCGTGCAGGCCATCCTGATCCCCCCTCACGCCAAATCCTGATTCCGCCAACGCTTGTGGTCAGAGAAAGCTGCTGACAGCATTGCCAGGTAAATCTCTCGTCTGTCTCTGTCCGTGTTTCTGAGGAGCTGAATGAGTTGGCTCCTCCTCACACTTACTATTTTTCTGGAGCTTAGATTTGAGAACCTTGCAATCAGGTAATCCGGAAA
>JAFZOU010000092.1 GCA_017550525.1 Bacteroidales bacterium
CTTTACACGACCGCCGCGGACCAGCACGATGCTGTGCTCCTGGAGGTTGTGGCCTTCGCCCGGGATGTAGGCATTGACCTCTTTGGCGTTGGAAAGACGGACACGGGCTACCTTACGCATAGCTGAGTTCGGCTTTTTAGGCGTAGTGGTGTAAACACGCAGACATACGCCACGCTTCTGAGGGCATGCATCCAACGCACGAGACTTGCTCTTTACTTCAAGCTGCTCGCGTCCTTTACGGACAAGTTGTTGAATTGTAGGCATAAATGTTTGTTAATAAATAAAATATAGTTACAGTCCATCTTGAAGGGCTTATGTCCCCGCAAAATGGGCTGCAAAGATAAGAAAAATATTTTAATTGACCAAAATTTCCAGAACAGTATCTACCGGATCAAAGTCTGAAGGCACTTTACGGTAGAAAGTGCGGCCGCCAAGGCTTACCTTAATTATATTATCTGCGGGAAGGGCCGATGGCTCCAGGATATGGACGTAGATGTGATGGGCGTCCCGCGTAGTGACGCCCCAGGGCTCCGGAGGAATGCCCGTGGATCCGCAGCCGTTGACGGTATGGCCGTGCACCTTCATCCAAGCGCCAAGCTCCTTCAAACGCTCAAGGGCCGGTGCAGGAAGTTCTCCTGATGCCATGGGGCCGATGTTAAGAAGCAGGTTGGCGTCCTTTGAAACCGCTTTCACCAGCAGGGCCACCAGTTCCTTCAGAGGCTTGTACCACTGGTCCTCTACCCTGTAGCCCCAGGCGTAATTCATGGTTTCGCAGGTCTCCAGCGGCAGGGCCGATACAGGGGAATCGGCACTGAATCCGCCCTGGTTCTCTCCGGGAAGGTCACGCTCGAACATCTGGAAGTCCTCCCCCGGAAGCGGAGCCTTATGGTGGTTGTTGCCAATGAGGCAGGCAGGGTCTATGGAATGGATAAGCTCATAAAGTTCCGTCACCCTCCAGTCAAAGCCTTCCGGCTGGTCCCACAGGCCGTCAAACCATAGGGCGCCCGGCCGGTGAGCCATGAGCTCCCGTATCTGAGCCTTCTCAAACTCCAGATAATGACCGTAGGATGCCTTCAGGGAGTCTTTCTGAATGCCGCTGTCACCTTTGGGATAGTCCGGCCTTATCCAGTCTATGAGGGAATAATAGTACTGCATCCTCATACCGCGGGCCTTCACGGCTGCGGTAAGCTCTGCAAGGGGATCCCGGCCGAAGGGCGTGCCGTCCACAATGTTGAAGCCGCTTTCCCGCGTTCCGAACATGGAAAAGCCGTCGTGGTGACGGGATGTAAGGGTCACATACCCCGCTCCGGCGTCGGCGAAAGCCTGAGCCCAGGCATCGGCATCAAACTTTGAAGGGCAGAAACCTCCCGCAGCGGCCATATAGGCCACCGAATCCAGCTTATGCGTGGAGAGGTACCACTCCCCTTGCGCATAGGCGCTGTATATGCCCCAGTGAAGGAAAATCCCCAGCCTTCTCTCCTTGAATGCCGCGCGGGCCTCAAGGTTTTCCCTTGTGGGCACATATTGGGCAAAAGCCCCGGCTGAAACAAGGGCCAGGGCTAGCATGAGGACAAGCCGCCTCATCTGAGATATGGTTTAAGCTTATCCCAGGACAGCGTTACGAAGAGAGGGCCGAAGGCATGAGGCAGTAGGTCGTCGGGCTGGAAAAGCCACTGCACGCCGTCCGGACCCACAGAGAAGTTGGTGTTGGGAACTACCTCCTCCAGGTCTAGGAGATCAAGGATCTCGGGGTTATCGGCCTCGATATCGGCCTTTACCTGCGCCTGCATAAGAGAGGCAACCTTGTCATAGTAGCCGTCCGTGAAGATATCGGCCTCCGTCACGACGTCTCCGGTTTTGGCGTCAAACACTATCTGGCAGTAGGTGGAGGCCCCGTGGGCACCGCCCCTGTACCAATAATAATTAATAAGGTAGTTGCGCCAGCCCTTGTACTTGGAGGTAAATTCACCGGTGAGGGTGTCTTCCCAGGTGAGGACGGGGATTTCCCCCACCATGCCGGAATTCTCCGTGATGTACTCGTCGATGAGGTTCTCCCTGTACTGTGCGGCCGTTTCTTCAAGCGGGCCGATATCCACGCCCTCCATATCGAAGGCCTGCGCCACGATTGCGGCGTTCATCTTCTCCATTGCGGGGATGAGCATCCCCTTGGAGGCGTACTGGATGGAGACCTTGTAGAAGAGGGAATCCTCCTGAGAGCCTTCCAGGGGCATTACCATCTCATCCTCAAAGACTGCCGCCTTGAAGGAGTCGCAGGCAGTCAACATGGCCATGGCAATAAATATGGCGGGAATCAACCTTTTCATAACGATATCTTAGCTTTTTTAAGTCCTTTTGATGAGGCCAGTACGGTGACCGGGCCCTTACCCGTACGGCGGATAATGACGGAGGCCTTTCCGGCAAATGCCGGAAGCTCCGGGCTGTAGAAAGGCACGTGGGAAGTGGGGTCTCCGGCGTCTGTTGCAACAATCTCTGCGGGGCCCTTCACCTCAAATTTGATAAGGGCCGATGATCCCGGGCACAGCACTCCGGCCTTATCCAGGACATCCACGGCGACATAGCTGAGGTCCTCTCCTTCGTAGTCTACCGACGCATACAGTTTAGCAGCCTTTCCGGCAGTTTGAACCATGTCTCGGGCCCATTCACGGCCGTTTTTGTAGCACACAACCTCGAGGGTGCCGGGAGTATAGAACACCTTGTCCCACACTATGCGGTAGCCGTCCTTCTTCTTTCGGCCAAGGGACTTTCCGTTAAGGAAGAGCTCCGCCTCATCACCGGAAGTGTACACGTGCACGGGGGTGGCGATGCCTTCGCGGCCCGGCCATGTCCAATGCGGAAGGATGTGGGCTACGGGTTTATCCGGGCACCAGCGTGACTGGTACAGCCAGAACCTGTCCTTGGGGAAGCCAGCAAGGTCTATTATCCCAAAGTATGAACTGCGGGAAGGAGCCATGTTGAAGGGCGTAGGCTCCCCAAGGTAGTCGTAGCCGGTCCAGACAAACTCTCCGGCACATTCCGGAACCTTGTCCTCATACTCCCACTCGTAATCCGGCTTGGATGCCCATCCGGGGGCGTAGAGGTCATAGGAACTCACCTGGAAGGGAGGGTCCATAGTCCAGCCCTTGCCCTTATCATCCTCTACCGGGAAGAGGTAATATCCGCGCGTGGATATGCAGGAGGATGTTTCAGAGCCAAGGACCGGCTGGCCGGGATGCTCTTCTACAAACTGCTCATAAAGGTGAGGCTTGTAGTTGAAGCCGTAAACGTCTATTGTTTCCGCATAGCCTGAGAAGGCGGCGCCGGGGTTGTCATTGCCGGCGGTTGTGAGGCGGGTGGGGTCCTCCCTGTGGCAGAGGTCCGTAAGGCGGCGCGGAATGTCCCATCTTTCCGGCCAGCCCTGCTCCCCGCACTCGTTGCCTATGCTCCAGAGGATCACGCTGGGATGGTTCCTGTCACGGCGGATCATTGCCGTGAGGTCCTTTTCCACCCACTCATTAAAGAGCGTAGCATAGCCGTTCTCCTTCTTGGGAACAGTCCAGGTATCCGTTAGTTCATCCATCACCAGGAAGCCCATGCGGTCACACATATCAAGGAGTTCCGGTGCGGGAGGATTGTGGCTCATGCGGATGGCGTTGCAGCCCATGTCCTTGAGCATGATAAGGCGACGCTGCCAGGCGTCCTCATTCCACGCTGCGCCAAGGGCGCCGGCGTCGTGATGCAGACACACGCCCTTGAGGAAGGTCTTCACGCCGTTAAGATAGAACCCGTCCGGGCGGAATTCCGCGCTCCTTATGCCGAAGGGCGTCTCATACACATCCTTGGTGTCCTCCGTCTCAACCACGGTGCGGGCAAGATACATCTGAGGGTTCTCCGGGCTCCAGAGGCGGGGATTCACAATCTCAAAGTCCTGGACCTCCGTGCGGCCGTCCCAGGCTTCTATGACAGACCGTGTTTCCGCCACAACGTATTCAGTGTTGCCCTCCTTGTAGAGAATGCGGGTGGAGATGCGCGCAATGCAGGTTTCAGGTGCCTTAAGGGTCACTTTCTGGTACACTATGGCCTTGCCGGGGGCAAGCTGAGTGGTGATGAAGGTGCCCCAGTGGGCCACGGAGGTCTTTTCAGTCTTTGTGATCCACACATTGCGGTAGATGCCGCCGCCGGGGTACCAGCGGGAGCTTTCCGGCTTGTTGTCAAGGACTATCTCTATGCGGTTTTTGCCTTCCTGCAGCCTTCCGGTAAGGTCTACGGCCAAGCTGGAGTATCCGTAAGCCCAGCCGCCGGCCTTCACTCCGTTCACAAATACGGAAGCATTGGACATGGCACCGTCCACTTCCAGGCGGATGTCTTTCTGGAGGTCTTCCTGAGTCACTTCCAGGGTTTTCCCATAGCGGGCCTTTCCCCACCAGGGAAGTTTCCCCGTTTCTCCGGGGTATTCCTGGTTGAATTCTCCCTCCACGCCCCAGTCATGGGGAAGGTTCACTGTGCGGGTACTGCCGTCCTTGGTGAAGGACCAGCCGTCATTCCAAAGTTCACGGCCCACTGGCTGCGCTGCGGCTGAGATAACGGCAGCAAGGAGTGTTATTATGGTCAGTGTCTTTTTCATAGCAATTACGAAGATACTCAAAAAAGGGTAATTCTGCAAAAACAATACTCCCCCTCCTCCTCCTTGGACCTGGTCCACCGCATAATTGGACCTGGTCCACCCCTCCCGGTACTGAGCGTGTACATTTAATGCCGAAAGTGCACGCCGTGAGTACCCGGCGGTACTGAGCGTGTACATTTAATGCCGAAAGTGCACGCCGCTAGTACCCGGCGGTACTGAGCACGTACATTTAATACCGAAAGTGTACGCCGCTAGTACCAAAGAGGACCGATGTTGCGACTATATGGGAGTTTTCGCGGAAAAATGCTATCTTTGTAGATAGCTACGCTAGTAAACCAATGAAATTCAGGACCTACGTACTGTTTTGGATACTCTTCGGGGTGGTGGCCGATACAATTATCGGCCTTACGCTCCTGAAGGGTGCGCCGTGGTGGGCTCTGACGATGATGGCGGCGCCCACTCTGGCCGCGGGGCTGTGCCTGCCGCTTATCGGCACGGGAAAATGGTACGCAGACTCCCTGAGGGTATTCTCCTACCTCATCTTCATATTTGAACTGCCAAAGTTCCTTGCGGCGCTCATCGGCCTGGGGTCTCCCGTAGCGGGTATTGTGGTTAGCGCGGCCGTGAGCCTGTTTTTCATTACGCTTATCTTCTATGTGACACGGCATCTTCAGGTGAAGGAAACAACCCTGGAGATGGACGGCTTCACCGGTAAGCCCCTCAGAGTGTGCCAGATTGGGGATTTTCATCTTGGTTCCTTTGGTACAAAGAGCCAGTACATAAGCCGCATCATAGATACTGTCAATGCCTGCAAGCCGGATGTAATCCTGTTTGTGGGGGACCTTGTGAACTTTGAAGCAAAGGAGGCGTTCCCTTACAGGGATGTGCTCTCGCAGCTCCAGGCGCCGGTGTACGCCATCCTTGGCAACCACGACTTCCTCCTTCACGGCCCGCACGATTCCAATGAAGAATCCCGCCTCAAGGATATGGCCGCCCTGGAGGAGTTTGAGAAGTCCCTTGGATGGAGGGTCCTCCGCAATGAAAGCGTAGAGCTCCGCCCCGGCGTGGCCCTTGTGGGCGTAGACAACATAACAAAGAACCCTTATTTCCGTAAAGTCGGGGGAGACCTCGGGAAGGCGCTGGAGGGGGTGGAGGAAGAGGCCTTCAAGATCCTTCTCTCCCATGACCCCACCCACTGGCGGATGGAAGTGCTGCCAAAAACGGACATCGGCCTAACCCTTTCCGGCCATACACACGGCCTCAAGTACAAACTCACCGGCCTTCATCCCAACCATTGGCGGCTGCATGAGTCCGGCGGCCTGTATGAGGAAGGCACGCAGAAACTATACGTAACCCCAGGCCTTGGAAGCGCCTTTGCATTCCGGCTTGGAGGCTACCCGCATGTGGATATATTAACTCTAAAACCTAGATAACAATGGAAAAATGGATGATGATCGGCAATCCCAAGAGCGCATCGGCCTCTACGGGAGACGCCTGGAACAAATCTGTAGAAAAACTCACCAAGGCCGGCCTTGAAGTTGAGGTAGCTGCAACTGAGCACGCCGGACACGCAATCGAACTGGCAAAGGACGCCGCGGCAAAGGGCTTCCGCAAATTCATCGCGGCTGGCGGAGACGGCACCGTTCACGAGGTCCTGACCGGCCTCCTGAGATATGCCGACGAGTCAAAGACATCCCTCGCAGACTTCACCCTTGCCGCCCTTCCATACGGCACCGGCAACGACTGGATCCGCACCCCTGGCGTACCTGAAGACGTAGATAAGGCGGCCGATTGCATCATAGCAGGCAAAACAGCCAAGGAAGACGTTGTGCGCATGACATTCCCGCAGGGCGTTTTTGCAATGGCAAATATCGGCGGAATAGGGGTAGATGCAGACATCTGTATCCGCACAAACGCTCTTAAGGAGAAAGGCCGGAAAGGCGGTTTCCTCTACACCATGGTAGCACCCCTTGCAACGCTTTCACGCAAACGTCATAACGTAGAGGTAACCCTTGACGGAGAGGTAGCATACAAAGGCAGGCTCTTCACCGCCACCCTTGGAAACGGCGCTTACCGCGGCGGCGGCCTCATCCAGACCGCCCAGGACACCAAGTGGGACGACGGCCTCCTTGACATTACCCTCATGCCCGGCTACAACCACATCAAGGGTCTTATGCTCATGCTCCACTGCGTATCCGGAGACCTTGCCGTGCAGCCCGGAATGATTACCAGGAAGTTCAAGAAAATGACGGTAAAGCCCCTTGGAAAGGTGGCCGATCCCGTGGAAGTTGACGGCGAAATCCCCGGCAGCCTGCCCCTTACCATGGAGGTTACCGGAGAGCAGATTAACGTGATAGCAGGATGAGCGGAACCATAAAAGAAGCGCATCTGAGCCTGGCCGATAAAGCCCTCCGCTACTTCTGCTGGGGTGTGGTTCATACCGTGCAGAGGCCAAAGGTGTGCGGCGGAAAGCCCGTCCACGACGGCCCCACCATCTATGCCTGCCGTCACGTGGGCCTGATGGACCCGGTAATCCTGATGGTAGAGTATTTCCGGTGGATGATAAGGCCGCTTGTTGCCAAGGACTACTATGACAAATCCAGCTTCACCCAGAAGTTCTACTCTCACGCCCAGTGCATTCCGCTGGACCGTAAGAACACTTCATTGAGGTGGATAGAAGAGTCCCTGGCGGCACTTGAGAAGGGGGAGAGCGTAATCATTTTCCCCGAAGGCAAGCGCAACAAAACCGGCAAGGGGCTCCTTAAGTTCCAGAACGGAGCCGCGCTCCTTGCCCTCAAGAGCGGAGCAAAGGTGGTACCTGTATGGAACGCGTACTGGGATTTCCCTCACCGCTACCGCATGGCAATAGGAGACCCCGTGGAACTTGACCCCGTCCCCGCCGCAGGCCCGGATTCAGAGTGGCTGGATGCCCAGACCGCCAAAATCCAGGCCGCAGTGGCTGCACTGGAAGACAAGGTATGATGTCATTCTGAGCGAAGTCGAAGAATCTCAAATAATCATTATATGAGTACACAATGGATTGTAACGGAGATTGACGGAAAGGTGGCATCAATTGCCACTGACTACCGTCATCTGGCCAGGATTGGGGCGGAGATTGCCGCCCTTGACCCCGCAGAGGTTGGGAGCATCGGCACCCGCAAAATCTCCACGGAAGATCTCCTTGAGTTTGCAAGGTACCTGAAGTGGGAAGACCTGAGGCCGTTTGGCACGCCCTTCCAGCTCAAGGTGTGGAAAACGCTCTTTGACCTTCCCCGGAAACTCTACAGCTACTCTGAGATTGCGGCTCTTGCAGGAGTACCCCAGGGCGTGCGTCCCGTAGCTCACGTTGTGGCCTACAACCCCATTGCGTATGTCATTCCCTGTCACCTTGTAATTCCCAAGGAGTCAATGGACAAGGCACTGGAGATACGCACGGCGGCAGAGGGCACCCTCTTCAAGGGCAGCGACCTCTACCTCCTTGACAGCATAGACGTAGGTGCCTATGCCTATGGAGCAGACCTAAAGCGGGAACTTATCAAGCGCCAGCTCTCCGGGGAATCCAGTTAACTGCCCGGGACTACTTTGTACCGAAGATACGGTCTCCGGCGTCTCCAAGGCCGGGAACGATGTAGGCGTTCTCATTGAGTTTCTCATCCACGGCGGCAAGGTAGATATCCACATCCGGGTGCTCCTTCTGCACGCGCTCAATGCCCTCCGGGGCACCTACAAGGCACATAAGGCGGATGTTATGGCAGCCGCGCTCCTTGAGCATGGTGATTGCGTCGCAGGCGCTGCCGCCGGTTGCAAGCATGGGATCCGTAACAATCACAAGGCGCTTCTGGACATCCTCAGGGAGCTTGCAGTAATAGACCACGGGCTGGTGTGTTTCCTCATTACGGTAAAGGCCGATATGACCAACCTTTGCCACGGGAACCAGCGTGCGGATACCGTCCACCATTCCAAGGCCTGCACGCAGGATGGGCACCACGGCCAGCTTGCGGCCGGTGATGATCTTTGCGGTGGTCTTGCAGATGGGAGTTTCAATCTCCACGTCCATAAGGGGAAGGTCACGGGTAACCTCATAACCCATAAGGAGGGCTATTTCCTGAAGCAGTTCACGGAAATCCTTTGAACCGGTTTCCTTTTTACGCATGATGGTCAGCTTATGCTGAATCATGGGGTGGTCAATTACGTGCAGTGTACTCATATCTGGTTAATTGTATTATACAAATATAACTCTTTTTTCTAAGATTACAGCATCCGCTTGATGACGCCAAAGAACTTATACGGCATATATCTGAACGGAGCGTCTATCCACGTGGGGGATTTCACCACGGCGCGCTCATGGCTGAATGCAAGGAAACTGCGCTCGCTGTGATAATTACCCATACCGGAGTTGCCCACGCCGCCAAACGGGATGTTGCTGTTGGCAATGTGCATTATGGTGTCATTGATGCATGCACCGCCTGAAGTTGTCTGGCCGATAATCTCCCACGCCGCGGCGGACTTTCCAAAATAGTAGAACGCCAGGGGCTTTTCACGGGACGTGACAAAGGATACAACCTCTGAGCGGCCCAGGTAGGTCATGACCGGGAATATCGGCCCAAAAATCTCTTCCTGCATAACCGGGGAATCCGGGGAAACGTTGTCAAGAAGGGTTGGTTCCATCCAGAGGCGGGAACGGTCATGATGGCCGCCTGCAAGGATTGTGGCTCCGGCAAGATAGCTCTCAAGCCTTTCAAAGGCCGATTCCTTGACTATATGCACAAACTTGTCAGAGTTCTCGGTGCCTTCAGGGTAGAGTTCCTTGAGCGCAGCCTTGAACTCCTTCACAAACGCCTCCTTGATATCCTTATGCAGGAAAAGGTAATCCGGCGCAATGCAGGTCTGGCCGCTGTTGAGGCACTTGCCCCAGGCAATGCGCTTTGCCGCAAGTTTCAGGTTTGCGTCCTTGTCCACAATGCACGGGCTCTTGCCGCCAAGTTCCAGAACCATGGGAGTGAGGTACTTTGACTGCGCCTCCATCGCTATTCGGCCAAGGGATGGGCTCCCGGTAAGGAAAACAAGGTCGTACCGATGCTTGAAAAGTTCCCCGTTCACCACACGGTTTCCCTGCACCACGGCAATATACTCCTCAGGGAAGGTATCGGCAATCATGTCCTCCAGCGCCTTTGAGACGTTGGGAACATACGGGGAAGGCTTAAGGATGGCGGTGCATCCGGCCGATATACACCCAACCAGCGGGTTCAGAAGCAGCTGCACTGGATAGTTCCACGGGCTCACGATGTGTGTGCAGCCAAGCGGTTCCCTTACGATATAGCTTGAGGCGGGCAGAACGGTAAGCGGAGTGGGCCTACTCCTCCGCCTTGCCCATTTGGGCGTTTTACGGATTGCCTCCCTGATTTCTCCGTAAACCAGGCCGAATTCAGAGATGAAAGCTTCCTCGTAACTCTTGTGAAGGTCCTGCCATAGGGCATCCATGATGTGCTTTTCCCATTTTTCAAGACCCTTTTTGAAAGCCTTGAGCTGCACAACGCGCCATTTTACGTCACGTGTTGTACCAGTAGCATAGAACTCCCTCTGTTTCAGGACCAGTTCCTCTATCCTTTCTGCCGATGTATTTTCCATATTTTCATTGTTTTCACAAAGATAGTTAAAAAAGGGGAAAAGGAGCCCGTGGGATTAAGTTCTTCATTTATAGTTATTTACATAAAAGAGGGTGTCAAAAATCCGACACCCCCTTTTGCGTTTTTGACTGATAATCAGCCCGTTAGCTCCACGGCCCAAAACCGTGCAGCGGCGTTTGGACTACTGCTGTGCAGCAGCGGCCTCGGCCTCTTTCACCATGTCCTCAGAAGCGCTGATGTAGATCTCAACACGGCGGTTCTGTGCACGGCCGGCCTCGGTGGCGTTGTCTGCTACAGGGAAGTTGAAGGAAAGGCCTTCAGCAGCGATGCGGTTTTTGTCGATACCCTTCTTGATGAGGTAGCTGGAAACAGCAGCTGCACGCTGGTTGGATACCTTCTGGTTTGCTTCCTCTGAGCCGATGTTGTCTGTGTGGCCATAGACGTTGATGTTGGCAAGGGGCATATCGGCCATATCCGTGGTGAACTTGTCCAGTTCCTTCTTGGCTTCGGCCTTGAGGGAAGACTTGTTGAAGTCGAAGAGGATGCCGTTGTCGAAGGTGACCTTGATGGCCTTGAGGCCGTTGACGTCAGTGGTGGTTTCTACCTGGGCGTTCTCAAGCTCTGCGAGTTCCTTGGCCTTCTTGTCCATAGCGTTGCCGATAAGGGCACCGGTACCTGCACCAACTGCAGTACCTACTGCTGCACCGATAGCTGCGCCTTCACCGTTCTGGCCGATCAGGTAGCCGATACCTGCACCAAGGACTGCACCTGCGCCGGAGCCGATGAGGGAGCCCTTACCGAGGTTTGACATACCGCAGCTGAGAACGATCACGCCGCAAAGGAGGAGGGAGATAACTTTTTTCATAATGATATTTGTTTTAAGTGTTTGTAGTCAGCGTCATACAAATATAATTATTTTTTTCAATCGTTGCATCTGCAAATGCGTCTTGAAAACAATATCATTAAAAAAATTGTTAAAAAATTTGCAAGTTCAAAAAAAGGTTGTACCTTTGCATTCCCAACGCGGAAATAGCTCAGTTGGTAGAGCACGACCTTGCCAAGGTCGGGGTCGCGAGTTCGAGTCTCGTTTTCCGCTCCAAAACAAAACGCCAGCCCTTGTGGTTGGCGTTTTTGTTTTGTACGAGACCGACGAGCGACCCCTGTCCCCCGAGGGGACCGCCGCGGAGCGGCGAGGGGGTAACGTGGATTTCGCGAGGGCCGTAGGCCCGGCCCGCGTCAGCGGGCTCGAGTCTCGTTTTCCGCTCACCGTTATTCAAATATGCCCTACAGCGCTGTAGGGCATATTCCTTTTTGCGAAAACGTTGCAAAATGGGCTCCCGTTATTATTTTTGGAGCCAATTTCTCCACCAAGAAACGATGTCTGGAAGGATGGAAGATGGCTTAATAGTATTGTTCGAAATACTTGTAGGTTATAGTTAGAGAAGGAGCGTCATATTTGGCACTGACGGAGCCGTCCGACCTGTTTCCCTCCAGCCGTATCGTTCGGTTTTTGTGATAGGCAACTACACCGTAGGTTTCATAGGGTTCTTCTCCTTGGAAGAAGTGGGTATAGATTGTTTTGTTTTTCCCGTTTACCCATTCATCGGCCGAAGCGCCGTCCTGTAGAGTATATCCAGCGGCCATAATCTGACCGAAATAATCGTTGATACCCAGATAGCCGCACTGATACAGGTCAAGACTGGCTGCATACCAGGCATCCTGATGGCCGTCTATTATTTGCTCCTGAACTCCCGGCTGTTGGTAGATGCGGTTTTCGTGCATTTCCCACCAAACAGCGCCTCCGCCCCAACAGTTTGTGGGGTACTTGAAACCGTAATTGTTGGGAGTATCGGAAGAGTGATTCTTGGAGCAGGAAACAAGACATAATACGGCCATTATTACCATTGCCGTCGGAAGAGTGCAGATAAGCTTTTTCATAATCGTTGCATTTTTTGCAAAGGTATCACAATAATAAAGATGCGTTGTGGTGGATTTCACCACACAGACAACAGGCGAAAGATTCCTGGCCGATGGTGCCCAGTTCCAACGGCGTACCGATGCGGAGGTCGATAGGAAAGCGGTACTTTTAGTGGACACTAATGATTTACCATTGTTTTTACTTGTTCACGATTTGAATCAAAAAAAACAGGTTACCCACACTTGGCGGAAGATGAAATTCGCTGAGCCACCACACCTGGCCCTGAGCATGCTCTAAGGCATGCGACCCGGCTCAGCAAATGTCGGAACGAATCTCTATCTGTCAGATATCGGAAATTCCGACGAAAAGTGAACCACCCCGGGGCATTATACTGCGGATTCTCCCATTATAGAAATGAGCCGCATCTTATCAGGAAAATCCAGGAAACAATAGAATCAAAGCGAAAATTAAAGCATTTTTTTTACACTAATATTACCCATTTAGTAATGTTTGAAATTGTAATATATTGAAAATCAAATAAATATGAGTCATTGTTAAAGTCTCGTTTTCCGCTCTAAAAAACGCCTCACATTGCTGTGAGGCGTTTTTGTTTTCATCTGCTCCAGCACATCACGAAGACCGGAATCCCCGGATTCCGGTCCTGGAGAGATGCTACAGCACGCCATCAAGACCAAAATCGGCCAATTCCGGTCCTGGAGAGGTGCTGGCCGCTACACGGACGGAAATTATCTGAACCGTCGGGGTCGCGAGGCACTAGTCCCGGTTTCGTTTATCTACTTTGCTGCCACCAGTTATATTCAAAGGTGTCGCACCAGGCATAGAAGGCATCCTGGTCGAATGGCTCACCGCTTTCCACGGCCGCAATTACATCGGCAAAGAACTTTTCCCAGCGGGGTTTGTAATAAGTGGAAAGAAGGCCGTCAAATGACCGGCAGGCATAGTCCGTGAGGCCGGACCCGAAATCGCCCCAGGTGGACAGGATACAGCGGGCGTTCTTCTCATAGTAGTCGGCCTCCTGGGGGGTATCGGCCCAGCAGCGGGCATCGGCAATCCATTTGTCCAGGGAGAAATATGGCTGCCCGGAAACAGCCTCGGTCATCTCATCAATGAGGGAGAGGAATTCATGGGCCGATTCCTTCATTGCGGCAACGTCCTTCCTTTCATAAGCAGCCTGGAAATCCTCATAGATATAGGCCGATTTATTGGCAAGGACCTGCCTCTGAATGTTTGCAAGGTCATACTCATATGCCGGGCCGGAGCCGCCGGCCTTGCGGAGCAGTTCCAGGGCCTCTTCCAGGCGGGAATCCTCATAGCGGGGATGGAGCCATTTCATATTCTTCCCAAGGGAGGGGCGCTCATGGACGGTACAGCTGAACCCCACTGGAACTGTTTTTCCATAGATGTCCTCAACCAGTATCTTCCAGGCTTTGCGCGCGTTTTCATCGGACTTGCCGGTACGGGAATCAGCAAGGAGCGTGGCATAGGACTCCGGAGTTACGGGATAATCCCAGGCCTTTCCAAGGACATATTCAAACACGTAAGGGTTGCAGTCCAGAGCCTCCAGGGTGCAGCCTATGCCCTGCATTGAAGGCCCGGCTGTGGCCAGGGCTTCATTGATGCGCCGGTCCACATCAGGGATATTTCCGGTGAGCACCGTATTGCCGCCGAAGTTCCCAAGATAGCACCAGATGAAAGGTACGCCGTAATAGCTATCCGTCCTTCTCCAAATCTCGCTGGACTCACAGAAATAATCCAGCAGAAGCTGCCTGGAAGCCGGATAGGATGTGATGTAAGCCTTGATCTTCTCAGGAGTCCAGTCCCTCCCCTGATACCAGAACAGCCAGGTCATCTGGAGCCAGACGGCCTCAGGATCTGCGGCTTCAAGGGAAGAGTATACTCCAGAACCAGCACTTGAAAGCCACTCGTTATCCCAGCTTCTGGGCTGGATCTCATTGAAAAGGTCTATTCCGTAGACGTGGTCCGTTCCGTATATCTGAGTCTGCTTCCTGATGAATTTTTCCTGGATGACGGGGAAAAGGCTGTCCGTGGGATTCAGGCAATAAGGCGTGTATTCTTTAGAGAAGCCCGCCCATGGCCCTATCTGAAGGATATCGGCATCCGGATATATCTCCTTCAAGGCCGGAGGGACATGTCCGGAGAAAGCCGGCAGTACCGGCCGCATGGAAAGCGCCCTTTCCCTGGCGAGTATCTTTTTCTGGAGAGCCTGCTGACCACGGAGCCAGGATTTTGGCAAAGGGCCTTGCCATCCGTCTATATTGATCATCCTGTGCCAGGGAAGATGGGCGGGACCGGAGAAGAAACTGCGGATATTCTCATCTGTAAGGCCCATCTCCGTCCACACCTCATACCAGACTGATTCCTGGCCGGTGATGGCAAGGGGCAGATTCACGCCGTTAAGGGCCATCCAGTCTATGAGACGTTCCCAGTCCTGCCATTTCCACCAGGGCAGGGTGTATCCATATGTGCAGTAATTAAGGAAAAACCTGTTTGGAACAAGGGCCGATGATTCTACGGCCTCTGCAACCTCCGGAAGAGGGGCATCCAGGCGGGCCCTGCCCTCATCCATCCAGCCGATGCTTATATTGCAGTAATGCCTCAGGTAGTATCCAAGGCCGGTAGCCATGGAATTGGCGTTATTACCGGAGATAATGACCCTGCCGCCGTCTGATTCTATGCGGAAGGTATCGGCCCCGGAAGCTGTCTTACGGAATTGGATATGGCTTACGCCGCTTCCTTCCAGTACCCTGCCGGCAAGGGCCCTTGCCTCCCTTACATCCTTAGAGGAAGCGCACCCGGCCATAATTGCGGCACAGAATGCCATGAGGAGCAGTTTTTTCATCTTTCAAAGACTATTACTTGTAATCTACCCAGACCTTCATCCGTCCGGCTTCACGGTTGTCCCATGAATAATAGGGCACGAATACTGCTCCATCGGCCGTACGGATTGTGGTCACACCGTCAAGGAGGTCCGGTTCCCATGTCTCGCTGAAAACAGTGGCGGAGGAGAGCAGTGCAGAATCATAGGATACGGGATTATCAACCTCTTCCATACAGTACACAAGAGGACCGCGGCAAACCGCACGTTTTCCGATATCGGCCTTAACGTTAGGGTCTGCGGCCTCCATTCGCACAGGCATGTCCAGTTTGAGAGTAATCCGGTCTCCCGCCTTCCAGGCATTGCCGGCGCACACATAGCCGGAGGTTCCGGAGTTGGAATATGTCACTCTTTCCCCGTTCACCTCAAGGCTCCAGGAGGTGCACCAGCCAGGGATTCTGAGCATCAGCCTGGCACGGCATTCAGTCTGGACCGTCAGCTGGACAGTTCCTTCCCAGGGATACTCAGTCTCCTGCTTAAGGGTGACGGGCTTACCATCCACGTCAAATGTGGCAGTGCCGCCGATATAGAGGTTAGTGTAGATGCTGCGGCCTTTTACATTATAGATATAGCCTCCTATGGAAGGAAGGAACCGGCACACATTGCTGGGGCAGCATGCGCAGCCGAACCACGGGCGGCGGTGATGATTACCCTTTGACTCCAGGGGATTCACATAGAAGAAACGGTCTCCGGAGAGGGACATCCCCGCCAGGGCGGCATTGTAGAGGCAGCGCTCCATGATATCGGCATAACGGACATCACCCGTAAGGCGGTTCATACGGGAATTCCAGAGGATCATGCCGATAGATGCGCAGGTCTCGCAGTATGCCTCCAGATTGGGGAGGTCATAGTCTTCGGTGAAGCCTTCGTTGGTATAGGACGAGCCGATTCCGCCCGTTATGTACATGTTTCTGAGCACTACGTCGTCCCAAACGCGGTCCAGGGCTTCCATATAGCCTTTGTCTCCCGTAAAAGATGCAACATCGGCCATACCGCAATAGAGATACATGGCACGTACCGCATGGCCCACTATATCAGTTATTTCCCTTACCGGGACATTGTCCTGATAGTAGAGGCGCGTTCCGTCGTCCACGGGCTCCAGAGGGTCTCCGTAAACGCCGTAGCCGTGTCCGCGCTGGTCAAGGAGCCAGTCGGCAAAATCAAGATACTTCTTATCACCGGTTTCACGGTAGAGTTTCACAAGGGCAAGCTCTATCTCCTCATGACCGGGGACCCAGTGCCTGAGACCGGGGCCCATTACGGTCATGGCATGATCCACCATACGCTGAGCCACGTCAAGAAGGGTACGCTTACCGGTAGCATGATAGTACGCGATGGCGGCCTCTATCATATGGCCCGTGCAATAAAGCTCATGCTTATCCATATCGGTCCAGCGCTCTATGGGGCAGGGCAGGGTGAAGTAGGTGTTGATGTAGCCGTCTTCCTGCTGGGCGGCGGCGATCTTTGAAATCCACTCGTCGCATTTTGCCTCAAGGACGGAGTCCGGATGCTGGATAAGGGAATATGCAAGGCCTTCCAGGGCCTTGTAAACGTCTGAATCATCAAAGAAGTAGCCTTCATGCTCCCCTTCCCCGGCAGCGACCTTCTCAAAATTACGCATCCTTCCCGTCTCCTTCTCTATCTGGTCTATACAGATAGGGATAGTAGCAGTCTTGTGGCGGTCAAGACGGGGCGTCCAGAAGGAGTCCTCTATGAGCACGTCAGAGAAATCTACCGGCTCCTGCGCGGCTTTATCAGTGCAGGCGGAAAGCGCCAGGGCAAGGAGAAGGATGTGACAGAAATACTTCATATCAAAGGTTGTTAATATTTGTATCTAACCATTGGAGGCGCCTGACGCAGAAGTCCTTAAGGAGCGCCACCTCTTCATCGTAGGATGTAGGAAGCTCTTCTTCCGGCCAGGAATTAGGCCACACATTTGTGCCGATAACAGGCCATCTCTCAAAGTTCCTCTCAAAGGAGTCCCGGTGCACGGCAAGAAGGCTGTCTATGTAATCGGGAAGGGTCTCAAGCTCTCCCTTCACTTCATTCCAACGGACTTTCACGGCCTCACGGAATTTGGGATCCTCAAACAGCCGGAGGTACCATCCTGTCTTCATCCTCCAGGGAGCGATAGTCTTCACCCACCATCCCTCCGGGCCGTCTTCAGCGCCGGGATCGGCATGAAGGTATGAGCAGTTCCCAAGGGCCAGGTCAAAGTCCCAAACGTGGCAGAAGGCAAGTTTTCCGCCGCGCGTCTTGGTAAGGAATGTACTTTTCCTGAGTACGTCTACGGGCTTACAGAACTCCTGGATTATATAATGGTTCACAAATGATTCCACATCAATATAATCCTCATAGGCGCGGTGGCCGCCGGTAGAGAAATCTCCGTCCTGGATGGATCTCTCCATAGCTTCAAAGTACTCCCTGCAATAATCTATCTGGGCCTCGGTGGGTTCTTCCGGTTCACGGAACATCACGGGTTCCCTGTAAATTGAAGTCCAGAACCCCGCAGGCTGGTCCATGTCGGACTCTATCTCAAAGTAATAGTCTCCGGTAAGGGCTTCACCCTCGTTGTCCTTGGGACCGGCAGGATGGATCTTTACCTTGTTGTCGTTGACTTCCTTATGCTCACTGAGCATATAGTTTCCCTTGAAATCCCCATTGAGCCATAGTTCTACCGGAAGCATCTTGGGAGTCCAGGACATTCCGCAGATCTGAGAGATACGCATGGCCACCATATTGCGCATAAGCGTTTTGTCGGGATGATTGGCAATGAGGTACCAGTCGCGGTCTGAATTTATCCCCAGAAGGCTGGCTTTTTCGTCCAGTTTGATGCGATACGACTTCTTTTCGCAGGTAAGGGTGGAGTGCCCCCTCCAGCGGATATTCAGCCTTGCATCCACAAGGGGGGTGTCGGAATAGAAGCCGTCGGGGTCGTTGAGAAGCATTCGCCCGCGTACATAGTAGGCCGATTTATCCACGTCTTTTCCGTGCCTGGTGGGGCCCACGATCTCTGCCTCCGTTGTAAGTGAAATGTACGGATAGACTTTAGGGCCGGAAGGTTGATCTACCGTGTCCTCCCGGGCCGTAGCGGGCTCTTCCGCCTTCTCACAGGAAGGCAGAGCCAGCACCACGGCCACCAGGACAACACAGATAAAGTTTTTATTCATAGTTTGCGTTGCTGGCAGGCGGCGTCCCGGTCAGGGGGCGCCGCCCGAAAAGCCGGCAGTGAATCACTACAGAGCCTCGAAGGTGAGGTTCACGTTAAAGATGTCACCGCGATTGATGGTACCGGTTGTCTCGATCTCGTTGCTCTGAGGCTTGGTGGATACCTTTGCGCCCCAATCCCAATCATCCGCCGTCACAGAGTAGCATTCGGCCTTGAAGCCCCATGGCGGAGTATCATAGGCTCCAGTGAGAATAGGAATGTCAAACGTCAGGGATGCGATATCACCTGTGTGCTCAGGAAGCACCATGACACACCATTCGTCCTTAGCGGCAGCCTCAATCACGGGATTCTCATCAAGCGGATTCACGGTTCCCTCGAAGAAGAAGAACGGACGTGCACCGCACTCCAGGAAGACAGTCTTCGCCGCAGCGGGGATGTTCTTCAGCGTTACGCGGATGGTAGCGCCCATATTCTTGAAGGCAATGCTCTTGAGGTATGCAGAAGAGGTGGGTTCACCAACTGTACCGAAGAGGAATGCACCAGGGGCGAAATTCCACTGGTCATTGGTGTACTTGAGGGAAGTTCCATCAAGTTCGATGCCGGTGGTAGGAGTGATAGCATATAATGCATTCTCGGGGACATCTCCTTCGAATTCACCTACGGCCACATTACCGCTGGCAACGGTCTTCTCAGTAAGGGTTGTGCCATCCCAAAGGCCGATCTTTGTACCTGAAAGCCAGGTGAGACCACCTTCGATGGTTGCACTGATACCGGAAGCGGCAGCGCCCTCGAACACTATGTCGGGGAATACGATAATCTCACCGCGGTTCACGATTCCACCGGTAACGATCTTACCCTTGTGGTTGATGACAGGTTCGGCCTCAAGTTCACCCTTACCATATTCCTGTCCCCAGTCCTTATCACGGAAGAACTTCACTTTGAAGTCCTTGCCGTCTTTCCACTCACCGGGAAGGATAGGAGCATAGATGACAATCTTGGAGTGATCCTCGGGGAGTTCCACAAAGCACTGCTCTGCGGCTTCTCCGGAGAACTTGGGATACTCATCGTTAAGATTGGCGCTCTCACCGCCCTGGAGGAACATGGATCCGCCGGGAGACTCAAGATATGCATACTTGCAGTCGGCACGGAGGTTCTTGATGGTAATCAGGGCATAGGCGCAAAGATGCTGGAACTTATACTCGTTGGCGGAATTTGCCTTGGGAGCATACATATGAACTGCATTCTTATAGTCCCACCAGTCCTGGCTGTAATTGGAGGTGTAGACACCATCGGCATAAGTATCGGCCTCAGAATAAGGATAGACGGCAAAGTCTATCTCCTTACCTGCAGGAACTTCACCCGTAAACTTGCCGGCAACTGTTCCCACAGAGCTATCATCAAGCGTGAAGGGGACGAATGCATCGCCAACCCATACGCCAATCACGTCACCCTTTTCCCAAGCGAACTTGCCTACTTCGGAACCGGTGGTGACTTTGGTAGTGGCATTCTCCAGGGCCGCAGTAACCGTAACGATCCTACTGCCGGGGACAACATCCACTGACTGCTGTTTCGCACATCCGGCAATCAATGCAAGGACTGCCAGCGCGACAATTGAAAATATATACTTCTTCATGGTACAATCAGATTAGTTAAGGGAAACAGTCCAGAAGTCATTAGGATCCTGAATGATAACATTGGAATCCTCAATACCGTCGTTCACGCCGGTACCGCTGTCATCGGCATTCTTGGCGTTTGCACACTTGATCTCCGGGAAGATGTAATACTCGCCGGCGGCGGTAGTGAAGCCTACGTCCTCACCAAGGAATCCGGCTGCATCGTCAAATGGTGTACCCCACCAGCCTCCTACGTCAGTGGTCACGATACGGAGTTTGAGACCGCCCTTACCCCACTGCTGGGCAAAAGTATCCACGGCAATAGGGATGATGAGCGTTGCGTCCGTAGCTCCGGAGTGCTCAGGAAGGGCGTAAATGAGGTTCTCATCCTTCGCATAGGTGATGGCGGGAGTAGCGGCGGAGAAATCCAACGTTGCGCCAAGGGCGAAGCAGGGGCCTGCAGACTCTATGAAGAGATGCGTGGCGGCCTGACGGATGTTGGTAACCTTTACACGGAAGTAAGCGGTGGTATGATGGAAGGTGAAAGTGTATTTCCCATCCTTCTCCTGCGCGCCGTTACCATAAAGCATATAGTTGGCTGCAGGGATTTCCCATTTGCTTGCTGCGGGGAAAGTATAGGAAGTGGCCGTTGCCTCGGCGCCTTCTGCATAAGGATATACGGCATAGGAGTTTTCGTTGATGACGCCTCCTTCGGGAAGCTCACCCACGAACTCACCATAACCGAAGTTGTCCCATTCGGGATCCAGGGTAAACTTGGTGATTCCGTTTCCGGTCCAGATACCTATTTCGTCACCGGCTTTCCAGGTGAAACGGCCGGTGGTGCTACTTACCACCTTGGAGATGGTGGCATCTACGCCCACGGAGACCCGGACGGTCCTGCTGACGGCGGGAGCGGAATTCTCGGTCTTGGCGCATCCTGCTAACAGTAATGCGGCGGCTGCAAGAATTGCAACAAATATCTTTTTCATATCATTCATCTGTTAGAGGTTCAACATTACTGAACAGTCCAGAAGCCATCGTCAATAGGGATCACCTCGCCGTGATCGATATTGTCGTCGTGATGCTCGACGACAACGCCGAACTCGCTCATATCAATAGGCGTTCCGGCATCGTGGGCGGCCTTTGCAGCTGCTGTGAACCTGTCGGCCACAGACTGATCCCAGTCAAGCATCTGCTTGGGAATGAAGGTCTTGTAACCGGCATCGGCAGCATAACCCATGCTGGAGAAGTACCACTCCCAGGTGTTGGTGGCATCATCTCCGATGATCTTGCCGATAAGAAGACGCCAGTCACTCCAAATTTCCTTGTTGCCCTTTTCGGCATTCTCATCAAAGAGTTCATAGCGGACCTGACCCCAGCCCTTTTCAAAGCCAAGCCAGTGACCTTCCTTGACGCCGCCCACCTTCATCTGGGTCTTGTCACCCTGAGCGGTGCGCTCGGAGTTGAGGATAACGTCAAGGGTTGCAGGGACGATGTAACCAAGATAAGGGCACTCTGTATCGCCTTCGTAAGGATTCTCACCGGTGAAGGTGCAGTTACGGGCGGTGCTTATAAGAGCAACCTCAAGGACCTTGGAAGCCCAGATATGAGGCAGTGCGCCATAGAAGTCGGTGTCATCGAAATAGATTTCAGAGAGCATGGGGCTTGCGGCGAAACCATCGGCCAGGACACCCGTCATCTTTGTGTGGGAGAGGGCGATGTGCTTAAGCTTAGGGGTATCCCATTCCTTCGGGAACAGGGTGCCGGCCAGCCTGCTGTTGCCGTTCTGACGGATCCTTTCAACGTTGGGAAGCTTCATTACTTCGGGGAATGCCACGAAGGGTGCTTCCTCCTTGATTTCCACAACAGTGATCTTTCCGTTGTCGTCATTACCGAATACGATTCCGGGGAATGCTGTCAGTTCTGCGTCTTCTGCGGTAACCCAGTCGGAGATGGTAGGAGTATCATCACCAAGGAGCTTACCGGCCACGATGGCCTGCAGGAACTGGAGGTCGCCTTCGGCAACCTTGGATTCAGGACTTGACTGAACTACAAGGATGTCGTAGATGACTGCCGTGCCCTGGAAGACGGCGAAGGAAGCGGAGCGCTCCTTTGCGCCTTCCTCGTTGTTGGCAGAAACCGCGAAAGTAAGGGTGCTCTTACCCTTGCTGCCGCTGGTGGGACTTACAGAAATCCACTTGTAGTTTTCGTCAGGAGAGACTGTCCAATCGGCATAAGCCTCAATGTCAGTCGTGAGGGTAGTCGATCCGCCGGGGCCGACCGTGAGGGTGACTTCCTGCTTGTCAGGAACTGTTACCTCGTCCTGGGGCTTGGTTTTGTCTTCTTCCTTGGGTGCTTCCGGCTTATTGCAGGAGGCAATCACAAAGAAGGACAGAGCCAATACTCCAAACCATTTGAGATTTAATTCCATAAGTTTGATAGTTTAAAAGTTAATAAATAGTGTGATTAGTGGTTTCCTATTTTGTTGTAGTGAAAGGCACGGTAATGATAAGTTCATAGGTACCAGGCTCGTAGATACGGATCCTTGTACGGAGACGCACGTACCAGCCCCTGAAATGCGTACTGTCGAATATGGTTGGTGACCATGACGCAGAAGCTTTGTCGGAATGGGACAGATAGTAGGTGCGAAGTGCATCCGTATCCAGATTGGAAAGGTCTGAATTGTACTCTCCCCTCATATAGTAATGCTGGTCCAGAACCGGCCAGGGGGTCATGGGGAAGGAAACTCCCATTCCTTTCTCGGGGTCGTTGACGCGGTCTATACCAACATCGAAATAGCTGAGCGTGGTGGTATAATTCGCGTACTTTGAGGGATCGTAGAGCTTGCCGTTCTTGTCCAGGATCTTATACCAAACGGTGACTCCGGTCTCTGGGGTATCGGAAATCTTGTGGAAGATCATTCCGGACTCCTTGCCGTTATCGGCCACCACATTGGCGCGGCGGGTTTCGAAGTTGGGGTCGCTGTTGTTGATCTGGTCGTAGAACGGGAAGATGTTCACAACCTGGTTCTCGGTCTCGTCAAAATACTCCACGCAGATGCCGTTCACGAAGTCCTCGATGAAGAACTGGTCATTCGACGACCCGGTTGCGAAGGCTATGACGGCGTAGTCGGGGATATCGATGGAGCCCTTGCTGTTGGACATCCTTACATCCACGTTGAAGATGTCTCCTGCAGTAAGACCGCAATCGGCCGTGGAAGGCATGGTGTATAACTGTCCGTTCACCTCGTTGATCATGATTGGAGAAACGATGGCTTTTCCAAGTTTTTCCTCAATCAGGGCACGGGTTGTGTCGGTCAGGTGGTCGTAAGGGACATTCCAGACCGTGAGCGGGGCCGTCTTGAAGAATTCCTCCTTGCGCTCGCCAAACTTGTCACGGATGTTCGTGATCTCAAACTTGACCGGCTTGGTGGAGTTGTCCAGCCACGCTTTCTGAGTGGACACCTGCTGGCCGATAGGGACGATGAGGGTATCGGAACCCTGAAGGTAGATATTGGTGCCCAGATAGCCCTGCAGCTGTGATTCCTTGAAGCAGGAAGTAAGGCAGGCAAGGGCCAGGATTATTATGGGAATATACTTTTTCATAATCTCTCTGCTAATAATCGTCGTTTCTCACTCCATAGAAGAAGAGCGTGTGATACTGATAGCGCTCCGTGTAGGCGTCGTTGCCCATGACCACGATGTGGACCACACCGTTGGAAGTACGGACATCGGACAGATACATGCGGTAGGCCTGATCACAGTCAGGATTGGCCAGTCCCTTGGCATAACGGGCCAGATAAGCGGGCTTCCCGGTGCGCTCGTCCACTTCCCAATCGGTACCGCGCTTGAACACCACGTACACTATCTCAGGGTTGGACATCATGAAGTTACCGTACTGGTAACCTGCGCCGGCATTACCTTCACCATTCCAGGATGCACCAGGGTCGGCCGATGCCTTTTCAAGGGAGAGGTATATCTCCTGGGTTCCGTCAAGGGAGGTCAGATACTGCGGTCCCTGCTCCTTGAGAGCCTTGGAATCCCATCGGCCCGGGAAGATGTACATGCCCATCTTGGCCACTTCCTCGTCTTCTATATCCTCAATCTTGAACTCAGGGGCAGTGCCGTTACGGAAGGCTTTGTTGCGGCGATACACATAACGCATTACGGACCACTTGCTGGGGCCGACTATGGTGATGTCATCGCCGTTGATGACGTCCTTGAGGCCGGCTTTTTCGAAGAGCCGGGCTACAACCTCGGTTTCGTCGGTCTGGAGCATCCACTCATAGGTGGGGATGTCAAGCTGATCGGTAGAGTTGACGCTGCCGCCTATTGAGTCGTCCTTTTTGCAGGAAACTGTCAGGGCTACTGCCGTTGCAATAATTATATATACTATTCTTTTCATAACATCCTCCTTTTTTACCAGTTGCACTTACCATTCCAGTACGGAGTCTGGTCAATAAGGGTATTTGTGGAGAGAACACTGGAAGAAACCGGCCAGTAATAACCTTTCTGGCGGTACTTCACGGCACCCATCAGGTGGGCGTTGGGCCAGTAGTTGTTACGCACGAAGTCAAAGTAGAGGTAACCCTCACCGAAGAGTTCGCTCACACGCTCCTGCATGATCTCCGAGATGAGGTCTGAGCCAGAGTAATCGGTCAGGCCCGCACGGTTGCGGATATCGTTCACGATGGGCAGGGCCTTACCTTCCTCGCCATTCTTGTAGTATGCCTCGGCAAGCAGAAGCATGGCATCGGTGTAGCGGAAAACGGGAATATTGCACTCTGCGAAGTAGGCTATGTAGGAACCCTGTTCACGCTCCGTGTCCTCCGTGAGCTGAGCCCACTTGGTGAGCCAGGTGACCTTGGTTCGGTCGTTGGTGGATGAACCCTGGGTCTCGTTGAAAGGCTCGTTGTAGGTGGAATCCCATGCGCCGAAGAAGAGGTGAGGACGGATGTCGGGACCACCGATGGCGAAATCGTACTCGGGGTAGAGCTTGGGTTTCTGGCTGTAGGGGATCCAGTCGATACCGGCCGAACGGTCATGGGTGGGGTCATCGTCAAGAGGATTCATCTTGCAGGTGTAGGCCTGGACGCCAGACCAGTCGGCCCTGTAAGACTCGTTGTTCTCCGTGCCCACATATAGCTCGAAGACTGCCTCTGAAGACTGGCCGTTGAACATAGCCTTGACTGCATCGGCACTGCTGTAATCCACATATGAGTATCCGCCGTGATCCCTGAGGTCTTCAAGGGCGGTGATTGCATCGGCCACATAACCCAGCGGATTGGGCAGACGGTCGCGCCTGGCCAGGAAGTTGGCCCACATGTTAGCATGTGCCAGCAGCTGAAGGGCCGATCCCTTGTTGGCGCGGATGCCCCAGCTGGAACTGCCGGGAATGCCGTAATCCAGAAGGGCCACGGCCTGCTCTGCATCGGCAAGGACCTGGCTGGCTATTTCAAAGTCAGAGCTGCGGCCGATAAGGATGGGAGAGTGATCCTTGTTGATCACCTGGCTGGAGGATTCGATTGCATCGGTGATAAGCGGAGCGTCACCCCACACCCTCAGGATGTCGAAATACGTGAGTGCGCGGAGGAAGTACGCTTCACCAAGCAGGTGGTTATAGTCGTCCTGGCTGCGGAACTGCTTCACATCCATTGCCAGGATCTTGCTGATAACAAGATTGGCCTGGGCGATCACCTTGTAGAAAGTGCCCCAGTCGCAGGCGCTGTCCATGGAACCCCACATCCTGTCTACGGAAGAGACATCGGAATAGTTGCCCACGGTATAGTAGTTCCTGTTGGAACCGCCGGACCAGCCGTTTTTCACGAAGCCGCATGTAACATCGGCCCTCTGGTACCAGTTGGCGCCGGAAGACATAAGGCCGCGGTATAGGGAATAGATGCCGGTGACACCAACCTCGGCATCGGCCTGGGATTCCCAGAAGGCTTCATTATAGATAAGGTCAATCTGGGTGGGCTCAAGGAATTTCTTGCAGGAAGAGACGGACACTGCCATCACCGCTGCCATAAGTATTATAATGTACTTTTTCATATTACTTTTCCTTTAAGCGTTAGAACTGAATCTGAGTGCCGATGACGAAGGTCTGGGACAGCGGATAACCTTCACCATTGTAGAAGCCGATACGGGAGACCTTGCGGGGATCAAGCACAGAAGAGGCCTTGAACATGGCTACGTTGCTCACGTTCAGATAGACGTTGATTCCACGGAGGTGGATCTTGCTCATCCATTTGTCCGGCAGGTTGTAGGAGACATTGATATTGTCTATGCTCCAGTAGTCTCCCCTTTCCAGATACATGCTGGACTTACGGTAGATGCTTGCACCGCCGCCTTCCCAGTAGTTCACATAAAGCATGGGATAGTAGGAGTTGTCGCCGGGGCCGGACCAGAACTTGGATTCGTCAAACTTGTAGAGGGCATACTGGTAGAAGTCGGACGAATTGTCCAGACGGCTCAGCTGCTCGTAGAGGGTGGTATTGAAAATCCAGTGGCCGAACGCGAATGAAGTATTGATCCTGAAGGAGAAGTTCTTGTACTTGAAGCCGGTGGACAGACCGCCTGTGATCTTGGGTTCTGCAGTCTTTCCTTCGATGACCTTCATGTCGCTTTCGTCGTTGCGGAGATAGTAGTCACCGTCAACATCCGTATAGAGGGAACATCCCGGGAAGATACGTCCCTGGAGATTTCTGGCAAGACCCATATCTACCATATAATAGGTAAGAGCCTCACCGGTAAGGGGATTCACGGGGAGGTCGGAGAAGTTATCAAGCGCGCCCTGATACTCATGCATATAATACTGGAAGGCAGGGGCGCCCTGGATGAACGCATAGTTTTCGTCGGTGTTGATATAGTCCTTACCGCCGTTACCCATCTTTGCTATGACCATGTGGTTGTTGCCAAGGTTGAGGGTCCAGTCCCACTGCACCTTGCTGGTACGGGGGAAGAGGTAGGCCGTGAGGGATGCCTCAAAACCGTGTCCCACCATATCCACAAGGTTGGAGGAAATCCTGTTGAAGCCGACGTAGGCAGGAAGCTGTGAAGTATAGACCAGGTTGGAGATATATCTGGAGTAGATATCGAAAGTCATGTTCAGCCTACGGCCGAAGAGTTCCAGGTCCAGACCGTAGTCCACTTCCTTTGACCAGCTCCAGGTGAGGTCCTTATTCGCGATCTTGTCAAAGTCGGAGACCAGGGAAAGGTTACCGC
This sequence comes from Bacteroidales bacterium, assembly GCA_017550525.1. GTDB lineage: Bacteria > Bacteroidota > Bacteroidia > Bacteroidales > UBA932 > Cryptobacteroides. Next base: position 27,089 of record JAFZOU010000092.1, read on the forward strand.
CGTATGTCTTGACATCCATCTTGTTGCTGGATGCCCAGAGCACTCCGGAGCCGAAACCGTTGGGCGCGACCAGGGAGTTGTACTGAAGCAGGGGGTCGTAGTAGATTTCACCGGAGGTACCGTATGAGACACGCAGCTTACCGAAGTCCAGCCAGGCGCCGGTAACCGGCTTCAGCCAGGGCTCTTCACTGAATGCCCACTGAGCCTTCACTGAAGGGAAGTTTGCCCAGCGCGTATTGGCACCGAAACGGGAGGAGCCGTCACGGCGGTACACACCTTCAATCTTGTAGCGGTTTCCGGCAAAGCCATAGGAAAGCAGGCCGAATACGGAGAACATCCTGGAGGTCACAATATCGGAATAAGCAAAGGTGTTCTCCTTGGTGTATCCCTGGATAACCTTCAGGTGATCCGACATACCGGACTGGGCCTCGGCCCTCAGGGTATTCAGGTCATTGATGTTAACCTCTGTTCCCAGCAGGGCGATTACCGTGTGTTTCTTGTCCTTGCCGAAAGATTTGTTGAAGTTCAGCACTGAGTTCACGTTGTACGTTGTGGTCATGCTGGCATAGGAGTAGGCGATACTCTTGTTATCCGTACGCGCGATGGAAGGAACGGAATAGTCGCGCTTTCCGAAATCCAGCACCATGGAAACCTGATTGTCCATAGTGAGCCATTCGGCAAACTTCAGACGCAGGGTCTCACCCACCGTGAGGTTATGGGAAACGTTCTTGTTGTAGGCGTCACCAAGTTCACCAGACATCTGATTCAATTCAGTGGGAGTACGGTAGAACAGGGATGAAGGGAGGTTGGTGGGGCTTGTAGGCATGGCCTTCATCACGTCACCCATACCGCCTTCACGGTCTACGTAGGAGTAACGCATCACAACCTCATTGTGAATCCATTTGTTCACATCCGTAACCAGTGACATCGAAAGGTTTGTACGGGAAAGGCCATAACCCACCAGGACACCGGTCTCGTTGTAATGAGCCAGCGACACGCGGTATGAATTGTTCTCGTTACCTCCTTCCATGGAAAGGTCGTAATTGCCGGTCTGGCCGGTCTGATAGAACATGTTCTGGAAGTCGTAGGCGTTGTTGAAGTACGGGTTGTACTTATCCGATAGCACGGAAGGATAGGCAATGGCTTCCACGTAGGTTGCGCCGTTACCGCTTGTACGCTGGTCGTACCACTCGGCCCCCTGGAAAAGGTTGGTCCAGGTTTTCTTGAGGAGGTCGATCTTGGCATCGCGCTCCTCCTGGCCCACATATACCGGAATCTTGGCCGGCTTGACGGTGAAACCGTGGCTTACACGGGCCGTGATACGGGCTTTTCCGGACGTACCCTTTCTGGTGGTGATGATGACAACGCCGTTAGCGCCTCGGGAACCGTAGATAGCCGTTGCTGCGGCATCTTTCAGGATGTCGATGCTCTGGATATCCTGCGGGTTCAGCGATGACAGGAAGTCGTTATCCGTCACGTTGTATCCGGCGAAATCCTGGAGGGACATAGGGACACCGTCAATGATATAAAGCGGGTTGGATATACCCGTGATATCATTGGCCGATGACAGGGAGCTGTTGCCTCGGATAACCAGACCGGTGTTAGAGGCACCGGGGACGCCGCTTCGGGTAACGGTCTGCAGACCTGCGGCCTGACCGGCGAGCATGGAGGCCAGGGACACTGACTGGTTGTTTTCCAGAGCCTGCATATCCACGCGCTGGACAGCGGCGGAAATGTTCCTCAGGTTCTCTTTGGTGTAACCCACAACAACCAGCTCATCAAGCATCTGGCTCTCCGTCTTCATCTGGACAACCATGTTGGTTGACGCCGTCTGTTCTACGTCGGCATAACCGAGGCTGGTGAACACCAGGGTGGCGCCTCTGGGTACCGTGATACTGAATGTACCATTGTCCTTGGCAACACCGCCGTTGTCCTTGTTCCCCTTGACATAGAATACGGCGGCTGGAACGGGATCACCGTTCTGGTCGATGACCGTTCCCTTTGCCGTAACCGTCCTCTGGGCATCCACCCTTATGGCCGGAGCCAGAAGGAGTAGGACGGTCCCAAGGAAGAAGGTTCCGATTCTTTGGAGTTTAGTTGACATAGTGTTATTAAATGGTTTATAATAATTCTCTCTGGAGACGCTGTTCATACTCCACGGCCCCGTAATAATCAAAGAGGTAATACCACCAATTGTTAAGATGGAGGTCGTTGGGGTCATGGGTATTGATACCCTTGAAGTGCGGGATATGTTTGTAGAACCATTTCATATACCCATACTGGGTACTGTTCCACTCGGTGCAGTTCACCCTGCGTGCATTTTCAGGGTTATCCTCAATATAAGGGTAGTTATCCCACTCGTCGGCGTAAGTATAGATGTATGAATACTCATAGTATCCGTAGTTTACGTCCGTATTGCAGGGAGAGTGACAGGTGCCGATATGGGCATACCCCTTGTCGCTTACCTTTTCATAGGCGGTGCCGTGGGAGAAGAACTTGTCAAAGGCACGGAGGTCCTTCTTCAGGCCGGAGAAATGGGAATCGTTGGGGAACCAGTGGAAGTTCTCGTTGTAATACAGGTGGCTCATGATGGACTCCGTCCTATGAGCGAAGCTGTGGAGGGCAAGGTCTACGGTGCGCTCATAGTTGCAGAACATCACGCACACCAGTTTCTTGTTATGGGCGTGATAGCGGTCCTGGCCATAATCAATGGGACCGCTGTTGCACCAGAAGCCTCCCTGGCCCATGAGGCGGGACTCGTTCATCCTGCAGGAAGGATGGTTGTAGATCCAGACCTCGTTCACTTCCCCGGCATCTATCATTTCAGATATGCCGAAATGATCCAGCACACCGGGATAGTCGTACTCCAGTCCCACTCCGTCAATGTTCTTATGGTCCTTGATGAAGTCGTTGCAGATTTCAACAGGGGTGACATACCTTCTCTCTGAGGTTTCTGTCTCACCTTCAGAATAATATGAGAACAGGCGGTCGTTTAGTGAGAACTCGTGTACTATCTGGATGTCCACTGCGCCGTGGGAGACCTCCTCGAAGTCACGGGCATATTCAAGCATCTGGGCATGAGGGTCGTTGTAGGAGAAGATCTCATGGATGCGCTTGCCGTTCCAGGGGTCCGAGGCATTACTTATGTTGGTGTAATATGGATCTTCATAGATCACTGCCACCTTTACCACCAGCGGATCCTCAACGGGCCCCCAGTCAGGTTTTTCTTCGGCCAGACGGGTAACGGTGAGCTTACGGGTAAAAGTGGTATACTCCGTATGTGCCACCTCCTTGTAGGGAAGCACGCTCCACCATATATCGGCCGTGGACTCAGATGCTATTCCAAGCTCCTGAAGATAACCGTCCAGGGTCCTTCCGTCCAGATCCTGAGATGTTTTCCTTATACTCACGGTATAAGGGCTGGACAGATCCTGGCTCTTACTGAACAGGAGTTTGTAGTTGGTCTGGCCGGGGACGGCCTGCCATGAGAAGGTATAGGTCTTGTCCGCCTCCAGTGCCCATACAGTGGAGTTTTCCGGTTTCTGAAGATCCAGGCTGTAGGTCTTGGTCTCTTCCTCAACTTCCTCTTCTACGTTGATCTGGGGGCCTGCACAGGCAAGCACCGCAAGAGGGATCAAAGTGTATGCAAGAATTCTTTTCATAGACTCTGTATTACTTTCCTATTTCTGCTCTCAGCTGCGCCTCAAGGTCCAGCGCGCCGTAGTAATCAAAAAGATAGTGCCACCAGTTATTCAGGTGAAGATCCCCTTCATCATAGGTGTTGATGCCCTTGAAGTGGGGGACATGGCTGTAGAACCACTTCATATAGCCGTATTGGTAGCCTTTGGGGTGCTGCCATTCCGCGCAGGTGACCTTGCGGGCATCGGCCTTTATACCGTGGACGTAGGGGTAATTGTCCCATTCGTCGGCAAAGGAATAGATGGAGGCTGTGTCCTCGTACCCGTAGTTCATGTCAGTGTTGCAGGGAGAATGGCAGCAACCGATGTGGGCATATCCCTTCTCCCCTACCTTTTCATATGCGCTTCCATGGGAGAAGAACATATCAAACTTGTTGAGGTCCCGCGTAGTTCCATTGAACCAGTCACGCTCAAACACATATGTAAACACACCGTACTTATTGTAGTCACGCCATGACTTGGTCTTGGTGTTGTAATTCTGATAGTACAGCTGGCTCATTATGGACTCCGTCCTGTGGGCAAAGCTGTGGAGGGCAAGGTCCACGGTGCGTTCATAGTTGCAGAACATCACGCACACCAGTTTCTTGTTGTGGGCGTAGTTCTTTCCAACGCCATAGTCTATGGGCATGGAATTGCACCAGAACCCTCCCTTTCCCATGAAGCGGGACTCGTTCATCTTACAGGCGGGATGGTTGTACACCCAAACCTCGTTGATGGTGCCTGCCTCTACTTTGGCAGAAAGGTCAAAGGCATCCATCATGGCCACGTAGTCGTACTCCAGGGTTTTTCCGTCAATATCAATGTGAGCCTTTCCGCTATTGGGATCTGGGTCCAGGTAGCGCTTGTAGAGCAGCACGGGAGTCATGTATTCCCGGTTGGAGGAACTTGCTGTAGAGGCGGTGTAGCAGAACATCTGTTCAGAATCATGCTCCTCCACTATCTCTATATCCACTGCGCCGTGAGAGATTTCCTCAAAGGCCGCAGCATACTCCTGCATCTGGGCCCATGGATTGTTCCAGTGCTCAATCTCATGGATACGCTTTCCGTTGCGGGGGTCTGAAGGATTGGAGGGATCGTTGTATACAGGGTCCTCGTAGACTACGGCAACCTTAACCTTTACAGGGTCCGTCACAGGCTCGGAAACTCCGTCTTCCTTGAGGGTGGTAACCCTCAGACGGCGCACTTTTGGAGTATAAGCCGTCCCTTCCGTCCAGGGAGCAACGCTCCACCAGACATCGGTTGTCTGCGCAGAGCCAAGGCCGATTTCCTTAAAGGCCTTGTCAAGGTCACGCCAGCTCACGGAGGCCTCCGTGCCGTTGACAACTATGGAAGACACCTTTGCCATATCGGCAGTACTGCTGAAATTCAGACGGTAGAAATTCTGGCCCTCAAGAGGCTTCCACTCAAAGGCATAGTCCTCATTGTACCATAATTCCAAAGAAAAGCCGTCTGCGGGAGCCACCAGGGCTATTTCCGGCCCGGTTACATCTGTACCTGGACCCGGCGTCTGATCCTCGGGGGTCTTATCCTCCGGCTTTACCGCTTCTGTTGGCGTGCATGACCCGTTCATGAGGAAAGGGCATGCAAGAATGAGGAGTATGAGTATTCTTCTTTTCATCTTCTTCTAGTAGGTTACAGGGAATTCGGTAATCCTCAGGGTTGTGCAGCCATAAGGGATAAGGGTTATCTCCTGCACGGGGCCTAGATCGGCCTGATACTGGTCACTGTATGGAAGCGGGCCGGTAGAGCCGCCATAAGGTTTCCAGTCATTCATCATACGCGCACGTGCCTTGATCTGAAGCGGAGCATTCTCCACGTTCCAGGGGTAGGCGTCCGTTGGCATCTCTTCCAAAGTGAAGGCCTGCTTGGGAGCATCTCCTTCCACATCTTCCCTCAGAAGGGCAAAATTCCAGGCGTCCTTGCTGTGAACCTCATAGTACCAGTCTCCGTAACGGGTTCCGAACTTTCCGTCGTTGGCTACCTTCGTCCAGTTCTCCTTCATCTTCAGGGCAAACACCAGAGGACCGCGTTCAATGGCTGCGGAATTCTCATACCAGCGGGTTACCTTTATCTCCAGAGGGAGGATAAGTTCAATCTGGTCATCCTGGCTCCATTCACGGTTCACAACCAGGGTTTCTCCGCCCGCGGCCGATGCTACCTCAACGCCGTTAACCTTCACTGTGCCGGTCTCACACCAGCCCGGAACGCGAAGATGAAGAGGGAACACGGAGGGACTTGAAAGCGACTCAATCCTGAACTGGACAGCCTCAGAGAAGGGATAGCCGCCGGATTCTGAAATGGTAACTTCCGTGCCGCCGGCCACCTTTGCCGCTACGGTGCAAGGGCCGTAATACATGGCCGCAAGGCCGGAATCGGCCGATGCAAACCAGAGATCCCTCACGAATTTAGGCCAGCCCTGATGCATATTGGCCGTGCAGCAGGGGAAGCCGGTGAGAGGGCCGAATGTGCCTTCCGTGCCGTTGTAGCTGGTCATGAAGTTACGCATCCGGCGGGACACCTCTACCTGATTGAGCTGCTGGTAGTACTGACGGGCGTCAAAGGCATCTGTAGCCTGGGTGGGAAGGGCGTTGTAGGCCACTTTCTCAAGCCAATCGGCCAGATCAGTCCGGCCAGTGATCTCTATCATGCGCTCAAGTGAGAACATAAGCTCAACGGCCGAGCAGAACTCCGATCCCTGGGTGGGAGAACCGCTATGGAGGAGTTCGTCGGAGCCATACATCCCGTTGGGCCAGCCAAGCTGCTTCATCAGGTCTTCATAACCGGTAATGACAGCGTCTACATATGATTTATCACCATTGCCCTGATATTCTATGACCGGGGCCTTGAAGCCCTGGGCAAGGTTTACGCAGTGAAGGGCATAGCGGGTGAAGAGGGTGCTGTGGTCTGAAAGGCGGTCTTTCCAAGGAGCGGTCTGCTGGGCCAGAAGCTTTCCAAGGTCCAGAAGGAAAGCGTCTCCGGTGATGTTATACAGCCAGTAGACAACCATAATATTGTCTGCGCCTCGCTCCACCGCCCAGTAGCTCCACTGTCCAAGAGGCTCTTCCGGGAGCCTTTCCAGCTGATAACGGAAGTAGTTTGTCATGAATGATATGACTCTGCTGTCTCCGGTTGCATCGTAATACTGCTGGAGGAACTTGAGCACCACTATGCGGGGCCACCAGTCATGCGTACGGTCCCTTTGGAGGCCATCCACGTTGGGGAGGTCTTCGGAGGGCCCGAAGAAACCGTTTTCCTGCTGGCTGGAAAGAGTCCATTCTATCCAGCGCTGTGCCTTATCCTTCAGGGTTTGATCGTCAAGGATGTATGCCAGCGGCACCAGGCCGTCAATCCAGTAGGGTCCGCGTTCCCATTTGTCGCCGTCTCCCCCAAGCCAGCCATTGCGGTCTCCCATAATATTGGGGACTATCTGGTCCAGGTGGCCGGTCATGCCGGAAGCCTGGCGGAGAAGCTGGTCCCTGAGCCAGAGGTCAGGTTTTACGGCGCCCAGCGGGAGTTCCATATACGGTTTTTGGACAAGCGGTGAGCGATTGTTCTGATACAGCCCCTCCTCCGTTTTGGGGGAAGCGCAGGAAAAGAGAGCAGCAGCCGATAGTGCCATGATTATCAAACGCTTCATTTGTTTATTACCAGTTTAGTGTTATTGTACAAAGTCAGTATCTGTGTCTTTCCGGCATAAGTGAACGTCAGTTCCTTGGGTTTGCCGGTAGAGGTGAAGTCAAAGGTGAGGGTATCGCCCTCTGCAGTCATGTCAAAACCAATCAGATCCTGGCCCATACGGAGACCCCGGACCTTGAGGCTGTCCCAGTCCTGAGGCAGCTGCGGGGCAAGCGTGCATGTGCCGTCAACGGCGTTGCAGGTCCAGCCAAGCATTCCGCGGATCACGGGGCCTGTCACACCTGTTTCGGACCAGCACTGGAATGCCGTGATACCTCCGCTTCTATAGGCGTTCCCCCTTAGGACTTCCGGAACGCGCCCGTGAGTGGAGCCGCTGTAGCACCTGAGGTTACCCATAAGATGGTAATAGGCTGCATCCTTGAATCCGGTGCAGTATTCGGCCAAAGCCACCGAGCCTGTGAGAAGCGGCCAGATGTTGCTCTCGTCATAGGGACCCACATTCTCTTCGTCGCGGGGGTCTCCCGTCTGACGGACGCCCCAGGGCTGGGTGAAATTCTCTCCGGAATACCACTGCACCGTACTGGCAGCCTTAGTGGGGTCTGTCACGCCAAGCCAGATGGGGAATGACTCCAGGGCAAGGAGGGAAGTGGTGAAAGAGCCGTCATTATATATACCATAATTATAATAGCCCTTTGGATTCCAATAGCGGTCCAGTTCCTTGGTCACAACCCTTGATTCCTCTGCCCAGGCCTTGGATTTTTCCTCCTCCCCGTAAATAGCGGCAAGCCAGGCGGCGTCCGAAAGCGCCCTGGCCCAGATACCGCAAAGGTAGAATTCCGTATTATCGGCAAAATAATCCCCTCCTTCCAGCCAGCCGTGCCCCACGTGACGGATCTCTATGAAGTGGTCTCCGTCAGTGTCCGTGGAGAAGCAGAAGTCCATGGCCTTATAGACGTTGGGCATGTGCTCATTCACAAAACGGGTGTCTCCTGTAGCCCTCAGGTAATCGGCCATCAGAATAACGTAGAGAGGTGTGGCATCAGATGCGTCAAAATGGTCGGAGCCGCTGGTGGTGAGTTCATGGAAGATGGGGCCGTCCTCTCCCTGGAAGTCTGAGAGCACCTCCAAGGTGGACCTGACTGCATTGAAATCACCCATTCCAAGGTATGCAAAACCGGCAATTTCAGAGTCACGTCCAAAATACCAGGCGTAACCAGGACGGCCGCTCACGCGGTGGCCGCCTCCCCATCCGCGAAGTGAAGAGGCATATCCGGCCATAAGGGCGGAACCAATTCCCGGGGTCTCTGCGATGAACTGGCCGGCCGATACAGTTGCCCAGCGGTAACCCTCGTTGAATTCGGGATCCGGGGATACCACACTTACCGTGTTTTCAAGGTACTTCTGCCAGTAATCAGTGTTGTTCCCGTATACGACGCGGGGGTCTTTCATGGCCTTCTTATATGCCTGCAGTGCTGGCTTCATGCCTTCGCTGCCTGCTGCCATTACGATATCGCAGGCCTGATGGCCGGAGGCATCCAGAGATATGGATGCATTTAACTGAAGCAGCTGCCCCGCGCGGCCCTCCGTGAGGACTTTCCCGGGAAGGTTGGCGCCAAGAAGCGAAACGAACTCCCCGTCGCCCGCGGTAATAGCATATAGTCCGGCATTCTCAGACCATCCGCCAAGGATGGATCCCAGGGCATCGGAATCATACGGCCACATGAAGCGCATGTTGGAGGAGAAGGAGACAACAAGGCTGTCAACATCCCCTTTCCACTGATAGTGCGCCACCACGGCAGGGGATTCGGGGTCCGTGGTAAGAATCTCTGTCAGGCTTACCGGGCCTGCATTGAAATACCTGGAGATACTTCCCGCCCTCAGAGTCACGCTGACGGGATCCCTCAACGGATAGATACTTCCTCCGGAAGCTACTGAGACGCCCAGTTCCTTAAGGGACATGATGGGATGGGTCCAGATTTCCTTGATGCCGCCGCGCTCGTCGCAGACGGTCATACATCTGCGTGACGGGACAACTATCTCCTGGGCAGAAGGTGCAAAGACAAGGGAATCTACATCTGAGGCCAGAGCCCAGCGGGCGGGAGAGGCAGAAGATACTCCTGAAACAGGAATCTGACTTCCTGTCTGGACCTCTGCGGGTGCATATGTCCAGTATCTTTCAGGACTCTGAGTCTTACCCCCTGTGAGCCAGTTCACCACATTAGCTGTGAATCGGCCCAGAATCTTGGTATTGTAGTTGGGACGGCCATAGTAGAGGAAACAGCCTATGGAGAGGAGGTGCCCCTTTCCTATTTTCTGCTCCCAGATAACCTTGTAATCAGGATGATAGAAAATAAGCTCCCAGAGCGTGGCAACTATACGCGTGCCTTCACGCTGCGGGGCATTGTCCCCGGAATAACCAAGGACCCTGCATTTATTGTCCTGATGGCCATGCCACACATAGGCGCCGCCGTGCATGCCATCAAAGAGAGGGTGGCTGCGGTAGGAATGGAAACCCACCTTGCGTCCGAAGCCGTAGTCTTCCGCTGCCCAGGAATTTTCCTCAACCGGGTTTGGCTCAAGGCCCCAGGCATTACCAAGACGCACGGCATCCATGGACAGAACCACATTCCCACCTTTTTCAATATAGCGGATAAAGGCAGGACCGGCCGATATTTCATCAGGAGTCAATGCCGTTGTATCCGTACGGTTCCACCATACAAGGTCATAGCTTTCAAGGGGTGACACGGGTGTGATATCCTCACACACATACCCCCGCTCTTCCAGCATGGAACGTAGGCCTTCATCGGAAGAAATAAGGCCGATTTTGACCGGAGATGAGCAAGCCACGAGCAGAGCCGTGGCTGCAAGTGTGCTGAATAATGTGCGGCAAAGCATAGCTTATGCGGTTAGTTCAACACAAAGGTATGAAACAGTTTTTCAAGCATAATTCACAATTGTGTCAATTTTTTTAACAATTGTTTCAATTTTCTTATCTTTGCCAAAAATGAGCAGATTTATCATATGGCTGTTTTCCCTGGTAGCTTTCTTTGCCGGTGATTTGGTGTGGGCCCAGCCATACACTCTCCGCAGCCTGCAGGTAGAGGACGGGCTCTCCCAGAATATGGTATATTGCGTCATTCAGGACCACAATGACTATATCTGGATTGGGACGCAGAACGGACTTAACCGCTACGACGGAAACTCATTCAAGGTTTACAAGAAAACAGACGGCACCGGGCTTTTCAACGACGCAGTATGTTCACTTAACAAAGACCAGGATGGCAACATCTGGGTTGGGACTATCGCCGGCCTTCATATTTTCAATCCATCCAACGAGACTTTCCGTTTTGTCCCTTTGAGAGACATCTCCGGAAATTCAATAGATGGCCTTGTGCGCGATATTGAATTCGGCCCGGAAGGAGAGGCATATGTTGCCATTGCCGACACCTGCCTTATAAGGATCGGCCGTGATTTCACTTCCCGTCAGATCAGTCTGGGAGAGAAGGGACGTGGCATTAACATAAGGGACCTCCAGACAGACAGCGCCGGGAATCTATGGATAGCCTCATACGCCGGAGGCCTTCTGGAACTTCAGGGAAAAGACCTTGATAAAATAAAGCAGTACCCGTTCAAGGGCAAATCCGGACAAATGTTCACAAAGGTAAAGCCCTTGGATAACGAGACCCTCCTTGTGGGTTCAGTTGACTACGGCGTACTGAAGTTTCATCTTAGGAATAAATCCTTCACAAACGTGGACGGGATGGGGGCAGGTGATGTAAACTTTGTTCACGACATACTTGTGGCGTCGGACGGCCGCGTGTGGGTGGGTGCAGAAAACGGAGTCCATATCAGTGACCCCTCTGGCATCACCAGACTTGTCCACACAGCCGATATTTCCAATCCAATTTCCGACAACGCAGTATTCTGCCTCACTGAAGATATTGACGGCGGCGTATGGATAGGCACCTACTTTGGCGGGGTTAACTATTACTCCCCCTATTCATCCCTTTTCCAGAGGTTCGTCCCTGTCCCGGGGGAGAACAGGCTCCGCGGAAAGAACATCAGTGAATTCTGTCTGGCCGGTGACGGAAGCATCTGGATAGGAACGGAAGACGCAGGACTCCACCGTTTCTATCCCGATGAAGGCCGTTTTGAATCAGGCTTCCTTCCCGCCGGAAACATCCATGCACTTAAGATAATTGACAATAAACTATGGGTGGGGTCTTACGGGCAGGGGCTCTTTGTACTAAGCCAAAACGACAGGAATTACCGGAAATACAGCCTTGACTCTGAAGGTGGCGGTCCCGGAGGAAACAGCGCCTACTCTATCTTCAAAGACCTTTCTGGGACCATCTGGATAGGAACGGAAAGAGGGCTCTTTCAGTACAACGCCTCAGCAGACCGGTTTTACAGGGTAGCAGAAGATCTGATCTACAGTCACGTCAATGACATCCTTCAGGACTTCTACGGCCGGCTCTGGTTTGCCACTATGGGCCAGGGAGTATTCCGCCTGGATCCAGAAACGGGGATTTGGCTTAGCCTGGGCGATATGGATCCATATATAAGCTGCATGCTAGAGGATTCCGCGCACGACATATGGCTGGGGACGGAGGACTCCGGAATCATCTATTATAACCATAAAACTGGAGAGTCTGAAAGAAGGTGGACAGAGGAAGACGGGCTTCCCAACAATATGATATACATGCTCCTGGAAGACAATTCCGGAGGGATATGGGGAAGTACCAACCACGGACTCTTCCACCTCACACCAAATCGTGACAGGGTGATTCGCTTCGACCACCGGAGCGGTCTTACCGGAGACCAGTTCAATTTCAAATCCGGGATGAAGGCCCCCGACGGGACTCTGTATTTTGGCGGCGTAAAGGGCTTCGTGAGCTTCCGGCCTGAATCATTCAATTATCCTCCAAGGCCGTCCAAAATTGTCTTTAGTCGCTTTAACATCTATAATTCCGAGGTAAAACGATGGCCAAAGGACGCCATCGTCCTGCGTCCGGACCAGAAGATGTTCAGCATAGGTTTCGCAGACCTGGATTATTCTTCATTCGGCATCAAAACTTACCAGTACAGGCTCCTGGGGCAGGATAAGGACTGGATAAACATAGAACAAAGCCACCTTATCAGCTTTTCAAACCTGCCCTCAGGACGTTATAGGCTGGAAGTTCGCGCCAATCCTCTTAATGCCGCACCCGGGGACCCCGTAAAAGGCCTTGACATCAGGATTATGCCCCCGTGGTATAGGAGGGCTCCCGCCATAATAGGAGAAGTGATTATAATCCTGTTCCTCCTATATCTCTTAGGGCGCTTTGTTGCAAGCAAGATCCGTAAGCTCAATCAGGAAGCCGTCGAGAGGGAACTGGAACGCCGCCGTGCCGCCGCAACTCCTGAGAATCTCAAATTCATGGACCGCGTTAAGAATTTGATGGAAGAGAATCTCAGCAATCCGTCATTTAACGTGAACACCCTTGTGGACGAACTACATATGAGCAGGTCCACCCTTTACAGGAAGATGAGGGTGATAACCGATATCCCCGTGAACGACTATATAAAGCAATACCGCCTTAACAAGGCGGCAAAGCTTATTGCAGAAAAGTCCTGGCCTATAGCAGACGTTGCAAGCATGGTAGGATTCAATTCCCTGTCATACTTCTCACGCTGCTTCCACGCCCAGTTCGGGGTTTCACCTAAGGACTACAAGGCCTGAATTACCTGAACAACCTTGGGGCAAACAGCAGGAGATACTGGCGCCAGTTGCACCAGAGGTGGCCGCGGGAGGATTCGTGGTACTCGTAGGGGAAGCCAAGGGCGTCAAGTTCCGCGCGGAAATCCGTATTTACATCATAAAGGAAATCTTCCTTGCCGATAGCAATCCAGAACAGGTTGCAGCCCTTCTTCTGATAGGCCCTGAGCTTTGCCTCACGGTTTGAATAAACGTCAAGTTCCGATGTAAACTGCGGCACCAGACCGGCGGAGAAAAGGCCCGTCCAGGAGAAGAGGTCCGGATGGTTCAGCGATATATACAGGGAGTGGAATCCGCCCATGGAAAGGCCAGCGACGGCCCTAGACTGGCGGTTACGGACGGTCTTGTATCGGCCATCAATAAAGGAGACTATCTCTCCGAATGAGGCCTCATACGTGCCGTTCTTGTAGTTGCTTGGAATCTGGTTGGACATCACGGGGCGGAAGGCAAGGTTGTCCGGAGTCTCTCCCGGAGCGGCCTGAGCGCCGATATTTCCGTTAGGCATCACCACAATCATAGGAACGGCCTCTCCCTTTGCGATGAGGTTATCCATAATGCGGGCCGTCTTTCCAAGCTCCAGCCAGGCGTTCTCATCCCCGCCGCTGCCGTGAAGTAGATACAGCACGGGGAACTTCTTCTTGCCGTCATAGGCCGCAGGAAGGTAAACGCTTAGACGGCGGTCCTTCCCGGTGGCGCCGGACCGGTACCAGATCTGCTCCACATTGCCGTGAGGGACATCCTGAACCTCATAGTAGGAAGCCTTGTCCCCGTCCACATAGAAATAGCTGAACGTTGTTCCAACATCCCTCAGGGTAAAGGGATTTCCGGGATCAAGGCCGATAAGCCCGTCTACATAGAACCGATAGGTATAGAGTTCCGATGGAAGCGGAGCCGTAGTGTATTCCCACACGCCGCCTTCCCCCTCCGTAAGGGGCGATATTCCGTTAACCCAGTCCCCTATCACGGTCACATTATGAGCCTTTGGGGCATAAAGGCGGAAAGTGACGGATCCATCCGGGTTCACTTCCGGAGACCGCACTGTCTCTGTCTTATGGCCGATATTCTGCTGGGCAAAAAGGCTTAAGGGCAAAAGCGCCAGAAGAATAAAAAGTACACGTTTCAGCATATTGTATTCAGTTATTAATTTGCAGATGTTATTCCTCCGGGGTCAATATCATGGCGCAGCCGCCACCGGAAGCAAGGTGGACGGGGAGTTCATCCTTTGCGCCCACATTGAATTCCTCCACTTCCAGAAGGTTAGGGTCTTCTTCGCAGAGTGGAACGTCCCTGTAGAGGCGCAGTTTCCATTTGCCGTCACCAAGGAATGAAAGGGGGATAGATACCGTACGCTCTTTTGAATTGTTTATACACCCCAGATACCACTTCTCTCCGTTTTTCCTGGCAACGGCAACGTATTCGCTGACCCGGGCATCTGGCACCACCGTGTCATCCCAACGGGTGGGAATGGACATTATGAAATCAAATCCGGGCTGGCCCCTATATGCATCGGGCTCATCACATACCATGCTCAGATAGCTCTCCATAACTATATACATGGCCAGCATATGAGATCGTGTACCCGTCACGAAGGGGCGGGTATACCTGACCCGCCATTTGTCCGGAGGCAGTGAGCGGAATCCGCCAAGATGATAATCGGCCGGACCGGCCAAAAGACGGGTAAAAGGCATCATTATGTCGTGGTCGGGGCCCATCAGACGGGCTGTATCCCATTTGTAGACTTCATAATTCAGTGTGCCCTCACGCGTGAATTCATTGGGCCAGGTGCGCCACAGGCCGGAAGGCTTGCTTGCGCCATGGAACTGGATGAATAATCTGTGCTGGGCTGCTTTTCTTAGGATGGTCTCCTGGATACGGATCATCTCCTGGTCGTCACGATCCATGAAATCCACCATCATCCCTTTAACGCCCCAGATATTAAACTGGTCAAAAACCCTGTCTATATCCTTGTAGAGAGCTGCCCAGTTCAGCCAGACATGGATATCCACGCCACGCGAAGCTGCATATCGGCATACAGCAGGAAAATCAAGCACGGAGGCCGGCCTGGTGAGGTCTGCGTTGGGCCCTGCCAATCCAAAACCGGGGCCGTCATCCGTATACCAGGGCATATCGGCATACCCATAGACCGAGTGGTACTCCAGATTATGGTCGGCCGCAAAATCAATGTAGTATTTATTGGTCAGGAAGTTATTCCCTCTCTGGAATGTAGTATCCGGCATGGCTGTGTCATTCCACCAGGGAAAAGTTGTCTTGCCGGGCTTGAGCCAGGAGGTGTCCTCAACCTTACACGGGTCTGCCAGGCTTGTAAGTACAGTACTTTCAATAAGGGCCCCAGGGCGGTCTGCAACCTGAAAGACGCGCCAGGGAGTACGTCCATGAGCATCAAGGAGTACACTTACACCCGGGATGTCCAGGCGCGGGGAGAGCCGGCTCTTCAGATTTCCGCCGCCACACACAAGATACATTCCTGCATAATCTACAAGGTTTGCCTCCATGATGGCAAGATATCGGCCGGAAGGATACTCCAGAAGTAGCGGCATGTCTATGAGCCTGTCCTTCTCCAGCGCAGGCAACGGGACGCGAGTATAAGGGCCTTCATGTGTATTTATGAATCCAGGGACAAACAGGGCAGTGGCAAGAGGGGTCCCCGACGGCCGGATTTCCATGAGCTCATTCCTGATCTGGAGGGTTTCCGTATTGCAGAACTCATAACGGAAAGCAGCGGCGTCGTTGAACACCTTGATGTGGACGTACATGAAAGGCTCTTTGTCGCCTTTTCCATACACGGGCAAAGATGCATAGTTGTACGACTCCCTTACATGGGATTTCTTTCCAACCGGCAGGACATATTCTTCAACGGCATAGCCTTTTTCTGTTTGGCCGATCTTCCAATGTGAACAGGGAATATCGGCACTGTCAAAACCAAGGGAGGAGTTTTGAACCAATATCTCCCGTTGATAACTAAGATTATACTGCAGGGTGCCCTCCGATGGAGAAAGAGTAAAAACAAGATGCCTGTCCGGAGATGTCACACGGACGGATGCAGCAGTGGCGGATAACGCACAGAAAGCCGCTATCAAACAGAGCAGATATCTGATTCTCATTTATTTGTTTTGTTTCTTCCTGGCCGATGATTCCCGGACAATCAGTTTGCCGGCAACTTCTATCTGCTGCATCATGCCCTGACCTGACTCCAGCATCTCTACCAGAACGTCCACGCTCTTGCGGGCCATTGTTTCAAGGGGCTGTTCAAAATAAGTAAGAGGAGCATAGAAGAAATCAAATACGCTGCCTCCGTCAAAGCCCACCAGGGCGAGGTCGTCGGGGATACGTATATCGCTGTCCTTTATATGCCTGAGGCACTGGATAGTGATGGCATTAGTGGCACAAAGGAGGGCATCGGCCCCGCCTTCCACAATGCTGCGCACCTCTTTGCGGCAATAGCGGGCAGTATCTTCCATGGGGACATTGTGGATAGAGATGAAATCCTCACGGCCGGCATCGCGCATAGCCTGACGGTATCCTTCCTCACGGCCGGCAATGTTCACGAGTTCTCCCTTGTAACCTACCATGGCTATCTGGGAATAACCCTGCTGGATGAGGTGCATGGTGGCATCATATCCAGCCTTGACATTATCCAGAGTGACATAGTTGGATTTCAGGTCCGGTATATAACGGTCCAGAAGGACAAAGGGAACGTTCCTTTCCGAGAGACACTCTATTGTGTTCCTTGAGCCGTTGCAGGGAACAAGGATAAGTCCGTCCACTTCCTTGGCCAGCATCCTCTCCACCTGCTTTTCCATGGTCTGGGCATTTTCGTCGGAACTGGCGAAAAGAGCCATGTATCCCTTCTCCTCAGTTGCGGATTCAATATGACGGGCTATATCCGCAAAGAACTGATTGGAAATATCGGAGACAATAACCCCTATGGTCTTTGATGATCCGTCACGCAAGCTTTTTGCCAGTCCATTGGGCTTATAGTTAAGCTCTTTGGCAATTCTCTTTACTTTTTCCGCGACATCCTTATTGACACGATACTGCTGTTGCTTCCCGTTCAATACAAAGGACACGAGGGATGTTGAAACGCCTGCAGCAGCGGCGACATCCTTCAAAGACACATTATTCTTCCTAATCATGATGCAAATATACAAAATATTAGGGAAAACGGCACAACAGAGTACTCCAGGCACGGTCTAACGCCGTTTGGCCGACTGGTTTTTATAAATTTTTCCGTTGATTATGAACTGTTTAACTTCAATGTTTCCGCTTACAGTTTCAATAAATGGAATACCGTCTTTGAGACCCACGGTTCCGTAACCGGTTGCGGTGGAAAGGAAGGACCGGAAGTTGTCTCCAACCTTGGAGTTGATATGGAGGGTCTTCTCTACGGCATCATATCTTGCTCCGGTAAGGGCTTCCAGAAGTGCATAACTTGAAAGGGCGCGTCCATACCATGATCCGCATTCATATTCATTGAAAGGATTGCGCAGGGTTCCGTCATAACGGTTTCGGCAGGTGCGGACGATATCAAGCCCTTCTTCCACACATCCTTCCGCTATGAGATGAGCCGCCACCTGATATTCAATGCCGGTCCAGACCTCGTCACTGTAAACGAAGGGAAGGTTGGGTTTATCTCCATACGGCCAGGAACATAGAAGGAGTCCTCCTTCATTTCCTAGCGCATAACCCGGACGTTGAGGGTTGGAGTGGTCACGTAAGTCGTGCTTGAGATTGTATTTGTAAACGGATAGGAGATGACTTCTGACTTTTTCATGGTCAAGAGGTTCTTCAAGACCCGCGAAAGTTGTCAGGAAACATCCAAGGACGCCGTCAGAGATACATCCCTTTCCATATTGGTATTTGGGACCTTCTTCAAGGAGTATCTTCTGGGCCTCGGGGCTGTATGTGCTCTGGAAAGACTGGACTTCCATCGGCGAGGGGGCATTCAGGCCCTCCCACCTTACCTGCTGGTAGAAGTATTCTCCGTTCCACAGCTCTGTTTCCATGAATCTGACACTCTTTTCAAGGAGCTCTTCATAGAAGTTGATCTCCTTCTTCTTAAGGGCCTTGAGGTCTTTTGCCATCTTTACAAAGCAATTGAGCGCAGATGTGTATATGCTGGTACACATTCCGTCCGGCCCCCAGAACTCAATGTCGTAAGTATTGTGATGAGGCTCCTCCAGAGCACCCACATGACGTGGATCCCAGGTACGGATACAATAATCCATACTCTGCCTGATCTGGGGAAACATATCGGCAATCCACTTATTGTCTCCGCTGATGCGCCACTCGCGGTAAGCCTTTATTATACCGCCCAGCTGGCCGTCAGAGGCAGCATGGAAGTCATGGCGCAGGGGGCGGATAGGAAGATTAGCGCGGAATGCCTGATGACCTTCCGTGTTCTGGTCAATATAATACTCTGTCTCTCTGAGGGAACGCTCCAGACGGGGGAAGAGATGGGGCACGGCCTGAGCATAGTTCCACACATGCTCACAGGAGCCGTGGCAACTGCCCCAGTTGTCTCCACTGCCTTCCCAAACCCAGTATTTGCCGTCGTGCTGACGCATGACAGTGGTGGATTTAAGTATGGTAAGATTGGCACTTACAGCCTCAAGGACTTCCGCTGGCAGGGTACTGTCAAAGAATGTCTCCGAGAACTTCTGACTTGCATCTTTCAGCCTGTCATAGTTGGCGTCCCAGTATTCAGTCACTTCTTCCAGATTTTTGAAACGGCGGCTGTAATAGGGCTCATAGCGCTCCGGAAGATCCTTGAAATTGTCGGGATTGTAGCAGGAGCCATAATCCTCGGGGCAATTGGGCTCTGGGCCGATACGATGGAATGAGGTAGGGAAATACCAGGCCATACGGAGCTTGACTGTCTTGCTCTCACCGGGCTTAAGGCTAAGTGGCACATAGAGGGAACCTCCAGGGGCGCCGTCTCCTGTTCCATTGGGGACTATTTCTCCGCTTGCCGCCTTGTTCCAGGCCATTGTGAGGGGATCAAACCATCCGCCGCGGAACCAGCAGTAGTCACATTCTGTGGAATCATCGTCCGTGTAGATGGCAAAGCGCCCTTCCCACTCGGGATTCCTGGGGGTAGGATCCTGACGCAGGACAAACCCGTTTTTCATCTCCTCAACGCAGGAAAGAGCCTCATGCGATGTAAAGACAAAGTTTCTTGTATTGAAAGAGAACACAGCCTCTACGGGCTTGCTAGAACTATTGGTGAAAGTGTACTCAAATCCCGCCACAGGGAGTCCTGATTCATCCTCATCGTTTGGAATGAAAGGATTCCAGACAGTTATTGAGACCTTAAGCGGAAGATCCTTATCCCAGAGCTCGAGAGTTGCAAAGGGGAAATGAGGGGTGAATATTCCATTGTCAAAACGCGGGAGCCCCCAGGTGGTACCACCAACTCCCATACCACCCTCCAATCGGCCGAATTTCTTATAGTCCGGGACGTTGGCCTCAAGGACTTTGGTGCCGTTCTCAAGCCCTTTCACGCAAATGGCCGCAAAGGTGCACGGCTCATGGAAAAGCTGAGGATAATGGCGGAGCGACATGTTTGATATGGCTCCGGTTCCTTCGAAGCAAAACATTCCTGTGCCGATTCCCCCGACAGGGAAAGCGATATGATCAAGCTCATGACCGGTGTATGACCCGTTGTAATTGTGTGCCGATATCAACGATGTAGAGACACAGAGAATCAGCAGGGAGGAGAGTAGTTTCTTCATATGATGCCGTTATGTTAGTTTACCATTTATTTATTTCCTTGTCAAGCCATCTCAGGCGTTTTGTGTAAAAGTCTTTCAAATAAGCTATTTCCCCCTCATATGAGCCTGTGACAACCACCTGTGACCAAACATTGGTTCCCAGAATATTCCACCTCTTGAAATTATTGTATGAAACCTCATCAAGGTAGGCGACTTTTTCATCAATGAAAGCCGGTATTGTCTGCAACTGGGGCTTTAGCTCGTTCCAGCGATCCTTTACCTTTTTGCGGAAATTGGGGTCCTGGAAAAGACGGTAATACCATCCCCAGCCATACCCCTGGAAACCGTAGTCCTTTACATAAAAACCTTCCGGACCGTTTCCGCCGGGGATGTTTCCAAAGAAGCTGCAGTTGCCCATGGAAAGGTCGAAATCCCACACATGACAGAACTCCAGTTTTCCTCCCTTCTTTTTGGAGAAGAACGTACTTTTATGGAGATTCCCGTCAAAGTTTTTGGTGAGTTCCTGAATTATATAGTTGTCCACGAAGGATTTTATGTCAATGTAAGCGGCATATCCACGGTATGGATCGGCAAAATAGTCCGACTGCAGAGCCGTTTCAAAAGCCTGGAAGAAACCCTCAACCTCCATGCGCACTTCCGTGCTGGGGGTGTCAGGGTCCTTATATGTGAGAGGTACGGACATTGATGTCCAGAAATTGTACGGCTCATCGGGATAGCACTCAAGCTCAAGATACACGTCCCCGGCGTCCGGGTTTATATTCACTTTACTCTTGCCAACTTCCTTGTGTTCCCCAAAATCGTATACCCCCATATACAGATTATTGAAATACAGTTCTACAGGATAGAAGCTTGGAGTCCACGAAAAACCGCATATTCGGGAGAGTTCAAAGGCAACGGCATTGCGCAGAAGAGATTTGTCATTGTAATTGGCAAGGACTATCCAGTCTTTGTCAGACTTGAGGCCAAGTACTTCTGACTTTTCATCAAGTTTGATGCGATATGGTTTTTTGGGGAAATAGGACCAGGTAGAGTTACCCCTTCCCCTGATTTTCATCCGTGATTGAAAACAAGTTATGTCAGAGTGCTCCCTGAGCGGATCTTCCACCCTGATTGATCCGGGAATGTAATTCACCTTATCATTTACGGGCCGATTATTATCCGTAGTGATATAAACGGAAGGGAATTTCCCATAGCATTCCAGCGTGACGGTATAAGACACGGAAGTACCGTCAAACAGCTTAACGTCATAAACTACAGGCTGTGAAAAATCCTGAACAGACTCTCCGCTGATCTGCAGCTCTCCATTTACCGATACACTGCTGGCGCTTATCTCAAAACGAGGGCGGAAAAGAAGATTGTCAAAGAATTGCGGCCGTGTACCCTTGATTTCCTCATTTGCAATGGTACATATAATATCCTTTGAAAGGTTTCTGTTGTCGGATGAAAGGATGGAGAAGGACTTGAAAACCTCTTTAGGGTTGCCGCCGCGGGTTATTACAGAACCGTTGCAGAGATAGATTTTGATACAATCCTTATTATACCAGATACAGATAGGATATGATTCAGAATCCTCCGCAGTCTCAAAATACAGGCCTGTCCTTACAAGGTTATTGAGCCATGTCCCGCTGTTTTTATCCCGGGTAATCTTAGGCTCATCGAAAATGTTTCCGTCAATGGTCTTTACTTCGTCGTAGGGGATATTTACAACTGTCCCGTCCTCGAAGAAAACAGCAAGGTAATCACCGAAGTCTTCGGCTTTCTCATACCAGAGTCCGCCTTGGACCGCGTCAATCAGTTTTGTATAATTATATGGTCTTGCAGAAGGATTGCGACCACTGTCCAATTCATCTTTCCTGACACATGATAGCGCCGCAAGAACCGATAATAAAACTGTCAGTATTTTACGAACAGTACGAAGCATAAATATAAAAAGTTGCGCAGACGCGCGTATGCGCCTGCGCAACTTTCCTGATAGTTTCTAGAGGATTGAGCCCACAAAGATTACAGACCCATCTTCTTCAACCTTAAGTACCGAGATGCTTCCGAGAACACCGGTATCTTCATCCTTGGTGAGGAGTTTGGCGCCGGACCAGTTCCACTTACCATCGGCATCGGGACCCTTGGAATCACGATAAACGATTCCCTCAGCGGCATCGGCACGATAGAACAGCTGGTATACCTCAAACTTGGGATTCCAGATAAGGTCATAGGTTCCGCGGTCTCCCATAAGGAGATGCTGGTTGAACCTGATTGCCCATTCTCCACCACCGTCTGTCCAGCCGGGGTTCTTGAAATAGTCATAGGCATCGGGGTCTGTGACATCCTTGCCATCTGCAACGCGGGCGGCATAAGATTTACCCCACAGCCAGTTGTCACGTCCTGCATGTGAACCAATCATATAGGTATAACCATCACGGTTTACGAATGCAGCGCTGGAGAATTTTCCGTCATTATTGGCTGCCCAGGCACTTGCTGCCCAGGTTTTAGCAGCAGCTTCCCAGGTTTTGCCATTGTCTTCGGAAACTACGAAGCCCGATTTGTCAGTTTTCCAGTTGAGCGTGAAGTTGGGATCGAAATCAGTCATACCGTAATAGTGCATGTATGTCTTTCCATCCATGACAAAGACGTCATCAGGGACTACGGCTATTTCACCTTCCTCTACAGGGAGGATCTCAGAAATGGCACCTTCGCTCTTGTAGAACTTGCTGATTTGGATTGATGCGGGATCCGTAGACTCTGTCTCTGCCACTGCGGTAGGAACAAGGGCTCCGTTTATCACAACGTCAGAGAAGGCGAGTTTGACCTTATTGTCAGTATCCATCCAGGCCACAATCTTGCCAAGGCCGTCAACCTGATCATAGGTTGCATTGGTAATTGATCCAAGGATTGTTGCTTCCTTGGGAGCAGTTGAGATGCCGCGGATGTCAAGCTCCTTGGGATAAACCACCACATTGTCATATTCTGACCAGCAGGGAAGGGCGTTGGGATCTCCCCACATGCCAAGGTGTACGAAGCCCCATGCCTGGGTAGGATAGTTGGTATCATCAAATACGTAGTGATGCCACTGTTCATCGTTGAAGAACCATCTGCCGTTCTCTACAACATCTTCAGGTGAAGGAGCCTTTGCGCCTCCGGTAACTTCCCTGTACCAGCAACCTAAATCGTCATTGAAGGAGAATCCGGAATAGAAATCTTTATTGCTGTCTTTTGATACACGGGCGTCGAATTCAATAACCCACCAGCCAGCGCCAACCTCCGTAGTTTCCCTATAGACTACGGCCTGCTGAAGGTTTGTCATACCATCCGGGCTGGTCCTTTCCATACGGAGAGCCTTCGGGGAATTATATCCATCGATTATGGATTCATTGTGATTGAGATTTTCCCATTTCCATCCGTCTCTGGGGTAATCCTCAAATCCACCATCTCCGATAAGGTTGAAGTCGGCGGTCTCGAAAGAAGCCTTCATGATGACAGCACCAACAACGTTTGTAGGATTGGGGTTGACGGGCTCGACCCAGTTAAATGAGCTGAATGTACCGAGGTCTGTAATGGCACCGCTCTTAAGCTCGGCACCGGAAACCTTTACATCGGCATGATAGTCATCCGCAGCAGTTAAGGAAACAGTATAACTGGAAACGTTTCCAGGTAATACGGCAGCATAATTAACGCCCTTGATGTCGGTGCCGGTAATTGTGACCTTATTTGCACCTTCACCCACTTTCTCGCATTTGGGAGTGGCGGCAAGTTCAAGGTTGCAGGTACCGGTAAGGGACTCGTTACCGTCGGCAAAGATAGTTACAGAAACGATTTTCTTATCTGCAGCAATGTTCATCTTCAGAATTGCCGGCATAAAGGAGAATTTCAGTTCTTCCGTTGCAGAAGCGGCATATGCAACCTGGAAGTTGGCGTTAGCTGCAATCTTTCCGGCGTCAGGACTCTGGGCGGAAGGAATTGTTACGGACACTTTACCGGATGTGCGCTTGTATTCTGCGTTGTAAGGATAAAGAGCCGCGTATGCCTCTGCTTTTGCATTGGCCGTTCCCTTGATAGCTGTGGCGGAAGTTGCCGTGAACTTCTGATTGGCCTTACCATCAAAGATGGAGATGGACTCACCTGCGCTGAAGCCCAGATCCAGGCCATCAATTGATGCAGCCTTCACATTGAAGGTAATCTCCTGATAGTCCGGCGTGGCAGGAGTATTGTCGTTTGCCGGCTTTTGACAAGAGACCAGCGGGATGGCGATCGCCGCAAGGATGAAAAGTGTTCTTGTTTTCATTTTTGTTAGTGTTAGAAATAATGAGTATTTGATTGATTTTCTTGTTTCAGTAGCACGTTAACAGTATTCCAATTTTCCACAAAGATATAGAATCAAAATCAGATTGCAAAATCATTTTAGCAAAACTTATATGCACATTATTTATTTTTTCTGACAAATTGCGGTTTCCAAAGCTTTAAAAAACGCCTCCAAGAATCCTTTAAACGATGGGTTTTTATTGTTTTTCGATATAAAAACTAATAAATAAAAATTATTTCTTTGCTTTTGCTAAAACGTTTATATATCTTTGTTGAAATTCTTATCGGCATGAATTACAAACATTTGTTAGTATGAAAAGATTTAAGACGATTACATCAGTACTGTTGACTTTTGCCTGCTGTCTGTCGCTCGTCGCCCAGAACTCCAGCAGAAAAACGGTAACGGTCACAGGACATGTCTATGACGCCGTAAGCAAGGAACCGCTTGAAGGTGTGGCGGTTATGCAGAAGGCCACCAACATCGGAACCATAACCGACGCCTTCGGTTATTTCGTCCTTGGTGTGAACAACGAGGAATGTGAGTTAGTCACATCTTCTATCGGCTTCAAGGAGCAGGTGATCAAGGTCTCCAAGCGCAAAGTCATAGACATCTTTCTTGAAGAGGATACCGCTTCCCTTGAAGACGCTGTAGTAATCGGCTATGGAACGCAGAAGAAGGCTACAATCACCGGAGCCCTTACCACGGTGGACGCAAAAGAGCTCAGACATCAGGCAACGCCCAATCTTTCCAACGCCCTGGGCGGCGTTGTCCCAGGACTAGTCTCCCGCCAGACAAGCGGAGAACCCGGATATGACGGCGCCACGCTTCTTATCCGCGGTCTTGGAACCTGGCTTTCCGCCTCGCCCCTTGTTCTTGTAGATGGTGTCCAGCGAGACATCAATCTTGTGGATGCAAGCGACATTGAATCTTTCTCCGTCCTCAAGGACGCCTCTGCAACGGCTGTATATGGTATGCGCGGTGCTAACGGCGTTATCCTTATCAACACAAGGAAAGGAAGCATGGGTAAGCCCAAGATCACACTTAGGCTTGAGGCTACAAACCTTCACGGACTCAGATTTGACAATTTCATCAATGCCGGAGATTTTGCCACCCTCATGAACGAGGCCTGCGCCACGGACGGCAACATCATTCCGTGGTCAGACGAAGAAATAGAGTCTTTCCGTGACGGCTCAGACCCTTACATGTATCCAAACAACGACTGGACCAATATGATTCTGAAAAAGAATGCGTTCCAGACCATGAACAATCTCTCAGTCTCCGGAGGTAATGAAGTGGTAAGATACTATGTAAACTTTGGTTTCTCCTCCCAGGACGGTCTGCTCAAGGAAGACCCTCAATACAACTACAGGACAAACTCCCTTTCCCAGCGATACTTCTTCCGCTCCAACGTAGACATCAACGTAACAAGGGACATCTCCCTTGCCCTGGGCCTGTCCCAGATAATGGAGCACAGGATTTATCCCGGAACCCCGGCCGGAGACATCTTCAATTCACTTAAGATTACTTCCCCCCTTGCATATCCCGTTGTAAACCCGGACGGATCACTGGGAGGACGTGCCACCTCATATGAGCAGAGATCTCCCTGGAGCCTTGCCACCAACAACGGTTATGCCGATCAATTCCGTGTCACCACCCAGGCAAACGCCAGCCTCAACTGGGATCTCAGCAGGCTCATAACTTCCGGCCTGTCCCTGAATGCAAACCTGTCATTTGACTACTATAATTATAATGAGGCCTTCCGCCGCAAGGTCCCGGACACCAAACAGTTCCTGGGATATGACACTGTCACCGGAGAAGGGAAATACAATATCATCTTTGAGGAGCAGCCCATGTCCTTCAGCTTCTCCCAGGTTTCAAACAGGGCTATCTACTACGACGTAAGGCTTAATTACAACAGGACATTCAACAAGCATTCCGTAGGAGCGCTTGCCATGTTCAACCGCCGTGATTACGTGGATCTTACCGCCGGCAATTCCACCGCCCGTCTCCCTTACCGCCGCCAGGGATTCGCAGGACGTCTCAACTATTCATACGACATGAGATACCTGATAGAGTTCAACTGCGGATACAATGGTTCAGAGAACTTCGCAAAGGGCCTGCGTTACGGTTTCTTCCCGGCCATCTCTGCCGGTTGGGTGCCCTCCAGAGAAAAATTCTGGGGCGCCAACAACCCGGTGAACCACCTGAAGATCAGAGGTTCCTACGGTCTTGTGGGCAATGACGCCAACTCCGCAGAGCGCTTCTACTACATGTCAACGGTCAACATGCACGCCAACCCGTATCTCCTCGGCAACAGCCAGACACCAACCGGAGGAACGGCAGAGCTTTCAATGGGTTCTCCCAAAGCCACATGGGAGGTTTCCCGCAAGGCCGATGTTGGATTCGACCTTGAAATGTTCAAGGGCAAGCTCAAATT
This sequence comes from Bacteroidales bacterium, assembly GCA_017550525.1. Taxonomy (GTDB): domain Bacteria; phylum Bacteroidota; class Bacteroidia; order Bacteroidales; family UBA932; genus Cryptobacteroides. Next base: position 53,664 of record JAFZOU010000092.1, read on the forward strand.
AAGCGCCGACTACTTCTATGAGTATCGTGACAATATCCTCATCAAGAGAGCCCAGATCCCAAATATCCTTGGTGCACAGTGGGGCGATACCCCGTGGGCTAATATCGGCATTATGGAAAACCGCGGATTCGATGCCAACATCGAGTTCTCAAACACCACCGCCGGCGGTTTCTATTACAACCTGCGCGCCAATATGACCTTCGCCCGCAACAAGGTCATTGAGGACGACACAGCATACCATACCTGGTCTTATCAGGACACCCGCGGGCGCTCTACCGGCATGATTTACGGTCTTACCGCCATCGGCCTTTTCCAAACCCAGGAAGAAGTTGACAATGCCCCAAAGCAGGAACTTGACGACAGCTACGGCGTAGGTGATATCAGGTATGCCGATCTAAACGGCGACAACGTCATCAATGCATATGACTACAGCTTTATCGGCCTTGGACGTATTCCTGAAATCATGTACGGATTTGGCATGACGTTCGCCTACAAGGGTTTTGACCTTACCCTCAACTTTACGGGCGCCGGCAACACCAACATCCTGCTTGATAGCACGGGAATGTGGCCGTTCTCCCTTGCCTATCCTTCATACAATATCTACCACGAGTATTTTGACAACCGCTTCATTCCCGGAGCCGACAACACCAATGCGAAGTACCCGGTGGCGCACTCCAACAAGAGCACCAACAACTTTACGGTCAACACCCTGTACATGCGCGACGCATCATACCTGAAGCTCAAGACCGCCGAATTAGGCTACAATTTCAGCAAGAAGGTCTGCAGCAAGATCCGCGCTGAGAGCCTGCGTATTTTCATTAATGGAAATAACATCTTCTGCATTGACAAAATCAAAATCATAGATCCCGAATTCGGTCATTTAGGCGTAGCCGCCTACCCCACACAGAGAGCACTGACCGTCGGGGTGCAGCTTGGATTCTAATCTTTAAAACAGAGTATCATGCGTAAAATATATATCCTTTCTGCAATAGTGATGGCAACGTTGGCAACGTGTGCCTGCGAAGATTTTCTTGACAAGAGCCCGGAAGAGAACCTTACGGTTGACGACATATTCTCCAACAGGGAATACACCAAGGACTTCCTCTCCCATGTCTATTCCTGGATTCCCACAGAGGCCAATATGGCCGATGACGGTGGTGCTTGGAGAGATCCCTTTGTGGCCGGATGCGATGAGATGGAATGCGCATTCGGCGGTGCATATGGCCACAACATCAACAGCGGTGCCTGGAACCCCACCACAATTTCTAAGACCCAGGTCTGGGAAGAGTCCTACATGGCCCTCCGCAAGACCAACATGTTCCTGGAAAGAGTTGATGGTTCCCCCGCTTCAGAGGAGGAGATACGCCACTGGAAAGGCGAAGCTTATTTCCTGAGGGCATATTTCCATTTCCTTGCATTCAGGACCCACGGTCCCATCATCCTTGCCGACCACTGCTATGACCCTTCCGAAGACCTTCTCAGCATCAGGCGGTCTTCTGTAGATGCCTGTGTGGATTTTATGATCCAGGACTGCAAGAGGGCAATAGAACTCCTATATGATGTCCGTGGAACTCAGGGTCAGATAGACAAATGGGTGGATTCCGACACCGGCCGTGCAACCAGACTTTCCGCCTACGGCCTTATGTCCCGTATCCTTCTCTATGCCGCCTCTCCACTTTACAATGGTAACGCCCAGCAGGCCAGCCTGGTGGACCCTGTCACCGGAGAGAATCTCATCAGCCAAACCTATGATCCGGAGAAATGGAAACTTGCGGCCGATGCCGCCAGGGACTGCATTACGGCTTGTAAGGATGCCGGACGGTCACTGTTCAACAGGTATCCCACGAATCCCGTCAAGAACTACCAGAGCATCTTCACGGAATGCTGGAACGAGGAAATCCTGTGGGCAAAGAATATCGGCACATACGATCACTGGCTCAACTGCGCAGACCCCATTTCCTTCAATTGCTACTCTATTCTCAATCCTACCCAGAACCAGGTAGACGCCTATGAGACCGCTGAGGGTGTCAACCCCATCACAGGCTACACCAAGGAAACCATAATGATAAATGGCAGCAATGTTGAGGTCCTCATGCCCATTATCAACCCCGAAGCCATCTATACTGAAACCGGATTTGCAGCTGCGGCCGATAATTCCGGCATGGACCGCTGGCCCGCTGGCGTGAGCAACATGTATGTGAATCGTGAACCCAGATTCTATGCTTCCATCAATTTCAACGGTGCAAAATGGAAGTGGAATGCTCCCAACTACAATACCAACGACCCTCACTATCTGGAATTCTGGTACACTGGCGTGGACGGAAAGAATAATGCCGGCTCCGACTATTGCAAAACCGGATACCTCATGAAGAAACTGGTATCCCCGGACCGCATTCCCTGGAAGTATACTCCCCTCCTTCAGTGGGTTTACATCCGTCTTGGAGAAATCTATCTCAACCTGGCAGAAGCCGTCAATGAGTACAGCGGCCCCACCCAGGAGTGCTACGACGCCATCAATGCCATCCGTAACCGTGCCGGCCTTCCCAATCTTCCCACGGGCCTCTCAAAGGAGGAAATGCGTGACAGGATCAAGCACGAGCGCCGTATTGAGCTGGCCTTCGAGACACATCGATTCTTTGATGTCCGCCGCTGGCTTGATGCCGAGACATCGGAACGCCAACCCGTTTACTCCATGAATATCTACGCCGGCACCAATCTGCAGGATCCTGATTTCTATAAGAGAATAAAAATTGAGGACCGCGTATTTGAGGCGCCCAAGCATTATTTCTTCCCCATAAGCCAGACTGAAATCAACAAGAACCAGAAAGGATATCTGGTCCAGAATCTGGGCTGGATAACTCAGAAAACGGAAGAAAATGAAGAGTAATGATTAAAGGGCCGTGAATCCACGGCCCTTTTTTCTACCTTTCCAGAACCACCCGGTCCAAACCGAAGAAGCAGTTTGGAATACCGGGATGAGGCGCGATGGTCTTTACAGTTATGGTATTCTTGCCCCGCACCACCGGAACAACACCGTAATCTGTCCATCCGGTATGGAGATCGGCATCATAGAAGTCCCGGTTTGTCTCTATCTTTACGCTGTTGAACCAGATGTCAAAAGTGCCGTAATCCCAGGAGAAGGCATATAACATTTTCAGATTGTAGCTCCCCTCATAAGGACTGTCAAAGGAGAGAGTCATTTCGGAGCCCGCCGGAGCATTACTCCAGAATACCTGCATGCCGTTACTCCAGTGCTCTCCGAATGCGGTCTGGGCTTCATAGTTGCCGCCTGTCATCTTCTCAAGCTTCATGTATTCTGCCTCGATATCCATTTTGTCCTCTGTTATCTCAACAAATTCCATAGGAGACAGGACCGTCTTTGCGCTGACATTGGTGATGTCACGCTCATTCCTGACCGTTCCGCCGGGGAGCATATAGAAATAATTGGATATCCCTAAATCCATGGTGGAGTGATTCCAGTGCCACATTTCCATATCAAAGACAAGCTTTGTGTTGAAAGCGATGCGGTCCAGGCAGCGATGCCGTGAATCAAAGGTGTATCCGGGAGAAAGATTACCCTGACCTGAAGGCTGTGACGTAAAGGGATGGTCCACTATGGTGTTGGGATGGCACCATGCATAGCCGTAATAATCTTCTGTTCCGGTGCCAAAAATGGAAGGGAAAGTATCATCATCTATATAGATCTTTTCATCTCCTTCTCCCCACCATCCGGAAGATGTGTCGAAGAGGCTCATGGAATCTCCCACATACACTCCTTTTCCTTCAAGCGTAACAAAGTTAAGGTCGTAATGCTCACAGGATTTTCCAGTGACGGGATCTATGCGGGTATCAAGCCGTGGATACATCTTCCAAATTGCGTGGAAATACATGGACCGGGCATCAAAATTCCAGCTTGAATACCCAACATGGGCACTTGTGAGGCTCACCTTCTGATTACCGTAGTTGATGATGCGGACATTTGCTTCACGGCCAAATGGCATAATCCATCTGGCAGTCATAGCATCCTTGGCGTTGGCGTCCACGTACCACATATTGGTGTAAAGACGCATATAACCAATTCCAAAGAATTCTCCTACGGGGATAAAGACGGTGCTTCTTCCGTCAAAGGAAATCTCAAGGACGGTTGATCTCAGCGCCTGGTTCATATCCCCGGCCTCCAGCTTCATGGCAATTTCACGGATAGCTGCAGGACCCTCAAGTTTCACCTCAAAATCCGCTCCGGGGTCAAGCGTGCAGTCAAGCTTGCTTTCCGACTGGAAGGATACCGTCTGAAGATGGCTGAGGGCGCTGGCCACGGCCTTTGCTTTATCGGCATATTTTGCCGCAGCCTTATCCGAATATGATTCCACCTCCGTTCCGGGAGCATACGTACGGTATTCTACGTTGTAGTAGATGCATTCATCGCTGATGATATGCATGTCTCCGTCCGGATTAAGGTTATATGAGCAGTATGTTATCTTGCAGTGCTTATTATAAGGTATGGGGTAGAACAGGTTATGCCCGCGCTGCTCCACGGGAGTAAGCTGAGACACTGAACTGGCCAATGGGGCAATGGTGACTTTGTTCCCGCTTAGAATCTGGAACGGGGTGCCGGCTATGACGGGAGTATCGGCCCCGTCTATATATACGCGCAAATACCCCTGGCCTCCTTTGACGCCGGCAAAAGTCATCCACCAACGCGTGACGGCGCCAGGGCCATCGGCCTCAAAGAGAACGAATTCTTCCCTGTTTGAAACTGTCTCATGGCGGAGGAACCAGTTGTTGTCTCCGTTTGCAAACCAGTCCTTGTCCTTGGAGGTGGAGTTGCGGTCATAACTGCTGAATGACGCAGACCTGTACTCCAGCTCCGGATAGCGTGCAACTGCGTCCCTATCAGTCATTTCATCCAGAAGGGTGCCGATAGTAACCTGAGCCCGGGTGTCATCCGGCCCCACATGCTCCCTGCTCTCAGAGCATGAGGTGAAAGGCAGCATGCAGAATATGACGCTGCATAAGAAAACGCAAGACGAAAAGATCATTTTTCTCATAGACTTAATACGATTTAGCACAAATATAGTGTATTATTTTAATTAATCCCCAATTAATTATTATCTTTGAAAGCATAAGGGATTTTATATAGTCAAAAGATGAAAAGATTTATTACCTTGGCCCTGTTTCTCAGCGCCGCCTTTGCTTTATGCCCGTTCTCATGCGCCAGTCAGGATAATGGCAGGGAAGCCCCCGCACAAACCCCACAGGAAGAGGGAGAAGAACCGAAAGAAGAACAGAAAGAGGAGCCAATTGAGAAATACCATAATCCCGTAATTTCTTTCGATTGGCCAGACCCAACCATATGGTATGACGGCAACCGTTTCTATACGGTTTCTACCGGCATCGGTTCCATTTTCGCCAGTAAAGACATGGTTCACTGGTACAAGATGAATTCTACTCCCCTGAGCATTGCGGCAAGGAATGAGGCCCGTACGCACGGGTCAAATTTCTGGGCTCCGGATGTTGTGAAAGTAGGTTCTAAATGGATGCTTTATCTCACCTGCTACAATTCTGCCGACAACTGCGGGATTGCCGCTTTTTCATCAGACTCCGCTTCCGGCCCCTTTGAATGGGAAGGGATTATTACGCATAGTACAGATACCGGAATACAGGATACCATAGACCCTGAAGTGGTGTATGACCCGGAAAGCTCAAAGCTTTGGCTGTTTTTTGGCAGCATCGGCAGTATCCACCGCGTTTTACTCTCTCAGGACGGATGCCGTGTAGCTTCCGGCGCAGAATATATAAAGGTTGCCGGGCTCACATACAGCCAGGACAAATCCCGCGAAAAAGTATTCGAGGGCTCTTACCTCTACCGTCACGGCAATTACTGGTATCTGTTTGTCAGTTCCGGCAATTATGGGAACTCTTCGTACAGGATCAAGGTTGGGCGCAGCACTTCTCTTGAAGGCGAGTTTCTAAGTAAAGACGGGAAAAAGATGCTTGACGGATTTGCCACAGAAATCCTGACAAGCCAGAGCGGCGACAATTATTACGGCCCCGGGCACAACGGAGAGATATTCACGGACCAGAGAGGCCAGGAGTACATGTTTTACCATTGCCACGACGCTTCCAGCGGCACCAAAGCCCGCTATACCTTCCTGCAGCGGATATTCTGGGATAAGGACGGCTGGCCTTATTTCGATGGAGGCAAGCCTGTTGGAGAAGATTATATGCCAAAATTCTAGAGCAATATAAAAGACAGATATGAAACAGATTTCAACCATTTTGGCCACCCTTGCCATACTGCTTATGGGCACTGGCGCAAAGGCACTCCCCAGGGCGGAATATCCCCGTCCTCAATTTGAGCGCACAAGCTGGATCAACCTCAACGGTGAATGGGATTATTCAATAGACCCCGCTTCTACCGGATGGGACCGGGGACTGGCCGCCGGAAATTTTTCGGACGGAAAGATACTGGTTCCCTTTGCTCCGGAAAGCAAACTATCCGGTGTGGAGTATAAGGAATTCATCCCCAGCATCTGGTACAGGAAGGAAATATCAATTCCTGCCAATTGGGCCGGCCAGGACATAGTCCTTAACTTCGGGGCCGTGTATTACTGCTCGGAGGTTTACATTGACGGGCGATTTGTCTCAAGGCATTTTGGCGGCTCCGACTCCTTTGGCGTAGATATCACGCGCTTCGTTACCCCAGGTAACACCCATACTCTTGTCGTCAACGCCACCAGCGACCTTCGCTCCAAACGTCAGACGGCCGGAAAGCAGTCTCTCCGTGCCGATAACTTCGAGTGCATGTACACACGCACAACCGGAATATGGCAAACGGTGTGGATGGAAGCCGTGGCTCATCAGGGCCTTGACCGTGTAAAGACCACCACGGACATAGACCGCTCTGCGGTGAGTTTCCAGACCTGGTTCCGGAACCCATCGGCCACAACCCTTAATATAATGGTATATGCCGATGGCAAACTGGTGGCCAGACAAAGCGGAGCCGCTGCTGACGGATCCATTTTCACCCTCCCCATAAAGAAGGCCCGGCTTTGGAGCCCCTCCAGCCCCTTCCTCTACGACGTAGTATTTGAAGTGGTTGATGCCAACGGACAGGTGGTTGACAAGGTGAAATCCTATTTCGGCATGAGGAAGATACATATTGAGGGAAATCGCATTTTCCTCAATAACGAGCCCTTCTACCAGCGCCTTGTCCTGGATCAGGGATTCTATCCCGACGGAATATGGACGGCGCCCTCCGACGAAGCACTCCGTCACGACATAGAAATGTCCATGGAAGTGGGATTCAACGGCGCCCGCCTGCACCAGAAAGTGTTTGAGGAGCGTTTTCACTATTGGGCCGATAAACTAGGATATATAACCTGGGGAGAGTGCCCCAGCTGGGGACTTGACTGCAACGACCCAATTGCCGCCCGAAACTATCTCAGCGAATGGACAAACGTGGTCTCACGTGACATGAACCATCCCTCAATCGTTACCTGGACCCCTTTCAACGAAGAGTTCTGGCCCGACAACGTCCAGTATCCCAGATTCATTGCCGATGTATACGACATAACCAAGAGCATTGACCCCACCCGTCCCATAAACACCGTCAGCGGCGGAGTCATAATAAAGACCGACATCTGGGCCGTACACCACTATGAGCAGGATCCCGCCCGGCTCAAGGAGATAATATGGAATGACGGCAAGATGTTCCTCTACAACGGAGAACGCCAGCTTCTTTACCGCGGAAATGTAGGTTACAACCGTCCGGAACTGGATACTCCTTCCAATTTCCCGGAATATGACGGCAGCGCCCCTTACATTGTGGACGAATTCGGCGGCATACGCTGTATGGAAGTGAATCCTCCGGAAGACGGCGCATGGGGATACGGTTCAGCTCCACAGACAAAGGAAGAGTTCTATGCCCGCCTTGAAGGCCAGGTCCGTGCCCTGATAGAACTCAGCGACAGCGTATGGGGTTTTTGCTATACACAGCTTACCGATGTCCAGCAGGAGCAGAACGGCATCTACTACTTCGACCGAAGAGTCAAATATGATTCTTCGCGCCTGAAAGAGATTTTTGGGATGCCTTTACCCTGATTTATACCATCTTTTGTCAATTTTTAATCACCGCTCTTGCAAATGCTAAATCAATTTAGTAATTTTGCACGTCGGGTTTTTCCATGTTGCCAATCATTTGATAAATAATAAATGGCAATATGAAAAAAGGTATTATTCTCTCTGCGTTAACCGTGTTTTTAGCGGTTACTGTTTCTTATGCCCAGAAGTTCAACGGACTTGACATGAACATGGGTAACCTCTCCAGGCTTTCAGACGCAAAATCCCGCTCTATCTCCCCGGAAAATTTCACCGGTGAAAAGGGAAAGGGCGGAATGGCCGATGTAGCCCTTCCCAACACACGGAACGTCAATAACGCATCCTGGGCCGCCCGTGACCTTGGCAAAGGCTGGAAGGTCAATCCATACATCAGGATCGCCTCCGGAGAAACCGTCACCATAGCGGAAATAGAGGGTCCCGGTGCCATCCAGCACATCTGGATGACTCCTACAGGTGTCTGGCGCTGGACCATTATCCGCATCTATTGGGACGACGAAACCACTCCTTCTGTGGAATGCCCCATAGCGGACTTCTTCTGCATGGGCTGGAACGAGTATGCCCCTCTGGTATCACTGCCAGTGTGCGTTAATCCCGGCAGCGCCTTCAACTGCTACTGGCAGATGCCTTTCCGCAAGAAGTGCAAGATTACCATGGAGAACGTCAATGACCGCGACGAAATGACCCTCTATTATCAGATAGACTACACTCTCACGGAGGTCCCGGAAGACGCCGGTTATTTCCACGCCCAGTTCAGAAGGACCCCCTATAACGAGACTTCGGATTTCACCATCATAGACGGAATCAAGGGCAAGGGCCAGTATGTGGGCGTCTATCTTGCCTGGGGCCTGCACAACAACGGCTGGTGGGGAGAAGGAGAGATCAAGTTCTTCATCGACGACGACAAACAGTTCCCCACCATTTGCAGCACCGGCACGGAAGACTATTTCTGCGGCTCATATAACTTTGACCGTAATGGCCGATTCATTGAGTTCTGCACCCCTTACGCCGGACTATGCCAGGTCATACGCCCGGACGGCACATACCGCTCCCAGGAGCGCTTCGGCCTGTACCGCTGGCATATAATGGACCCTATCCGCTTTGAGAAAAACCTGAAGGTAACCATCCAGGACCTTGGCTGGAGGCACGATGGCCGATACCTGGCCCAGCACTCCGACATATCGGCCACAGTGTTCTGGTACCAGGCCGAGCCTCACGGTAAATTCCCCGCCTTCCCTTCATGGCAGGAACTGGAAGTGAACTAGTTATGAAAAAGACCGCAACTTTCCTGTGCTCAATCCTATGCTGCACGGCGGCATTTGCACAGATGGTCATAGACGGAGTGCGGCTTGAGCCTCCCCGGCAGGACGGAATATGGGTCCGTCCTGCCCAGGACACACCGTCCATGGCCGTTTGGGGCTTTGCCGACGGAATAAGGGTGGGCATCAACCCTCCCGGCCGCCCCCGTGGTCTTCTGGATATCTACGCCCCATATCTTGGAGCCGGCGACATGAATATAATCAATTATATCGCCATGGAGCCAATAGTAGCATCCTCGCAGAACCGGGGCTATTCAGAGTTGGAAAGCAGCGCTCTGGATGGAGTTCAGGGAAAGCAGTTTCGCAGCAGCGACACTCCCGAAAGGCCCGCAACCTGGGACAAGCTCCATCCTGCCCGCGGCACTGTTGCCGTAGAGGACGGGAAACAGACTCTTACCGTATGGATTTTCTGCGAGAAGTTTGACAACGGTGCCGATGTCTACGTCCGCCTGCGCTTTATCGAGGGCAGTCCATATCAGTTTGAACTCCAGGCTTTCGCTTCCGCCCAATCGGCCCCTCTTGATAAATTCATACTGACCGCCACGATGGGCAATAAAATGCGCCTCAGACGCCTTTATGCCGCGGGTGGAGTAACAAAACTCTCCCATGACCTCTGGCCTGATTACAGGGATAAATGGTTTACTCCCTATGAGTACACCTTCCTTAAGGATATGGTCCGTGACCGCAAGGGTGGAGCCTGGGTGCTTGCCTACCCAACCGAAACAGAAGCGGACTACCAGAACGCCGTATATGAGGAAGGCACCTTCAAAGGCTGGGACTATAAAGGCATCCCCGCCACTCAGTATTGGTGCTGCCCCCTTCCCCAGGATGAGATGTACAGTGTAGTGAATGGCCGATACACCTACTGGGCCATATACAAGACAATCCCCGGTGGCATCGCCTTCGAGAACTTCGAACTTGTGGAGCCTTTCCGCCAGGGAGCCGTATATTATTTTGGGATAGACCCGGATAAACCCGCAAAGATTATCAAACGAATAAACAGAATCAAATGAGAATTAAATATTTAGCCATAGCATTAAGCCTGACAGCAATGGCTCTGGCGGCTTGTCAGAAGCCGTCGGCAGAGCCTGAACTGCCTCCAGAGGAGTTGAGCATAACTCCCCTGGAGCAGACCGTCTATCCCGTAAACGGCAAACTTGCCATATCTATGACCATAAGCGGTCTTGAACAGACAAAGTATATGACCATAGATAAGATCACTTCGGTTGGCGTGCAGAGTATCAACTATTACCCGAGAGTTCTCAGCAAGGAGTATACATATAACTACACCATGCTTCCCACGGACGATGCCCAGTTCCGTTTTGAATTCACCCTGGTAGGCATAGACGGCGCCAAGAGTGAAACTGCTGTGGCTATTGTAGATAATCAGAAGGATACAGAAGGCCGAAAATACTCAAGGCTCATTATCTCCAACCTTCAAATGGTTTCCCGCGTCACCGGCAAGGAGAACAACGGTCACGACGGTCTTCCAGCCGTGAAATACACCGTAAATAACGGCACCGACACCAAATATAATGTGGGCGGCACAGACCTGGGAATAGTGTGGGAAATATCTTCCGGCTACTACGGTCTCTTCTTTGGAGACACTTTCGGGGCCGATTTCAATCCAAATTTCAGCGCTCCTGGTCCTAATGGCGGTTCCTGGCGAAGCAACGTGCTGCTATACTCTGACGACACAAACCTTGAAGACGGCCTGAGGATATCCGGCGCGGCTGTGGACCAGGGGGGCAGAGCAAGGCAGATAATATACAGCGCCCACGTCACCAACGGGTTTGGAGACTACACCTCCATCCCCACATCGGCCGTCCACGCCAACAACCGTGATTACGTCCATTACTTCAACATCAAAACCTGGGATGGGTGGGTTACAAACTATTCCGGCATGTACCGTTCAATGGACGGCGGCGGCACATGGGACAAGGTTAACGGAATCAGCTGGGGCGGCGAGAGTTTCTTCGGCCAGGTTGGATTCTGCAATATCGGCGACGGATACGTCTATATGGTAGGTACTCAGTCCGGAAGGAATTCCAAGCCCAAGCTCGCCAGAGTCAAGGAATCGGGCATCGAGAGTCAGTCCCAGTATGAGTTCTGGAATGGTGCCGACTGGAAAAAGGGCCAGGAGAAGGAGGCCACAACCCTGATTGACGACATAGCAGGTGAACTATCGGTTGAGTATCTCCCGGAATTCGAGAAATGGGTCATACTGTATTTCAACGGGCCCAGGTATGAGATTACCATGCGTTATGCCGACAAAATAACCGGCCCCTGGAGCGACCCTCTCACCGTGGCTTCCGGCCTGAGTTATCCACAGCTTTATGGCTCATTCATCCACCCCTTGTCCAAGCAGGAAGGCGGGAAGCTGTACTTCATAATGTCCATGTGGCTACCATACAATACCTATCTAATGTCTTTAGACATTAAAGGTTTATGATGAAATTCTTTCTTCCTTTCATTACAGTTTTGACCATCTCCGGTTGCAAAACCGTCGGAGAGCAGGCCCCCGTGAACCAGAACCCCGGTTTAAAGGTAGTGTTCTCGGATAACAGGGCAGTCCCTGACGAAAACGGCCTTGTGAAGGTAGAGGTCACTTTTCTGGGGTTACCTAGTAGTTCATCACTTATTGTAACCCGGAATGGAGGCGGTTACGGTAATGTAAACAAATACGGTGTAGGCATCCTTTCGGAAAAGTTCATGTTCCAATATGCCATCCACCCCGACGACCCCCAGGAGACGGTATTGGAATTCCAGCTGATGGGCAAGGACGGACGGCCCGGCCCGGTAAGCAAGCTTACCATAGACAACACCTCCGGAAAGAAGTTTACCACTCTGACATTCAGCGACTTCAAGGTTGTTTCCCGCGTAACCGGCAAAGAGGACAATGGCCACGACGGCCTGCCAAAGGTGGCGTATGAAGTGTTCAACAACACCCACACACGCTTTGACGTAGGAGGGACAGACCTTGGAATAACATGGGAAATATCCCCGGGTAAATTCGGCATGGTATTCGGCGACACATTCGGCGGAGACTTTGTCCCCAATCTCACCGCGCCCAACCCTGGCGGGTCAAACTGGAGGGGTAACGTCCTGCTATTCTCCGAGGACACCAGGCTCAGTGACGGCCTGTCCATAACAGGCGCGGCCACAGACAGTCAGGGGCGCGCAAGGGAGATCTGCTACAGCGCACACATAACCGACGGCAACAGCGACTATACCTCTATCCCAACCGGAGCCGTCCACGCAGGCGGGGCCGATTATATCCACTATATGAACATCCGCACCTGGTATGGCTGGGTTTCCAATTTCTCAAGCTACTTTAAATCCACCGACGGAGCAAGGACATGGAACCGGGTAAGGTCCATCAGTTTTGCATCCAGAAGCAACTTCGGCCAGGTGGGCCTGTTCAATCATGAGGGATATGTATATATGATAGGAACCGTAACAGGCCGATCCTCAAATCCCCGCCTTGCCAGGGTGGTCGAAGACAGGGTGGAACATCAGGACGAGTATGAGTATTGGAGTGGTCTTGGCTGGGTAAGGGATAAGGAAACCGTAGCTGCACCCATTTTCGACGACTTCAGCGGAGAACTATCCTTTGCGTGGTTCCCCCAGCACCGCAAATGGGTCATTCTCTACATCAACGAGCAGCGCAACGACCAAATAATAATGCGATACGCAGATAATATAATAGGCCCCTGGAGCGAACCCCAGGTACTTACCGACGGAAGATCATTCTGGCGCCCCTACGGCAGCTTCATACACCCCCTGTCCCTTAAGGAGGGAAATGACCTGTATTTCATAATGTCGGCATGGAATGCATACAATACTTATCTGATTCACGGGAAACTAAACTAAACTAAATTGTTTTAGCAAATCACTTGTTTTTCCAGAATAAAGTACATATATTTGCAACAGCAACATAGAAAAGCCCGACATATTTTTGTTGCCACCATTAACCAAGTTATTGAAACCCAATTAGTAAGGCAGATTTTTAAGTTGTTTACCCTGACATTTTCGGGTTTCTTTTTTGCTTTAAAAGCTATAACGATTTAGCGTTATACGGAACATTTTATTTAACCTGCTATGTCAATTAAGACACAAATCCGCGGCGTTTCCATAGGGAGTCTGGTCCTGTTCTCACTCCTTGCTTTGGCAATGCTTGCGCTTCCCTTGAGCGTAAACGCACAGGGGAAAAAATCAATTACTGTATCCGGTACCATAACCGATGCATCAACAGGAGAGCCCTCTATTGGAGCTGGAGTCATGCTCAAGGCGTCCAATGTTGGAACAATAACGGATTTGGACGGTACCTACCTTATCAAGGTCAACGACTCCAAGGGAATTCTGGTAATATCGGCCATAGGCTACAAGACCCGGGAAATCAGGATTGACGGCAGAAGCACCATTGACGTTGCCCTGGAGCCTGACATGGAATCCCTTGAAGATGCCGTTGTCATTGGCTACGGCACCCAGAAGAAAGCAACGGTCACGGGAGCCCTTACCGTGGTGAACACGGAGATTGTTGGTAAAGCCACCACGCCCACCCTTGCAAATGCGCTGGGCGGCACTGTCCCGGGCATAATCTCCCGCCAGAGATCCGGAGAGCCCGGCTATGACGGCGCCACCCTCCTTATCCGTGGAGCGGGAACATGGCTCAATTCCAGTCCGCTTGTCCTTGTGGACGGCATCGAGAGAGATATCAACCTTATCAACACTGATGAAATAGAGTCTTTCTCAATCCTCAAAGACGCTTCTGCAACCGCAGTTTACGGTATGCGGGGAGCTAACGGCGTTATCCTTATCAACACAAAGAAAGGAACGGCCGGAAAGCCCCGTGTCTCCTTCAGGTCAGAATCCTCCCTGCTTCACGGCCTTCGCTTCCCCAACTACATCAAAGGCTGGGAGTTTGCCACCCTTATGAATGAAGCCTGCGAAACAGGTGGAGTTGCCTTGCCATGGTCCGATGAAGAGATTGAACTCTTCAGGGATGGCTCGGACCCCTACAACTATCCCAGCGTAGACTGGACGGATGCCGTACTCAAGAAGAATGCCTTCCAGACCATAAACACAGTATCCGTAAGCGGCGGTAATGAAATAGTCCGCTATTATGTCAGCGCCGGATTCTCTTCAGAAAGCGGCCTTTTCAAGGAAGACCCTGCATATAAATACAGGACCAACTCCCTGTCACAGAGATATAACTTCCGCACCAATGTGGACGTGAATGTGACCAAGAACTTCACCCTAACCCTTGGCCTTGCGGAAATAGTGGAGAACAGGACATATCCCGGAACACCTGCAGGAGACATATTCTGGTCCCTCAAGGTTGTCAATCCCATAACCTATCCCATCCGTAACCCGGACGGCTCCTTTGGTTCATCCAATACATCTTATGAGAAGAACAGTCCGTATGTCCTTACCACCAATAATGGTTTCTCAAAACAGTTCCGCTCCACAACCCAGGGCACTTTTGGCGCCAAATGGGATCTGGGGACACTGATTACTCCGGGCCTTGTGATTGAAGGCAACTTCGCTTATGACCACTATTACAGTGTTGAGGCAACCCGCCGCAAACAACCTGAGCTGAAGAAATACCTGGGGCCTGATCCCATTACGGGTGAAGACCGCTACAATGTGATTCAGGAAGAGGGAACCATGGGCTACTATCTGGCCTATAATGTTTCCAACAGGTCCTACTATGCCGATGCCCGAATCAATTATGACCGCGTATTCAATGGTCATGGAGTATCGGCCCTCCTTATGGCTAACTTAAGGGACTATTCAGACCTTACCGCAGGGAATTCCACCGCCCAGCTGCCTTACAGGCGTCAGGGGTTCGCCGGCCGACTTGCATACAATTACAGGCAGCGCTACCTCTTTGAAGTCAACGCCGGATACAACGGCTCCGAAAACTTCGCCCCCGGTCATAGATACGGCTTCTTCCCTGCTGTGTCTGCCGGCTGGGTTCCTTCAGAAGAAAAATGGTGGAACGTCAGTTTCATCGATCACCTTAAGATAAGGGGCTCTTATGGAACTGTAGGTAACGACGCCCTCAATGCTCAGCGTTTCTTCTACATGTCTACGATCAACAAGAATGCTGCCGGTTACACCTTCAGTTATGATCAGTCCAATGGAATTGGAGGCGTGGCCGAATCCCGGATGGGCTCCCCTCTGGCTTCCTGGGAAGTCTCCAATAAGGCCGATGTAGGCCTTGATCTGGAGATGTTTGACCGCAAACTGCGTTTGTCAGGAGACTATTTCTATGAGCACCGTACCAATATCCTTCTGGAAAGAGGGTCCGTCCCCAGAACCATAGGTCTTGCGTCAAATCAGCTGGCGCTTTCCAATATCGGCATAATGGACAATACCGGTTTTGATGCCAACATTGAGTTTACCAACACAACATCCTATGGGCTCTATTACCAGATTCGCGGTAATGTGACATACGCACATAACACTGTCATAGAAGACGACACAGCACAGTCCTTATGGAGCTACCAGAACACCCGCGGAAAGTCCATCGGGATCCCTCTTGGATATATAGCCCTCGGGCTGTTCCAGTCTCAGGAAGAAATTGACAACAGCCCCAAGCAGGAGCTGGGCACGTATACCGTGGGCGACATAAAATACAAGGATGTCAACAATGATGGCGTAATCAATCCCTACGACAGAGTATTCATAGGGTACGCCCGTGAGCCGGAGATAATGTATGGATTTGGCTTTACCGTGGCCTGGAAAGGCTTCGATGTATCGGCCAATTTCACCGGTGCAGCCAACGCATCCATACTTCTGGATGCCGCAGGCATGTGGCCTTTCCAGCTTGATTATCCGGGATATAACGTCTACCGTGAATACTATGACAACCGCTTTATCCCCGGGGCCGATAACACCAACGCCCTCTATCCGGTTGTGCACAACGGAACCTCTACCAACAACTACCAGATTAACACTCTCTACCTGCACGACTCTTCTTTCCTCAAGTTGAAGACGGCCGAAGTAGGATACTCTTTCCCCAGGAAGATCACATCCAGGATAGGGCTTGAGAAACTCCGTTTATTCATCAATGGCAACAACCTTCTTTGCTTCGACGGCCTGAAGGGCATAGTAGACCCCGAGTCCAACCACCTTGGAGCCAGCACCTACCCTACCCAGCTGGCGGCTACCATCGGCATTGAAGTAGGATTCTAAAGAAAAGGAGGATAATTATGAAAAAGATATTATACATTTTCTCAGCAACCGCAGTGATCCTTGCTTGCGCTTCATCATGCGAGAAATTCCTGGACATGTCACCGGATGAGAACCTCACAATTGACGACGTTTTCTCCAACCGCCTGCAAACCAGGGCCTTCCTTGCAAATACATATTCTTATCTTCCTTTCCATGCCGATATGGCGTGGGACAACAACTTCACCGGAGCATGCGATGAGATGGAAATCGCTTTCGGCGGCCACGTCACCCATGCCATGAGCAGTGGCGCATGGGCCCCCATTGACGACTTCGCCGCACACATCTGGAATACCATGTACGAAGCAATCCGTAAGGCCAACATGGTCATAGAAAACGTAGACAGATGCTCGGAGGCTACGGCCGATGAAATAAGGTGGATGAAAGGTGAAGCCTATTTCCTCAGGGCATTCTATCATTTTATGATATTCCGCGCTTACGGCCCCATCCCCATTATTGATCATGTTCTTGATATCAATGAAGATATAGCCTCCATAACCAGGGCTCCTGCAGACAATGTTGCCAAATTCATATCCGATGACTGCGACATAGCGGCCGAATATCTGATTGACAAGGACTCCTGGGCTTCTGAAGACCAGGCCAGGGCTACCAGGATTGCTGCGCTTGCCCTCAAGAGCAGAGTCCTGCTGTATATCGCCTCCCCTCTGTACAACGGCAACCCTGACTTTGCAGAGCTCAAGGATCTTGTTACTGGAGAAAACCTTATTTCCCAGACATATGACCCCGAGAAATGGAAAGCCGCGGCAGATGCGGCAAAGGAGTGCATAGACGCCGCCGAGGCTGCCGGGCATGGCCTCTATGACAAGGATCTGCCCGCAGACCCTGTGAAAAACTACCAGAACATCTTCAATGACAACTGGAACAAGGAAGTATTATGGGGCCGTAACAACGGCGCTACAGATCACTGGCTAAACTGTAGCGACCCTACATCCTTTGGCTGCTATTCCATTTTTGACCCCACACAGGAAATGGTTGACGCCTATGAGATGGAAGATGGCTCCACACCCATAACGGGCTACACCAACAATGGTCTCACTCCTATTATCAATCCCGCTTCAGGATATGTAGAAGCCGGATTCTCCACAGATTCCAAGGCCGGCAGGTGGGAAGTGGGCGTATCCAATATGTACACCCACAGAGAACCCCGTTTCTATGCCTCCATCAACTTTGCCGGCGGAATATGGAAAACTTCCCGCGCCAGCAACTGGACGGCTCCACACGTCAACGAATTCTGGTTCACCGGAATTGACGGCAAGAATAACGCCGGATCAGACTACTGCAAGACGGGATATCTGATGAAAAAATTCCATTATCCCACGCATATTCCCTGGCAGTATACTCCTAATCAGGTTTGGGTTTATATCCGTCTGGGTGAGATTTATCTGAACTACGCAGAGGCCCTCAACGAGTATTCCGGTCCTTCAACAACAGTGTATGACTATGTGAATGCCATCCGCACACGCGCAGGCCTTCCCGGCCTTGATGCCGGTCTTGACAAGGACAAGATGCGTGAGAGGATTCATCATGAGCGCAGGATTGAACTGGCATTTGAAGTTCATCGCTGGTTTGATGTACGCCGATGGAAGACCGTAGACGGCGAAGGCGGCCCCATCCACTCCATGAACATCTGGGAAGGCACATCTCAGCAGGATCCCGCCTTCTACAAGAGGATATTCGTAGAGAACCGCGTGTTTGAATCCCCCAAGCACTATTTCTTCCCTATACCCCAGTCTGAGGTTGACAAAAACAATAAACACCTCCTTCTGCAGAATCCAGGTTGGACAACAGTCACTGCCGGAGACGGAGGAACTGAGTGATAAATGGAATGTCATGAACAAGAAACCCAAAATACTGGTCGTCGGCAGCTTCATCATGGACCTTGTTGCCACGGCTGACAGGGTGCCCAATATGGGCGAGACCGTAATTGGCAACTCATTTAAGACTGCTCCCGGAGGCAAAGGAGCCAACCAGGCTGTACAGGCTGCAAGGCTGGGAGTTGAAACCCATATGGCAGGCTGTGTCGGAGACGACATGTACGGACAGGTTATGCTTCAGGCCCTGAATTCTTCCGGAGTGGATACTCGGCACGTAAAGATAAGCCATGAGCATCCATCGGGCGTGGGACATATACGCATCCAGACTGGAGAGTCAGGAGTTCAAAACAGCATCATAGTGGTTCCCGGGGCCAATTTTGACCTTAAACCTGAAGACCTTGGATGGCTTAAGGATGAGATAGGCGGCTATGACATGGTGATAATGCAGCTTGAACTGGAAATGCCCACCATTGAATACGTTGCCCGCGTTGCCAAGGACGCAGGCGTTCCGGTCATGCTGAACACTGCCCCGGCAGCTCCACTATCGGCCCAATTACTATCCTGCGTCACTTTCATCTCTCCCAACGAGACAGAGGCATCGCTCCTGTCCGGCGTAAAGACAGACGGGCAGGGAAGACTCTCTGAGGAGGCGCTGAAGGAAGCAGCATCAATCCTTATGGGCAAGGGCGTTCCCAATGTAATCATCACCCTTGGCGACGAAGGTGCAGCCTTATGCATGCCTGAAAGCCTGATTCATGTCCCCTGTGTAAAGATGACCGATGTAAAGGACCCCACAGCCGCCGGAGACTCCTTTGTTGGAGCTTTCTGCGCAGGATATGTGTGCGGCCTTTCAATTGACAAGGCCATCTTGCTGGCAGTGCACACTGCTGCAATAACGGTCTGCGGCTTTGGAGCCATACCTTCACTTCCCACAATGGCGCAGGTCAAGGAGCTGCTTGAAG
This sequence comes from Bacteroidales bacterium, assembly GCA_017550525.1. Lineage (GTDB taxonomy): Bacteria > Bacteroidota > Bacteroidia > Bacteroidales > UBA932 > Cryptobacteroides. The sequence goes on from JAFZOU010000092.1 coordinate 73,137, forward strand.
AACGCGGATGTAATCAATTGCTAAACTTATTATAATGATACAGGAAAAGAGCATTAAGGCTACGGAGACCTTCCTCCGTAAGGCAAAGGCAAGTACGGCTGCGTACATAGACGGTTTCAATCTGGATTCCTGCTGCAAGGCGGCCGATATAATCCTGGATTCCCAGGCCCGGGGCGGAAGGATACATGTGACAGGTATCGGGAAGCCCGCCCATGTGGCGGCGTATGTGGCTTCCCTGCTGGCATCTACCGGCAACCCGGCCTGTTTTCTCCACGGCACCGAAGCCGTCCACGGATCCTGCGGGCAGCTTGTGGAAGGAGACGTTGTGATAGCCATTTCCAATTCCGGAGAGACCGCTGAGCTGAAGGCCACAGTAAACGCCATCCATGCCAACGGATGCAAGGTGATAGCTGTAACCGGAAATCCCAACAGCTGGCTTTCTGAGCATTCAGAAAGCACCATTCTTGCAGGTGTTGATGAAGAAGGCGGCCCGCTGGGCCGTGCACCCCGCAATTCCGTGAACGCGGAAATGATAGCCCTCCAGGCACTGAGCGTCCTCCTTCAGGTAGAGAAGGACTGGGACAAGGAAAAATACCACAGATGCCATCCCGGAGGCAAGTTGGGAGAGATGAAATGAACTACAATAAAAATGAAAAAGGTATTTAAAATTATTGCCCTAGGAGCTGCGCTATGCTGCTTCGCCGGCTGTAACAACAATGATTACAAGATGGGTACTTATGGTTATGACGTCGCCTACTTTGCCAAGCACGGCATAGGCATCGTGGAGCTCGTGGACGGTCAATCCAAAGTGATGGTCATTCCTGCATGGCAGGGTCGCATCCAGACTTCCACCACAGACGGAAATGAAGGCACAAGCTACGGTTGGACCAACTACCGCTTCATTGATGCCGGCAAGGTCAGCCCCCAGTTCAATCCATTCGGCGGGGAGGAACGTTTCTGGATCGGCCCGGAAGGAGGGCCTTTTTCCTGGTATTTCCGGAAGGGAGAGGAACAGGTCTATGAAAACTGGAAAGTTCCCTCCTATATAGACACAGATCCCTATGACATCCTGGAGCAAACCCAAAGCAAGGTTGTCCTCTCAAAGGACTTTGATGCCGTTAATGCTTCAGACAACTGTTTCCGCATCGGAGTTCTCCGCACCGTGTCCCTTGTAGATGCCTCAGAGCTCAAAGACCTCCTTGGAGTAGACATTCCCAAGGAACTGAAATCCCTGGCCTACAAGACTGAGAACACTCTTACCAACAAGGGTGAATCGGCCTGGACCAAAGAGACGGGTATGCCTTCCGTGTGGCTGCTTGGCTCTTTTAATCCCACCCCCACAACAACAGTGTTCATCCCCTGCAATCCGGACTTCCAAGGCAGGAAAATAAACGATGAGTATTTTGGCAAGGTTCCCTCAGAACGTCTGGTCTACGAAGATGGAATGTTCTATTTCAAGATTGACGGAGAATACCGGTCCAAGATCGGCCTTCCTTCGGGAAGCGCCAAGGACATATGCGGCAGCTACGACTCCGCCCAGGGCGTTCTGAATATCCTGAAATATAGCGTTCCCGAAGGCGATGTAGATTATGTAAACGGCCAGTGGGGCCACCAGGACAATCCTTTTGGCGGTGATGTAATCAATTCCTACAACGACGGTCCCACCGAGACAGGATTCGTCCAGGGCCCTTTCTATGAGATAGAAACGTCCTCACCCGGTGCCGCCCTGGTCCCCGGAGAGAGCCTCACCCACGTCCAGTATACCATCCACATCCAGGGAGATCCCGCCCTGCTTTCCTCAATAGTTGAGCAAGTCTTTGGAGTAAGCCTGGACAAGATAGCAAGTGTTTTTTCATCAAAATAGTGTGCAATGGCAGAAAAATCAAGACTTGTTCCTAAAGGCATAGTCTGGCCTTTTATCCTCCTGACCTGCCTGTTCTTCGCATGGGCTGTCCCCAACAACCTCACGGACACCATGCTTGCCGCCTTCAAGCGGATAATGAGCCTGTCCGACTCAAAGACAGCCTGGATTCAGGTTGTATGCTACCTGCTGGGATATGGATGCTTCGCAATCCCGGGTGCCATATTCATCAAGAGATATTCATACAAGTCTGGCGTAATGCTGGGACTTGCACTGTATTCCCTGGGCACTTTCCTGTTCTTTCCTGCTTCCAGGGTGGCTGTAGCAAACAATACCGTGGGCTACATGATGTTCCTGTTTGCCATACTGGTGCTGTTTGCAGGTCTATCCATCCTTGAGACGGCAACCAACTCTTATGTTCTTGCCCTCGGCCCTGCTGAAACTGCCACTCGCCGCCTCAACTTCGCCCAGTCTTTCAATCCTTTCGGGGCCATTACCGGAGTCGTAATATCCCAGATATTCATCCTATCACAGCTCAACACACTCACAGCATCGGCCAGAGCCCAGCTCAGTGAAAGTGAACTGGCCTCCATCCAGATGGGAGAACTGAATGCCGTAACCACTACATACATCATCCTTGGCGTTGTTATGCTGGCCATTCTCCTGGCCATCTACCTGACCAAGATGCCAAACCTAAAGGAGGAGAGCGGCCCCATGAACCTTAAGGGTTCAGGTAAACGCCTTATCAAGAACAAGAATTATGTATGGGGCGTGGTGGCTCAGTTCTTTGACATTGGCGCACAGATAGCCGTGTGGTCATATACCATACGCTACGCCATGCAGAACCTGCATTTTGACGATGTAATCTCTTCACTCGGCCCCGGCGCTTCCACAGAACAGATCATTGGAGCCCTTCGCGGAGTGGAGCCCATTGCGGCCGGGTTCTATAACATCTGTGACGCCGTTGGGCTGGATGTCCTTCTGCCCCGTACGGCCGAACAAGCCGGCGCAACATATTACATCATGTCACTGGTTCTCTTTGTGATAATGCGCTTCGTCTGCACATGGCTTATGAAATGGGTGAGCCCCCGCCGTCTGCTCTCTATCATGGCCGGTCTGGGAGTTGCCTTCTGCCTTGGTACAGTGCTTGGTAACGGCTTCTTTGGAGTGTACTGCCTCATGTGCATCAGCGGCTGCCTCTCCCTCATGTTCCCCACCATCTACGGTCTGGGTTGCGAGGGCCTTGGTGAAGACACCAAGCTTGGAGGATCAGGCATGGTCATGGCCATTGCCGGTGCAAGCGTGCTCACACAGATTGAAGGTATTCTGTCCGACCAATCCGGCAGTATCGCCCTGGCCTATATAGTCCCGGCAATCGCTTTCGCAGTTATATTCTACTATGCCGCCGTCTTCTGCCGCAAGCAAGAAAAGCTCAGAGTATAATCATTGCGAAAACTATCAATAATACTTCTGTTACTCCCGCTGGCTGCCATGGTAGTCAGCGGGCAGCCTTTGGGGCAGATGAATCTGGCCGATCCTTTCATTTATCTGGAAGGGGACACCTATTATGCCTTTGGAACCGAATCCAACGATGGTTTTCGCTGTTACCGCTCGGAAGACCTTGAGCACTGGGTGCAGGTAAAAGGGAAAGCCAAATCCGGGTTTGTACTGCACCGTGAAGACTCTTCTGGAAGCAAAGGATTCTGGGCCCCGGAAGTGTATTTCCTGGATGGCCGATACTTCATGCTATATACGGCCGATGAGAAGCCATGCATAGCCGTTGCCGATGATATATCCGGCCCGTTCAGGCCTTATGGCCATGGCATCATGACAGAGGACCCGAACGGCATAGACAACACTCTTTTCATAGACAAGGACGGCTCTGTGTACATGTACTGGGTCCGATGGGGGCTTGGCAGGGGAAACGAGATCCGGGGTGCAAGACTATCTCACAAAATGCAGTCTGTGGGAAAGCAGGTACGATGTATCTGGGCCGCGGAACCCTGGGAACTTATCTTTGGCCGCGTTACGGAAGCCCCTACGGTCATGCGGATAGGAGACACGTACTACATGACTTATTCTGCCAACGACTTCAGGAGTCAGGATTATGCCGTAGGACTTGCCACAGCATCCTCTCCGCTGGGTCCCTGGACCAAATACGGTGGAAATCCAATCATGAGAAAGCCGGGAGAGCTATACGGCACCGGCCATAGCAGTGTCTTCCGGAACAAGGAAGGAAAGCTCATGATGGTCTTCCACGCCCATGCATCGGCATCATCAATTGGGCCGCGGCGAATGTATATCACATCGCTTGAGGAAGTGATAGAAGACGGACAATTGATACTTAAACCCAGCTCCGAATACCTCACACCGCACTTGTATTCAAGGTAAGAGGCAAATAAAAAGTCCGGCTCCACCTGGAACCGGACTTTTTGCCGAAAAGTGTTTCTTACTCTGCTGCGGGAGCTTCTGCTGCAGGAGCTTCAGCTGCTGCGGGGGCCTCTTCTGCGGGAGCGGCTTCGGCCTTCTTTGCGCGGCTGCGGCGGGTGGTCTTCTTGGCCTCTTTCTTGCCGGAAGCAAGGGCGGCCTCGTTGAAGTCCACAAACTCTACAAGTACCATCTCTGCTGCGTCACCGCTGCGGAAACCGGTGTGGAGGATACGGAGGTATCCACCGGGACGATCGGCCACCTTGGGAGCGATGGTGCGGAAGAGTTCTGCAGTTGCCTCTTTGTCCTTCAGATAGCTGAAGACAACGCGGCGGGAGTGAGTTGTATCTTCTTTTGACTTGGTCACGAGGGGTTCAAGGTAGGGCTTGAGGGCCTTTGCCTTGGCCTCGGTGGTGGTGATCCTCTTCTTCAGGATGAGGGAGGATGCCATATTTGCGAGCATGGCCTTGCGATGACCGCTCTGACGACCAAGATGATTGACTGCTCTATTGTGTCTCATTGTTAAACGATCTTTTTCTTAGGTTCAATATTGTACTTGGTGACATCCATACCGAAGGAAAGTTTCATCTTCTCTACCAGGAGGTCAATTTCGTTGAGGGACTTGCGGCCGAAGTTGCGGAACTTCATGAGTTCAGCGCGGCTGTAGGACACAAGGTCTGCGAAAGTGTCGATATCGGCAGCCTTCAGGCAGTTGAATGCGCGAACGCTGAGGCCCATATCGGAGAGTTTGGTAAGGAGGAGATGACGCATCCTCAGTGACTCCTCGTCAAGCTCCTTGCTGTCAGTTTCCACTGCAGACTCGATGGCGATCTTCTTGTCATCTGTGAAGAGCTTGAAATGATAGATGAGGATATTTGCTGCATCCTGCAGGGCAGCCTCCGGGGAAATGGAACCGTCGGTTACAATCTCGAGGTTGAGTTTCTCGTAGTCGGTCTTCTGCTCCACGCGGTAGTTCTCCACGGTCCAGTTGACTTTACGGATAGGGGTGTAGATGGCGTCCACGGGAATTGTGCCGATGGGCGTGTTCTCATCCCTCTCCTCCTCTGCGGGCACGAATCCACGGCCCTTGGTGACTGTAAGGGAAATGACGATCTTTACGGAAGGCTCCAGCGAGCAGATGTGAAGCTCAGGATTCAACACCTTGAAAGAAGACAATCCTTTGGAGATGTCCTCAGCGGTGAATTCGGATTTTCCGCTGATTGTGATGTTTGCCACTTCTGAGTCTACGGTGTCAACCATCCTGCGCAGGCGGACCTGCTTGAGGTTAAGGATGATTTCCTGCATACCCTCGATCACGCCGGGGATGGTCTGGAATTCATCCTGGACACCCTCGATCTTGATCTGAGAAATGGCGAATCCCTCCAATGAGGCGAGGAGAATGCGGCGGAGGGCGTTGCCGATGGTCTGTCCGTAGCCAGGCTCAAGAGGTCTGAACTCGAAACGACCCACGGTGTCGGTGCCTTCGAGCATAATCACCTTGTCGGGTTTCTGAAAAGCTAAGATTGCCATAAGTTTTACGGTGTTAAATTCTATTACTTGGAGTAGAGGTCAACGATGAGCTGTTCGTTAATGGTCTCGGGAATTTCTTCGCGGGCGGGAACATTGAGGAACTTGCCGGAAAGAGCGTTCATATCGGCCTCAAGCCAGGAGTACTTGGTAGCGGAAGCTACGGAAGCCTGGATAACCTCGAGGCTCTTGGAACGCTCGCGGACTGCGATCACCTGGCCGGGCTTAACCTGGCATGACGGGATGTTGCAGACTGCGCCGTCCAGGGTGATATGACGGTGGAGGACAAGCTGACGGGCAGCGGGGCGTGAAGGAGCGAAGCCAAGACGGTACACGAGGTTGTCAAGGCGGCTCTCAAGCAGGAGGATGAGGTTCTCACCGGTCTGACCCTTCATGCGGGCAGCGCGGGCGTAAGTGTTACGGAACTGACGCTCCAGAACACCGTACATGTACTTGACTTTCTGCTTCTCCTTAAGCTGGGTGCCGTATTCTTTCTGCTTCTTGCGCTTTGCAGCCAGACCGTGCTGTCCGGGAGGAGTGTTTCTCTTCTCAAATGCCTTGTCCGGGCCATAGATGGGTTCGCCGAATTTACGGGCGATACGAGTGGTAGGACCAGTATATCTTGCCATAATTCTTCTTCGATTAATAATTAAACTTTACGGCGACCCTTGGGACGGCAACCATTGTGCGGCATAGGGGTTACGTCGATAATCTCAGTTACCACGATACCTGCGTTATTGATGGTGCGGATGGCGGACTCACGTCCTGCACCCGGGCCCTTTACATAGCACTTAACCTTGCGAAGACCGGCATCGAAAGCGGTCTTGGCGGCATCTTCTGCTGCCATCTGGGCGGCGTACGGAGTGTTCTTCTTGGAACCACGGAAACCGCACTTGCCGGCAGAAGACCAGCTGATCACCTGGCCCTGAGCATTGGTCAGGGACACGATCACGTTGTTGAAAGTGGAGGAGATATGGGCCTGGCCATAAGCCTCTACCTTCACAACTCTTTTCTTGGTAGTTGTTGTTTTCTTTGCCATAGCTAGTCAGATTACTTGGTTGCTTTCTTCTTGTTGGCAACGGTCTTCTTCTTACCTTTACGGGTACGGGCGTTGTTCTTGGTGCTCTGGCCGCGTACAGGGAGACCTGCACGGTGGCGGATACCACGGTAGCAACCGATATCCATAAGGCGCTTGATGTCCATCTGGACTGAGGAACGGAGCTCACCCTCGATCTTGAACTCTTCGTTGATGAGGGTACGGATAGCGGCGATCTGATCGTCGTTCCAGTCTCCGACTTTGATAGTAGGGTCGATGCCACAAGTGCTCAGAATCTTCTGGGCGCTGCTGCGGCCGATTCCGTAGATATAGGTGAGACCTATAACTCCGTGTTTGTTGTTCGGTAAATCAACACCGGCTATTCTTGCCATATTCTATCTGTACTTTTATTAGTTACACTTATTAACCCTGGCGCATCTTGAACTTGGGGTTCTTCTTGCAGATAACGTACAGGCGGCCTTTACGCCGGACAATCTTGCAGTCTTCGCTGCGTTTCTTGATGGAGGTCTTGACTTTCATCGTTATCTAGTTTTTATTTGTATCTGAAAGAAATTCTTCCTTTGGTTAAATCGTAAGGTGAGATCTCAACCTTTACCCGGTCACCGAGAAGGATATGGATAAAGTTCATCCTCATCTTACCTGAAATGTTGCAGAGGAGGACGTGACCATTCTCCAATTCCACGCGAAACATTGCGTTGGGAAGGGTCTCAATCACAGTACCATCCTGCTCGATAGCTACTTGTTTGGACATAGGCGGAACGTTTTTCCTTAAAATTTAATCAAACCATCTTTCTCAATGTAATCGAATGTCGACAGCTGCTCGGCCCGGCCTTTCCGGATAACAACCGTAAGCTCGTAATGTGCCGCGTTCCTGTGATCGGCGGTGTGTACTGCCCAACCATTTTTTGCAAGATACACACCTCTGCCGCCTGCACAGATCATAGGCTCAATACATATAACCATTCCGTCGATGAGGCGGGCGCCGTGACCCCTTCTCCCGTAATTGGGAACTCCGGGTTCCTCGTGCATTTCCCTGCCAAGGCCGTGTCCTTCAAGTTCGCGGACAACGGAAAAACCGAATGATTCTGCGTACGACTGCACCGCGTATCCGATATCGCCCGTGCGATTGCCTGCCACGGCGGCCTCGATGCCCTTGTACAGAGATGCCTTGGTAACATCCAGGAGCTTCCGGGTTTCGGCGTCCACCTCCCCGACCGGGAAGGTGTAGGCCGAATCTCCGTTGTACCCCTTGTACAGGGTTCCGCAGTCTACAGAAAGGATATCTCCTTCCTTGAGAACGTAATCTGACGGAAAACCGTGGACTACGACATCATTCACAGACATGCAGAGCGCTGCCGGGAAGCCCTCGAAACCCTTGAAGGAAGGTTCTGCTCCGTGATCGCGGATAAAGGTCTCGGCCACCTCATTCAACCTCTCGGTTGTCACACCTGGGGCGACCATTTTGCCGACCTCCGCCAGAGTACGGGACACAAGGTCTCCGTTGATCCTGAGCAGCTCGATTTCTTCACTGGTTTTGGGCCTTACCATATCGAAAATCGATAGTACATTCATTAATTACATTCCGGACCTGCCAGTGAGGCGACCGGTTTTCATAAGTCCGTCGTAGTGGCGCATGAGCAGATAGCTTTCAATCTGCTGGAGGGTGTCCAGGATAACGCCCACCATGATCAGCAGCGAGGTGCCGCCGAAGAAGGAAGCGAACTGGTTGTTCACACCCATTACA